>JAFSMS010000016.1 GCA_017447815.1 Bacteroidales bacterium | reverse complement strand
TGTAAAGCTTTTGTAAAGCCCTCGTAACATTTCGTTCTTTGCGCCACGGCCTTCAAAATAAAGCCAAATCCAAAGGTTCTCAATCAGTTACGGGATACGTACCCCCGTCCAGAGTTTACACATTTCGTTTACTCGCCCTTATAAAAACCATGAAAACAAACAAAAGCCAAGGCGTACAGACGCCTGTAGCAGTGGAAGTCCTGCGCTACAAACAGAAAAGGAGAATCAATGAGGAAGTGGTCCTGCTGTGCATTTTCGCAGCGGAATGGTTCCAGACGGAAGACATGGCATACACCGATGAGTTCCGCCGGAAGAGATGCCTGGACACACTGCGGGAAATCCTGGGAGGACCGGAGAAACCGGGCTATCTGCAAGAAAGGATGAATGAGAAAATGGACGGAGTCCTGGACCGTCTCTGCGCCGATTTTGAAGACTTGAGGCCCAGGGACATCCTGATCTTCTGCTATGCGGCAGCCGGACTCACAAGCGACCTTTCGGCCCGTCTGGCAGGGCTCAGCGGGCCCGGGGCGGCGCGCGTCATCAAAAGCCGGCTCCGGGAACGGATTCTACTTTCCGACTCGCCCTACGCGCAGGAGTATCTTGCATTGTTGCCCAAGAAGGGTTGCCGAATTGGGGAAGAAATGCTATATTTGCATAATTTGAAGTATAAAAAGAAATGGAAACTCTGAAAAGGACCAAGATCAAGGCTCTGCTTGCCTCGGAGCCGGGCGTTGAAGTACTGGCCAAAGGCTGGGTACGTACCAAGAGAGGCAACAAACAGGTAAAATTCATCGCCCTGAATGACGGTTCCACCATCAATAATATTCAAATCGTAGCCAATACGGAGCTCTTCGATGAAGAGCTCCTCAAACGCATCACAACGGGCGCCTCCCTGTCCGTGAAAGGACAGTTGGCCGCATCCATGGGCAGCGGCCAGGCTGTGGAAATCCAGGCCAGTGAGATAGAAGTCCTCGGAGACTGCGACCCCATGCGTTTCCCGCTCCAGAAAAAGGACACCACCCTGGAATATCTGCGCAGCGTCGCCCACATGCGCCTCAGGACCAACACCTTCGGCGCCGTTCTTCGCATCCGCAACGCCATGGCCTTTGCCATCCACAAGTTCTTCAACGAAAAAGGCTTCGTCTATCTGCACACCCCGCTCATTACCGAGAGCGATGCGGAAGGTGCCGGAGACATGTTCCAGGTGACCACCATGGATCTCAAGAACATCCCGCTGGACAAGAAGGGCAACGTGGATTTTTCCAAGGATTTCTTCGGCAAAAAGACGTCCCTCACCGTTTCCGGTCAATTGGAAGGAGAACTGGGCGCCACCGCCGTCGGCGAAATCTACACCTTCGGCCCTACTTTCCGCGCCGAGAATTCCAATACGCCCCGTCATCTCGCAGAGTTCTGGATGATCGAGCCCGAAATGGCCTTCTATGACCTTCAGGACAACATGGCCCTGGCCGAGGAATTCGTAAAATACCTGGTGCAGTATGCCCTGGACAACTGCATGGACGACCTCAGATTCCTCAACGACAAATACGACGAAGGCCTCATCGAACGCATGCAGAGCGTCCTCGGAATCCCCTTCCAGAAAGTCACCTATACCGAGGCCGTGGAAATCCTCGAAAAGGCCGTTGCCGATGGTGTCAAATTCGAGTATCCCGTCCACTGGGGCACGGATTTCCAGAGCGAGCACGAGCGTTATCTGGTTGAGAAGCACTTTGGCAAGCCCGTCATCCTGATCGACTTCCCCAAGGACATCAAGGCCTTCTACATGAAACAGAACGAAGACGGCCGTACCGTCCGGGGCATGGACGTCCTGTTCCCGAAGATCGGAGAAATCATCGGCGGCAGCGAACGCGAAGCCTCCCTGGAAAAACTCGAAAAGCGGATTGAGGAACTGGGCATGTCCCGCAAGAACCTGGAGTGGTACATCGACACCCGCCGTTACGGCAGCGTACCGCACAGCGGCTTCGGCCTCGGATTCGAGCGTCTGCTCCTGTTCGTCACCGGCATGGCCAATATCCGTGACGTGATCCCCTTCCCGCGAACGCCGAAAAACGCAGAGTTTTAAACTAACCTAATAACACCGTTATGCTCGTAATTGGTATCGCCGGAGGCTCCGGCTCCGGTAAGACAACCGTTGTCAAGGCCATTGTAAATCAATTGCAGGGCCGCGTAGTGGTCATCCCCCAGGACTCCTACT
>JAFSMS010000015.1 GCA_017447815.1 Bacteroidales bacterium | reverse complement strand
GGTTGCATGACGGCTGCAAAAAACGCCAAAAATGCCGCTGCCGTGCCTCCATGGGGCACCGAACCATGCCACCTTGCAAAGTCCTCTGCCGCCTCGACGCGGAATCGTCCTTCCATTGCCTTCTGTTTGTCAAGGTGGCAAAGTTTTTGGGCCGATGGACGGTTTTGGTTGCCGCCTCGGCTGTCCAATCGGCCTTCTAGGGCGCTGCAAGGCACATTCGCTTGTCGAAGCGGCATCGGCCGGTGCCTTCATCGGCCCGCGCGCCCGCAAGGGTGGCCGATAAACCATTGTGATTCAGCTGTTTGCGTACAATCCTCTGCGCAAAAAGCGCAGAGGATTATACGCAATACGCTGAGTATCAGCAGGATGCCAGCCACCCAACGTGCACCCCACAAGCTTCACCAGCCACCCAACATGCAACCCACAAGCTTCATCACCCACCAAACGGGCCGACCACAAGCCGAACCCGACACATGCCACACCCCCCACCCACACCCGCCGGAGCGGAAAAACTTTTGCGGGAATGCCGAAACAACCGCTTTTTTGCGTAAATTTGCCTTGTGAAAAAAACAGGTTTCATATTTTTGGCCCTGATGCTGGCCTTTGCAGTGCTGATGAGCCTGCCCTGGCTGGTTCCGCATATGGGATGGACGGCCCTCGTCGGGCTTCTGCCGCTTCTTATCATGGAGCGCCTGGCTTCGGAGTACAAGACAAAACACTTCTGGTGGTGGCACTATGGCACTTTCGTGCTGTGGAACGCCCTGACCACCTGGTGGGTGGGAGAAGCGACGGTGGCCGGCGCCATCTTTGCCATTTTGGCCAATTCCCTGCAAATGTCGGTGGTCTTCGGGAGTTTCCGTTGGGTAAAGCGCCGCATGGCCGGCATACTGCCCTATGTGTTCCTGGCCGCCGCCTGGATTGCCTGGGAACGGTATTATCTTACCAGCGCGCAAATCTCCTGGCCCTGGCTGGTGCTGGGTAACGCCTTTGCCGATACCACCGGTCTGGTACAATGGTACAGCGTCCTCGGAAGCCTGGGCGGTTCGCTCTGGGTGTGGACGTCCAATCTCTCCCTCTTCGGCCTCATGGTGGCCCTTTCGGACGGTCGGATGGCCCGCTGGAACGCCAAAGCGCGGATATCGGCCTTTGCCGGCACGCTCGTAGCGGTCTTCGGCCCCATGGTATGGAGTGCGTGCCTTCGTTTCCAGGAGGAAGGAACGCCGCTGCAGGTGGTGATCGGCCAGCCCAATTACGACCCTTATGAAAAACGGGGCGCCGTTCCGCGGGAGCAGCAGGACAACGAGTTCATCGCACTGCTGGAGCAGGCCGACTGGTCTGAGGACCGGCCTGTGCTGGCCCTCGCGCCGGAAACCTTCACCCGGGGCGTTTATACCAATGCCATTCCCTCGCACGAGACCTTCCTCCGTTTTCAGGAATTCCTGCACCGCCACCCCCGGACAAGCCTCATTTACGGGGCCATCGCCTACGAACCCCGCGTTTCCTACGCCTGCCCGGATCCTTGCGCCTACGACATGGGCACAGAGGCCGACGGCCGCCACCACTGGCTCCTGGCGCACAATTCGGCCATTCTCACTGATACGTCGGGCCGATTCAGCCTCTACCACAAATCCAAACTGGTGGTGGGAACCGAACTGACGCCCTATCCGGCCCTGTTCATCCCCCTGGAGCGTTTCCTGCTGGGTGGGCCCGTGATGGGCAAAGACATCGGCCAGAAGGAAATCTCCTGCCTGGATATGGGCGGCATCCCCATCGGAACGGCCGTGTGTTATGAGTCGGTTTACGGAGAATTCTGCACGGGCTATGTCCGGAAAGGGGCGCAACTTCTTACCGTCATCACCAACGACGCCTGGTGGGGCAATACCCCCGGCCACAAGCAGCACCTGAACTACAGTCGCCTCCGCGCCATCGAAACCCGCCGCTGGGTGGCCCGCTGCGGAAACACCGGCATCAGCGCCATCATCGACCCGTCCGGACACATTCTGGACCGCACTGCCTGGTGGACGCCCGCCGTTCTGCAGGGCACCGTACAACTGTTGCAGGGAGAATCCTTCTTCGTGCGCTATGGCGATATGGTGGGACGCGTCTGCGTATTCCTCTTCCTGCTACTGGGCGCTGCAAGCCTCCTCCCAGGAATAAGGGACAAGCGCAGGCGCCCCTAAAGGCGGCAGAGAGGCCTTGCGGGCCTTGGGCGCCTTTGTAGCCCGGTTCTTGGCGTCGTACGCTGCAAACTTCTCATAAGAATACTCCCAGGAACTGCCATAGGCCAGGCGGTGCATCCGGTACCAGATGGCTTCCCGGGACGGAACGTTGAATCCACCCTCGTTATAGCGCATCAGGCTCTCCTCACTGGGCCGCCACGCACCTTGGGTATAGTCGCAGGCCCCTTCGAAGCAGCCCACGTTTTCGCCCTCATAGCGTGCATCCTGCAGGATATGGGCCCATTTCACGCCGGAACGGTCTCCCGTGAAGTCCACGTTCTTGAACCAGCCGTAAGGAATCCGGTCGGTGTAGGTCTTTTTCTCCGATTCGGGGAGGATCCCCTTGTGGTTGGAATACTCGTCGGCCAGTTTGCCGAAAGCATGCCCGCCGGCCTCGTGGGCGACAACCTGCGCAAACGTCGTCTCATTGGGGCACAGCGGTACATAGGCGATGCCCGTCCCGGCTCCGTCCCCGGCTCCCGTGGCCGACATGAACATCCGGCAAGTGCCCCCGTACGTGGTGGAATTCATGGCCACCACGATGACGGCGTTGTCCATATTCTCCCGGGAAACCACTTTGAGCGCATAGGCAAGGCAGGCATCGTCGTCCCCGGTCACCTCCGTCCCCTCCAAAAAGCGGGTTCCCAGGGCCCGTCCGCCCTCTTCGGCATACCCTTCCGTGGCCGAGACAACCTTCACGGCATACACGTTGAACAGTCCCGGGTAACTGGCAAAAGGCTCTTCGCCCAGGATGGCATCGGCCATCTGCTGCATCACGTTGTCATAGATGCCGTTACGGATTTGCCGGTCAGAGAAGGCGTCTCCCAAAAGGACAATGTTGATTCCCTGGCCCTCGGTGGCTTTCCGGAGCGTTTTCACGCTGCCGTCCTGACTGAAGTCGGTCGAGTGATACACCCCGGGGTCGGGAAGGTCTTCGTATTTGTATTCGGAGATATACCGTGCATAATCCCGCCAGCCGGTAGCCGTCCTGTAATAGGACTCCGTTCCCAGCGGGACATGGATGCGGAGCCCGGAATGGCCGAAGAAGGAGGATTCTCCATCCTTGGGATAGACCGGAGGGGAATAGGAGCGGACATACAGATGCTGCAGTTTGTTGCAGCCGCGGAAGGCCTGTGCGCCGATTTCCTCCAGCGACGCCGGCAGTTGCAGGGTTTCCAGCCGGGTCATTCCGCTGAAGCAGTAACTGCCGATGGAATAGACGGCATCCGGAATCACAAGGCTCCGCGTGGTGGTGTTACCCTCGAAAGCATTCCAGAAAATCCGGCGGACGCTCTCCGGCACCGTGTATTCTTCCGGAAGGATGGGGGTGGTTTTCACCAGATAGTCTCCATAGAAGACAATGCCGTGGTGGTCTTCCGTGGTACCGGGACCATAGAAAAACTCCAGATTGCGGCAGTCGAAGATGGCGTCGGAATAAAGGTTCTCCAATGCGGTCGTGAAAGTAATGCTCCTCAATGCGTCCAGGCCCACAAATACGCCCGAGAAAAGTTTGGTCGCATCGGAGGGAACGACAAAATCCTCCATCCCCTTTCCGGCAACGGCCACAAGCCATCCCTCGCCGTCCACCAGGGCTCGGCCGTCCCGGATCATGGCATTGGTCCCCTCAAACGAAGTGAGGCCGGGACAGTATTCAAAAGCATGCCGGCCTACGGAGGTTACCGTGCTGGAAAAGACCACCCTTTCCAGCAGAGGCTGCAGGCGGAAAGCAAACTCTCCGATGGATTGTAAGCCCTCGGGAAGAACGACTTCCTGCATGTTCAGGTCCCGGAAAAAGAGATAATCGGCCAGGGACACGGCCTCTTCCGGGAGGACGACCGTTCCGCTGACGAGTCCTGTGGCATAGGCCACCAATTTACCGCCTTCCAGGATAATGGACGACTGGTCGGCCGATGCCCGGTCGCCGTAAAAGCGGGTCAGGTTGTAGCAGGATGCAAATGCGTCGCGATCAACCTGCTCGAGGGCCGCCGGGGTATGGAACTGGGCGATGGGGGTGCCGAAAAAGGCATTTTCTCCGATGGCTTCCACGCAGTCCGGAAGACGGACCTCCGTGACGCGGAGATGGCTGAACGCCTCCTGAGAGACGATTCTCAACGGAGCGTCAAACACGATTTTTCCCCATCCGTCCTCTCCGTAATTGTTGGAGACGATGTTGGCATTGAAAGCCTTGGGGTTGGGTTGAACCACCTGGTCCCCTTCGCTCTTATACCAGATTTGGTTGCCGAGAAGGTCATCAGGACCGGAACCGCCGTGCGACTCGCACACAAAGGAAGGAGCGAGGACCATCTTGGAACGCTCCACGGTAATGTCCTGGTTCCACTCGAAGGTCTGCGTTCCGGTGTACGTATCCACTTCCACCGTGAATCCGCCGCGGTAAGTGGCCGGAGGAAGCGCAAACAGGAAAGGCGTCATCCCGTCTTCTTGGAGCGTCACGCCGCCGGGACAGGCAAGATAAATGGTTTTGCCGCCGCCGGAAAGCATGTTCACCTCGGGCTCATCGGCAAAATCCGTCTTCACGCCGGCCTTCCCGCTCAGGGAAAGACCGCTGCGGGTGGTAAGGCTGACCGCCGTGACGCTGGCATTCCCGGTGAGCGGAATCTGCACAACGCCAAAGAGGTTCTTCAGGCCGATTTCCGTCCCTTCCCCCACGCCGATCATGGGCCCGGACTCCGGCCCGATGCCGCTAGCCGAATACTTCTGCGAAGCGGGGAACTGGAAAGACAGGTTTTTGCCGCTCAGCGTCTCGCTGCGCCTGGCCCAGTAGGGATACAGCACCACGTACGGAGAGCCCGCCGTCTGCCCCACAAACCGGGCCGATGGCTTGCCCAGGCCGCTCTGCAGATGAAAAGGCTCCGCGGAAGGATGGGCCTCCGTATATACGCCCAAAGTGTCATAAGCCGTCCAATAAAACGCAGCGCCCGGCTGCGAAAAAGGCTCCACGGTTACTTGCAGCGTGCACTGCGCCACCTCGGGGACTTCCGGCTCCCGGTAAGGGTCCTGGCAGGCTCCCGCAAGAAGGCACAGCAAAAAAGCGATGATTCCTGTTCTTTTCACAGGAGCAAATGTACATAAAAAAGCCCGGAGTCCCAAACGGGGCCCCGGGGAATGTCAGCAGTCTGACTTATCTGACTTTGAATTGTGCAGGAACAGGCTTCTTGCCGGACACGAGGCGGGCAGCGTCCAGACGCACAGGTGCTCCTCCCGTCACGGCCGACGCGTTGAAGGTGGCCGGGAGGGCCATGGGGGTAACATCCTGGAAGGAATACCAGCCCACATCATTGGTTCCTTCCTTCTTGGAAAGATAGCCAAGAATCGTGAGGGAAACAATTACTTCATGATAGGTTTTACCCTCATACACGGCATCATACTCGTTGCCGACGATGGTAAGGACACCATCCTTTACCTGCCCGAAGGCAAGGAATTCATCCCCTTCAGGACCGCCCATTTCAATGTAATTGTCGGAATCAAAGGCCACAAAATAGTACGTCCAGTTGCCGTTGGTTCCAATCTCGCTTGTACCGAAGCAGATGGCGTCCTTCTCTTGGGAATAGACGGCCGGGATGGTGACATCACCAAAGCCGCTGTAGGCGAACTGATAGGCGTTCTCTACCTCCGGATATTCCGCCAGCACCAATGTTCCGGCAGCGGAAGTCCAATTGCCCAGGAAGGCTGAATAGGCGCTGTCGCCGGGCTGTACAGGCTCATTGGAGCCTTCGGCCGTGAAACTGAGGCTGCAGATATCGGACTGGCCGCTGTGGTTGGTGGCATAAAGGACCACGGCAATTTCACCGCTTGTCACCGTCTTGTTGGTGATGGCAATCGTGCCGGCAGCGTTGTCGGCAGCCGTTATTTCCACCTCAATGCCGTTTGAAGCGCCCACAACACCCAGTTCGGTGGTGTCGCCGGCCTTCACACCGGAAATGGTATAGACCAGTTCCAGGGTTTTTCCCTTCGCGATGACAAGGGACTCGGGAAGTTGCACCTGCAGGGAGAAGGGCAGCAGTTTGGGAAGGACAAAGGTGGATCCGTCGGCAAACTCGACAATGTAGGATTCGTCAGTTTCGCTTACCAGGATGCCGGGTTCATCGGCAGTGCCTTTTACCGGAATCCAGGTCTTACCTCCGTCCACGGTGTATTCCAGCGTACCGTCGGTGGCGACGCGGAAGTCGATATTATCCTCGTCGGTAACGGGAATGGGAGTTCCGGAAGTATCTTTCACCACTTCGCCGTCAATGGCCCAGTACAGCACACCGTCGATTTCCTTCACGGAAACTACTTTTCCGCTGGTGAGGGTGGCAGTGGAGCCGTCGGAGAAGGAGATGGTCACGTTCCCGTTGGCGGGATCGGTCTTGACAGCAGTCACGGAGAGTTTCTTCTCCAGGTTGGCAACGGTGGTCTGGATACCGCTCATCGTGGTCTTGAGGCTCTCGAGTTCGGCAATGCGGCTTTCGAGGCTGGAAATCTTATTGCGAAGTTCGGTGTCGTCGTATTCCTTGGAACAGCCGGCAAGGGCCAGTGCCAGCGGAAGGGCGAAGGCAGCAAAAAAGAGTCTGATGGATTTCATGGGGAAAAAATTTAAAAAGGCCGGGCCTTGCGGGCCCGGCCAAAAACGATTGTCTAAAACAGACTTTTAGCGCTTGAGAACCTCTGCAGGAACCTTGCAAACATTCTTGTGACCAAACATATCGGTGTAAGTGATCACGAGGCTGGAAGGAACTGCGCTGGTCGGGTTGGTAGCACCGGACTTCTTGGTGAAGTTGAAGTTGGTGCCGGCAACAGTCACATCATAGTATTCAACCTTGCCGTCGTTGGCACCACCCACGGTGACAAGCTTGGCGTCGGTGACATTGATGGTGTTGTTGTAACCGGTAGGCATAGCACCCTTGTAGATGGAATCCCACTTGCTGCCGCCGATAATCTTGTTGGCAGGAAGGGCACCACCGTCGTAGTCCTCGTAAGTGACGGAGAGTTTGTTGCCACCCTTGGCAATCTTGGCGGAACCGGCAACGGCATCGGTGTTAGCCCATGCAGCGCTGCTGTCCCAGCTCCAAGGCCAGCCATAGTTGGCATCCTCGTTGTAGATGCAGAAGTAGATGGTCTGGAACTCACCGGCGTTGAGGACATAGTCGTCAACACTGGTAATGGTGGCAGGAGTGGTGGTGGTGTTCCACTTGATCTTGGCAGAGGAGACAGGGCCCATGTTGTAAACAACAGTTGTCTTGTGCTCGGTCTTGTTGTCAATCAGATCCAGATCGGCGATGGTGATCCAGTTGTTGGGAGCAACGGTAGGATCGTTCAGATCGTCGGCAGCAAGCGGAGTGTCAGGAACAACCGTGACGTCCTGCAGGACATTCTTGCCGGAGACAACGGCCTTCTTGGAAGCGGCGAAGGTTACTTCGTAGCCGGTAGGATCGTCGTTCGGGAAGTTGAAGATGGACAGCATGTCCATGTGGCCTTCCTGACCGGCAGCCTCGGCGGTAGCCACGTCGGCATAAGCGGTCCAGGTGGTCGGAATCACGAAGCAGCGATACTTGTCGTCAGCACCGAGCTGGCTGGTCTTCACGGGAACCTGGGCGATGGAGGCCGGCAGGGTCTTGGTGAAGGTGACAGGCAGGGTGGCAATTACAAAGCCGTCGGCATTGTAGAAGGTGTAGAGACCACGGTAGGTCTTGCCGTCTTCATAGAGGAACAGAGGGAGGGTAGCCTCGAAGTAAGCCTTGGTGATGGTGCTCAGGTCAAGAGGAGCGCCGAAATAAACCCAATTGACACCAGGGCAGGCATCGACGATGACATCCGTATTATTCTTGTCCTGGAGATGGAAAGTACCCACGAAAGGAGAGCCGTCAACCAGTTCGTCGTCGATCATCTGGAAGGAGTAGTGATCAGCGGAGATCTTCTTGAGGGAAGTGGTAGCGACACCGGTCTTCGGGAGCGGAGCGGCCTGGAACTGCTCGATGGTGCTCATCACAGTGTTGATGGCGTTGAGTTCGTCGCCGGCCTGGCCAACCTGCACATAGAAGGCGCGGCCATCCGGATCCACGAGGGTACCGTCAAGGTTCACGGCATATACACGGAAACCGATGATGTCGCCGTCAGCGCTGGGCTTGTTGATGGTGATGGTAGCAATCTGGCCAAGCTGAACCTCGTTCAGGCCTTCGATGCCGTCCACATAACTGGTCCAAGCATTCCACTCGGAGGGAGCGGACTCGATGGCGTTGTCTTCGCTGTCAAGGGTCACATACATGGCCTTGATCTCTTCAGCATAAGCAAAATCAGTAGGATAGGTATTCCATAAGCCTGCATAAATGTTGATGGGCTCGCCAAGGATGGCCTTGTAGGTAGGATTGGCGCTACGATCGTCAGTTGCATCAATGGCAACATTCTTGCCGGCACCGGTGAGCACAGGCTCTACAGCCGGGGTGGGAATCTTGGCGGTAGGAGCGGCCCAGGTGAGTTCTTCATATGCAGTGGTACCGGGCTGTTTCAGGGACGGGTTGGCACCGGCGCCGTAGGTGCCCTGATAACGGTTGTTCAGCCAACCGATATAATCGGCCTCGGGAAGGTTTGCGCCCACAAAGAAGTCAAGGACGTTGCTGGGAACGAAGTCGGCATATCGGAACTCAACATCGTAGGAAGATACTGCATCTTGAGCTTTAAGAGCATAAGCAATATAACGGAAAGCCCCTGTTGCAGGATTGTAGACATATTTGGACATGGCATCGAATTCATCCTTGTCGTAATCAGTCAAAGACACCTCGAGCCACCACAAACCTGTTTCAGTTTCACTCTTAGTAAGGAGACCTACAAAAGGATATACGCCAACTACCTTAACGTCATCATAAACCACGCCCAGGGAGTTAACAAACTGGAAGTCCTCGGGCTGAGGCTCATAGTTGGCCGGAGAAATACGAGCAAGTAAAACGGAATTTACAGGAGTCTGCTTGCCCTCTTCGAAGGTGATGGCATTCTTGATGCCCTCTTCAAATACATTGGCCTTCTCAATCACATTGGAGAAGTGCAACCGGGGATAATCGTACCAACCCCAAGTGTTATAACCCTGGGTATATCCACCGTTTTTAAACGCGCTCCACTCGTAGCCGACATAGGTGTCAATCAAGGACACGGCAGCAATCTTGGTAGCATTGTTGGTAATAACGATCGGGAGACCTTCCTCGGCGCCATCGGCGCCGTAGATGGTGAGAACACCGAGTTCTTCATCCCAAAGGGCGGTAACGGCACCCTGAGCAGCAGGGATAGCCACGGTGTTACCGGTGGCAACGCCGTTCTTGTACTCGACGAACTGCGTACCGTCTTCGCTCAGAGCCCAGACGATGGAGTCGCCGTCCTTACCGTTGGTACCGTTGGTACCATCCTTGCCGTCCTTGCCGGCGGCAGCCTTACCGGTATCGACACCGTCGATGAACCAGTTGCCGTTGTCGCCGATGGTGATCACGGAACCGGGGGCGCCGTCCTTACCGTTGGTTCCATTGGTACCGTTGGTGCCGTTGGCACCATCCTTACCATTGGTGATGTCGAAGGAGTTACCATTGCTCAGGGTAACCTTCACGCCGGTTGCAGTGGAAGTGACGCTGGTGATGACGGCACCGGCGTCAATCTTGCTCTGCAGGCTCTGCACAGTAGTCTTCAGGTTGGAGATCTCCGAATTGATCTTCTCCAAATCCGTCTTGAGGTCCTGGCAGGACACAGCGCTTGCAAGGCCGGCTACGATAGCCACGCCTGCAATGATGAATTTGAGTTTCTTGTTCATAATTTTTAAAAATTAATAAATAAGGAATTTGTTAGTTGTAATTGTTTCAGTTTGGGTTTTACACTACTTCTTACTTAACCAGGGATACGACCACGCGGTTCTGCTCGTTCACGGAGAACGGCTGTACGGTGTCGCCCTTGTAATCAGAGGAGATACGGCTTTCCTCGATACCGGCCTTGACGAGATAGTCCTTCACGGCG
>JAFSMS010000014.1 GCA_017447815.1 Bacteroidales bacterium | reverse complement strand
TTTGTCCCGCTTATGGTCTCCTCAATCCACCCGTCAATAGTCATCGATTCCCGGGAGCAAAAGTTGTTGATTTCAAACCTTTGATTTTCAACAGTCTGTTTGTCGCTGCTGACTCTGATGTAACCGTAAATCATACTGTAGTTGTTTTTATTGTGCTTGTTTATAGAAAGTTGGCTATCTTTGTAAGAGATAAGATAACTGATGCCTTCAATTACGCCTCATACTGTTGCTGAACTTATTTACTGGTCATACGCCAACCTGGCGATGGCTCACGATGGCATCAACCGAGGGCTCCCGACCTACGACAAGACTTCCTTCATCATCCGGATGCGGATGTACAAAGGGCTGCTATCGGGGAAATTGCAGGTAAGTTCCCTGTTCAAGGATGAGCGCTGGAAGATGGAGAATGGCGCCCGCTGTGTTTACTGCGGCTCTACCGAGAATTTATCAGTTGACCACCTCTTCCCCCGTATAAAAGGCGGAGCAGACCACATGGAGAATCTGGTCTGCAGTTGTAAATCCTGCAACAGCTCCAAAGGGAAGAAGGACCTCATGACCTGGTATAATGAGCGTGGGCAATTCCCATCCATAATGGTCCTGCGGCGCTATCTGAAACTGGTCCTTCAACAGTGTCAGGAGCTTGACATGATGGATAAGGCGTGGGAAGAAGTTGATGATTCAGCACTGCCATTCAGATTATCAGTAATCCCTACTAAGTTCCCTAAATGCTCTGATATAGTTCTGATATAGGTATATTATGGTTAGCAAATATAAAGTCATAACCCTCTGCGGCAGTACACGCTTCAAGAAGCAGTTTCTGGAGGCACAGAAACGTCTTACACTCGAGGGGAACATCGTCATCAGTGTTGGTCTGTTTGGCCACAGCGGTGATGACGAAGTCTGGACCGAAGGGACCAAGGAGATGCTGGATGATATGCACAAGCGCAAGATTGATATGGCCGATGCCATCTTCGTCATCAATGTCGGTGGCTACATCGGCGAGAGTACTCGGTCGGAAATAGAATATGCCAAGAATAATGGCAAGGATGTTCTTTATCTGGAGGAAGGTAATGCGACTCTTCCGGACGAAATAGTACGTGAGATTGCCGAAATGCTTGACTGTGGTCATAGATGCTATTTGAACCCGGATACAAATGAGACCATCTTTACCTTGAATCCCGGCTCCTGGGAGTATTCTGAAACACCGAATGAGGATGCCGAGCTTCTGGAGAGAGTAGATTCATGGGAAAGGCGTATCACGTTGACCCCGCCTGAATCATATGAGTCCTTTAGATTTATGGAGGGCTTTGTAGATGAGTTGCCCGAGGGTGAGTCATCTCTCAGGGGCAAGCTAATAGCAGCCCTTTCCAACAATCATCCCTTTGCCCGATTCAAGGCTGTTATTGACAGTTGCCCTTATCGTCAGGGTTGGTTTGCTTATAAGCAGAGATGCCTGGAAGCGTATGTGAAGGATGAGATTTCGGATGCATTTAAGAAAGAAGAAGATTCCATGAATCTATGAACTCAATCGGCAACATACTCTGGTTCATCCTCGGCGGTATCCTTATCACCATCATCTACTACATCGTAGGCCTGCTGATGTGCATCACCATCATCGGAATTCCCTTCGGCGTACAACTCTTCAAACTAGGCACTTACGCTCTATGGCCCTTCGGTCACGAGCTGGTGGACGGCCCTAACCAACCGGGCTGCCTGTCCATCGTGATGAACCTCATCTGGATCCTGCTGGGCTGGTGGGAGATTGCCATCATCCACCTCGTATGCGGGCTCCTGTTCTGCGTTACCATCATCGGAATACCTTGGGGCCTGCAGCACTTCAAGATGGCTATCGGAAGCGTTTTCCCCTTTGGCAAAGAAATACATTGACTTTCAAATGGAAACCCGCAAACACCTGGCAGCGGAAAAGAAACGCTGCAACTCCCATAACTGCGCACAGGCCGTGGTCTGTACCTATTGCGACCTCGTGGGCCTGGACGAACAGACGGCGCTAGACATCGCCGGGGCCTACGGGACCGGCATGGGCAATATGGAAGGGACCTGCGGCGCGCTGGTGGGCGCCGGCATGATTGTCGGCCTGGCCACCAAGGACCGCAACGCCTCTCGCGCACGCATGAAGGAAATCATGACCAAGTTCCAGCAGCGCAATGGCGCCACCCAGTGCAAACTCCTGAAGGGCATCGGCACGGGCAAGCCACTGCGCGACTGCCCGGACTGCGTAGCGGATGCATCGGAGTTTCTGGAGGAATACCTGTAGTGAAACACCTCCTCTGCATATCGCTTGCCCTGCTGGCCGCACTCGGCTGCGCCGGAAAATCATATGGCACCCGCACCGTGCGCATCGAATCCGGCGGACGGAGCATGAAGATAAAGGTCCTTAAGCCCAAGGAAACTTCGGGCCCTGTTCCGGGCATCCTGTGGATTCACGGCGGCGGGTATATGCTGGGCGGGACCTATATGCTGGGCATGACCTGCGCACCCATGCTGGCCGAGCGGTTCGGCGCAGTAGTGGTGTTCCCAGATTATCGGCTGGCCTGGCAATCGCCTTATCCCGCGGCGCTGGAGGACTGCTACGCTGCACTGGAATGGATGTATGCACAAGCCGACGAACTTGGCATCGACCGCAGCCGCATCGTCGTCGGTGGTGAAAGCGCCGGAGGCGGCCTGACGGCGGCCCTGTGCATCTATGCCCGCGACAAGGGCGAAATCCCCATTGCGGCGCAGTTCCCGCTCTACCCGATGCTGGACAGCAAGGACACGGCTTCATCGGCCGACAACCATGGCCGCGTATGGAACACTAAGCGTAATCACTGGGGCTGGCGGCATTATCTGGGTGATGATTACGGCTCCGGCACAGAAAGCAAATACGCCTCTGCCGCCCGCGAGACGGACTATTCCGACCTCCCGCCCTGCTACACCTTTGTCCAGGACGGTGAGCCCTTCTACCAGGAGACACAGGACTTCGTGGAGAAGCTCCAATCTGCCGGTGTTGACGCCAAGGTGGACGTCTATCACGGCGACCTCTACGCCTTTGACATGTTACAGCCTGGTAAGGAGCAGAGCAAACTGGCACGGGAAAGGCTGTGCGAAGAATTTGAGAGACTGATATCGAAACAAAACGAATGACAATATGCTGAAAATCGGTGACAAGATGCCGTCCTTTGAGGTCCTGGACCAGGACGGGAATACGGTGAAATCGGAGGATTTCATCTGCAAGGGAAAGAAGACCATCATCTACTTCTATCCCAAGGACAATACGTCAGGATGCACGGCGGAGGCCTGCTCGTTCCGGGACAATTATGCCGCCTTGACGGAGGCTGGTTACAACGTTGTCGGTGTTAGCAAGGACAGCACCAAGTCCCACACGGGTTTCCGGGCCAAGTATGAGCTGCCTTTCCGTCTCCTTGCCGATACCACCACGGCGATGCTCCAGTCCTTCGGCGCCTGGGGTGAGAAGAAAATGTACGGCAAGACCACGCTAGGCACACTCCGGCGCACATTCATTTTCGATGAGAATGGCATCCTGGAGCGGATTATCGAGAAGGTTGACACCAAGAACGCCGCAGGACAGATACTGGAGCCATGACCGACTTCACTGCTATAGCTTTTGAGTATGACATTCCTTGTTGAATCCGTTATAGCCTGTTCCGTCTTCTTTCCAGCATTGCTCCCGAATCACTGGGGCAACGGTTACATTGTTAGCGGTACTCATAGGCATCACTTGAAAACATTTTGAAAACACTTTGCCTCAAGTGGCCTTAAAAACCGGTGTCTTTTGCGAGAAAACCCTCCAAGCTCGAAAGGCTCAGAGGGTTGTAAGTGCTTGATAATCAGTTTGTTATCCTTTGTGGAGCATAGGAGAATCGAACTCCTGACCTTTTGAATGCCATTCAAACGCTCTACCAACTGAGCTAATACCCCATTTCCTTTCGGGATTGCAAAGGTAAATACTTTTTTTGGATTTGCAAAGATTTGAACAAAAATTTTGCAAAAAAAACTTTAGCGGGAGCCCAGGTAGAGCAAAACCATGCTCAGGAACACCAGGGCGAGGTCCAGGGCCTTGGCCTTGATGTTTTGCTCCTTGAGGAAGAAGGCGCCGATGAGGAAACTTACCAGGACGCTGCCGCGGCGGATCATGGAAATGACCGAGATGAGCGCTCCCGGCTGTGCCAGGGCCTGCAGATAGGCGTAGTCGGCCGCGCAGAGGAAGAGGCTGATGAAGGGAATGCTCCACCGCCATTCGAAGGGCGTGGTCCGCTGGCGGTTCGGAATCCATAAGAAGACCAGGATGACCGTCATGAACACCAGTTGATACAGTGTGTACCAACTGAGCACTTGCAGGTTATCCAGCCCGAGGCCTTTTTCCGGGGCCATCAGGAACTTGTCGTAGAGGCCGCTGGCGGCGCCCAGCAGCACGGCGGCGAGAAGGCACCAGATCCATTTGTTGTGCCGGAAGTCGATGCCTTCTTTCCGGCTGCTCACCCGCATGAGGAAATAGGCCACGATGGCGGTTCCCACACCCAGGCTCTGCAGCAGGTTCAACTGCTCTCCGAACAGCAGTACGGCGCCGAGGAGCACCAGGACGGGGCGCGTGGCGTTCATCGGCCCCACGAGGGTGAGGGGCAGGTGTTTCATGGCATAGTAGCCGGCCAGCCAGGAAGACAGGACGATGGTGCTTTTGAGCAGGATCCAGCGCTGCACTTCCCAGGAGCCGAAGCCGGTGCGCACCAGCAGGGGAGACAGAAGAAGGGTGGACACCAGCGTGTTCAGGAACAACACCGGAATCACGGCGTTATCCTTCAGCGAAAGTTTCTTGAACGAATCATAGCAGCCCAGAAAACCGGCCGATATGAAGGAAAGCAACCACCACATGCTATAAAAACTACAGATGATACACTACTTAACTTACTTTTTGCGGCTGCAAATTTACAAATAAAAGCGATAGATTGCAGGAATTTGAGTATCTTTGTCAAAGATATGATAAAAATAGTCGCAGACACCAATATTCCTTTTCTGAAGGGCGTCCTTGAGCCTTATGCCGAGGTGGAATACCTGGACGGCCGGGCCATCGACCGGGCAGCCATGCAGGAGGCCGATGCCCTGATTATCCGTACACGGACCAAATGCAACGAAGAAACCCTCAGCGGTTCCCGGGTGCAGATGATCGCCAGTGCCACCATCGGAATGGATCATATCGATATCGACTGGTGCAGGCAGCATGGAATCTCGGTACAGAATGCCGAGGGCTGCAATGCCGGCGGCGTGGCCGATTACGTTTTCTCGGCCCTTTATGGCATCGCCTCCAGAAGAGCCATCCGCTTGGAAGGAAACGTCATCGGCATCATCGGCGTGGGCAATGTGGGGAAAAAAGTGGCGCAGATGGCCCGGAACCTGGGTTTCAAGGTGCTCCTGAACGACCCTCCCCGTGCCGCCAGGGAAGGCCCCAGGGGGTTTGTAAGCCTGGACGAATTGCTGGAAAAATCCCACATCGTCACGCTGCATGTCCCGCTGGACGACACCACCCGCGCCATGGCGGGGGAAGACTTCTTCCAAAAGATGCTTCCCGGCACCATTTTCATCAACGCCTCCCGCGGAGAAGTGGTGGACGAACAGGCCCTGCTGCATTATCGGCCCAAACTGGGGGCGCTGGTGCTGGACACCTGGTGCAACGAACCCGAACCGGACCCCAACCTTATCGAGGTGTGCGATATCGCTACGCCGCATATCGCCGGCTATTCCTACCAGGGCAAGCAGAACGGAACCGCCATGGCCGTGCAGGCCATCGCCCGGCACTTCGACATCGGCCCCCTGAAGGATTTCCGGCCCGCCCTGGAAGACGAGAGCCTGCAGCCGGTATCCATCAGCCTGGAAGGAAAGACCCAAGGGGAGATCGCTGCCATCCTGCAGTACAATTATCCCATTTTCACGGACGATTTCCTTTTCCGGAGCAGCCCCGCCAGTTTCGAGAAACTCCGGAGCGAATACAATTACCGCAGAGAATTTTACATCGAAAAACCACATAGCACTATGTTCAACCAAAAAGACATCCAACAAATCGAAGAACGCGGAGCCAGCGTGCGTCAGGTGAAACAGCAGATTGAGCATTTCAAGAGCGGTTTCCCCTGGATGAAGATTGTGGGCCCCGCCACGCCTGAAAGGGGAATCCGTGTGCTGGACGCCAAGGCCGTGGAAGAGGCCATCGCCTATTATAAGAAGGCCGAAATCCGCGGCAAGAGCAAATTCGTCCCGGCTTCCGGCGCCGCTTCCCGCATGTTCAAGGATATGTTCAGCGGCCTCTCTGCCCTGGAAGAGGGAAAGGATCTTCCGGCCGATGCCCCCGGCGCCAAACTGGCCGCCCGCATCAAGGATTTCGCCTTTTATACCGAAGAGCTCTTCGGAGAGCCGCAGGACACCGCCGCCTATCGCAAGGACACCCTTCGCAAACTCCTGAAGGAAGAGGGTCTGGCCTATGGCAGCAAGCCCAAGGGCGTGCTCAAGTTCCACCGCTATCCCAATGAGGTGCGTACCGCCATCGCGGAGCATCTGGTGGAAGCGCAGGAATATATGCGCAACGCCGACGGCACCTGCAACCTCACCGTCACGATTTCGCCGGAGCACCGCGCCCTTTTTGAAACCGCCATCGGCGAAATCCGGGAAACCTTCGAAAAGCGCTACGGCGTCAAGTATGACATCCGTTTCACCTATCAGGACAAGGCGACGGACACCATTGCCGTGGATCCCGACAACAAGCCCTTCCGGAAGGCCGACGGGTCCCTTCTGTTCCGTCCGGCGGGTCACGGCGCCCTCATCCATAACCTGAACAAGGTGGAGGACGAACTGGTGAGCATCAAGAACATCGACAATGTCGCCCACGAAAAACTCCTGCCCGTCACGGCCGAGTACAAGCAGGTCCTGATGGGCGTCGCCCTGCAACTCAGGGACAAGATCTTCTCTTTCCTCCGCGAACTGGACGCCCGGCCTTCCGTGCAATTGTGCAATGAAATCGAGGTTTTCCTGGACAAGGTGCTCTGCATCCAGATTCCGCTGGCCCACAGCGAGACGGAACGGGTGGAGATGCTCCGCGCCAAACTGAACCGTCCCATCCGCGTCTGCGGCATGGTACGCAACGAAGGGGAGCCCGGCGGCGGTCCGTACATCATCGCCGGAAAGGATGGCTGCACCAGCCTCCAGATCCTGGAAAGCGTCCAGATCAACAAGGCCGATGCCGGCTCCATGCAGGCCATGTCCCGGGCCACCCATTTCAATCCCGTGGACCTGATCTGCTGCCTTCTGGACTACAAGGGCAGGCATTTCGACCTCCAGAATTACGTCGATCCGGAAGCCGGCTTCATCAGTTCCAAGAGTTTCGAAGGCCGTGAACTCAAGGCCCTGGAACTGCCCGGTCTGTGGAATGGCGCCATGAGCGACTGGAACACCCTTTTCGTGGAAGTCCCCATCGAAACCTTCAACCCTGTAAAAGTTGTGCTGGACCTTCTGCGTCCCGCCCATCAAAAGTAATACGTAAACGCTATGAAAGAAGCGATTGCTGGAACATTGGAATCCGGTGACATTATGGTCACCATCGGCCCCGGAGAAGGCTTGCAGGTAGATCTGCAAAGTTCCGTGGCTGCACAGTTCGGCCGACAGATTAAGGCCGTCATTACCGAAACCCTGGAAGGCCTGGGCGTAAAAGACGCTCATGTCCAGGCCATTGACAAGGGAGCGCTTGATTGTACCATCCGGGCGCGCGTTACCGCCGCCGCAGTCCGGGCAACGGGAAAAGACGTATGGAAAGACTGAGAAGAACGATGATGTTCGTTCCGGGCAACAATCCCGGAATGATGGCCGATGCCCATATCTACGGCCCCGACAGTATCATGCTGGACCTGGAAGACTCCGTAACCATGGCGGAGAAGGACGCCGCCCGTCTGCTGGTCCACAATGCCCTGAAATCCATCGATTACGGAACCACGGAAATGGTGGTCCGCATCAATCCGCTCAATACCCCTTACGGCAGGAAGGACGTCGAGGCCGTGGTGAAAGCCGGCGTGGACGTAATCCGCATGCCCAAGACGGAGACGGCCGACGAAGTGCGCGAACTGGAGGCCGAGATTCTGAAGGTGGAAACCGAAATCGGCCGGGTGGGGGAGACCCGCATCATGGCTGCAATCGAAAGCGCCCTGGGAATCGTGAATGCCTACGAAATCGCTACGGCATCGAAGCGCATGATGGGCATCGCCCTCGGCGCCGAGGACTATTCCGCCAACCTCAAGACCAACCGTACGCCCGGCGGCGCAGAACTGCTGCTGGCCCGCGAGCAGATTGTGGTGGCGGCCCGTGCGGCCGGCATCGCCTGCTTCGACACGGTCTATTCCAATTTGGACGATATGGAAACCTTCCGGAAGGAAGTGGAACTCATCAAGACGCTGGGCTTTGACGGGAAATCCATCATCAACCCCCGTCAGATCGAGGTCGTGAACAGCGTTTTCACGCCCACCGAAAAGGAAATCACCAAGGCCCGCGCCGTGGTGGCCGCCATCAAGGAAGCCCAGGCCAAGGGATCCGGCGTCATTTCCCTGAATGGAAAAATGGTTGACCGTCCGGTCGTGCTCCGTGCCGAGCGTACCATCGCCCTGGCCGTTGCCGCCGGTGTAATTGACAAGGAGGAAGTGTTATGAGAAATACGAAAGTAGTAAGCCTGGAAGAGGCCATCCGCCGCTCCGGACTCAAAGACGGCATGACCATCAGTTTCCATCATCATTTCCGGGGTGGAGACAAAGTGGTGAACCTGGTTGTGGACAAACTGGCCCAGATGGGCTTCAAAGACCTCAAACTGGCCGCCTCCAGCCTCTCCGACGTTCACAAACCCCTGATCGGGCACATCAAAAACGGGGTCATCACCGGCATTTCCACTTCCGGTCTTCGCGGAGAACTGGCCGATGCCATTTCCCACGGCCTGATGAAGGAGCCGGTGGTTTTCCGTTCGCACGGCGGCCGCGGCAGCGCCATCGCCAAGGGAGAACTCAAGATTGACGTGGCCTTCCTCGGTGCCTCGGCCTGCGATGAACTGGGCAATGCCTGCGGCGTTCCCCGCAGCGAAAACGCCAAATCCATCTGCGGCTCCCTGGGGTACGCCCTTCCGGACGCCCGCTATGCCAAGCATGTGGTCGTAATCACGGACGACCTGGTGGCCTATCCCAACATGCCGCAATCCATCTCTGCGGCCGACGTGGAATCGGTCGTCGTGGTGGATTCTGTGGGAGACAGTTCCAAGATTGCCGCCGGCGCCATCCGCGATTCCAAGAATCCCCGCGATATTCTGCTGGCGAAACAGGCTGCTAAAGTGATTATTAACTCCGGTTACTTCGAGGATGGCTTCAGTATCCAGACCGGTACCGGCGGCGCTTCCCTTGCGGCGGTAAAATACATCCGCGAGGAAATGCTGCGCCGGGGCATCAAGGCTTCCTTCGCCCTGGGCGGCATCACCGCCCACATGGTGAAACTGCACGAGGAAGGTCTCATCGGCAAACTCATCGACGTGCAGTCTTTCGACAAGGTGGCGGCCGAATCCATCGCCCGGGATCCGCTCCACCAGGAAGTCTCCGCCGTGGAGTATGCTTCCGGAGAGCACCTGGGTTCTGCCACCCATGCCCTGGATATTGTAATTCTGAGCGCCCTGGAGGTGGATACGGACTTCAATGTGAACGTGCTGGTGGGCTCCGACGGCATCATCCGCGGTGCCATCGGCGGTCATCAGGACACGGCGGCCGACAGCGCCCTCAGCATCATCGTGTGCCCGCTCCTCCGCGGCCGCATTCCTTGCGTGGTTCCCAAGGTCACGACCCTTATCACCCCCGGCAAATCCGTTGACGTGGTGGTCACCGAATACGGCATCGCCGTGAATCCGGCCCGTCCCGAAATTGCGGAGAAACTGATAGCCGCCGGGCTTAAGGTAGTGGATATCAAGGACCTGGCCGCCAAGGCGAATTCCATCATCGGCACGCCCGACCCGCTTCCTTTCGGAGACCGGGTGGTGGGTGTCGTGATGAACCGGGACGGCTCCGTGCTGGACAAGATTTACAATATCCGTGATTAATCTGACACAACTGCTGGAAAGCAGAGACAGGCGGGCGGCGCACCAGAAAGAACTTCTGGAGGCGTTTCCCGCCTGCTCGCTTATCTGTATGACGGTGCAACTTCCCGGACCGGAGAAACGCAACCGGAATTCCCTCCTGATTGCCGAAGCGGGCATGGAGGCCCTTCTGAACCGTTTCGGAAGCGTCCTGCGCCATGTGCAGGTTAAGGACCTGGAAACGGGCTATGAGGCTTATCTGGCCGTGAATCTGCCGCCGCGTCTGGTCAAGACTTTGTGCTGCGAGATAGAGGATACCCATCCGCTCGGCCGTCTGATGGACATCGACGTCGTGGGCGTGGACAGGGCCGCCATCGGCCGGCCTCCCCGGAAATGCCTTCTCTGCGGAAACGAAGTCCGCTACTGCATGCGGGCCAAAACCCATACGACAGAAGAGCTGCTTGAAAAGATAGAGGAGTTATGCGCGGCTTACTGAGACTTTTTATGCCTGAACTAGGACTCATGAAGTAGGAAGTGGGAACGGATGCTTGAAATAGTAGTTCTACAAGATATAGGTATAATGATGGCAAATTTGTAAGATGAGTTTTAGTAAACTTTCTCAAGATCAGATAGAACTGCTCCAGCAGCGCGGCTGCCGCGCCGAAGACTGGGGAACGGTTTATTGCAGTGATCCGGATTCTCTCAAGTACATCCGCGGGGTCCGTTTCTCCGGGACAGTATGCTTCGGCAAATTCTCGGAGGTATTTATCCTGCCTGGAGGTGTAAAGAAGCACTCCGGTCTCAGGGACTGTACGCTTCATAATGTGACGGTAGGGGACGAATCCCTGGTAGAGAACGTCACCAACTACATTGCCAACTACGACATCGGTAATCATACATACATTGAGAACGTGGATCTCATTGTGAATGAGGGGCCTTCGGCATTTGGAAATGGCGTAGAAGTGTCCGTGCTCAACGAAACCGGCGGTCGCGAGGTGAAGATATATGACCGCCTGAGTGCCCAGATTGCTTACGTCCTTGCAATGTACCGCCACAGGCCCGCCCTCATTGGCCGCCTCAATTCAATGATTGATGAGTACGCGGCTGCGCAGACATCGGAGCGCGGGAGGATAGGGGACTACGTCTCTATCCGTAACACCCGCCATATCAACGGTGTACGAATAGGGGACCATGCCGTCATCAGCGGCACAAGCAGGCTCCGAAACGGCACGGTCCACAGCAACGCCTATGCGCCCGTTACTATTGCCCACGGGGTGATTGCCGACGACTTTATCATCTGCAGCGGTTCCCATGTGGCCGATAACACCACCATCGAGCGCTGTTTCATCGGCCAGGCATGCCGCCTTGGGCACGGTTACAGTGCCTCCGATTCCCTGTTTTTCAGTAACTGCCAGGGAGAGAACGGAGAAGCCTGCGCCATCTTTGCGGGGCCTTTCACGGTTACCCACCACAAGAGCACACTCCTTATTGCGGGTATGTTCTCATTTATGAATGCCGGCAGCGGCTCCAACCAAAGCAACCACATGTACAAGCTCGGCCCCATCCACCAGGGTATCCTGGAAAGGGGCGCCAAGACGGCATCGGATTCTTACATCCTGTGGCCTTCCCGTGTGGGCGCTTTCTCGCTTGTGATGGGACGCCACGTGACGCATTCAGACACGTCTCACCTGCCGTTTTCTTACCTCATAGAGCAGCAGAATACCACTTACCTCGTGCCGGGAGTCAACCTCCGCAGCGTCGGTACCGTCCGTGATGCCCAAAAGTGGCCCAAACGTGATGGCCGAAAAGACCCCGACCGTCTGGACTGCATCAACTACAATCTTCTGAGTCCATACACTATTCAGAAAATGTTCAAGGGTATAAAACTCCTGAACAACCTGTTGTATTCCTCCGGAGAACTGTCTGATATCTACTCTTACCACAGCACTAAAATCCGCAACAGTTCCCTTCGTAACGGTATAAAGTATTACCATACCGCCATCACAAAGTTCCTTGGGAACTCAATGATCAAGAGACTTGAGAATCTTCCGGCCGGCGCTTCAGACGCAGAAATCCGGGAAACCCTTAAGCCCACGTGCCCCATCGGCACAGGCCCATGGGCCGATCTCGGCGGACTCATTGCGCCACGCGACGCTATAAGCAATCTTGTCGATAGGGTAGAGAAGGGCAATGTCTCTCTCCCTGAGTTATTTGACGCTTTCCGGAATCTTCATGCACAGTACTACGACGCGGAGTGGACATGGGCCTATGACAAATACGCCGAATTCTTCGGATATCCGCTTGAAACAATTACGGCAGAGCAGGTTGTGGATATAGTGGAGCGTTGGAAAGACGCGGTTATCGGCCTTGACAAGGAACTCTACGAGGATGCCCGCAAGGAATTCAACCTGGCTTCCATGACCGGCTTCGGCGCTGACGGAGACAAGTCCATCAAGGAGCGTGACTTTTCCGAGGTCCGCGGCGACTTTGAGTCCAACTCCTTCGTGACGGCAGTCCTGGAACACATCAAGGCCAAGGAAGCACTTGGAAACAATCTTATTGAGCGTTTGAGGCGGATTTCTTGATTGTTTTTACATTTCATACCGGAGAGTCTGTAGGATGATGGAGACATCTTCGCAGGCACCGGTCTCCCCGGAAATGCCTTTTCTGCGGAAACGAAGTCCGCTACTGCATGCGGGCCAAAACCCATACGACAGAAGAACTTGTCGCAAAAATCAACCAAATGATTAGTGAGTTTGTATGGATTTCTTACAATTTTTTCGGAATCATTGGTTAAATTGTAATAAATTGTTACCTTTGTGGTGTTATTCCTTACAGGTGGAACCGGGAGTATTGGAAAGCCTGTCGGATGATGGAAACATACAGTAACCACTACATACAGGAGATTCCTCTTTCATCTCCTTTTTTCCACGGGAAAGTGGAGCGCTTCCTCCGGGCCAACGGGCTCAGAATGGAGGAACTTGATTCGTATTATACCATTGAAAACGCCGATGGCGACATCCTTGCCGGAGCCGGTCTCCGGAAAGATGTGGTCAAGTGTATCGCGGTTGCGCCGGAAGCCCGCAGCGAAGGGCTCACGGCACCGCTGGTCTCGCACATCGCCGCCGTGGCTGCCGGTCGCGGCATCACGTGCCTGAAGGTTTTCACCAAGTTGGAGAATACCGCCGTCTTCGAGAGCCTGGGCTTCCGGGTCCTGGCGTCGGCCCCCCAGGCGGTCCTGATGGAGAACGGCAGGGGACTGGAACAGTACTGCGCATATCTGCGCGGCCTGAAAAGGCCGGGAACGGCGGGTGTGGTGGTGATGAACGCCAATCCCTTTACCCTCGGGCACCGTTATCTGCTGGAACAGGCACTGAAACGGGTGGATACCGTCTATGTGATTCCGGTGAAGGAAGATGTTTCCTGCTTCCCGTACGCCAGTCGGAAAGCCATGATCGAAGCGGGGGCGCCGGAGGGGGTCATTGTCGCGGAAGGTTCTGATTATCAGATTTCCGAGGCCACTTTCCCCACCTATTTCCTCAAAGACCTGTCCGATGCCGCGCCCAACCAGATGAGGCTGGACCTGGATTTGTTCGCCCGTCATATCGCCCCGGCGCTCGGGGCACACATCCGCTTTGTGGGTTCCGAGCCGGCCGATGCGCTTACCGCCCGCTATAACCGGCTGATGAAAGAAGTTCTCCCCATCGAGGTGGTGGAGATTCCCCGGCTTTGCGGGCCTGCAAGGAGGAACGAAGCGGTTTCCGCCAGCACCGTGCGCGCTTTTCTGGATGCGGGGGACTACGCTTCGGCATCGGCCCTGGTTCCCGCGACAAGCCGTCCGCACCTGCTGGCCCGCCTGGCCACCCGTGCGCTTTTGAAAGAACTCGATACGCCCCTCAAACCGGGCTTGGTGGGACCGGATTCCAACGGCGCACATGCCGATATGGACTATGCCCTCATGCGGAAGGCCATATCGGCCCTGTACCCTTTCTGGTCCCGGATGGCTTCGGCCCGCTCTGCGGAGGAACTGCGGCAACTGGGACTGGAGGCCGAAAAAGCCATGCTCAGCGCTACCGGCGGGGTCAATACGCACCGCGGGGCCATTTACGCCCTCGGCTTGGCGCTGTATGACCCGTGCCACATGGCCGATACCGCCAAGGCCCTTCCCCGCGAAGGCGTCAAGGAAAGGCCCGGCGTGTGCGGTGCACGCGAAATGGCCGAAGGCGGCTACCGGATGCTTTTCGAAGACTGGCTGCCGTACTACCGAGCCACCGGAGACTGCGGCAAAACCCTTCTGCGCATCCTGTCCACCCTGGATGACACCTGTGTCATCAAGCGGGTGGGCCCGCAGCGCGCGCAGGAGGTCAGGCGGGAGGCGGAGGAGGTCCTTCGCTCCACGGACAACTTTACCGGGAAACTGAAAGAACTGTGCAGCCGCTATGCCGCGGAGGGCATTTCTCCGGGCGGATCGGCCGATATGTTGGCTTTGACAATATTTATAGACTCAATAAAAGATTAACTATGGTAGAACTTATTCCTCATGGTGTTTATCTGCTGGGCGGCAAGACCGTCGCAGAAAAGGCGAATGTTGCTCCGGACGAGGCCCGCGAGAGCACCATTGCCTATCAGATTCTCCGCGCCCACGATGTGGACGGCTCCAAAGGCAAGAAACTTCGCATCCGTTTCGATGCCATGGTCTCCCACGATATCACGTATGTGGGCATCATCCAGACGGCCCGTGCCAGCGGCCTGGAGAAATTCCCGCTTCCGTATGCCATGACCAACTGCCACAACTCCCTGTGTGCGGTGGGCGGCACCATCAATGAAGACGACCATGTGTTCGGCCTGTCTGCCGCCAAGAAGTATGGCGGTATCTATGTTCCTGCCAACCAGGCGGTTATCCACCAATATGCCCGTGAAGCCCTCACCGCCTGCGGCAACATGATCCTGGGCTCCGACTCCCACACCCGCTATGGCTCCCTGGGCAACATGGGCGTTGGCGAAGGCGGCGGCGAACTGGTGAAGCAACTGCTGCGCAACACCTGGGACATCAACGCCCCCGAGGTGGTGCTGGTCTGGCTGGAAGGCAAGCCCAGGCACGGTATCGGCCCGCATGATGTGGCCATCTCCCTGGTGAAGGCAGTCTTCGAAAGCGGTTTCGTGAAGAACAAGGTGCTGGAATTCGCCGGCCCCGGCGTCAAGGAGTTGCCCATCGACTTCCGCAACGGAATTGACGTGATGACCACCGAGACCACCTGCCTGTCCTCCATCTGGGTCACCGACGGCGAGGTGAAGAATTACTTCGAGATGCACGGCCGTCCCGAGGCCTACCGCGAACTGCAACCGGGCGAAGTGGCCTATTACGATTCCATGATCCGTATCGACCTGAGCACCCAGGAGAGCATGATCGCCCTTCCTTACCACCCGTCCAATGCCTTGTCCATCCATGAACTCCAGGCCAACCCCGAAAAGGTGCTCCGCGAGGTTGAGGAAGACACCAAAAAGCGTTTCGGCGACAAGGTGCATCCGGACCTCCTGTCCAAGATCAGAGACGGAAAGGTGCATGCCGACCAGGGCATCATCGCCGGCTGCTCCGGCGGTACCTATGACAACCTGAGCGAGGCGGCCACCATCCTGAAGGGGAAGTCCATCGGCAACGATTACTTCACCATGAGCGCGTATCCGCAGAGCACTCCGGTCTATCTGGCCACTACGCGCAACCACATTGCCGAGGAACTGCTGGAGGCCGGTGTGGTCATCAAGCCCGCCTTCTGCGGCCCTTGCTTCGGCGCCGGCGACGTCCCGTCCAACAACGGCCTGTCCATCCGCCACACCACCCGCAACTTCCCCAACCGCGAAGGCTCCAAGCCCGGCCAGGGCCAGATTTCCATGGTCGCCCTGATGGACGCCCGTTCCATCGCCGCCACGGCCGCCTGCGGCGGCGTGATTACGGCCGCTACGGACATCGACTACGAAGATACGCACAAGCCTTACAGTTTCGACGGCCGCATCTACGAAAAGCGCGTCTATAACGGCTTCGGCAAGGCCGACCTCAGCGTAGAACTCCGTTACGGTCCCAATATCAAGGACTGGCCCAAGATGTATCCCATGGAGGAGAACATGCTGGTGGAACTGGCCGCCGTCATCCATGACCCCGTGACCACCACCGACGAGTTGATTCCCTCCGGTGAAACCTCCAGTTACCGCTCCAACCCGCTCAAACTCAGCGAATTCGCCCTTAGCCGCCGCGTCCCCGAGTACGTGGGTCGCTCCAAGAGAATCCAGGCCGACGACCTGGCCCGCCGCGAGGGCAGGGTCACTCCCGAAATCGCCGCGGCGCTGAAGGCCGTGGGCGCATCGGCCGGCAATACCTCTTTCGGCTCCTGCGTATTTGCCAACAAGCCCGGTGACGGCAGCGCCCGTGAACAGGCCGCTTCCTGCCAGAAGGTGCTGGGCGGAGACGCCAACATCTGCTACGAGTACGCTACCAAGCGCTATCGTTCCAACTGCATCAACTGGGGCATCGTTCCGTTCACCATCGGCCCGGACACGCCGTTCGAGTACGAAGCGGGCGACTATGTCTTTGTCCCCGGCATTCGCAAGGCCATCCTGGAAGGCCTCGAGGAGTTGGATGCCAAAGTGGTTACCAAGGCCGGTGCCGTGAAGCCCATCCACCTTTATTTCCAGAACCTTACCGCCGCCGAGCGCCAGATCCTGGCCGACGGTTGCCTGATGAATTACTATAAAAACCGCAGATAAATTATGGAAAAAATTAAAATGACCACTCCGCTCGTCGAGATGGACGGCGATGAAATGACCCGCGTCCTGTGGAAGATGATCAAGGACGAACTCATCCTTCCCTTTGTGGACCTGAAAACCGAGTACTACGACCTGGGCCTTCCGTACCGCGACAAGACCTCCGACCAGGTGACCATCGACAGTGCCAATGCCACCAAGCGCCTGGGCGTGGCCGTCAAGTGCGCCACCATCACTCCCAACGTGCAGCGCATGAGCGAGTACAACCTCCATCAGATGTGGAAGAGCCCCAACGGCACCATCCGCGCCATGCTGGACGGCACCGTGTTCCGTACACCCATCACCATCCCCAGCATCCATCCTGCCGTGAAGTTCTGGAAAAAGCCCATCACCATTGCCCGTCATGCCTATGGCGACGTCTATCGCGACGTGGAAATCCAGACCAACGAGCCCGGCGTGGCCAAACTCGTTTTCGAAGGCGTCTCCGGACAGCGCATCGAGGAAGTGATCCACGAGTTCTCCGGCCCCGGCGTCATCGAGGGCATGCACAACACCGACAAATCCATTGCCAGTTTCGCCCACTCCTGTTTCAAGTATGCCCTGGACGTGAAGCAGAACCTCTGGTTCGCCACCAAGGACACCATCTCCAAGAAGTATGACGGCCGCTTCAAGGCCATCTTCGAGGAAATCTTCGAGAAGGAATATAAGGAGAAGTTCGAAGCCGCCGGCATCGAGTACTTCTACACCCTCATCGACGACGCCGTGGCCCGCGTGATGCGCAGCGAAGGCGGTTTCATCTGGGCCTGCAAGAACTACGACGGCGACGTGATGTCCGACATGGTGTCCACCGCTTTCGGCTCCCTGGCCATGATGACCTCCGTCCTGGTGAGCCCCGACGGCAAGTACGAGTACGAGGCCGCCCACGGCACCGTCACCCGTCACTATTACAAGTACCTGAAGGGTGAAGAGACTTCCACCAACCCGATGGCCACCATCTTCGCCTGGAGCGGCGCTTTCCGCAAGAGGGGAGAGATGGACAACCTTCCGGAACTGGTGAACTACGCCAACCAGTTGGAGCAGGCTTGCTTCGACACCCTGAACGAAGGCCTGGAAACGAAGGACCTCGTGAACCTCTCCGAGGGAATCACCCCGAAGGGCCTCACCTCCCTGCAGTTCCTCCAGGAAATCCGCAAGCGTCTGGAAGTGCGCCTTGGCGCATAAGCCTTCCGTCATCCGTTGTTTAACCCCCGGTCGGCCAGACCGGGGGCTTTTCCCAACCCATGAAGACCAAAATTATCATTTTCGACTTCGACGGAACGCTCGCCGATACCCGGGAACTCATCATCCGGACCAATCAGGAAGCCATGAAGGCCATGCATTATCCTGTGCGGGATGTGGATGACATCCGGAAAACCATCGGCCTTCCCCTGGAAGCGGGGATCCGTACGCTGTTCCCCGAATTGCCCTCAGAGGCGCTGCCCGAGTGGTGTGCAACCTACCGGCGCATCTTCGACGTGCTCAAAACCCGCATTGTCCCCGTTCTGTTTCCGCAGGTGAAACAGACGCTGGCGTCGCTGCACGGAAAGGGGTATGTCCTGACGGTGGCGTCGTCCCGTCATTCTTCCTCCCTCAATGACTTCCTGCGCAATATGGGAATCGATTCACTGTTCCATTACGTGCTGGGGGCCGACAATGTCACCAAGGCCAAACCCGATCCCGAGCCGGTGCTGCAAACCCTGCGTACGCTGGGATACAAGGCCGATGAGGCGCTGGTGGTGGGGGATATGCCGGTCGATATCCTGATGGGATCCCGGGCCGGCGCCCGTACGGTGGGGGTTACCTACGGCAATTCCGGCCGATCCGATCTGGAGGCCGCCGGGGCAGACTATGTCCTGGATCAATTCTCCCAGTTGCTTTCCGTTGTGGACTAGCCCAGCGGATAGAACAGGGCTTCGTAGCGGCTGTTCCAACTGCGGTCATAGTGCATTCGCACGGTGCGGGCGCTGGCAAACTTGTTGAAGTTGGCCCAGGCTTCCAGGAAGAGGACGGCAAAATCCGTCCGGCCGTGCAGTTCCAGCGCAAAGAGGGTGTACACCGCCGTTATATATACGCACGCGCGCTCGCGGTCGTCCGCCTGGGGCGATGCCGGCTCCGCCAGCATGAGCCGCTGGGACTGCGCAAAGGCAATGTCTGCAATGGCGTCGGCCAGAAGGGCCTCCTCGGCCGGATTGTACAACTGGACGCAATACCGTTCCCGGCTGTGCTGGCGGGCCGATGCTTCCTGATCCAGCGCGGGCAGGGGATTGGGCAGGGGCTGGGCGAAGTATTTGCCCGGGTCGGCTTCTTTTTTCAGAAACTGAAGGGCCAGTACGCAATAGTCCCTGACGCTGGCTTCGATGACCATCGCGTAGGGGGCCTTGGGGTCGATGCTGGTTAGTATTTCTTGTGCTGTGGCCATTTCAAGCATCAAATATACAAAATTTATATTAATTTTGTCCTTATGAAAATCGTGTTTCTTGATGCAATAACCATGGGAGATGCTTCCCTGGAAGAAATGGCCGCCCTGGGCGAGCTCAGTTGTTTTACCGATTCTACCGCTGAACAGGCCCGGGAAAGAGTACGGGATGCCGACGTTGCCTGTCTCAACAAGGTCATTGTGGACAAGGCGTTCCTGGATGCCGCTCCCCGGCTGAAACTCATCTGCGAAGCCGGGACGGGAATCAACAATATCGATGTCAAACTCTGTGAGGAAAGGGGTGTCGCCGTCCGGAACGTGGCGGGCTATTCCACGGATTCCGTCGCGCAAATAACCTGGATGCATATCCTGAACCTTTGCGGCCGCGCCTTCCATTACCATCGTTTTGTCTTCGACGGCAGTTACAGCAAGAACCGCGTCCATGTGGACTATGCCCATCCTTTCACGGAAATCACCGGCAAAACGCTGGGCATCGTGGGCATGGGGGCCATCGGCCAGCGGGTGGCGGCCATCGGCAAAGCCTTCGGCATGGAAGTGATCTATTTCTCCACCTCCGGGACGGGCCATTGCAAGGATTATCCCAGTGTACCCCTGGACGAATTGCTGCAAAGGGCCGATGTCATTTCCATCCACGCCCCGTATAATGAGCGCACCGCCGGGCTGATCGGTTTCGGACAGTTGCAGAAGATGAAGCGCACGGCCGTGCTGGTGAACACCGGCAGGGGAGGCATCGCCGTCGAGGCCGACCTCGCCCGCGCCCTGGACGAAGGCCTCATCAAAGGTGCTGCCCTGGATGTTTACGTGAAGGAACCCCTTCCGCTGGAAAGCCCCCTGATGCACCTGCAGCATCCCGAGAGGCTGCTGTTCAGCCCCCACGTGGCATGGAGTTCCGTCGAGGCCCGCGACCGTCTTGCACACGGGATGGCAGAAAATATTCGAAAATTTTTCGCATAGGCCCTTGTTTTTCCAAAAAGATTTCATACCTTTGCGGTGTACTAATAAACTAATACACACCCAAAGATATGATTACTGTCAGAAACTTATCCTTCAGTTATGGTTCCAAGGAAGTGTTGAAAAACATTTCCCTGGACGTGAAAGGGGGGAGCGTCTATGGCCTTCTCGGAGAGAACGGCGTAGGCAAAACCACCTTCCTGACACTTCTGTGCGGTCTCAAGAAGCCCCAGCAGGGGACCATTGAGGTGGATGGCCGCTATCCCTTCGACCGCCAGCCCTCCCTCCTCGCCGAGCAGTTCTATCTGCCGGACGAAGTGGTTCCCGTCCGCGCCCGGGCCGATGTTTTCGCCCGCGAAAACGGAGCGCTCTGGCCCCGCTTCGACTATGCCAAATTCCTGGAAGTCATGCAGGTTTTCGAAGTGGACCCCGCGCAGAAAATGAACACCATGAGTTCGGGTCAACTCAAAAAGACCTGGATTTCCTTTGCCCTTTCCTGCAATGCCCTCCATTATTATATGGACGAGCCCACAAACGGTCTGGACATTCCTTCCAAGGCCCAGTTCCGCAAGGCTATCACCAAATATACGTCCGAGGATTCGGCCGTTGTCATCTCTACGCACCAGGTCCGCGACCTGGAGAGCATCATCGATCCCATCATCATCCTGGACAAGCAGGACGTGCTTCTGAACGCCTCCCTGGCCGAAATCAGCAGCAAACTCTTCTTCGACTACGGCAGCCAGCTTCATCCTGGCGCCCTCTATCTGGAACAGACGCCCGGCGGCTGCATCCAGGTGTATCCGAACACCACAGGGGAGGAATCCAAGGTGAATCTGGAGGCCCTCTTCAATGCGGTGCATCAGCACAAACAGGAGATCAAGGAAATCTTTAAAACCCGCTAAGCCATGGTGAACGATACTTTCAGCGCAAAGCGCTTCGGACAATACTTCAAATACGACCTCAGGCAACTCTGGCACAATAACGGTAAGGCGGCCCTTGCCCTGGGTTTCATCAGTGTGATCTGTTACATCATCTGGGTGGCTTTCTCCCTGATCATCAACGGAACCTGGCAGGCTCCCGGACTTGTCGCCCGCCTGGTTTTCTTTGGCATCGGTTCGATGATCCTGGTCTATTACCAGACCCGTACTTACGGCTACCTGACCGAGAAGAAAGCTGGCCAGTCCTGGCTCATGGTTCCGGCTTCCACCCTGGAAAAATTCGTATCCATGATGATTATCACCATTGTTGTGATTCCGCTGGCCTATCTGGTTTCCTATCTGGCACTTGACAGCCTGATCGGCCTGCTGGACAAGACTTCCGGCGGCCCGCTGCTCGGAGGGATCGGATCGGTCATGGACAGTGTGAACAGTGCTCTTTCCGCCGCCAATGAGGAAGGTTTCCAATTCAATCTGACCGCTTTCATGATCCCTTCGGTCATCCAGTTCATTTTCAATTTGCTGTACTTCCTTCTCTGCGGCATCTGCTTCAAAAAGTGGAAGATTTTGGGCGGAATCGGCATTATGCTGGGTGCGGAAGCCGTCATAGCACCCGTGTTTTCCTCGCTGATCTTCAAATACTGGACGCCGCTCATCTCGGGCGAAGAGTACCAGGGAGATCCGGCCGTCATCAACGACATCCTGCATCAGGTGGCCATTTATGCGAATGTCGTCAATATCGTCCTTCTGCTTGCCGTCTCAGTGGCCATCTATTACCGGATTAAAACCTTAAAACACTGACCTATGGACTTCCACGCAGAAAAACCCATCTTCCTGCAAATCGCTGATGCCATCTGCGACCGCATCCTGTCGGGTCAGTTGAAAGGCGACGAGCGAATCCCTTCCGTGCGGGAATACGGAGCAGAAGTCGGGGTGAATCCCAATACGATGATGCGCACATACGAGAAACTCACGGCAGACGAAATCATCTACAACAAACGCGGAATCGGCTATTTCGTATCGCCGGAAGCCCGCGATAAGATCCTGGCGGCCCAAAAGGCCGAATTCATCACGAAGGATGTCCCGGCCATCCTGCGGAAAATGCAATTGCTGGGATTGGATGCAAGTATTTTTTCCAAATAACAAAACCCATGAAAAATCTTTGTATGGCGCTTGCGGCGATGGCGCTCATCAGTTGCTCCTGCTCTGTAAACATCGGCGGCAATGGTAAACATGTGGTCTGCAAGGGCCCCGTCGTGATGAAACAACTGGACATTGACATGAATCTGACCGACTTCAACAGCATCCGCATCAATGGATCGGCCGACCTTAAATACGTGCAGGACAAGGAAGGTTTCGGTGTACAGGTCGAGGCCAACGAGGAGGTATTCCAGTATCTGAATTACTATGTGGAAGACGGGACGCTGGTTCTGGAAACCAAGGACAACGTTGAGATCCGGGCCAAGGAATATGATGTATACGTTGCCTCGCCGACCTTGGTCAATGTAGAAGTGAACGGTGCGTTGGACGCTACCATCACCGCCATCGAGCAGGAAGAAGACCTGACCATCGTGGTGAACGGTGCCAGTGACTGCGAGTTGCAGAACATCCATGTTCCTACACTGACCTTCACCATCAATGGCGCCAGTGACCTGGATGTCATCGGCCTGGATGTAGAGAACCTTTGTGTGAATGTGAACGGTGCCGGTGATGTGGATCTTGCGGGCAAGGCAGGCAAGGCTTCCCTGAATGTAGCGGGTGCCGGCGACATCGATGCCCGGAATTTGGAATGCAGTAACATCGACAAAAGCCAAAGCGGCCTTGCCAGCATCCGCACCCGTCGGTGATTATTTCTTTTTACGCCACTGGTCGGGCGTGAGACCGTAGAGGGCTTTGAACTGGTGGGTGAAATTGGCCCGGTCGTTGAACCCCACCCGCTGGCCGATGACCGCGGCGCTGGCTTCCCGGTCTTCCAGGAGCATGACTTTGGCGTCTTCCAGGCGCAGGTGCGAGCGGAAGGTGCGGAAGTCCTCCCCACGGGTTTGAAAATAACGATACAGCGTTGCTGAATCGGTGCCGATACGCCGGGCCGCATCTTCGATGGTGCGGTCCGGCATGCGGTATCCTTTCCCTTCCACCCACTTGGACACCAGTTTGTCCAGGCGGCGCACCGTCTGGGGGAGGATGGGAATCACCGGTGCGGGCTTTACAAAGCCTTCCGCACCGGATAAGGGGATAGAAGAAGCCTGTTCTTTGTTTTTGAACAGGCTTCTGAAGGATTCTCTGAAGGAACGCTTACCAGCCAAGGACATAGGCGAAAATAAGCGGTGCTACGATGGTAGCGTCGGATTCCACGATGAACTTGGGCGTCTCGGGTGCCAGTTTGCCCCAGGTGATTTTCTCGTTGGGAACGGCGCCGGAATAAGAACCGTAGGAAGTGGTGGAGTCGGAGATCTGGCAGAAATAGGCCCAGAGGGGCGTGCCTTCCCAGCCCAGATCCTGTTCCATCATGGGAACGCAGCAGATGGGGAAGTCTCCGGCGGTGCCGCCGCCGATTTGGAAGAAGCCCACGCCGGGAGCGTTCTTCTTGTACCAGTCCACGAGGAACATCATGACCTCGACACCCTGGATGACCATGTGGGGGTCATACTCGCCGCGGATCACATGGGCGGTAAAGATGTTGCCAGTGGTGCAGTCTTCCCATGCAGGGCAGATGATGGGGATATTCTTTTCACAGGCGGCGAGAACCCAACTGTCCTTGGGGTCGATCTCGTAATACTGCTTCAGGACGCCGCTGCGGATCATCTGATAGATGAACTCGTAGGGAAGATATCTCTTGCCTTCGGCCTTGGCCTTGTCCCAAACCTCTACCAGGTGTTTTTCCAGGCGGCGGAAAGCTTCCTCTTCGGGGATGCAGGTGTCCGTTACGCGGTTGTAGTGATTGTCCAGGAGTTCCTGCTCCTGCTGAGGGGTGAGGTCACGGTAACCGGGAACACGGTAGTAGTGGCTGTGGGCCACCAGGTTCATGATGTCTTCTTCCAGGTTGTTGGCGCTGCAGCAGACGAAGGAGATCTTGTCCTGGCGGATCATTTCTGCCAGGGACAGGCCGATTTCTGCGGTGGACATGGCGCCGGCCATAGCCAGGAACATTTTACCACCCTTGTTCAGGAGGTCTTCGTAGGCTTTTGCAGCATCTACCAGGGCTGCGGAATTGAAGTGACGGTAGTGATGGGTAATGAATTGAGAGATAGGTCCCTTTTCCATTTTGCTTATAACTGCCCACAGGGCGAAGCCAGTCTTTGGCTTCCAACCGTGTGGATTTGATGCAAAATTAAGAATTATTTGCTAAATTTGCAATCTATGCTGAAACTCATTTTCCTTACCATAACGCAATCCATCCTGATGTGCAGTGCGCAGTCCCTTTTTAAGGTGGCTGCAGAAAAGATGGGCGATTTCGCCTGGACCTGGGCCTACTTCCGGGACAGCGTGCTCACCAACTGGGTCCTGCTGGTCGCCGGAATCTGCGGGCTGGCCGGCCTCATCGAATGGATGTACATGCTCAAGACATATCCCTTCAGCATTGTCTATCCGCTGTCTTCGCTGAGTTTCCTTTTCGGCATGTTCATCGCCGTCATCTTCTTCCACGAGACGGTGGTCTGGACGCAGTGGGTGGGGGTCCTCCTCATTCTGGCCGGCTGCGGCCTCATTGTCAAATAGTTTCAATCATTATACCCGATGGTCCAGGTTTATTGCAAGAACACCCAGCAAACCAAGCGTTTCCCGGAAGGGACGTCCCTGCTGCAGATGCTTTCGGAATTTGACTTCAAGAGCCCTTTCCCCATTGTCTCCGCCAAGGTCAACAATGTTTCGCAGGGCCTCAAATTCAAGGTCTATCAGAATAAGGACATCGAATTCATGGATGTCCGTGAATCGAGCGGCATGCGTGTGTACTGCCGCTCGCTTTGTTTCTTGCTGTACAAGGCCGCGTCGGATGTCTTCCCGGGCAGCAAACTCTACATGGAGCATCCCATTTCCCGCGGGTATTTCTGCCACCTGCGAAAGGCCGACGGGACGGATGTGACGGCCGATGACCTGGCCCTCCTGGAGGAACGCATGCACGAACTGGTAGAAAAGGACATGCCCTTCCACCGCTACGACGTGCAGACCGAGCGCGCCATCAAGGAATTCCGCAAGGCCGGCTTTGACGACAAGGTGCGCCTTCTCGAGACCAGCGGAGAAGCCTATACGGACTACTATACCCTTGGAGAAACGTCGGACTACTATTACGGAAAACTGGTTCCTTCAACGGGTTATCTGAAAGTGTGGGGCATCATGCCCTATCATGACGGGCTCCTTCTCCGTGTCCCTTCCCGCGCGAATCCTTCCGTCCTGGCCGACTTCGTCGATCAGCCCAAGACCTTCGAGATGTTCAAGGAAGCCCTCCGCTGGAACATTATCATGGGACTGAGCACGGTGGGAGACGTCAACGAAGCCTTCCTCAACGGCCGGGCCAGTGAACTGATCCAAATTGCGGAGGCCCTGCAGGAAAAGAAAATCGTCCAGATTGCCGAGGAAATCGACCGCCGCTACCGGCAGGAAGAGAATGCGCTGAAGGTGGTCCTCATCACCGGCCCTTCCTCCTCCGGAAAAACCACCTTCTGCAAGCGCCTGTCCATCCAACTCAAGGCCTGCGGCCTCAAGCCCATGTCCATGAGTACCGACGACTATTTCGTAAACCGGGTGGAAACCCCCAAACTCCCCGACGGCAGTTACGACTTCGACAATTTCGACACCGTGGACCACGCCCTCATGGAAAGCGACATCATGAAACTCATCGGCGGGGAAGAGGTCAATGTCCCCGAGTTCAATTTCGTGACGGGCCTCCGGGAGTACAACGGCAAGAAACTCAGGCTGGGAGAGGGGAGAATCCTCCTGATCGAAGGCATCCACGCCTTGAATCCCGGCCTCACCGCACAGATTCCGGACTACGCCAAGTTCAAGATTTTCATCAATACCCTCACCGGCACCAACCTGGACAACCACAACTGGATTCCCACCAGCGACAACCGTCTGCTTCGGCGTATCGTAAGAGACTATAACAAAGGCGCTTTCACGGCCCGCGAGTCCATCTCCAACTGGCAGAATGTCCTGGATGCCGAGCAAAAGTGGATTTATCCTTTCCAGGAAACCGCCGACGCCATGTTCAACAGCGCCTATCTCATCGAGTTCGCGGTGCTGAAAAACCACGCGGAACCCATTCTCCGGAGCGTCCCGCAAAACTGTGCGGAATATGCCGAGGCGCACCGCCTGCTCAAGTTCATCCACTACTTCACCCCGGTGCCGGATAAAGAAATTCCCGCAACATCGCTGCTCCGGGAATTCATCGGCGGGTAAAGGACGGCGCCTACAGTTTCATTTCCTGCTGTTCCAGATAGGCGACCACATCGGCCACCGTCTCAAACTTGGCCAGTGCCTGGTCGGGGATGACGATGCCGTACTGGTCTTCGATGCGCATCAGCAGTTGAAGGATGTCCAGGGAATCGGCCCCCAGGTCTTTTTTGATCAGGGATTCCGGGGTGATTCTGTCGGGATCCAGGCGAAGCTGCTTCGCCAGGATGGCTTGTACTTTCTCAAACATCATAGTGTTCGTATTTAGCGATTTCGGTTTCGATTTTTCCGGACAGCCGGCTCACCTCCATTTTGTAGGCCTGTTCGATGCACTTTTCTACGGCCACCGCCTTGGAGGAGCCATGCCCTTTGACCACGACCTTCGAGGTCCCCAGCAGGACGCTGCCGCCGTAATTCTGGTAGTTCATGAACGCTTTCTCCTCCTTGAACATCCGGCTCATCAGAAGGGCTCCCATCTTGTAGAGGGTGCGGCTGTAGATGTCTTTCTTGATTTTCTTGAGGAGTTCCAGGGCGGTGCCTTCCGTGGCTTTCACCAGCACGTTGCCGGAAAAGCCGTCGGCCACCACCACGTCGTAGTTCCCGGACAGGAGATCCCGGCTTTCCATGTTGCCCACGAAATGCAGCGATTCCGTCTCCTGCAGGAGTTTGTAGGTTTCCCGCCGGAGGTCGTCCCCCTTTTCGGCTTCTTTCCCTACGTTCAGAAGCGCCGTGCGCGGTTTTTTGATGCCATAGACATTCTCCAGATAGAGGGAGGCCATGATGGCGAACTGGCGCAGGTGGGCGCTGGTCACCTCGACATTGGCGCCACTGTCGCAGATGCCCACGATTCCGCCGTTCATGGTGGGCAGGATGGGGCAGAAAGCGGGACGGATGACCCCGGGAATGCGGCCCAGCCGTACCAGGGCCCCGGTCACGAGCGCTCCGGTGGATCCGGTGGAGACCATGGCCGCGATATCGTCCCGGTCGCGCAGGAGGATGATGGCCTTCATCATCGAAGAGTTGCGTTTGAGCCGCACGACATCGGTGGGTTTCTCGTCGCAGCCGATGACTTCCGGCGCATGGATAATTTCCAGACGGGCGGCGTCGTACTCTTTGCCTTCCAGTTCTTTTTTCAGGAGGGTTTCGTCGCCGGTGAGCAGCAGTTGCAGGTCGGGGTTGACCCTCAGGGCTGCCAGGGCTCCGTTTACGGGGGCTTCGGGACAATGGTCGCCGCCGAAGCAATCTACCAGGATTTTGATCATAGATTCTTCACTTCGTTCAGAATGACAATTCTCGTTCAGAATGACAATTCTCGTTCAGAATGACAATTCCTTGACGTACGCGCGGTAGCGTTTGCACTGCTCTTTGCGGAAACGGCGCCACTGGTTCTGGATAGCGTAGTTGTCTTCCAGATTGAGGTTGGTGTCGGCCCACTGCAGGGAGTCGTTTTCCTTGAGCATCCGCATGATGGCAAGGGAAAGGGCGCCGGAAATGCCGCGATTGAGGTATTCCGGGTCCACTCCGACCAGGCAGAGGTCGATGACATCCGGTTTCCGGAGGCAGCCCAGAAGACGGATGAGTGTCAGGGGAGTAAGGTGCCCGCGGGTGCCCTGAAGGGCGCGGTTCAGCGAGGGGATGGCCAGGCCGAAGCAGACGGGCTTCTCATTCTCATCCAGGATGACGGCCGCGTATCTGGGACTGAGGACCAGGCCGAAATTATCCAGAACCAGTTGCCGCATGCCCGGGGTGAAAGGCACGGTCCCGTAAAGGCCCTCATAGGATTTGTCAATCAGGTCGAACATGCCGTCGGCATATTTTTTCAGCAGCTCGGGGCCGCTTTTGGCATGGCCGAAATGCAGTTTGTAGCGCCGGAAGATGAACGAGACCACCTGCTCCAACTCCTGCATGGCTTCCTCGCTTTCCGGGCCGTAAATGCGGCTGCACGTCCAGTCGGTCTCCTTCCGGAAGCCCAGTTGCTCCACGTGCTCCTTGTAGTAGGGGAAGTTATAGGTCTGTTCAAAAGTGGAAGGCTGGTCAAAGCCCTCTACCAGCATGCCTTCACGTTCCAGGTCGGAATAGTTGAGCGGACCGACCAGCGTGTCCATGCCGTTTTCCCGCGCCCAGTTTTCGAGCGCTTGGAAAAGGGCTCTGGAGACTTCCAGGTGGTCGATGGCGTCGAAACGGGTGAAGCGGCATCGCTTCTCTCCGTTTTTGGCGTTGGCGTCTTTCTGGATGATGCCCTGGATGCGTCCCACCACCTTGTCCCCGTCAAAGGCCAGGAAAAAAACGCTGCTGCAACTGCTGTTGTACACATAATCCGGGCGGAACATCTTCTTCTCGTCGCCATACAGCGGCGGCACAAAGCAGGGATTCCCCTTGTACAAATCCAGGGGAAAGTTCAGAAACTGCTTCTGCTCCTGCTTGGTTCGGACTTTTCTGACGGTAATCATTTCAGCGTTTTTTTGCGTGGAAGCATACGCCGACTCCGTTGGGGCCGCAGTGACTGCCGGCCGTCGGGTTCACATCGACGTATTCGATGGGGAGTTCCCCGTAACGCTCCTGCAGCATCCGTCCCAGTTCCTTGGCGATTTCCAGGGCATCAGAATGGCCGATGCAGACACGGTGCTTCTGCACCTCGTCTCCCAGTTCTCCGACTTTGTCCGCCAGATACTCCATGGCTTTCACACGCCCCTTGGCCGTGCCGACGGAAACCATCTTGCCTTCCTGGCTCATGTGGATGAGGGGGCGGATGCCGATCAGGGTTCCCATGGTGGCCGCAAGGCCGCTTACACGCCCGCTCCGGCGGAAGAATTTGAGGTCGTCCGCGAAGAAATACATGGCGAACTTGTCCACCTCCGTCCGGGCCCATTCCAGGATTTCATCCAGGGTTTTCCCGGCTTTGTAAAGGTCTCCCACTTCACGCACGATGTTGTAACTGATGGTGGTGATGCCCTTGGTGTCGATTTCCTCGAAGCGCGTACCGGGATACTGGTCCTTCAGTTGGGCGACCGCCTGGTCCATGGCGTCGAAGGTGTTGGTCATGGCACGGGAGAAGTGGACGTACAGGATGTCGTTTCCGGCGGCGAAATCGTCGGCGAAGTAATTGAGGTACTGATCTTTGGAAATGGCGCTGGTGGTCGGAAGGACGCCGCCGCGCAGGACATCGTAGAAGGCGTGGGCGTCGAAGGTTTCGAAGTCCACATACGGGTAGGTGGTCTTTGCGTCGATGCTGTAGGGCATCGAAATGAGTTTGTAACCGTACGCTTCGGCAATCGCCGGAGTGATGTCGGTGTCTGTGTCGGTGTAGATTTTCAGCATAATACCAGGATATAGTCGTAGATGGGTTGTCCGCCGTCGATAAGGATCACTTCCGTACGGGGAAACTGTTTTTCGAAGTTCGCGCGAAGGGTTTCCGCTTCTTCGGCCGGGGTGTCGGCCCCGTAGAAGAGGATGAAGATGTCGGAGCGTCCGGCGTCCAGTTGATTCGCAAGCGCGCGGGTGGCTTCCGCCCGGTCTTTTCCGGAGGAAAGGATGTCTTTTCCGCAGAAGCCGATATAGTCTCCGCTCTGTGCCTGGGCCGTATCTCGGATGGCCCGGGACACCAGGCCGGTGGTGATGCTGCCAGCCACTTCCGTCAGGGTGGGGACCAACGCTTCGAGCGGCAGTTCCGGGTTCAGGTTGGCCAGGGCGAAATACCCCTCTCCGGGGGTTTTGGTGGGGATTACCTCAATGCGGGAATCCTTGTACAGCGACGCGGCCTGCCGGGCGGTGAGGACGATATTGGCGTTGTTCGGGAAGACGATGATGTTTTCGGCATCCACCTGGCGGAAGGCCTCCAGGAACTTCTCCACGGGAGGATTCATGGTCTGCCCTCCTTCGATGACGGCGTCGGCCCCCATTTCGGCGAAGGTGTCGGTGAGGCCTTTTCCGGCGGCTACGGTCACGATGCCGAGGGACTTGCGGCTGCGCTTGAACCGTTCGTCCATATGGTTCTCGTGGTGCTGAAGGGTCATATTCTCCACTTTCACGGTGAGGAATTCGCCCCATTCCCGGCATTTGCTGAGAACGGCGCCGGGGTCCTTGGTGTGGACGTGTACTTTCACGATGCTGCCGTCGCGGAAAAAGACCAGGGAATCTCCCCGGGCCGACAGCCATTCCTGGATTACGGTCTCGTCAAAGGAGTCCAGGTCCACCTTGCTCCGCTGGAGGCGGAGAAGGAATTCCGTGCAGTAGCCGAACTCCAGTTCGCTGTCTTCCGTGAAGGCATTGAGGTCGATGCCGCGGGCCGGATGTTCCCGGGAGTCGTTCTCTTCCGGTGCGCCCACCGGGAAGCGGCCTTGCAGCACCTCCCGCATTCCCTTTCCGATGCAGAGCAGACCGGCACCGCCGCTGTCCACGACGCCCGCTTTTTTGAGGACGTCCAGAAGGTCGGGGGTATGCTGGAGGGACAGGTCCATCCCCGCAAGCCACAGGTCGAAATACTCTTCCAGGTTCCGGGCGCCGGAAGCCGAGCTCACGCCTTCCCGCAGGACCGTGAGGATGGTGCCTTCAACGGGCTGGGAAACGGCGTGATAGGCCTCTTCCACACCGGCTTTCATGGCTTTTGTGAAGGCCTCGATATCGGCCTGCGCCAGGCCGCTGAAGCCTTTGGCGATGCCGGCGAAGATGCGGGAGAGGATCACCCCCGAATTGCCCCGGGCGCCCATGAGCATCCCCTGGGAGACGGCGTCGGCCATTTCCGAAAGCGTATCTCCGTGGGCATGGCTGCCGGCCTCGATGGTCATGTACATATTGTCCCCCGTGTCTCCGTCCGGGATGGGGAAAACATTGAGGTCGTTGATGCTCTGGCGGTTTTCGGCCAGGCGGGCGGCACCGCCGCGGATCAGGTTCAGGTATTGTTGTGCGTCAAGGATGTCCATGATTATTCAGGGATGCGGAAACTGCGGCGGAAGAAGCGGTAGCGCGTCAGGATGCGGAACAGCCACGGCTGCAGGGAATAGGTGATAAGGATGGTGGACGCCATGCCGATAAGGGTAATCAGGCCGATGGAACGGATGGCGGGATGCTGGGCGAAGATGAGCGAGAAGGTGACGATGGCCAGCACCATGGCGCTGTAGAAAATAGCCACCTTGTGATAGACCAGCATCTGCTTTTCTCCCCGCCGGGCTTCGGCCAGCAGGCCTTCCATCACGAAGATGCTGTAATCCACTCCGATACCGTAGATGAAGGTGGAGATGACGATATTGATCAGGTTGAATTCCAGGCCGAAGAGGGCCATGTATCCCTGCATCACATACCAACTGGTGAACATCGGCAGGAACGCCAGGAGCGCAATCCAGATGTTGCGGAAACTCAGCAGCAGGACAATAAGGACGAAGAGGCTGGAAATCCACAGGGTGGTGGAGAAGTCGTCATGGACGATTTCCACCATGTCGCGGCAGTAGAAGAACGGCTCCAGCACAATCACATGCGGCGCCTGCGTGACGGCCTTCCACACTTCCTGCTGGTTTTCCCGGACATAGGACACGTCAGTGAACACCATGAAGCGGCCGCTTTCCTGCTGCTCCACGTAGTTGGAAAGCAGGCCCGGCGGGATGACTCCGGAATTGAACAGGTCTCCGCTCTCATAATCTGAGGTGACCATGTTGAGGAAGGGTTCGAACAATTTGGCCGGCAGTTCGTATTCCCGGGCCGATTCGGCAAGGTCGCGCCTCAGTTGGCCCACGCGCCTTCTGTTCCAGAATTTCTTCCAGGCGGCGATGCGCACTTCCTGGTCGGCCTGGGACTGGAAGAGGAGTTGGGTGAGGGGAGAGTAACTTTTGACGATGCCGGCGTTTTGCAGGGAGTCCAGATGGCGGAACAGCCCCTTGTTGTATTCCAGGGCCTGGTCCAGGCTGCTTTCGTCCCAGGCGGCGAAATACATGTGGGTGTATCCGTCGGCATTCTTGCGGTTATACAGTTCACTGCTTTCCCGGAGGGCGGCGTTGTCGTAGTCGAGATTCTGGAGATTGCTGTCGAACTTCACCTTGGGGCTGAAGAAAATGCCGACGGCGATAAGGACGATGAGCGTGCCGATCATCCACTTGTTACGGTCCCAGGGCAGGTTGTTGATGCGTTCCACCAGCGGGAAACCGTGCGAGCGCTTGAATTTGATCTGGCCGGGATGCAGGAAATGGGGCAGGAACACCAGGGCGAAGAACGTGTTGCCGATAAGGGCGAAGGTGGCGAAAAGGCCGAAGTCCCGAAGGAGGTCGCTTTCCGTGAAAAGAAGTCCCATGAAGGCGCCCACGGTGGTAAGGCAGCCCAGGAATACGGGCGTGCTCTCATCCCGGAGCAGTTTTTCGGCATCTCCCACATAGTAATAGTGGATGAGTACGTGCAGGCAGTAACTGATGGCCACTCCCAGCACGATGGCGCTGATTCCCAGGGCCATCAGGGAGATGGTTCCCTTTATCCAGTACAGGCGGGCCATGGCAAAGAGGGCGCCATAGACCACCGGAACCACCTGCTGCCAGATAAAGGAGAACTTGTGGAAACTCATGAGCATGATCACCAGGATGATCAGCAGGGAAAGGCCGATGGTGAGCAAGAGGTCTTTCTTGATGGTACTGGCGTTGGAAACGCTTTCCTGGGGCGTTCCGTGTACCAGGATGTGGATGTCCGGATTGGCGGCTTCGAACTCCCGGATGGCTTTGTTCATCATGTTCACGAAACGGGTGCCCTGCCCGGAATCCATGCCGCTGAAATTGGGGGTGATGAAGGCCAGGGCGACCGTTTTGTCGGGACAGAACAGATGCCCGTCCTGAATGGTGAATCCGCCGATGGCGTTACCGTCCAGGACGGAGTTCAGCAGCGTTTCCCGGAGGTTGAGCGGGTCCATGGCCACCAACTGGGTGGCTTCCCCGGTTTCGTCTTCCTCGATGATGCGGAAGTTCTCGCTCATCTGCTCGTCGATTCTTTCCGGATCCAGGGCCGGCAGGATATTCCGGTACCAGGACGTGTCCACGAAGGCGGGAAGGTGCGTGAGGGCGAAGTCCATGGCGCCCATGGCCATGTCCGTGTCGAAGGAGGACAGGATGCCGGTAATATAATGGGTGGCGCTGTCCCGTTTTTCGAGCAGGGTGCAGTACCCGTCCATGGCCTCGGCCAGGCGGGCCGACCCCACCGGGGCCAGCGTGTCCCGCGAAGTCACTTGCAGGAACACTTTGTCCTTGAGGCCGATTTCGCTGAAAGCCAGTTCATTGTCGGTGGAAGAACGGGGCAGCAGTTTGACGATGTTCTCTTCGTATTGCAACTGGAAGCCGAACCAGGCAAAGAGCAAGGTGCTGCCAATCATCAGGATATACATCAGGGCCTTATGCTCCCTGAAAAAGCGGTATATCGGCAAAAAAATTCTGTGCATCTTTCTATCTGTATAAACATACAAAGATAAGTATATTTCTCGTAAATAGAAATACAGACTTTTTGATTATATTTGTGAAAATATCCGCGATATCCTATTTAAAGTGAATGCTATGAACCGATTATGCCTTCTTGCCCTGTCTGTTTTGCTGCCCATGGCCGCCGCCGCGCAGGAAAACCCCTCCTGGATTCGGAAAAATGCGATTTCTCCGGATGGTAAAACTGTCGTTTTCAGTTATAAGGGAGACCTTTACACCGTCCCTTCCACCGGGGGAAACGCCCTTCAGATAACCAGCAATTCCGCCTTTGATTCGGATCCGCTGTGGACTCCGGACGGGAAAAGGATTGTGTTCACTTCCTGGAGGGAAGACAGCCGGGACATCTATGTGACATCGCCGGAAGGGGGCGTTCCCAAACGCCTCACCAACCTTCCGGGGAATGAGACGCTCCTGGCCGCGGACGGGCAGGGGAATGTCTGGTTCACCTGGTATGACGCCGATGTCCAGAGCCCCGGTTTTGACGGTTTCCCCGGCACGCAGCAGCTCTACCGGACCGATCTGGAGGGAAAGGCACCCCAACTGGTCACCTCCCTCACGATGAGCGCTCTCAGCATCAACCCGCAGGGCGATATGCTGTACGAGGATTACAAAGGCTATGAAGACCCTCTCAGAAAGCACCATACCTCGTCCGTCACCCGTGACATCTGGCTTTATCGGCCGGCCGTGGCCGGAAAGGTGGGACCGGAAGGCAGTTTCAAGAAACTCTCCACCTTCATCGGCGAGGACCGGAATCCGGTTTTCGCGGCCGACGGGGATACTTTTTATTTCCTGAGCGAACAGGACGGAAAAACCTCCAACGTGTTCCGGAGCAGCCTTTCCCACCCGGAGCGGCAGACCCAGGTCACTTTTTATGAGAAGAATCCGGTCCGCTTTCTTTCCGTAGCGTCCGACGGGACACTGGCCTATTCCTACAACGGTGATTTGTATGTCGGCGGAAAGAAACTGGCAATCAACCTTTTCCGTGATGAGGAAGAAAAAGAAATCGAACGTTTGAACCTCAAAAATGCCACGGCTTTGGCGGTGTCTCCCAACGGAAAGGAGGTGGCGGTCGTCATCCGGGGAGACGTTTTCGTCACCTCGGTCGATTATGCCACCACCCGCCGTATCACCAATACGGCGGAGCAGGAGCGCGGGGTCAGTTTCTCGGAAGACGGCCGGGCGCTTTATTATGCTTCTGAAAGGGACGGTTGCTGGAGCATTTACAGGACCTCGCTGACCCGCAAGGAAGACAAGTATTTCACCTATGCCGTTGCCATGAAGGAAGAACGTGTGAGCCCTGAAGGGGAGACTTCCTTCCAGGTGCAGGTGTCTCCGGACGGCAAATGGATCGCCTATCTCAGGGACCGCACGGAACTGGTGGTGCTGAGCACGAAGGGCGGACAGCCCAAATCCCTGCACAAGGGCGTGAACTACTCCTATTCCGATGGGGACCAGGAGTTTGCCTGGAGTCCGGACAGCCGTTATCTCCTGACCAATTGGATGGCCGACGGCGGCTGGAACAACCAGGATATCGCCATGGTCAGCATCGAAGACGGATCCATCACCAACCTTACCCGCAGCGGCTATTCCGACGGCAGTTTCCGCTGGGCCCTTGGCGGAAAGGCCATGACCTGGGAAAGCGACAAGAACGGCTACCGCAGCCACGGCAGTTGGGGGGCCGAAGGAGACATTTATGTCATGTTCTTCGATGGAAAGGCCTATACGGAGTTCGGCCGGAGCAAGGAGCAGGTGGAGATTGACAAGATGCTTCTCGGAGACAAAGCCGTTGCCAAGCAGGAGAAAAAGGAGAAAAAGGACAGTGTGGCCGGAAAGGTGGCGAAACTGGTTCCGGAACTTGACGCCAGAGACCAGCGCATCCGTCGCATTACCCGTTTTTCCAATATGCTGGGGGACCATTTCCTCACCCCGGACGGCGGGAAACTCTATTTTACCCAGCGGTTGGAAAAAGGCTATGACCTTTGCTGCATCGACATCGCGAAAGGCGACCTTACCGTCGTGAAAAAGGGTGTCGCGGGCCGATTCGTCCCCACCGCGGACGGAAAGACCCTCTTCATCTTCGCCGGGAACAGCATCTCAAAGGTGGAGATATCGGCCGGGAACAAAATCACCCAGGTTCCTTTCTCCGGAGACTTCGAGTTCAAGCCGGCCCGGGAAAGAAGTTACATCTTCGAGCATTGTTGGAAACAGGTGAAGGAGAAATTCTACGTAGAAGACCTGCACGGAGCAGACTGGCAGTATTATCATGACAATTATGCCGCCTTCCTGCCTCATATCAACAATTATTTCGATTTCCAGGACCTTCTGTCAGAGATGTTGGGAGAGTTGAACGGCTCCCATACCGGCGGGCGCTATCGGCCTGCCGCCAGGCGGAATCTGGGCCATCTGGGCGTTATTTATGATACCGCCTATGCCGGGGAAGGGATCCGGATTGCGGAAGTGCTGCCCGGCGGCGTCCTTTCCAATACGGATGCGGCGATCCAGGCAGGGGATATCATTACGTCCATCGAAGGCAAAAGCGTGACGGCTTCCGGCGCCTGGATGGAAGCGCTCTACGAACGGGCCGGAAAAAAGACGGTCCTCACGGTCAAGGTGGATGGGAAAGAGAAGGAATATATCGTTACGCCGTCGGCCTCGGATGCCGCTCTGCTTTACCGTCGCTGGGTGCGTCAGCGGGAAGAGATGGTGGAAAAACTCTCCGGCGGCAAGGTAGGCTACGTCCACATCCAGGGGATGGACAGCCCCAGTTACAGGGAACTGTATTCCAAGGCTCTCGGAAAGTACCGTTCGGCCGAGGCCCTGATCGTGGATACGCGCCACAACGGAGGCGGCTGGCTCCACGACGACCTGGTCACCTTCCTGGGAGGAAAGGAATACGTCACTTTTACGCCCCGCGGACAGTACATCGGCCATGAGCCGTTCAATAAATGGACGAAGCCTTCCTGCGTGCTGGTCGGCGAAGACAATTATTCTGACGCCTCCGGCTTCCCCAGCGCCTATCGCAGCCTGGGGCTTGGGAAACTCATCGGCGCGCCGATTCCCGGAACCATGACGGCCGTGTGGTGGGAGACCCAGATCAATCCCTCTCTGGTTTTCGGAATTCCGCAGGTGGGAAACTATGATGTGGAGAAGGGATACTATATCGAAAATCACCAGATAGAACCGGATATCCTCATTTACAACACGCCCGAATCCGTCTTGAGCGGACGGGATCTCCAACTGGAAGCCGCGGTCGAAGAAATGCTCCGCCAGATTCGTTCCGAGCGCTAAGGTGCCGAAAGGAGGCTCAGAGGTCGCAGTGGAACTGTAGGGCGAAAGCGGGGGAGGGAACGCGGCCCACACGGACGGTCCAGCCGGCGCGGACGTAGGCTTTGAGGGTGCAGTGGGGGAAGCGGTGCTTCCAGGAGCCGACGGCCGAAATGCCTGCGCCCCTGCCCGAATAGGCCGGAACGGAAAAGTTGCCGGGGGCATCGCGCTCATATACATAGATGCGGTCATTCCACCGGTCGATGAAAAACCCCGTCAGGCGCAGATAGCAAGCGACGGAGGACCAGCCGCCGGAAGGGGCCGCCGGCGCCCAGCCTCCTTCCCAATAGTTCAGAAAGCCAAACTGCTCGCAGTGAACTCCTTCCAGCCGCATGGCGGCCTTCCATGAGCCATTCGCAAAGCGGACGTCCGCCCGCAGGCCGGTCCGGGGATTCTCGTAATTCCGGTATCGCTCCGTCAGGCGCACATCCAGGCTCCAGGCCGATGCGAACTGCCACTGCCAGCCGGCATAGCCCCGCAGTTGCAGGCGGCGGGGATCGCTCCCGGGAAGGGGAAGAAGGGCGGCGTCCAGCGTAAGGGACGCCTTATGCTCCGGAACACTGCTTCCGAATCCCGACAGCCCTGCCAGTTGCCGCCAGCCCTCCGACTGAAACGCCATCCCAAGGGCCAGGGCGTATTCGCCGTATTTCTTCCCGGAAAAACGGGAGGGGAGCACCCTGGCCTGCAGTGCCGTCTTGAAAGGGCCCATTGTTTTCCTGAAGCAGGCCAACCCCGCCAAAGATCCGCTTCGGAAGGCCAGTTCGGCCGCAAGGTCGGCCCCGCGGACGTTCCAGCGGGTATCGGCCGAGAGGGTGAGGCCGCCATCTTTCTGCCAGCCGGCGGTGAGTCCGGCCTGCCCGTTTCGGCCCAGCCAGTCGGCATGGCCTCCGAAAAGCCCCTGAAGGGTTCCGAAAGCGTACGCGCGCCAATGTGTCGATTGGTATTCATACGCCAGGCCCCGGTGCACGGAAGCGGAGGAGAAAGACCAGACGGGAGAAAGCCCCGTGGTTCGGCGCAGGAATGCGTCCACCGTGGAGAGACTGGTCATGGAAAAACCGCTCCAGAAAGCCAGTCCCTGGCCCAAGCGCAGATTGTAATCGCCCAGCAGGAGCCGATGCCCGCGCCAGGAGCCCTCGGCGTAGAAACTGCCGTCGGCACTGCGGCCGAAGGGCCATCCGCTGCTGCGCCAGGCTGCACCCGCCCGCCACCGGGACTCCACGGCGCGCACCTTGCCGCCAAGACCCGTCAACGACCCTCTGAGCAGCGTGTAAACCTTGATTTTCACCGTGTCAACCGCTCCGGGAAGGCGGGTGGATTCCAGCGAAAGGAAGGGCTTTAGTACGGCGACCAGTTCCCGTGAAAAGCCGTCCACCAGCGCCAGTTCCTCCCAGGAAAGGATGTCTCCGGAGCGGGCGCGGTAGTCGGCCAGGGCGGCGGTCTGGTAGTCGCTCAGCACGCCGTCCGAGCGTATCCGGGCGGCATTGATGCGAATCCGGCGGCCCTCCGCCGCCTCCAGCCGTGAAATCCAGTATTCCTCCGTCTCTTCCTCGGACGAGGCGCCCGACAGATACCGGGCCGCCCGCAACACCTCCTCGCTTTGGGCAAGCAAGCCTTCGGCCTGCAGGAGGATAAACAGCACACACACAATCCTTCTCATGATGCCGAAGATACGAAGCCTGTTCGAAAATACACAGCCGCTGTTAATAACTTGTGTTGTTTCAGGAGTTTTTTTGGACGTTTTTTACTATTTTTGCATAAATAAGATGAATTCGATGGAAAAAGTAACCCTGCACGACAAAACTTTCCGCCTCTTCATTCCCAACGAGGAAATCGAAAAAGCCATCGATGTGGTGGCGGACCGCCTGAACCGGGACTATGCCGATGCCACGGACGAGGACCCTGTCATCCTTCTGTGCACCCTGAACGGAGCCGTCGTCTATGCGGCCGAACTGCTCAAACGTGTCAACTTCCCCCTGGTCCTGAAAGCCTGCAAACTCTCTTCCTACGAGGGAACGTCTTCCACCGGCGTGGTCAAGACGGAAGTTCCGCTTCCCCGCAACCTGGAAGGCAAGCGGGTCCTGATCGTGGAAGACATCGTGGACACCGGCACCACCATCGTGGCCATGATGAAGCAGCTCAAAGAGCACAAGGTGAAAGACGCACGCGTCTGCACGCTTCTTCTCAAGAGCGATGTCTATGACAAGGACGTGAAACTGGATTACGTTGCCATGGAAATACCCAACCGTTTCATCGTCGGCTTCGGCCTGGACTACGATGAACTGGGCCGCAATATCAAGGATATCTACGTTTTAGACGACTAAATTATGAAATACTATGTACTCTTTGGCCCTCCCGGCGCCGGAAAAGGCACCCAGGCCGGTTCCATGGTAGAGCGCTACCATCTCTGTCATCTTTCTACCGGTGAACTGCTCCGCAGCGAAATCGCCGCGGGAACCGAACTCGGCAAGCAGGCCAAAGCGCTCATTGAAGCGGGCAACCTGGTCCCCGATGAGGTCGTGGAAGGAATGATTGAAGCCAAGTTCAAGAGCACGGGCGGCGTGAACGGTTTCCTCCTGGACGGATTCCCGCGCACCATCGCGCAGGCCCAGGCCCTGGACCGCATGTTGGAAAACACGGCCGAGAAGGTTACCGCCTGCATTTCCATCATGATTCCGGACAGCCTGATCCAGGAGCGGATCGCTCACCGCGCCACGATCGAAGGCAGGGCCGACGACGCCCGTCCCGAGGTGGTGGAAAACCGGATCAAGACCTACCACGCCAAGACGGAACCGCTCATCGAGTATTACAAAAATGCCGGCCGCTATCAGGAAATCGACGGCGTCGGCACGATTGACGAGGTGCGGGAACGGATTTTCTCCGTCATGGACCGCTTCTAACTATTTTTTGCCGATTTTAAGTTTCTGGCCGATCGCGATACGGTCGCTCTTGAGGTTGTTCCAGGCCTTGAGTTGTTTGACGGTACAGTGATACTTTCTGGCAATCTTTCCCAGATTGTCACCGGCCTTCACTTTGTAATACGTCCACTGAGGGGCGGCTGAAGGGCGTGCCGTAGGAACCGGCCTGCCGGAAACCGTTTCGCGCCCGTCCGGGACCTTTTCGGCAAAGAGTTCGTTCTTGCGGTAATCGTACACGGAATCCTGGAGGTCCAGGAAAGCGGACGTGTAGTTGAAGGGGATGCGCAGCACCTCGTTCCCGGAAGCCCCGGGAATGATATCCTTGTAGTACTGGGGATTCAGGTCCCGAAGGTCGTCCAAGGGGATGCCCAGCAGTTCGCTCACCTGTGCGAAATGAAGGTTTTTGTGCAGGTGGATGGTATCCACGTAGGTGGGAATGGCCATGGGCTCCGGATACAGGCCGTATTCGTTGGCATAGCGGAAGGCATACATGGCGCCGACCATGGCCGGCACATAGCCGCGGGTTTCGCGCGGAAGGTACTCGTAAATGGCCCAGAAATCCTTTTTCCCGCCGGCGCGTTTGATGGCTTTGTTCACGTTGCCCGAGCCGCAGTTATAGGAAGATATGGCCAGCGGCCAGTCCTGGAAAATGCGGTAGGCATCCCGGAGGTAACGGGCGGCGGCATCGGCCGACTGGATGGGGTCCATGCGCTCGTCGATGTAAGAGTCGATCCGCAGGCCGTAACTACGGGCCGTGCGGTACATGAACTGCCAGAGGCCCAGGGCCCCCACGCGGGATTCGGCCCGGGGATTGAGGGCGCTCTCGATGACGGAGAGGTATTTCAACTCCACGGGAAGGTCGTACTGGCGGAAGGTTTCCTCGAAGAGGGGCATGTAATACTCGGCAAGGCCCATCATCTCTCCCATCTTGCGCGGCATCTTTTCCGAATACAGGATCATGTAGTTCTTCACCGTCTCGTTATAGGGGAGGGAAATGAAGGAATTCATGTCGGCGAGGCGCTTCATCAGGACGGAATCCGGCACATCCGTGGTGAAATGGACCGAGTCCATATCGTATTGCTCGCGGCCAGGGATGTTGCTGCGGCGATGCATATACCATTGGGCCAGCAGCGTATCCGTGCTGGCCGATGCATAATTTTCCAGGGCGGCCGACACCTTGTTCTCGTTTTCGCCGGACAGTTCCTCTTCAATCTCTTCCAGGGCCGCTGCGTTTTCCCGGTACGTTTCCAGTTCCGACTGCAGGGTCTGGATCTTCTTCAGGAGTTCTTCATTCTCCTTGAGCAGTTGCCGGCGGGTTTTCCGGACCGGAACAGCCCCCCAGAGCGGAGCGGCGACAAGGAGTAGGGAAGCGCTGAGTATCAGTATTCTTTTCATAATCTAAAAAGTAAGGCCGATCCGCATGCCCACGGCCGGACTCATGGATGCGTACTGGGTGGACAGCACCGCCGGCTCCAACTGCATGGAAATGTCGTCCGAAACGTCGAAGCCCTGCATATAGGCAAAGACGTTGGCATCAATCACTTGAATCAGATAGACCAGGGCGGTGGCCAGGATGGAATAATCCCGGTAACGGCGGTACATATCCCGGTAATATTTGGCATTTTCTCCGGAATACGGAGGCCGCTCGGTGATGGTTTCGTCGGTGGACGTGGCCTGGTTATGAATCCATTTCCAGCGCTGGTACTGGACATTGTTGTCTATCCAGAAATGGACGCTGGCCGCCAGTCCACCCCAGTAAATGGGGATTTTCCAAAGTTCTCCGTTGTAAATCTGGCCCAGTCCGGGCAGGAGGATGGAATAGACCGTTGCCTTGGCCGGGTTGGGATACTGGCCGCCGCGGTCGAACATGACGGCTCCGTCCAGCAGGGAGCCCCAATAGGCCAGGCCGGCGCCGACATAACATAAAGTGCTGAAAGTCTGGTATTTCGTTTCTTCTGTCTGCTGATACAGTTTATTGAAACGGATGCCGCCGTAAATCCCGGCGCCGATTCCGCCGTAGATGATGGGAAGTTTCCAGTACTGGCGGTTGTAAATCTGGTTGCTGCCCACCAGGACGGCCGATCCCATGGTGAGCGTCTTGAGCGAAGCCTTGTTCTTGCCGGCCAGTCCGCCGAAGAATTCCTTGAAACTGAACAGGGCGGACGAATCCGACTTGGCAGTCTGGGAGGTATCCGTGTAGTTCTGCGAGAAGGCGTCACGCTTGAACTGGTCGTCCCTGAACTGGGCGGCCAAAGGCCAGGCTGCAAGCAGTCCGGCAAGCAGGATGACAACCTTCCTTACGTTCATCTCTGATGGTCCAGTGCCTTGAGGAATTCTTCTGCCTGGGCGTCGGAATCAAAACGGATGGTGAGGGAACCCTTTCCATCCTTGCCGCGGCGCAGCGAGATGCCGTTTTCGCCGACATATCGGCCGATATTCTCCAGCAGGCGGTAGTACATGGGGGGAAGTTCCTGGGGCTCGTCGGCCTTTTTCTTGGGAGCCGGCTTGCTTTCCAGGGCCTTGATTTTGTCTTCCAACTGCCGGACGGAGAGGCCGTTTTTCACAATGGCGTCGCACAGGGCTTCCTGGGTGAGCGGGTCTTCGATGCCCAGCAGGACCTTGGCGTGCCCTACGCTCACCAGGCCGACTTTGAGGTCGTGCTGAACCTTGGCGGGCAGTTTCAGCAGGCGGAGCTGATTGGCCACGGAGGCGCGTTTTTTGCCCACGCGGTCGGCCATCTGTTCCTGCGTGAGGCGGCATTCCTCCATCAGGCGCTGGTAACTCATGGCCACTTCGATGGGGTCCAGGTTTTCCCGCTGGATATTCTCGACGATGGCCATTTCCAGCATACCCTGCTCGGAGGCGTCGCGGATGTAGGCGGGAATCATGTCCATGCCGGCCATGGTAGATGCCCGGTAACGGCGTTCACCGCTGATAATCTGATATTTGCCGTCTCCTTTGCGCCGTACGGTGATGGGCTGGATGAGACCGAAGGTTCGGATGGAATCGGCCAGTTCGCGAAGGGCTTCGCTGTCGAAGTTCATGCGCGGCTGGTAGGGGTTGGGCTCTATCATGTCCACCGGGATGCGGAGGACGTCCGAGGTGTCCTGCGGCTTTCCTTCCTTGGAAACCACTTCTTTGTTGATGTAGCCGACGGGCTTTCTCAGTTCCGACAGGTCTTCGCCTCCCAGGAGGGCGCCCAGCCCTTTCCCGAGGCCATATTGCGGTTTGTTAGCCATTTGATGCTTCGTTCTTGTCCAATACTTCCTTGGCCAGGTTCATGTAATTGGCCGTACCGTTGTTCATCACATCATACAGGATGATGGGTTTGCCGTAAGACGGGGCTTCGCTCAGGCGGATGCTCCGCGTTATGATGGTGTTGAAAACCATGTCTTTAAAGTGCTCCCGGAGTTGGGCCACCACCTGGTTGTGCACCTTGGTGCGGCCGTCGAACATGGTGACCACGAAACCTTCGATGGCAAGGTCGGGGTTAATTCCGTTCTGCACCAGGCGGATGGTCTGGATGAGTTTGGCGAGGCCTTCCAGCGCGAAGAATTCCGGCTGCACGGGAATCATGACGGAATCGGCCGCGGTGAGGCAGTTTACCGTGATGAGTCCCAGGGAGGGGGAGCAGTCGATGATGATATAGTCGTAGCGGTCCTTGATGGGAGCGAGGGCTTTTTTCAGGACGGATTCACGGTCCTTGACATCCAGCAGTTCGATTTCCGCGCCCACCAGGTTGATGTGCGAGGGGATCATGTGCAGTTTGGGGAGTTCGGTCTGGATGAGGGCGTCTTCGGCCCCCAGTTTGCCGATAAGAATCTCATACAGCGTGCGATGGTCGCTGTTCTCCGGGTCAAAATTGAGGCCGGATGTGGTGTTGGCCTGCGGATCGGCGTCGATGATGAGGACGCTTTTCTCCAAAACGGCCAGAGAGGCTGCCAGGTTGATGGCGGTGGTGGTCTTTCCCACTCCGCCCTTCTGGTTGGCGATGGCGATTATTTTTCCCATATGGTTCAAGTTCCGGGCTCCAGCCCTATCAAACAGACAAAAGTAGTGATAATTCTGCAATAGAGCAAAAAATGTTCCACGAAAGTTCCACAATGAATATTCAAAGATTTTTGCTACATTCGCACTGTTTATGGCCGAAGAGAACTTCATACAGGTGATTCTGCCGCTCCGGGTGGAGTGGGAGCCTTACTATATCGTCCCGGAAGGGATGGAGGTGGCCGTGGGAGACCGTGTGAAGGTGGAATTCGCCGGCAAGCAGTATCCGGCGGTGGTGTCGGCCACGGAGGCGGCCCCTCCCGAAGACCTTGTTCCGAGAATCCTCTATATCGTGGGCCGAGAAGAGGGGCTGCCGCCGGTTTTCCCGGAAGAAATCCGCTTCTGGCGTGCCATGGCCTCTTATTATCTCTGTACGGTGGGAGAAGTGTACAAGGCCGCCCTCCTGCGGGACAAGCCGGCGAAAACGCCCGGGAAGCTGCGCCGGACGGAAAGGAAAAGTGTTTCCCTGAGTCCGCTGCAGGAAGAGGCGGCTTCGGCCGTCAAAGACGCGTTTGACGCCGGCAAAACGGTCCTTTTGCACGGGGTGACCGGCGCCGGAAAAACGGAAATCTATCTCCAACTGGCCCGGGAAACGATGGACAGCGGACGAAGTGTCCTTTTCCTGGTTCCGGAAATCGCCCTTTCCCGCCAGTTGGAAGACCGGGTGGCCGCCGTATTCCCGGAGGTGCTGGTCTATCACAGCGCCCAGACTCCGGCCCGGAAGGGAAGGGTGGCATCGGCCGTCCGGGAAGCGGAAAAATACATGGTCCTGGGTACGCGGTCGGCCCTTTTTCTGCCGCACCGGAACCTGGGCCTTGTCATTGTGGACGAGGAGCACGACAGTTCCTTCAAGCAGGATTCGCCGGCGCCCCGCTATCATGCCCGGGAGAGTGCCATCATGCTCGCGCTCATCCAAGGCGCCCATGTGATCCTGGGCAGTGCAACCCCGTCGCTGGAATCGCTCTATAATGCTGAAAACGGGCGCTTTGTAAAGGTTGACCTGAAGCAGCGCTTCCATCAGGGAGAAGAGGTGCCCATCCTTCTGATCGACACTATTGCCGAGCGTAGGAAAAACGGTATGGTGGGGAGCCTTTCCCTCAAGTTGCTGCAGCAGTTGGACCGTACCCTCAAGGAAGGCGGACAGGCTGTGCTCCTGCGCTCCCGCCGCTCCTATGCCCCGGCCGTCCAGTGCACCGAGTGCGGCGATATCCCCAAATGTCCGCACTGCAACGTCTCCATGAGCCTGCACCTGCATCCCCAGCGCCTCCTTTGCCACTATTGCGGTCATTCGGAAGAATACACCGGTCTTTGCAAAAAGTGCGGAGGCAAACTCCAGCCCCTCGGGGCCGGGACCCAGAAAATCGAGGAGGAGGTGAAGGCCGTCTTCCCCGAGGCCCGCATCGCCCGGCTGGACAGCGACAGCAGTGCCGCCGAAGCGGACATCATCCGTCAGTTCGCCCAGGGAGAGATTGACATCCTCATCGGCACGCAGGTGCTCACGAAGGGATTCGATTTCGCCGGCCTCTCGCTGGTGGCCGTCATCCAGGCCGACAATATCCTGGGTCAGCAGGACTTCCGGGCCGACGAGCATGCCATCCAGATTCTGGAGCAGTTCCGGGGCCGCAGCGGCCGGCGCGGAAAGCCGGGCCTTTTCGTCATCCAGACCCGGGAACCCTCCCATCCGGTTTTCGCCCGCCTGGGAGAGAAGACGGACAACACCGCCGATATGCTCCAGGAACGCCGTCAGTTCGGCTATCCTCCTTACACGCGCCTCATTTACCTCACTTTCCGGGATGCCAGCGAAAAGAGGGTGGATTTCCTTTCCCGGGAGTTTTCCTCCCGGCTGGCGCTTCCGCACATCGGCCCCTATACGCCGGCCGTGGACAAAGTGGCCGACCGGTATATCCGCCAGATCCGCGTGATGCTGCCCCGTGACAAAGCCCTGCAGGCCAACAAAAAGAGGCTCCTGGACAGCGTGAACGCCTTTGAGAAGGAGAAGAAATACTTCGGCCATCTGGTCATTGATGTCGATCCGGTATAATCGCAGTTTATGGAATTGATAAGAAAAGCAAGCAGCCAGGATTTGGCAGCCGTGAACCGGCTCCTGGAGCAAGTGCTCCGAATTCATCACAACGGCCGCCCCGACCTATTCCGGGGCGAGGGCAAAAAGTACACGGATGCCGCCCTGGAAGCCATTTTTGCCAATCCGGAAACTCCGGTATTCGTTTACGAACGGGATTCGGAGGTGCTGGGCTATGCCTTCTGCGCCCTCACGTTCCAGAACAGCGGCAGTCTGCAGCCGCTCACCTCGCTCTATATCGACGATATCTGTGTGGACGAGAAGGCGCGCGGGCAGGGAATCGGCACCAAACTGTTCGGGCATGTCAGAAAGTTTGCCCGCGAGCAGGGCTGCCACAACATTACGCTGCATGTGTGGGAGTGCAATCATCCCGCCCTTAAATTCTATGAGGCCATGGGAATGCAGCCCCAGTTCACCAGCATGGAAATCATCTTGTAATGAAACAGACAGAAACTGCAGTAAATCCGGCCTTGGCGTGTTTTGTCCGGTCCGTAATTGTGCCTCGGTATAAGAGTTTTGACAAGGCGCATCAGGAAGACCACGCTCGCAGTGTCATCGCCCGTGCCCTGGACCTGGCGGCACACTATCCCGTAAACAGGGATATGGTCTATGCGGCGGCCGCCTGCCACGATTTGGGCCTCGCCGTGGACCGGAAAACCCACCACCTGGAAAGCGGCCGCATCATCCGCGAAATGAAGGAACTTCGGCAGTGGTTTTCGGCCGATGAGATTGAAACCATCGCCCAGGCGGCCGAAGATCACCGCGCCTCTTCCGACCATGAGCCGCGCAGCATCTACGGGCGCATCGTCGCCGAGGCCGACCGCCTCATCGAGCCGGAGCAAATTATCCGGCGCACGGTGCAGTTCGGCCTGTCCCATTATCCGGAACTGGAGAAGGAGGGGCACTGGCAGCGTACGCTGGAGCACCTTCATGAGAAGTATGATTACGGCGGTTACCTCAAACTCTGGATTCCGGAGTCTCCCAACAGTGCCAAACTGGAGGAACTTCGCCGGATCATCCGGGATGAGGCGCTGTTAAGAACCTTGTTCGAGCGCATTTACGCAAGCGAAACCGCTTAGCCCACGATGAACTTTCCAAGCCTGGGGATGCGCCGGACAAGGACGCAGGCCACGGCTGTGACGGTGAAGGTGATCAGCGCGATGAGCAGTACTTCCACGGGCGTAGTCCAGAAGCCCAGGACCCCCTCGGTTCCCCGTTTGAGCCAGGCGAAAATCCAGACGGAAACCGTGCTCAGCACCAGCATGTGGCAAAGGTACATTCCGTAACTGGCCTGGGAAACGGGCAGGATGATCTTTTGGTAGAACGCGCCGCTGTTTCCCATTTTGCGGATGATCAGAATCCAGGCGATGGTCATCAGGGCCAGGCCCAGCGTGTCGTTGAACCAGGTGGTTTCCCAGATGGCCGCGTATCCCACCGGACCGGAGACGGGGAACTCCCCGCCGGCACTGGCGAGGACCTGACGGTAGAAGCCGCCGGCTCCGATGGCAAAGCCCGCGGCAAACAGCGGCAGGGCGATGGCCAGGGTCTTTTTCCAACTCAACTCCTTTACGAATTTACGGAAATACAAGCCCAGCAGCAGGAAGCCGATGAAGCCGCTGATGTAGTAGAACGTGCCGTAGGCGTTCCAACTGGCTTCTCCCCACAGGGGATACCGGGCCAGGTTGGGAATGCCGGAGGGACCGTAGATCACCTCGGCCGGACCGCCGGCCCAGTAGCGGATGTAGGGAATGACGGTGCTGAAAAGCCAGATTCCCAGAAATAGTTGCAACTCCTTCTTGCCCACTTTCTCGGCCCAGGGGGAGAGCAGGGGCATGATGAGGTAGATGCCGAGGAGCATGTACACAAACCACAGGTGTCCGGCCGAATAATTGAAGTTGAGCAGGAGGTCCTTGAGGTTTTGCACGGGATTTCCCCAGACCAGCGCATAGACCAGCGACCAAAGCACGAAGGGAATCAGGATGCGCACCAGCCTTTTGCGGAAAAACACGCCGGTCGGGTAGTGGATGGGGAACTGCAGATAACTGGAAGCCACGACGAAAAGCGGAACACAGGCCCGGGTGAAGGTATTCAGCAGCGTCACCCAGATGGCATCGGTCCGGGTGAGGATAAGGGTGCCGCCGTCGCCGAAATAAAAACATTCACAGCAATGTGTCATCATCACGAACAGGCATGCGATGATGCGCAGCCAGTCTATCCAAACTTCTCTTTCTGAATTCATGATCGTCAAGTTGCGTTCTTACATACAGTTGGTTCTCCCGGGTTACGTCATAAAGTTCGTACCAGCATTCTTTCATCTGCGAAGATAAACATTTTTTCCATATATTTGCGATATAATTCAACTAGACTCCCATGAAACCCAAAGCATTGTTCATCGGCGGCACCGGCACCATCAGCACCGCCATCACCGCTGCCCTCGCGGCAGAAGGAAAGTGGGACCTGACCCTTCTCAACCGTGGTTCCAGGCCTGAGGCCGTTCCGGAGGGCGTCCATGTAATCAAGGCCGACGTAGAAGACGAGACGGCCGTGGCCCGCCTCCTGCAAGACCGCTCCTGGGACTGCGTGTGCGATTTCATCGGCTTTGTTCCCGCCCAGGTGGAGAGGGACTGGAGGCTGTTCCGGGGCAAAACGCGGCAATATATGTACATCAGTTCCGCATCGGCCTATCAGAAACCGGCGGCGAGTCCTTTCATTACGGAGGGCACTCCGCTGGCCAATCCTTATTGGGAATATTCCCGCAAAAAAATTGCCTGCGAGGATTTCCTGATGGAAAAATACCGGCAGGAAGGCTTTCCGGTGACCATCATCCGCCCCAGCCACACGTATGGCGATCGTTCCGTTCCGCTGGGCGTACATGGAGAAAAGGGCTCCTGGCAGGTGCTCCGGCGCATGCTGGACGGTAAGCGCGTCATCATCCACGGGGACGGCACCTCCCAGTGGACCCTGACGCATAATTCCGACTTTGCCAAAGGCTTTATCGGCCTGATGGGAAACCCGCATGCGCTTGGAAATGCCTTCCAGATCACTTCCGACGAAACCCTCAGTTGGAACCAGATCTACCAGGTCATTGCCGACAAACTGGGCGTGGAACTCAAGGCGGTGCACGTCTCTTCCGAGTTCCTTGCCGATGTGGGGCCGTACGATTTCCGGGGTGGCCTGCTCGGCGACAAGGCCGTGACCGTGCTCTTTGACAACAGCAAACTCAAGCGGGCGGTTCCCGGCTTCGAGGCTACCGTCCGTTTTGAGGAAGGGGTGGCCGATACCATCGACAACATCCTCTCAAACCCCCGGCTGCAGGTGCCGGACCCGGCATTCGACGCCTGGTGCGACCGTGTCCTGGAAGCCCTGGACCGTGCCAAAGCCTCCCTTTGTGACGTCGGCGGGAATTCCTGAAAAAACTTTTCCCGGTCTGCCGGAAAAGCCGTATCTTTGCGCCCCGATTTATAGCAAAGAATAGTTTTGGTACGCACGATAGACAGTAACAGCCGAAGGATTGCAGGGCTGATCGCCGGTTTTGTGGCGGGCGTTTCGTATGGAACCAACCCGCTTTTTGCCAAGCCGCTTCTCGACAGCGGCGTTCCGGTTCTGGTGATGCTCCTGTTCCGTTATGGCTTTTCGGCCGCCATCCTTGCGGGATGGATGCTCCTGAAGAAAGAGCCTTTCAAGGTCAGGGGAAGAGAACTTGGCCTGCTTGTCGTCCTGGGCCTGCTGTTTTCCTGCAGCAGCCTGTTTCTCTTTTTCTCCTACGAGTTCATCCCTTCAGGGCTTGCCACCACGCTGGTGTATCTCTACCCGGTGTTCGTGGCCCTTATCATGGTCTTCCTGCGTTTCTATCCAAGTTGGCAGACATGGCTGTCCATCATCGCCACTTTCGGCGGCATCCTGCTGCTGTCCAGCCCTTCATCCGGGGCCGAAATCAAGATTCCGGGCATTATCCTCGCCACGGCATCGGCCCTCAGTTATGCTTTCTACCTGGTCATCGTGAACCGGAGCAAGCGCATCAGAAACGTTTCCGAGCATACGCTCACCTTGTATGCCCTCCTGACCGGCACCGCCCTGTTCGTCTCTCTGCGGGCCCTCCAGGGAGGAAGTTTCGTGGAAGGAATCGACACCGTGGCCGACTGGGGCAATCTCATCGGCCTTGCCATTGTGCCCACCATGATTTCCATGCTGACGCTCGCGCTTTCGTCGCGTTATATCGGCCCAACCAAAACTTCCATCCTCGGAGTCTTTGAGCCGCTGACGGCCATTCTGATAGGGACCCTGCTTTTTGGAGAGCCCCTGACGCTGAAAATGGCCATCGGGATCGCCGTCTGCCTGGGCGCCGTGGTCTTTATGATCCTGAGACCCAGCCATTGACAGAATATGTTAATCATTGTAACCTTATTATGACAAACTTTGTTAAAAACCTTTGCATGGGATTATGCATTTGCGCGGTTTCTTGCGGAAGCCCTGCTCAAAAAGCAACTGACACTGAATTTATTGACAGCGTAGCCGATGCGCTTGCCGACGGCGGAAAGATTCAGTTGGACCAACTTCAATGGACCCGGGAGCCGGCCGCCTGTGAAATCAAGGGCGACACCATCGCCATCACCACCGCTCCCCATACCGACCTCTGGCAGCGGACCTACTATCATTTCCGGAACGACAACGCGCCGGTGCTGCAGATGAAAACCCGTGAGCAGTACTTCAGTTTTGTGGTGAAGACCGATTTCACGCAGAGCCACCAGCGCTTCGACCAGTGCGGCATCGTCATGTACCTGGATAGCGAAAACTGGCTCAAGGGCTCCGTGGAGTTTGAGAACGGGGAGTTCCAGCATCTGGGAAGCGTGGCTACCAACAATGGCTGGTCCGACTGGGCCACTACGGCCATCCCCGCCGATGTCAAGACCATGTGGTACCGCTTCTCACGCCGAGCCGATGACTACTGCATCGAATGCTCGACGGACGGTGTCCACTTCAGCCAGATGCGCATCTGTCACATGTATGCGGGTGCCGATGAAATCTCCTTCGGCATCTACGCCTGTTCCCCGGAAGAGTCGTCTTTCACGGCGGTTTTCTCCGACATGAAGATTACCGAGTGCATGTGGAAGGCACACGACGGCCAGCAGCCTGATGATGCCCCTGGCGTCTGACCGACCCGGATATGATGAATGATCCGTCTGGGCGGTGACGCCGTTTCGATATCCTAAGATCCCCGTTGAGCATGATCGACCTTAAGTCCTGGAACCCGTGGCATGGATGCAGAAAGTACAGTGAAGGCTGTGCCAACTGCTACATGTTCGTGCTGGATAAAACCCACAGGGTTCCAGGGCAATCTACAGAGATTTTCCGCACAAAGAATTTCTCCAAGCCCCTGGAACGGGACCGGAAGGGAAACTTCAAGGTCCCTCCGGGCTATTGGGTGCGGGTGAACATGACTTCGGACACCTTCCTGGAAGAGGCGGATCCCTGGCGGGAGGAGATGTGGCGCATCATCCGCTACCGCTCGGACGTGAAATTCTATATCCTTACGAAACGGGCACTCCGCATGGCGGACCATCTGCCGGCCGACTGGGGTGAAGGATATGAGAATGTGCAACTGAATGTCACCTGCGAGAACCAGCGTGCTTTCGACGAGCGTTGGCCCATCCTGTGGGACATTCCCGCCAGGCACAAAGGCATGAACCTTTCTCCCCTTATCGGCCCCATCGACGTAGAACCGGCCCTTTCCTCGGGGCAGATCGAACAGATAGACCTGGGCGGTGAAGCCTATGGCGGCCTCAGGCCCTGCCGATACGAATGGGTCAAACAGATCAGCGATGCCTGCGCCCGGCACAGGGTGAACTTCGCCTTTGATTCCACCGGAGAGGTTTTCATCAAAGACGACCGCAGTTATCGGATTCCGGACCAGAAAACGCAGCTCCACCAGGCGTTCCGCTCGGGATTAAGCCATTATTTCGGCCCGGTCCGGTTCAACCTGTATGACCCGGAATACGGGACGCTCCTTACTTCGGAGGAGTTGTATCATCCCCGGTTCAATCTCCACCGCTGTGCGGAATGCGCCATGGCCTTCTCCTGCGCCGGCTGCGGAAATTGCGGACGCTGCAAAGAGGTCGAACTGGTGGACCTGGACGAAATCTGGACGCCGGAATAAATGCCAGAAGATTAGTACGTTAAATTCGCATTTCTCAGTTTGATTCATTTACGGGCTATTATTAGTATGAGCATGCTTTTGTCGTTAATTTTGTTGGCCTTAGCTATTCTCGTAGTTGCCACCTTAATTGCAATAAGAAAACAAAGCAGGCCAAGAAGAATCATGCGGGAAGGGAAACTCCTGAAAAGCGAGATGATCAGTCGGGACGGAGAAATCTTTTATGTGGAGAAGGTCGCTTTCAAGGACTGGCACGAAAGCCTTCATCACTTTTATTTGATTTCCGACAGATTAAGTAATGGCCACCCCATCGTTGAACAGAAATGGAGTTATGAAGATTTCTGCGACGTCACCGTTCGCCTGGATGACTGCACCTATGCACTCAACCGCCAAGTGGAAGTCATCGCCCTTGTCCGTAGTTTCAGGCCCATCCCGGTTGACGAATTTGACCGCATTGCCCGGCCGTTGATCATGTAGCTGATTTGCCATCCTGAACAAAGTGAAGGATCTATAATCGGCAAGTAATCAATGAGATTCTTCGCTTCGCTCAGAATGACATAACAAGATCGGGTTCACGTCCACAAAAGGGGCTGTATCCTGGGCTCTTTTACTTTGATTTTCTCTTGAGCCAGTGCTCCTTGAGCCACTCACGGACAGGCGCGTCATAGACTTTCAGCAGGGCCCAGGCCAGCATGACGGCCAGGAAGAAGACGCCGACGGCTACGGCGATGTGTGTGTAGAGCGGGGCTTCCGGATGCTTTTCGGCCCAGGCCAGCTGCATGTAGATAAGCGGGTAATGCGTAATGTAGACGGGATAGGAGATGTCTCCCAGCCATTTGCAGACCATGGTGCTCCACCGGTGCGTTGTCACGCTACCAGCACCTGCCAGGACGATGTGCGGGAAGACGGCAAGGATGCACACAGCCTGGAAAATACCGTCCGGAATGCCTTGTTTTCCGCCGATGCATGGCATGGCCATAATGATCACCAGAGCCAGGGAACACCACCAGAATCCTCCTTTCAGATGAATGGGGGACCCGCTGGGGTTGTTTTCGGAGCGATGCCCCGGCAGGATGCTGGAAATGAGCAGGCCGCAGAGGAAAGGGTACAGCAGGCGCGTAAAGCCGATGTACATCTGCTGCGCATTGAGGCTCCAGCCGCCGATGACATTGTACTGAGGCCCGTCCGGGAAAAGGCCGAAGACGTCCCAGCCCAGGGTGAGATCCAGCGTGAAGAAAGCGCAGCAGGCGCACAGTACTGCCAAGGCCGCCTTCGGCAAATGTCTGAACACAAAGGCATAGAGAATGTTGCCGCAGTATTCCAGCGTGAGCGACCAGTTGGGGCCGTTGAAGGAGTTGAGTTCGCCCCAGCCACGGATGTCAAGACTTGAACCGCAGGGGATCATCAGGATTCCCATCACAAGGCACAGCAGGAACTTCCATAGGGGTGTTTGCATGATGTTCGGGAACATCCCTGCATCCTGGAAGAAGAACAACGCGGCCCCGATAAGCGTTCCCATGATTACCAGCGGGTGCAGGCGCGTAAGACGACGCTTGAAGAAGCCCCAGGTGGTCATCCGGTCCCAGCGGTCATCGTAGGCGTAGCCGATGACGAAGCCGCTCAGGACAAAGAAGAAATCCACTGCCAGATAGCCGTGGTTGATGATTTGGAAAGCGGGACCTTTGCTGTAGGTCTCGAAAAGGTGGAATGCCACCACCATCAATGCTGCCACACCCCGGAGCCCGTCCAGGATCTCATAGCGCGGCTTGGATGCCAGATATACGTTCTCTTTCGCCATATTGCAGTACTTCCGGTCCTACCGGGATGGTTTCGCAAAGATAGTACGAAAATCATTGCAGTAATTGTATTATCATAAAAATAAATATGACTATATTTGCAACATGTATTATCAGTTTGACCACGTACGCCTGTCTCCTGACAAACAGATAGGCCTTCATACCCAGCCGGGCTTTGAGATCTCGTATATCATCATTGGATGCGGGACGCGCATCCTGGGCACAGTCACTGAACACTTTGAAACGGGTGAAGTTGTGCTGGTGCCGCCCGGTTTGCCGCATCTGTGGCAGTTCGACCCCGGCTGTACGGATGCCGGAGGCTGCATCGAGAACATTACCTTTCATTTCTCGCAGACCTTCCTCGACAGGTTGCTATCGGCCTTTCCGGATTTATCGGCCGATATTCTCAGGTTGAAAGAACTCACGGAAGCCGTTTCATTCACAGGGGAGAGGCAGTCGGCCATCATCGAAACGATGCATCAGATTGATGCATTGGATGGGCAGGAGCGCGTACCGGAACTGCTTCGGCTGGTACTGCTGATGTCCAGGCTACGGGACTCTCGGCCGATCAGTTCTCTGTCTGCCATCGGTTCTCCGGAAAAAAGGCTGGAGAAGATCAGGATTTATGTTTCGTGCAATTACGCCCGGAATATCAGCATTGACGAGATTGCTTCCTACGCCGGTATGAACCGCACTTCCTTCTGCTCCTTCTTCAAGCGGCATGTAGGAAAGACCTTCTCCCATGCACTGAACGATTTCCGGATAGAACGGGCCTGTGAACTGCTGGCTAAGGGAGATGCAAGTGTTTCGGACGTGGCTGCCTTGTGTGGGTTCAAGGATCCGGCTTATTTTATCAAAACCTTCAAGAAAACGCTGGGAACCACTCCGGCTAAATGGAAAAACCACTGATATGGCAACGGCAGAGACCTTCCGCAAAGATGAGCAGCACGCTTACTTTGAAGGGGAAGAAGGAGTGGATACCATCTGGAATTAACTGAATAGGCGATAATAGCTTAATTCCTATTTATAAAAATGGATTTGAATAAAATTATATTTCTGATGATGCTTTGCGTCCCGATGTTCGTGTGAGCGCAGACGCTGACTTTCACAGACCACGAGCCGATGGGCAACATGCGTACGCAGGTAACTCGGCAGTTCTTCCGCCTTGTAGAGAAGGAAAGCAAGGGGCGCATCCTCATTGTATTACCCTGAAAAAAGTTGACTGTTAAAAACAACAGTTATGTATTTTTGCAGGACCAACAAAGCAGAGCAATACTTCGATATTGCCATGGACCTTTACTTCCACAAAGGAGTAGGAGC
>JAFSMS010000013.1 GCA_017447815.1 Bacteroidales bacterium | reverse complement strand
TCCATTCTCCCCCATTGTCCACTTGCATTCTCCTATTAGGATGCTCTTGCCATCAATAGACTCTGCGACAAGATCCAATTCAACATCCCGCGGCTTTTCCTCCCCTTCTATAAGTACTTTTCCCCACCACCTTGATGCTTTACCGAAGAGAATTCCATTGATACGATTGCCGGATACGGCATCACGGCACAGATGCTCCCACCAATATCCGATATGCGATGACAGTTGGCTGTCCAATGCGGCCTCAAGCGGAAGACGGCGGTCCATCTCGATAAAAGAGCGGTTTGCCGGAACAAACTTATAATAGAAACTTAAGAAAGGGTCGGCAATCTGGTACAGGCTTCTCTTGTTTGATTTGGCCGACTCTCCAAACGGGATGTCCTTTTCCAAATACCCCAAATCCAACAGTTTTGCCAGCGGCCTTGACAGGTTTGTAGCCGGCTCATTGCACCGAGAGGCTATCTCGGAAAGTCGATGTATGCCATTCCCGACAATTGACATAATGGTCGATGTCTTCACCGAGTCCTTGATATCATCCCTAAAAAGATGATGCGGCTCTTCGTACAGCGCCCCCAAATTGGAAAAGATGTGCGTATCAATGGCCTCCTTAAGGCTTGAACAACCTTCCCTCAATTTCCAATACCGGGGAACGCCTCCCCATAATGCGTAGTTTTCCACCGTCTCCAGAGGATTCAGATTAAGTGCTTCCGAAAGGAATGGAGCCGGTATTGGCTTCATATTGAAATCGGAATCGTCCCTTCCGAAAAGGGGGGAAGACTCGTCGTGCGTCAGGTTGTACATCATCTGCTGTGATGAACCGCAAAGTATCAGATTATATCGTAGCGGATCTTTATCGTCGTCAAGCAATCCCTGTATGATAGAAGGAAGGGCCGGCGTGCTCTCCACAAGATATGGAAATTCGTCCAGGCATACGGTCAGCGATTCCGTCACCCTGTAATTGATGGCCTTAAGCAAGGCCTTCCAATCTGCGTAAACGGCATCGGCAAAACCGGGGAATCGGGCACTGACCACCTGAGAAAACACGCGCATTTGATTGGGTTGGGCAGTCCTGTCCCCCTCATAATAGATGTCTTTATCGTCCAGGACTTTTCCTATCAGTGCCGACTTGCCTATCCTGCGGCGTCCCCTGACAATGATAAACTGCGGAGAATCACTGTGAAGGAGTTCCTTCAGCCGTCTCTGCTCCTTTTGTCTGTCTACAAATTCCATATATAATAATTATGCGGCACAAACATAATGTTTTTATTGCATAATTCCAAATAATGTCTGAAATATGTTAGAAGCCTTTCTTGAACGGGAGGTCCACATCGTCCTTTGCATCCTTGCAGTCACCAAGGAGTACGACCTTACCGTCCACAATCGATGCTGTAATCTGCTCGGGTGAAGTTAAGGGCCCTTTTCTGTATCGAACCCTTCCGGAAGACAGAGCCAACCTTTTCGCGGGCAGAGACAAGATGGCCGATAAAAGCAGCCAGAAGCCCAGAACAAGGGCTTTCATATGGGTTAGAGTCGGCCTTTGATGTCGGCGATTTCCTTTTCGGTGAGGAATTTGGAGAAGGCGCGGAAGGAGTTATCCGGTATCTCGCTGAATTTCATCAGGACAAAAGCGTCCAGCGAGTCATGGAAGTCGGGATCGACATTGAAGCACACGAGTTTGGCTCCGAAGGAGACATATTTCCTGAGGAGGACGGGGAGCCGGAACCGGCCGTCGGACAAGGCACTCAAAAGACGGTCCACATCGTCCAGGGATTGGCATGCAGCCAGGAGTTGGTCCGGATTCACGCGAAGGAAATCCGGCTGGAAGGGATGCGTGGGGGTCAGGAAGGAGGCTCTGTCTTCCAGACTGCAGTGCTTCTCCATGTAATGGAAGATGAGGCTCTTGTAGAAGGGAGGGAAGTCATTGCTGATACTGGCCGGCCCCATGCTGTATTCGGCATCTTTTTCCTTGGCGGCGGCGGTGAGGATGCCGGACAGGAGGAGTTTGAGCGTGGAAACGTCCCGCTGGTAGCGGGGCAGGATGATGGTGCGCCCCAGTTCCATGGCCAAAGGAAGATACGGGAAGATCTTTTCCTTGAATTGGAAAAGGGATGATGTATAGAAGTTCTTTTCGGCTCCCGGCAGGGCCATCAAATCCCTGCCGACCCCAATCCGGTAGGCTCCGGCAATCTCATCGTTGGGAATATTCCACAGAAGGAGATGCTTGTAGTGCTTGTCATAGACATCGGTGTCCAGGGGCATTCCGGTGCCTTCTCCAACGGCGCGGAACACGATTTCGCGGAGGCGGGCCAGTTCCCGCATCGTGTGAGGGATATCACCGGACGGCGTGAGGTAGCAGCGATAGTCTCCGGATTCGAAAATGATACGGTCGTGAATCCGCTCGATTTCCTCTCGGACAAGGGACGGGTCTTCCTGGGGGGCGATGGGCTCCATCGGGGCTGTCTCCACTTTCTTTTCGGGAATGCATCTGGCTTCCAGCGCGTAGGTGCGGCTGCGGAGGTAGCCTCCCAGCGTGTCAATGTCCATGCCGGCGATTTCGGCCGCTGTAATGGGCTGGCCGATTCTGACTTTCACCAGCGTCCCCTTTTTGTTGAACAATTCGTGGATGAGGCGGACGGTCCGGATCCGGCGGTGAATTTTTCCCAGCCAGTGGAAATTCCGGGAATTGGTGCCGTCAAAATAGATGGGCACCACCGGCAGGCCGGACTTTTTGATCAGTTTGATGATATTGGCAGCCCAGGGCTTGTCCTCGATGACGGGCCGGCTGCCGACAGCCGTGCGGGCATTCTTTTTTTGGTAGGTGGCCACCTCTCCGGCCGGGAAAAAGCCGATGGCACCTCCGTCTGCGATGTGTTTGAGCGCAGCCCGGATGCTGTTGACGCTGCGGGCGTCAGTCTTTCCAGACAGGTTGTCCACCGGCAGAAATCCTTCTTTCAAATTGGGAATGAGGGATAGCAGGAAGGTGGTGAGCAGTTTATAGTCAGGCCTTTTGCGAAGAACCGTGTCGCAGAGGATAAGGCCGTCGAGGCTGCCGAAATGATGGTTGGACACGGTGATGAAGCCGCCTTCGGCCGGAATGCGGTCCAAGTCTCCTTCCGGTATCTCGTAACGAACGCCGATGTCCTCCAGGACGTGCTTGGAAAAATCCGGTGCCTTATCTTCCGAAAACTTGGCCTGGGTGGCATTGACTTTGTCAATTTCCAGGACTTTCATGACAAGCCGGGTGACTCCTTTTCCGAACCATCCTTTCAGGCCCAACATGCCTTGAAGTTTGTCTGCACTTAAAACGGGTTCATTATCTTTCATAACACAAAGATAGTAAAAAAATCATTGTGCGATAAAGGCGTAGGTAATGGTTCCCATCTGCCGGGACGGGGCCGATGCCGAAGCCGAAAATTTGGAGAGGCGAGCGGCACGGACGGCGAAGGTGCGAAGACACCCGTCCGAAGCGGACAGTTTGTCATCGACCTTGGCGTTCACGACATCCCCTCTGTTGTTGACTGTGATGATGACGGTGACTTCTCCGGCCCCGTAGCAGCGGTAGGCCGGAATGGGAAGGTGGGAGGCGTTTCGCCCGTCCAGGCTCCAGGAAAGGACCGATGGACCGCTGTAGGGGCGCGTTTCCTCTTTTTTGGGGTTTTCCTGCTTGTCAGGCTGGGCGGCGGCAAAAGCTTCGGGATCCTCCTCCTGGCGGTTTTGTCCGTCCTTCAGTTCCTGGGCCAGCCGCTCCGCTTCCTTGTAGAGTTCGTCGGCATTGATGCCTTTGTCGTCCTTCAGGGCCGACCGGTCTACGGCGACGTTGCGAACCTCGCCGGAATGGATGGCCTGGGCGGCCGCCAGGAGGCGTTCCAGGTCTTCGGCCGCCTTTTCCTGCAACTCGGCGACCTGCTCCTGCCGCTCCTTCTCTTCCTGCTGGCTGAAATCCAGGACAAAACTGTTTTCGCGTTTGACTTCATACCCGATCCGGACCGCAAGCAAAACGATAATCACCGCAAGATGTACGCTTACGGTGATATACAATCCGGCTTTCTGGTCTGGACTGAGTGGAGGAAGTTTCATTATTTACGGTGCTTGTTCTTCTTCTGGCTCAGGGCCTGTTCCACCGTCGTGGTGAGAATGTCGATGGCTACTTTATTATGACCGCCCTGGGGCACGATGACGTCGGCATAGCGCTTGGACGGTTCGATGAACTGCAGGTGCATGGGCTTGACCGTGTCGCAGTAGTGCTCGATGGCGGTTTCGATGGTGCGGCCGCGCTCTGCGATGTCGCGGACGATGATGCGCATGAGGCGGTCGTCATCGTCGGCATCCACGAAGATTTTGATGTTCATCTGGTCGCGGAGTTCCTTGCAGGTGAAGATGAGGATGCCTTCCACGATGATGACATCGGCCGGCTCCACCCTCACCGTTTCCGTGGTGGAACGGGAGCAGGTGATGTACGAATAGATGGGCTGCTCGATGGTTTTGCCGCTTTTGAGTTCCCTCACTTGCTGGCACATGAGTTTCCAGTCGATGGCGTCGGGGTGGTCGAAGTTGATGTTTTTCCTCTCTTCCACGGGGACATGGCTGGAGTCTTTGTAGTAGGAGTCCTGGGGGATGACCACTACGCGGCCCT
>JAFSMS010000012.1 GCA_017447815.1 Bacteroidales bacterium | reverse complement strand
CGGCCCTGTGCGAAGGTGTTCTGGAGAAGTGGTGGGTAAGCTATCGGGAAAAGGCTGTCCGGGCCATCTTGGAGAGGCATGCTTTGGAAAGTGATGGGAAAACAGTATCTTTGTCAGCCGTTCCTGGGTCTCCTTCCGGCCTACGGCCTCCAGTCAACCCAGGAAAGCGAGAAGGACCGGATAAGTCAACAAAAAACAGCGATATTGACGACAAATCAACATAAATCAGCGATAAGTTAAATCCAGGTCAACTTTCTTCAGGGTTAAGACTTCAAAAAAGTCAACCTAAATCAGGAAAATACACAATGTTCCCACCATTCACTTTGGAGGTTTCCGTCTCAATCAAAATGGATGGATTGAGCATGTCGCTGGCAATCTGGCCCAGAGTGGCAGTGGTTTCCTGAGTTTCCTTGTAGGAGAGGGCATTTATCGCACCCGTCTTGTCGTTAATTCCAATGACAATACGCCCGCCACGGTAATTGCTCATGGCGCATATCTCGCAGGCAATGTCGTAGTTATCTACAATCCGCTCTTTGAATTGGACCTTGCCCACTTCGGCCAAATCTCTCAGTTCCAGTATTTCTTTTTCGGTCATAGCCTTCAAGTTTTTACAAAAATAAAGAAAAATTGGCTCCCATTACAACAAATTGTTGAATTTGGTCATGGACTCTGCTTTGATGGAGTCCACGATGTCGATGTAGGGCTTCATGGCCTTGTAGTCGGAGTGGCCGGTCCATTTCATGACAATGTTGGGAGAAATGCACAAAAATGGCGGCATTTGAACCTTTTCTCTCTCTTCAATCTCTCTCCTCACGGTTCAATGACCGCGCAGCAGTTGATATGATTTCAACCGCAGAGTAAACTGCTTTTTATGAGAATTCCAAATTATCTCCGGAATTCGGCGAAGAAACGACGCGTGAAATGCCCGCATGATGTCAATGCTTACAGCCCTTGCCTTTGGACTTCTTAAGACGGTGGCAAGCATGGCTACACCTTGTTCTGTAAAGGCATACATTTCTGCCCCGCCAGTATTGTAACCAGGGGGTATCACAGATTGTGACACCCCTCTGGCTATCAAGTTGTTAGCCTCGTTTTGTGAAAGCCGGAACATGAAATCATCGGGAAAACTGTCGAGATTTCTCCTGACGGCCTGCCTTAAAGAGCGATTCTCTACATCATCCTGCTGGGCCACATCCAGCCGCTGACCTTCTCGGAGCGTTTCTTCCTGGGGATGCTGGCCAAAAAAAAGATCAAGGAGTAAAGCCTTCAGGATTTACTGCCCCAGCATCTGTTCTATCAACTGGAAATTCTTCTCCGGCAAGGGCTTATGGAAGGCCATGTCATATACGTAGGGGACTTTGGTGGCATAATAGGGGAGGAGTGACTTGGTGAAAGCACCCAGGGTTTGTGGGTCCGACGTGCCCAGGTAGGCAGGAAGGAAGCAATTCCAGTGAGCCTTTAACTGCTCTGAGGTGATGTGAAACAACTCATAGGCGCGGGCCTTGTCCATCCTCTGGCTCATAATCCACATCAGACTCAAATCCCACTCCGGGGCGCCGTAACCGAATTCTCCCACGTCTATCCATAACGTGCGGTTTCCATCGGTGATGATATTGCCTATCTGGAGGTCTCCGTGAAGGCAGTTGGGGGTATCCGGAACTGTTTCCAGAAAAGAGAGCGAACGTTGCTTGTACGCTTCCGGCACCACGGCCTTTTCCTCATAGAATCGAGTGAGGACCTTCTTGTAGGAGCGAAGACGGGTAGTATCTGCCGGTGTGCTATGAAGTTTCCGGGCCCAAAGGGCAAAAGTGCGGGATATCTCTTCCAGGCGTGCGGGCTCCTCGGAGATGATCCGAGTAAAGGAGCGCTTGTCCTTGACCAGTTCATATTCGGCACCATAACGCTCTCCGTCTGTCACAATGCGGTACGGTTCGGGCGTAGGAATGCCCATCTCGAAGACTGTTCGGGCTGTGAGAAACTCGGCTCTGGCCCTTTCGGCCTCAAACCCCGGATTATAAAGTTTGGCCAGGGAATTACGAGTTTTATGGGTGTAGGATACTGCAGTTCCGCCTTCCCCGGAGCGGACGTAATCGTCCAATTCTATTTCTTGATATGTATCCATCATTATTAAGTTTATTTTGCAGATTCTGCTTGGGTTCCTTCTTTATTTCATGAAATCGCTAAATGACAAAGATAATAGAGTTTAACGTTGTTCTGTTTGATTTTTTTCGTAATTTTGTAAAAATCCGGCATTTTATGAAAAGACAACCGCTGCTCCTCTGTGCTTTTGCGCTGCTTCTCTGTGCTTCGCTGCCGGCCCAGAACCGGAAGGCGGCGCCGCTGGTGTTTACTCCCCAGTGGACGGCCCAGGCGCAGTTTGCGGGCTATTACGTGGCCAAGGAAAAAGGTTTTTACGATGAAGAGGGGGTCGATGTCGTCATCACCCACCCCAATGTCACCCAGTCTGCCATAGACCGGATTCGTGCCGACCGGAGTCACGCCACGACGCTTCAACTGGTCCAGGCCATGAAAATCATGGATGAGGGGATTCCCCTGGTGAATCTCCTGCAAACCTCCATGAACAGCGCCTTTGAATTCATTTCCCGGCGGGAAGTAAACCCCGTAGGGCAGAAAGGTGCCAAGGTGGCTGTCTGGACGGGGTTCACGGATATGGTTAAAGCCGTTGCCCAGGATCTTAACATGGACTGCCAGTGGATTCCTGCCGCCAGCAGTGTCGCTCTTTTCGTGGCCGGTGCCGTAGATGCCTCTGCAGCCATGACCTACAATGAACATTACCAGATTCGCCAGGCAGGCTTCATCCTTGAGGAAACGGCTATTTTTCGCTTCGGCGAAAACGGCTACAATATCCAGGAAGACGGCCTGTACGTAACCCGCGATTATTACAATAAACACAAAGACCAGGCCGATAAGTTCGCCCGCGCCAGCCGGCGCGGCTGGGAATACGCCGCCACCCATCCGGAGGAAGCACTGGATATCGTAATGGCTTATGTGGACAGGAACCACATCGCCACCAATCGCATCCTCCAGCAGCTCATGCTGAAGGAAATCCTGAAGTTGCAACTGGATCCGGACAGCGGTGTGCGGGCCTTCACCCTCCGCCCCGACATGGTGCAGCAAGCCTGTGACCTGCTGCTCCGCTGCGGAATCATCCGGAAGCCGGTCACCTTAACCGATTTGAGCCGATGAATAAGCCTTCCAGACCTTTGCGCAATCTCACGCGTTCCCTCAGCGGCCGGCTCAGTCTCTGGATCGTGCTCTTTGCCGTCGCGATTTTCATCGCGACGCTGGGGTATATGTACTTCGTCCTGCAGAAAGCAGTCCGGAGGGAGGCCGTCAACGGCGCCACCCGGGAACTGGAAAACACCGTTCTTCGCGTCAACGTCATTCTGGAAGACGTGGAACTGCTGGCCGACAATCTGGAAGCGCGCATATACAAAGACTTGGACAACCCCGACAAAATGATGGAGTATTCCCGGGACATTGTCGTCAACAACTCCTTCCTGAACGGATGTTCCATCTCTTTTGAGCCTTACTTCTACCCGTCGAAGGGGAAGTATTATTCCTGCTATTCCAACAACAACGGCCGCACTGTTTACACCCAGCAGGAGGGGAACGAACAGTACCAGTATTTTTACCTGGACTGGTATCTTCTGCCCAAACTCCTGCACCAGCCCTGCTGGACCGAGCCCTATACCGACCAGGAAGAGAGCGATGATGCCACCATGGATGCCACGATGAGCGTTTCTTACTGCAAACCGCTCATCGGCAATGACGGATCTTACGTGGGCACCCTTTCGCTGGATATCTCCCTGGAATGGCTGTCCGAGACCATTTCGGCCGTCAAGGCCTATCCGAATTCCTATTCCATCGTGGTGAGCCGGGGCGGTACTTATCTGGTACATCCGGACAATCATAAACTGTTCTACCAGACGATCTTCACCAGCCAACTCATCAATCCCGACCCGGAACTCTGGAACCTGGGGCAGGCCATGCTGGCCTGGGATGACGGCATGCAGGTGATCAAGGTGAACGGCCAGTCCAACTTCGTGTTTTATAAGCCCCTCATGACCACGGGATGGAGCGTGGGCATCGTATGCCCGGAGAGCGATATCTTCGGCGGATTCCACCGCTTGCAGAATGTGGTGATTGCCATTGTCATCCTGGGACTCCTGCTCATGTTCGTGGTCTTTTCGCGCATCATCTGGCAGCAGTTGGATCCGCTTCGCACCCTTGCCATCCAGGCCCGCATCATCGCCAGCGGAGATTTCACCGCAAAACTGGCCGATACCCGCCGCACCGACGAAATCGGCGTTCTTTCCCAGTCGTTCAATTACATGCAGGAATCCTTGGTGAACTATATCCAGGAACTCACCTCCACCACCGCCAAGAAAGAGCGCATAGAAGGTGAACTCCAGATTGCCCGGAACATTCAAATGTCCCTGGTGCCCAATGTGTTCCCGCCTTTCCCGGACCGGAAAGACATCGACCTGTATGCCTTCATGTCCCCTGCCAAGGAAGTGGGGGGAGACTTGTACGAGTATTTCATCCAGGATGACAAACTGCATTTCTGCATCGGAGACGTCAGCGGAAAGGGCGTTCCGGCCAGCCTGTTCATGGCCATCACCCTGAGCCAGTTCCGCACGCTGTCCCATCAGGGACTCCCTCCGTCCGAGGTGGCCCGCCAGATCAACGACGTCATTTCGGAAAAGAACGATCAGCTCATGTTCGTGACGCTGTTCATCGGCCAACTGGACCTGAAGACCGGCCGTCTGGAATTCTGCAACTGCGGGCACAATCCGCCCATCCTGCTGAAGGAAAAGCCGGAATTCATGGAATGCCTGCCCAACACGCCCATCGGGGTTTGTGCCGGCTGGGCTTTCGAAGGCCAGGTGCTGGAGAATATCGGCTCAACGCCCATCCTCCTTTATACCGACGGCCTGAATGAGGCCGAGAATAGCCGGCACGAAGAATTGGGCAACGACCGTGTCCTCGCCATCCTTGGCCAGGAACCTTACACCGATGCCGGTGCGCTTGTCCAGCGCCTCCGCAAGGCCGTCGCCGCCCATGTGGGCACAGCGGAGCCCAGCGACGACCTGACCCTGTTGTGCCTTTCCCTTCGGAGATAGGGATGCTTTAATCCAGCCCGCCTTCGAGGGCGTAACTGCTTTTTACTTCCTCGTAGAAAGCGGCCTGTGCCGTATAGTAGTAGGGTTGCAGCCACAGGAAACCGATGCCTGTCGTGAGAAGGCAAAGGAAGAACCAGCCGATGAAACTGAGTTGGAGCCAGAAGAGGTCGAACTTGTGTCCCTTCATCATCATGCGGCTGCGGTGGATGGCTTCGCTGGCGCTGAGTTCCGGATTCTCGTGCAGGATGTAAGGGGTCATGGCGTAGGAATAGGTTTTGATGATGCCTGGGATGATGAACAGGAGCGTCCACAGCACAATCAGAATATACATCAGCAACATGCCCCATACTTTGTGCAGGTAGGGCTTGAAGCCCAGGTGGAACGCGTTGGGAACCAGGTCATTGTCTCCTTCAGTCAAGAGTTTCCGGAAGGCGTTGAGAACGCCAAGGCTCAACGGGAAGAGCACCAGGATTTCCAGCAGCGTGAGGCCGCTGGAACTGGCATTGGCCTGGGTTTGCAAGGACAGGAAATCGGGATCCTGCATGGCGGACAGCATCTGGTTTATGTTGTTGCGGCCGCCCAACTCCAGCAGCTGTTCCTGCATGGCAATGCTGGTATACACGACGGGGCCCATGAAAACTCCGGCGAGGAGGAAATAGATGAGCATGAGGAGAACGCCTTTTCCCCAGTTCCCCTTGAGGGCGGAGAGGGCTTCTTCTTTGAAGGTTGTGTTCGTTTTCATGTGTAAAAAGTTCTTTTTCTATTGACAAATTTACTCTTTTTTTAGATATTTGTGAAAGTAATCCCAAAAAACTATGACACTTATCATTATCATTGCTGTCATCGCAGTCCTGGTACTGTGGGTGATTTCTGTCCAGAACAAGCTTGTAAAGCAGGACGAGTTTTGCAACAACGCCATCAAACAGATCAGCGTCCAGCAAACCAGCCGTTACGATGCCTTGGAAACGGCCGTGAAGATTGCCCGTGAGGAGAATGCCATCGAAGGGGAGAATTACGAGAAGATTATCGGCATGCGCCGTCCCTCCGCTTCGGTCACTCCCACCGTGGCCGAGATTAACGCCACGGAGACGGCCCTGGGCAGTTTCGCCGCGCGCCTGATGGCCGTGGCAGAGGCTTATCCCCAACTCAAGGGTACTGAGGCCTACCAGAAAGCCATGGACAAATACTTCGAGTATGAGGAAACCGTCCGTGTGAGCCGTATGACCTTCAACGACACGGTGACCAAGTACAACCGTGAGGTCCGCTCTTTCCCGGGCTCCGTCATCGCCTCCATGCTGGGCTTCCCGGTTCGCGAATATCTGGCCGACCGTCCCGAAAAGTCCGATCTCTCCGAGGATCTTTTCAAGAAATAGGGGTATGAAGAGATATTTGTTGACCGCGGCGGCCTTTCTGGCCACGGCGGTTTTTTCCTTTGCTCAGGAAATCCGTGACATCCAGACCACGGTGAATCTCTTCCGTAACGGAAACGCCCAGATTATCCAGAAATGGGACATGACCGTGGTGGAGGGCACCGAATGGTATATCCCCATCGACAATCCCGGAAAGTCGTACATCCACGACCTCAAAGTGTTCGAAAACGGGCAGGAGTATGCCAACGACGGCCGCAAATGGAACTCCGACCGTTCCCTGGAGGCCAAGACACGCCGCTGCGGCATCGTGGAGAAGGGCGGCGGCAACATCGAAATCTGCTGGGGACAGGGAGAATACGGCGACCATGTGTACACCGTCGCCTACATCATCGACAACCTGGTACAATCGTATCCGGAATGCGACGGGTTCCACTGGCATTTCCTCAACGACGAGTGGTACTCCAAGCCGCAGCATGTCTCCATCACCATCCGGAATGAAACCGACGGCGATCCCTGGTTCTGGGAAAACCCGGATTCCTGCAACGTCCGCTTCTGGGGCTTCGGCCTCAAGGGCGATTCCTGGATGTCGCCCGCCGGAGAAATCTGTTTCGAATCCACGGAACAATTGTCGTACTCGAGTTTCTTCTCGGCCCTGGTGCAGTTTGACAAGGGACTGTTCCATCCGCAGGTGGAAGGGGACGGAACCTTCGAGCAGTTGAAGGAAACGGCGATGAAAGGCAGCGATTACGGGCAGGAGGAAGAGACCTGGTTGGATAAATTCTTCTTTATCATCGGCATCATTATCTTTATCGGCATTCCCATCTTGGGGCTGCTCGCCGGGATATGGTATCTCCTGGACCGTCTGTATCGCAGAATCACGGGCAAACGTTACAGGAAAGAGGTTTTTGGAAAGAGCAAGATTGACGGGTGGAACCGGGATGTCCCCTTCGGCGGCAATCCGGTGGTCCTGTACAGCCTGCTGCAGGAAGGTGATTATTTCAGCGCGAGCAAAACAAAGGCCTTCCCCGATGTGGTGAGCGCCTATTTCCTCAGGTGGATCCAGGAGGGGCTGGTCCGGGTAGAGCGGCTTCCCGACAGCGACAAGAACGTGAATCTTCGCTTCACCAAGGGTGCGGAGGATGTGACTTTCGACGACAAAGTGGAGAAGATGATTTACGACGGGGCCGTAAAGGCTTCCGGCGACATGCTGCTGGAGGCCGGCGAGTTCAAGAAGTGGTCGTACAAGAACGACCGGGAAGTGGCTTCCTGGCCCAATGAGGCGCTCTACTGGGGCCGCGACCATGGTTGGAAGCCGGCTTCGCAGGAAGAGCGTTGCCGGGCCGTCGAATTCAAGAATTTCCTCAATGATTTCACCCTGCTCGGCGAGCGTTCCGCCCCCGAGGTGGGCGTCTGGAAGGAGTATATGGTCATGGCTGCGTCCCTCGGGATTGCCGACAAGGTGGCCAAGAATTTCGAGAAACTCTTCCCCAAGGTCATGGAAGAGTATGTGCGGGAGTCCAATATGCTGGACACGACCACCACTTACTATGTCCTGAACAGTATCACGCGGAATTCCAATGCCATGATGGCGTCGGCCCTGGACCGGCAGGCGCAGCGGGAGGCGGCCCGTGCGGCGGCCCAGCGACGTTCCGGCGGCGGTGGCGGCTCCATCTCCTTCGGCGGCGGTGGCGGCGGCTTCGGGGTATAGGTGCAAAAAGTAGTTGGTGATACAGTACCAAACTATTTGATATTTATGCAATTATAAGTAGTTTGATGAAACGCGTTTCATCAAACTACTATTTTTATGGCTAAAAGCAGGCGAGAAAGATGCCCATATTGTG
>JAFSMS010000011.1 GCA_017447815.1 Bacteroidales bacterium | reverse complement strand
GGCCCTTGGCATCGCAACAACCCCGCCCGCTGATGACTTTTATTTCTTCAACGCTCGCCTCGGAGGACTTCTTGCGCTCTGCAGAGCGCCGGCGGAGGCCGTGTCCTTGGACCTGTTCCAAGGACATACTAGGCCGGGAGCCGCAGGGGGATAATAGGGGGGCAGAGCCCCCCTCAAAGACGGGCCCGACGTAAGGAGGGACCGTGTCCATGTGGGTGCAGAAGACCACTTTGGGGGTACCCCACTTCAGAAACAGGTTCAGGGTGCCGTCGCCCACTTCCATGGCCTCCACGGCCGGGGCTTCCAAATGCTCCAGCAGCCACTGAGCCACTTCCCGCTCCTTTCCGGAAGTGGAATCGACACTCAGTAAGGTATGAAACAGTTCCCAGTTCATCCCAGCCAGCCGTTTTTCAGCAGCACCTGCGCAATCTGGACGGCGTTGGTGGCGGCGCCCTTGCGGATGTTGTCGCTCACGCACCAGAGGTTGAGGCCGTTTTCTACCGAAGGATCCCGGCGGATGCGGCCCACAAACACATCGTCTTTCTCCCAGGCGGTGATGGGCATGGGATACAGATTCTGGGAAGGATCGTCCTGGACCACCACGCCGGGCATTTCGGCCATGAGCTGGCGGGCCTTGTCTAAATCAAACGGCCTGTGGAACTCTATGTTGACGCTCTCGGAGTGGCCACCCTTAACCGGCACGCGCACGGTGGTGGCGGAAACGGCAATGGTGCTATCTCTCAGGATCTTGCGGGTTTCGTTCACCATTTTCATCTCTTCCTTGGTGTAGCCGTCGGGCAGGAAGGAGTCGATGTGCGGAAGGATGTTCAGGTCGATCGGGTGCGGGAACTTGGTTCCGCTGCCACCGGCACGTTCAGCCTCCAGCTGCTCGATGCCCCGCTGACCGGCACCGGTGACACTCTGGTAGGTGCTCACCACAATGCGCTTGATGCCATAGGCCTTGTGCAGGGGGGCCAGGGGCAGCACCATCTGGATGGTGGAACAGTTGGGGTTGGCGATGATGTGGTCTGCGGGTGTCAGGACATCGGCATTGATTTCCGGCACCACCAGCGGCACCTTCGGATCCATGCGCCAGAAGGAGGAATTGTCCACCACGTAACAGCCGATGGCGGCAAACTTCGGGGCCAGTTCGCCCGAGGCGGCGCCGCCTGCGCTGAAGATAGCCAGGACAGGCTTGCGGGCGATGGCCTCATCGGCACTCATCACCGTCCACTCCTTCCCCTGAAATTTCACTTTCTTGCCCCAGGAACGCTCCGATGCCACCGGCAACAGCTCCGTCACCGGAAACGCCCTTTCCTCAAGGACCTGCAACATTTTTGAGCCCACCAGGCCCGTTGCTCCTACTACTGCTACTGTCATAAATAATTACCTTAATATATCTTCCAGATGCACGCTGCCGGCGGTTTTTTCGTCGCGATATTTCACAATGACCGGACAGTACAGATGGACGCCGCTCTCCAGGGGTTTTCCGTCCCTGACGATGG
>JAFSMS010000118.1 GCA_017447815.1 Bacteroidales bacterium | reverse complement strand
TGACGAAGCTCCTTGAGAAAACCATATCGTTTCATAAGCAATCTTTTTGCAAAGGTAATAAAAGTTTACTAAATATGAAACAAGGCTATTTGGTTTTCTGCAGTTCTCCACCAAAATGTTTTGTGCCCCCGGCTCCAAGGCCTTTCCGGAGCATGACGGACATGATAAAATGGTCTCATTTTAAAAATTGGGAGTCTGTTTCTTGGATGTGAGAGTGGCGGGCCCTGTTCCTCAGCGGTTTTTTGCTATCTTTACGCCATGAATCTTCTGCTCCCGCTCATACTGGCCATTTCCGTGAATGTGAAGGGCGTGCCCTTTACGCCCATGACGTATGAGCGCCTGCCGGAACTGAACATCCCCCGCGAAGCGCATCGCCTGGAGATTTGCAACGGGGAGTACACCGTGTTCGGGGGGCATACCACCGGTTTTGTCTCCACCCCCACGGCCGAATATTTCCGCCACGGCCGTTGGCATACGGTAAAGACCCTCTACCCGCACGATGCCGGTTTTGCCCTCAAACTGCAAAGCGGTGAGGTGATGCTGGGCGGAGGCTACGAGAAGGCCTTCGGCGTGGGCCAGACCTGGGGCGTGGAGGTATATGATCCTGCCAAACACCGCTTTTCTCACAGGCCCATCCTGGCCCAGAAGCGCACCCATGCCACTGCCTTGGAAATGCCTGACGGGCGTATCCTGGTGGCTGGCAACTGGTATGCCCCGGATGCTATGGAAACCTTTTCAGGAGGGGCGGTCTTTTCCACTGTGAAGCCGCTGAGCTATGCCAGGTCGGTACCGTATGTCCTGTTGACGGGGGAAGACAATGTCTATGTCATAGGTGACATGGATAACTACGGGGAGGAGTTGCCGGGCGGTTGGGTGGACCAGTTGCAAGGGGAGCCCTTCCAGGAGCCGCTGCTGCAGGAATGGATCCTAGGGAATGGTCATATGCCCTGCCCGCCGGACCACTATGCCACAGGAGAGTTTTCGTATCTGATTCCCGTCTCCAACGCCGAAGGCCAGCATGCCCTCCTGCCGGTAGATCACGGACGGTTCTCTCTTCTGGAGACCGCCTCCCCTCTGCCGGAAGAAGGCCCCTGGGGCTCCTTGACATGGGAGCCCGGCCTGACGGTAGAACCCGAATCCCAGACCGCCTGGATGCAGGGATTTGATGCCGACAACCGGCTGTACCTGATGCGCGTTGCCTACAATGAGATACCCGCAGTCATGGAGGTATTCTATTCTGAGCCCTTGGAAAGAATGCCCCATAAAGCCGCTGCCCTGGCCCTGCCGGGCGGAGACTATCTGATGGTTGGCGGCTTTGGGGAAGATTCCTACGATGCCCAGGGCACGGTAATGCTGTTCCATACGCAGCCGCAGAAAAATCGCTTTGCCTGGTGGTGGTGGCTGCTGGGGGCTTTGGTGGCAGCGGGTGGCATCGGCCTGTTTGCCGGCCTACGTCGCAGGAAGAAGGCCGAAGAAGAATCGGCCCCCGAAAAGACCTATCCCGACCTGCAGGAGCGGATTGTGAAACTGA
>JAFSMS010000117.1 GCA_017447815.1 Bacteroidales bacterium | reverse complement strand
TAAAGGGTCTTCGAAAAGTTAAAAAAATCAAATTCCATAGTATTTGATTAAACTTCCCATTTATTCACAAATGGTTGCATTTTAATTGACAATCATAAATCTAAACCCAAAATAACTATTATTAACCCTTAAAACCAACAATGCACATGAAAAATCTCTTTCTGAGACTGGCCATGACCCTCGCATTCCTGGGAGCCGGCGTTATCGCCTTTGCCCAGAACACGGTCACCGGTACAGTGAAAGACGCTTCCGGTGAGCCTGTCATCGGAGCTTCTGTGTTTGTAAAGGACACCCAGAACGGCACCATCGTGAACGTCGACGGTACCTTTACCCTTCCCAATGTGCGCTCCGGCGACGTGCTGGAAATCTCCTGCATCGGCTATGCCACCCAGTCCATTACATGGAACCGCGGTCCCGTGAATGTGATCCTGGCCGAGGATGCCGAAATGCTGGAAGGCACGGTCGTCACGGCACTCGGTATCCGCAGGGACCAGAAAGCCCTGGGTTACGCCGTGACCGAGCTCAAGAGCGAGGAACTGAACGGAAACCTCATCAACCCCGTCTCTGCCCTGCAGGGTAAGGTTGCCGGTGTGGAAATCAACGGCTCCGATGGTGGTATGTTCGGTCGTAACAAGATCCTGATCCGTGGTGCTTCCACCCTGGGCAAGAACAACCAGCCTATCTTCGTCGTGGACGGTATCATCCTGGACAACGACGTGGTGGACCCTTCCGCCGACTGGGATGCCAACAACCTGGACTACGGTAACCAGCTCAAGAACCTGAACCCGGACGACTTCGAGACTGTGTCCGTCCTGAAAGGTGCCGCCGCTACCGCCCTGTACGGTTCCCGCGGTCTGAACGGCGCCATCATCATCACCACCAAGAGCGGCCGCGGTTCCCGCGGTCTGGGCCTGAGTTTCACGCAGACCCTCGGCTTCGACAAGGTGACTTCCGGCCCTAAGTTCCAGAACACCTTCATGGAAGGTTACTTCCAAGGCTACGGCCAGTACTTCGACTGCGCTTCCCAGTGGGATATCCACCGCGGTAACATCTGGATGGAAGGCCGTGAGAACGAGGTCTATTCCCTGTTGCGCATGTACCGCGACATCGGTGCCTGGGGACTTTCCTTCGGTAACCGCTTCGACGCCCAGCCTTCCATCGAGTGGGTTGACGGCTCCATCATCGAGTCCAAGGCCAAGGAGAACAACTTCGTGGACGCCTTCAACACCGGCTTCAACACCAACACCAACATCACCCTCTCCGGCGGCAATGAGAAGAGCTCCATCTACGCTTCCGTTTCCGAGAAGTACAGCACCGGTACCCTTCCGAACAACAGTTTCAACCGCTTCAACACCCTCCTCAAGGCCACCCACAAACTCAACAAGGCCATCGAGGTGGAGAGTTCCGTGACGTTCACCAATTCCGACGCCCGCAACGCCCAGCCCAACATCGGCCAGTACTTCATCGGTGAAGGTGAATTCGACCGTACCTACGATGCCAAGTACTTCCGCGACAAGTACAAGGGCGAACATGGCGGTCTGGCCAACACCGCGTATGGCGACAAGTGGGGCAACATCCCCGGCCGTGACGTATGGTGGAGCATCTGGGAGAACAACACTTCCCAGAAGGAAACCGTGGTGCGTCCCAACCTGAAACTCACCGTCCAGTTCACCCCTTGGTTCAAGTGGGTCACCGACGGCAGCTTCAACTACTACTACACCCGTCAGGAGACCAAGCGTCCTGACTCCGGCTATGCCAACTCCGGCAACGGCGGCTACTACAGCCTCTCCAACAGCACCCAGGAACAGACCAACCTGAACACCAACTTCATCTTCGACGGCAAGATCAACGAAGACTGGCAGATCGGCGGCTTCCTCCGCGGTGAATACTATAATAACTACCGTGAGGCCACGTCGGCCTGGACCGACGGCGGTCTGGTGGTGCCCAACCGTTACTTCCTGGACAACTCCCGCAACCCCATCAAGGGTAGCGGCTCCGTGAGCGGAACCAAGCGCATGCTCTCCCTGGTAGCCCAGGCCACGGCATCCTTCCGCGACCAGGTGTTCCTCGAGGCCACGGCCCGTAACGACTGGTCTTCGGCCCTCGTTTATGCCGACAAGCACGGTAACTATTCCTACTTCTATCCGTCCTTCAGCGCCTCCTGGCTGCTGCACGAGACCTTCGACCTTCCCAAGAGCATTTCCTTCTTCAAGTTGCGCGCTTCCATCGCCCAGGTGGGTAACGACACCGATCCGTACATCATCAATACGGCCTACAGCATCAGCAACTTCGTCCATGAAGGAGACGCTTCCAGCGCTGTCAACTACATGAACATCCCCGGCTCCGTTTACGATGCCAACATCCGTCCGGAGCGCAAGACTTCCTGGGAACTCGGTGCTGACTTCCGCATGTTCAACAACCGCATCGGCCTGGACGCCACCTTCTACAAGGAGAACACCCGCGACCAGATCATGAGCGTCACGCTGCCCGGCGCCTCCGGCGTCTCCAGCGCCCTCATCAATGCCGGTAACATCCAGAACATGGGTATCGAATTGGCCCTGAACACCATCCCGGTAGAGACCAAGAACTTCTCCTGGGACCTCAACTTCACCTTCACCAAGAACTGGTCCAAGATTGTGGAACTGAGCGACCTCGTGGCCAACTACATCGCCCTGCAGGGTAATGCCGACTACGGTAACTACCGTATCGGTTCCGTGGCCAAGGTGGGCGGCACCTACGGTATCCTCATGTCCGACTCCGCTCCCCTGAAGGACTACACCTATGACGAGGATGGCAACATCACCGGCGGTTCCGGTCTCCCGGTCCTGTACAACTGGCAGAGGAACCAGGGTACCACCCTGTACCGCCGCAGCGGTAAGGTGGAAGAAGTGGGTAACTCCGTTCCTGACTTCCTCGGCTCCATCAACACCGGCATCCGTTACAAGAGACTCACCCTCCGTGCTTCCCTGGATGCCCGTTTCGGTGGTTATGTAGCTTCCTATCCTTCCCACTACGGTACCGCTTACGGTTACCTGTCCACTGCCCTGGAAGGCGCCGATGCCGCACACGGCGGTGTCACCTACACCTCCCGCTGGGACGGCATCACCTATGACGACGGTATCATCCCCGAAGGTATCTTCCCGAAGGGTACCAAAATCCCTCAGCCTGACGGCTCTACCTATGAGGTGGAAGGCGGCCAGTGGGGCACCGGTGAAACCTTTGCCGAGGTTTATGCCAAGGACAAGGTGGATCCTTGCCACGCTGCTTCATGGACCTACTACACCAACAGTTGGAGCAACTTCGTCCTGAAGGACAACTGGTTCACCAAACTCAGCTACATCGCCCTTCGTGACGTTTCCATCGCATGGGCCATTCCCGACAGATGGGCTCAGGCCATCAAGGCCCAGGGCATCACGCTGCAGGCCAATGCCCACAACCTGGGTTATCTCCTGAACACCATGCCCAACAAGGAAAATCCGGAAGCCGTCCGCGGTACCGCCGCCTCCGAGTTCCGTATCCGTAACCTCCAGGGCGTGACCACTTACTTCACCTTCACCATCAACGCAAGATTCTAATACAGGCAAGTACCATGAAAGCAAATAAAATATTCATTGCATTAGCACTGTTCGCGGTTGCAGGCCTCACTTCTTGCCGCGACAAGTTTGCCGAACTGAACCAGAAGCCGGATGCCGTTACCACGGCCGAACCGTCCTTCCTGGCTACCCGTGCCCAGACCCTGTTCGAGACCAACGACTACCTCTTCTGGTTCTACAACCAGTCCTACTACTTCCGCTGGCCCCAACTGGCCTCTTCCGGTGTTTTCTCCGAGGGCTCCTATGGTATGGATGCCTCTGTGGTACACCGTCAGACGGGCTACATCACCATGCTCACCTACAAGAATGCCATCAACAACTATATCCAGGCTTATGAGCATCCGGAGTACCAGGCCTATGCCGACATGTGCGGCGTGCTGGCCGTTTACGGTGCCATCTATGCCATCGATATCAATGGTGACATCCAGTATACGGAAGCTTCCAAGTATCGTGACGGCGGTCCCCTGACCCCGAAGTACGACCGCGTGGAAGACCTGTACGACCTGTTCATCACCGAACTGGACCAGTATATCGCCACGTTCAAGGATGAAACCCAGGTTGTGGTGTCCAAGCAGGATATCATCTACAACGGAGACCTGGCCAAGTGGGCCAAGTTGGCCAACACCCTCAAGTTGAAGATTGCCGTACGTCTGTACAACAACAATCCCACCAAGGCCGGCCAGATTGCCCAGGCCGTCCTTTCCAACGGTGTCGGTTACATTGACTCCCTGGAGGATGCCTTCATCTTCCACAAGGCCAATGCCACCACCGGCGGAGACCTCGCCTATCAGACCGGCAACGGTATTTCCATGGTGGGTGCCAGCGAGAATGTCATCAATTACATGGTGGCCAGCCTCGACCCCCGCGTGCGCTTCTTCTACACCAAGAACGGCTTCAACTCCAAGATCATCCAGGAGTTCATCGCAGAAGGCAAGTATGACAGCCTCCCTCCGTTCGTACAGGACAACATCATCCTGGACGACGAAGGCAACTTCGTATCCTACATCCTCGGTGAGCCTTGGAACCGTTATCAGGGACGTCCCATCGTTTGGGAAATGTCTCCTGAATACGAGGCCATGAAGGGCATTTACTTCGACTACACCGACCGTTACCAGCTCACCGTGGGTGAATCCAGCAAGAGTTACGGCATCTTCTCCTCCCTGTCGGAAGAGATGGTCCGCGGCCGCTGCGGTTACACCGTCCCTACCATCCCCGGTGGTCCCGTCATCCAGGACAACGCCCAGATTCCTTGGTGGGGCATGTATCTCGGTGCCGGTGAAACCAACCTGTACCTGGCCGAACTGGCCGCCCTCGGCGCCATCTCCGGCAGTGCAAAGGCCTATTATGAGAAAGGTGTGGAACTCTCTGTCCGTGAGTGGGACTTCATTGCCGGTAAGAACAGCATTCCTTACTATGGCACCACCTACGGCTACGACGATCTGGAAGAGAGCATCGAACTCAAGGAAGGCGAAATCGCCGACATGCTCGCTACCGACGCTGTGAAGTGGGACGGTTCCCTGGAGAAGATTTATCTGCAGCAACTGATGAACTTCACCATGCTTCCCAACGAACTGTATGTCACCGCCCGTCGTTCCGGTTACCCGAAGGTAGGCTCCGATCTTCTCCCGATGGTGAAGTTTGACAAGTTCGAACTGGCTGCCATTCCTCGCCGCTTCGAATTCTCCGAACCCGCTCCTACCGATATCATGCATGATATCCGTATGGAAAGCCTGAAGGAACAGGGTCTGACCCCTGGCAAGAACCAGTCCGGTATGGGCTTCTCCTCCACCTCCGTGCTCAACTCCGAGCGCCTGTGGCAGGACAAGAACGCCCCTCAGTGGGGTTCTGGCAAGTAGGCTTGATTTTTGCATAATGACAGGCGGCGTTGTTTAGAAGACGCCGCCTGTTTTTTATCGGATAAGCATGAAACGTTTTTTGACCCTTCTTTTAGCCGCCTGCCTGGCATCGTTCGCCCTGCAGGCCCAGAATGTATTTTACCTCTTCCCGGACTATGCCGAAGGCGAAATCCTGTTTCAGGGGATGTCGCGTCCGGCCAAGGTGAAAATGAATATTGACGCCATCGGCCAGCGGGTGTTCTACTACCAGGATGACAAACTCATGGAACTGACCAACCTGGACATGGTGCGCACCATCAAGGTGGGACAGCGGATGTTCCTCATGAAGGACGGCCTGCTTTGCGAGGCGCTGCAGGACCAGGACCGGAACGATTTCACCCTCTTTGTAAACTGGAAGTTCAGGAAGGTGAACGTAGGCTCCAAGGGGGCCATGGGAGCCACCACGCAGAACAAGGTGGATGTCCTCTGGACCAATACCGTCACCGGTGACGAGGTGGTGGGCGAAGGCCGCTATGCCGAAATGGGAGAATATGCCATGGAACTCTGGAAAATGAAGGGTGACAACACCTATTTCTTTATCGTTGACGGCAAGCAGTACAAAGCCAAGCGCCTGAAGGACCTCTATAAGCAGTTCCCGGCGGCCGCCAAGGACCTCAAGGCCTACGTTCGCGCGGAAAACCTCACCCTCGCTACGGCCGATGACGCCAAGAAGGTCATCGGCAAGTTGGTGGAAATGATGAAAGCGAAAACTCCTACAGACTGAATTTCAGGGCCAGCGGCTCCTGTTTCAACCCCTTGGGGAGCTTGAGCGTTACTTTACCGTCCTTAACGGTGGCTTTTACTTTCCGGCCATTGTTGAGGACGGTTACTTTTCCGCCCTTGGGAAGATTGCCGGTCCATTCCAGCGTGGCGGGGAGCGTTTCGCCGTCGGGGAGGGCATAGACGGCATAACGGGTCTGTCCGTCCTTGGAGGCGGTGAACCAGATTTTGCCGCAGTTGTAGTCGGGCGTGATGCGGGTGCCGTAGATGGCTTCCCCGCAGCGGCCCAGCCACTCGCCGATTTCCTGGAGGATCACCTCGGCCTGGGGCTCGATGAGGCCTTCCGGGGTGGGGCCCACGCCCAGCACGAAACAGCCGCCCTTGGCGACGATTTCCGACAGGATGCCGACGACACGGCGGGCGGTCTTGTAGTTACGGCGCGGTGTCCAGCCCCAGTCGTTGCCCAGGGTGATGCAGGATTCCCAGGGATGGTCGATCTGGCGGTCCGGAATGCTGCGCTCCGGGGTCTGGTAATTCTCGTTGGGGCCCTGGATGGTGCGGTCAACGCTGATGAGCCCCGGGCTCACCTTGCGGGCTTCCACAAGAATGTCGGAAAGTCCCACCTGCTCTCCGCGGATCCAGCCGCCGTCCAGCCAGAGGATGTCCAGTTTGCCGTATCGGCCGCCCGTGATTTCACGAAGTTGGTTCTGGGTGAAGGCGACGTATTTCTCCCACCAGTCCGGGTGCTGTTTCACGTTGTAGTTGATGCCGCGGCGCGGGGTGGCGTAGTAAGGGTTCCAGAACCACTCGCAGTGCCAGTCCGGCTTGGAGAAATAGGCGCCGGTCATGAAGCCCTTTTCGCGGAAGGCTTCGAAGACCCACTTGGCGGCATCGGCCTTGGGATGGCCGGCGAAAGGCCCGGCCTTGGCGATGGAGAAGTCTGTGTATTCGGAGTCGAAGAGGCAGAAGCCGTCGTGGTGTTTGGTGGTGAAAATCATGTATTTCATGCCGGCATCGTGAAAGACTTGCGCCCACTGTGCGGGATTGAACTTTACCGGATTGAACTCCTTGGAAAGGCCCCAGTACCACTGCTTGTAACCTTCATAGGTGGATCCTTCCGGCCGGCGAATCCAGTCTTCGTTGCAAATCTGCCAGGATTCCACGATGCCGGGGACGCTGTACAGGCCCCAGTGCATGAGGACGCCGAATTTGAGGTCTTGCCACTGGTCCAGTTTTTCCAGGACGGCCGGGTCTGTGGGCCACTGGTAGCCGTCGGCCTGCTTGTGGACGAAACTGTTTTCCTGGGCGGCGGCCGTCAGCGCCAGGCCGATGGAGAGGATCGTGAGAAGGATTCGTTTCATGTGGTTTTCTTGCTATGGTGATGTACAAATATAGTAAAAATGCATGAAAAAATTTGTAACTTCGGACAGTGGAAAACAAATACACTGAAATATGAAAAGAATCCTGTTGACTGTCCTGGCGGCGCTCTCGTCCGTTTCCCTTCTCGCCAAAGTGGAACTCACGCCCCTGTTTTCTGACAATATGGTGTTCCAGCAAAGCTGCAAGGCCCCTGTCTGGGGCAAGGCGGCTCCGGGCGCCGTGGTCACCGTCACCCCTTCGTGGAACGGGAAATCCTATCGGGCCACGGCCGGTCCCGACGGAAACTGGTCGGTGAAAATCGATACGCCCAAAGGCGGATTCAAAAAGTACAGCGTCACCATTTCGGACGGAGACCCCCTTGTGCTGCAGAACGTACTGGTGGGAGAGGTCTGGCTGGCTTCCGGGCAGTCCAACATGCAGATGCCCGTAGAAAGCTGGCGGGCCGTACGGACCAACCAGGAGGACATCGCCGGCGCCGCCCGCTATGCCGATGTACGCCTTCTGCAGGTGTCCCGGGCCACGGGAATGCGGGAACACGACTACTTCAGCGCCGATTTTGACAAGTGGAAGGAGTCTTCCCCTGAAACCGTGCGGAACTTTTCCGCCGCAGCCTGGTACTTCGGCCGGAAACTGATGGAGGAACTGCAAGTCCCCGTGGGAATCATCCACAGCAGTTGGGGCGGCACCATTATCGAGGCCTGGATGAGCGAAGGCGCCCTCCGCGCTTTCCCGGAGATGTCGGCCTCCCTGGCCCAGGTCCGGTCCCTGTCCGACAACGAGTCCGAGCGGGAGAAAACCTTCGAGGAAGAGATCGCGGCCTTTATCCGGGAAGCCAATCGGAAGGACCTTGGCAAAAGCGGGGGCCTTGCCGTCTGGGCCCGTCCCGAGTTTGACGACTCGTCCTGGAAAACCCTGAGACTCCCCAATACGGTGCAGCAGCTCTGGCCCGATACCAACGGCATCTACTGGCTGCGCAAAACCGTGGACATCCCCGCCGCATGGGCCGGGAAGGACCTTACGCTGAGCCTGGGCCCGGTGGACGATTTTGACGAAACCTACTGGAACGGGGAGAAGGTGGGCTCCGACGTCCTTTGGAACAAGGCCCGGGAATACACTGTCCCCGCTAGGCTGGTCAGCCCCGGCCGGACGGTCATTACCATCCGCTGCACCGACGACCACGGGAACGGCGGCCTGTATGGCGCTGCCGACCTGCTGTTCATCCAGGGTCCTGACGGACAGAAGATTCGGCTGGACAGCGAATGGAAGGTGACCCTCTCCGTTTCCTTTAAGGGCGTCCCCAAATCCACGGCGCGGGAGCCCAACATCCCTACGGTGCTCTACAACGCCATGATCCGGCCGCTGGCGCCGTTCGCCATCAAGGGCGCCATCTGGTACCAGGGAGAGTCCAATGCGCAGAAAGCCTATCGTTACCGCGACCTGATGCCGTCGATGATCCTGGACTGGCGGGCGCTCTGGGGCTATGATTTCTCCTTCTATATCACGCAGTTGGCCGGTTATAAGAAAGTGGCCGGCGTCCCCGGCGACGACGACTGGGCCGAACTTCGCGAGGCGCAGGAAATGGCCACGGAGATGCTGGACCGCTGCGGAATGGCCTGCATCATCGACCTGGGGGAGGCCGAAGACATCCATCCCGTCCGCAAGCGGGAAGTGGGAGAGCGCCTGGCGAGGCTTGCCCTGGCGAACGATTATGGCCGGCGCCTGGTGACGACGGGGCCCCGCTATGAATCCTTCCGGATAGCCGGCCGTTCCATCGTGGTCCGTTTCACCGACGTGGCCGGCGGGCTGCGGGTCATCCCTTCCGGCGATTTCGCCGGGGACCGCTACGGCAGCCGTGGCGGGAAGGTGGAAAAGGCGGAGAGCGGCGTCCTCTCGGGATTCCAGATCGCCGGCCCCGACCGGGTATGGCACTGGGCCGATGCCCGCATCGAAGGGGATACGGTGGTGGTCTCGTCGACCGATGTTCCCCATCCGGTGGCCGTACGCTACGCCTGGTCGGCCAACCCCGTCTGCAATTTGTTCAACGCTGAAGGCCTGCCCGCCTGGCCCTTCCGTACGGATGACTGGCCGGGGGTGACCTATGGAAATTTGTAAGGCATGAGAAAAACCGTATGGCTTGTGGCGGCGCTGCTGTTTGCCGCCGTGGGCGCCCGGGCGCAGTATGTCCCTCCCGTGGAGGAGGACGTGAAGGCACGGCTTGCCGAGTGGCAGGACTTGAAATTCGGCCTGTTCATCCACTGGGGAGCCTACAGCCAGTGGGGGATCATCGAGTCTTGGTCGCTGGCCCCGGACGACATTTCCTGGCAGTACAAAGCCCGGAAGGATATGGATTACTTCGACTATGTCCGTGAATACGAGCACCTGAAAGACACGTTCAATCCGGTCGGTTTCGACCCCGGGAAATGGGCCGACGCCGCCCGCTATGCCGGAATGAAGTACGTCGTGTTCACCACCAAACACCACGACGGCTTCTGCATGTTCGACACGCAGCAGACAGATTATAAGGTAACCGACGAGGGCTGTGCCTTCCACACCGAACCCCGGGCCAATATCGCCAAGGAAGTCTTTGAAGCCTTCCGCGCCCGGGACATCAAGCCGGGTGCCTATTTCTCCATCCCGGACTGGCACAGCAATGACTTCTGGTGGAGGCGCTTTCCGCCCAAAAGCACCCGGGCCAATTACAAGGCCTCCGAGCACCCCGAAAAATGGGCGGCCTACCAGGACTTTGTCGCGGCGCAACTTGACGAACTGACTTCCGGCGAGTATGGCGACCTCTTCCTGATGTGGTACGACATGCCGGTCACCGACGATTCCAAGGAAGCCCGGTACGACTGGGAAAGGTTTGCCGGGATCGTCCGCGGCAATCAGCCGGGAATGATCATGGTGGCCCGCGGACAGCACGACATCTATGAGAATTACCAGACTCCGGAGCAGACCATTCCGGAAAAAGCGCTCGATTGTCCCTGGGAGTCCTGTGTCACCATGACGTACAGTTGGTCGTACAGGCCGGGGGCCGAATACAAGTCGGTTAAGGAACTGCTCACCATGCTGGTGCAGATTGTCTCGCGCGGCGGTAATTTCCTCCTGAACGTCGGCCCCGGGCCGGACGGAACCCTGGAGGAGGCGGCCTACGACCGCCTGAAGGGGATCGGCGACTGGATGCAGGTGAATGCCGAGGGCATTTACGCGACGAAAGCCATCGCCCCTTATCAGGACGGAAAAGTCTATTATACTGCCAAAGGAGATTTCGTCTATGCTTTCTACGTTCCGGAGGAAGGGGAGCCGATGCCCGCGGAAATCGTGATTCCTTCATTTGTCCCGGCCGGGACGCGGGGCGTGACGATGCCGGGCTCCGGCAAGGTCCTCAAATGGAAAAAAGCGGAAGGGGGCGGCGTTGCCGTGGCCCTTCCCGCCTCGCTTCGGAAAAGCCGCTCGGCCGATCCCGTCTGGTGTCTGAAAATCAAGGTGAAATAGTTTTTTGTTATCTTTGTGCAAATTAATCCGAACCATGAAAAAATTATCGCTTATTCTTCTGGCTGCCATGGCACTCGTGCTGGGCGCCTGCGACCGACAGGCGGAAACCGCCTTCCCCGTCTATGCCTGGCAGGGTGTCAGTGAAAAGACTGACCTGAACCAGTTGCAGAAAGATTTCCAGTACTGGAAGTCCCAGGGCGTGGTGGGCGTCTGCATCGAAAATAGCAACCCGGAACTGGTGGCCAAGGTATCGGCCCTGGCCCATGCCGAAGGCCTGGAGTACCACGCCTGGATTCCCTGCATGCTCCGCGGCGGAAAACCCCATGAATGGTACGCCGTGAACCGCCTGGGCCAAAGCGCCGACGAGTTCCCCGCCTATGTTCCTTATTATAAGGCGCTGGACCCCCGCAACCCCCATGTGCACAAACTGCTGGTGGACCAGATGACCGAAATCGCCCGTATCCCGGACGTGGACTACGTGCAGTTGGACTACATCCGCTATCCGGACGTCATCCTTTCCCGCGGCCTTTGGGACAAATACGGCCTGGTGATGGACGAGGAATATGCCCCGGCCGATTATTGCTACTGCGATGACTGCGTGGCCGCCTTCAAGGAGCGCAGCGGCATCGACATCCGCGCCGTGGAAGACCCTTCCAAGGTGGCCGAGTGGGCCCAGTTCCGCTGCGACCAGGTGACCGGCCTCGTGAACGAAATCTGCGCCGCCGTGCATGCCCAGGGCAAGAAAGTGAGTGCCGACGTGTTCCCCGGCCCCATGTCGCACGCGTACTGGATGGTGCGCCAGGAGTGGAGCAAGTGGGACGTGGACATGTTCTTCCCCATGAATTACAACGACTTCTACCTCCAGCCCGCCGAATGGGTGGGTGAGATAACCGCCGAGGAGGTGCAATCGGCCTCCGGAAAGCCCGTTATGAGCGGCCTTTTCATCTGCCGCGAATGGAAGCGCAAACTGGAACTGGAAGACCCGGAGCAGTCCGGTCTCATCCCTTCCGAAATCGCCACCGCCGTTGACGGGGCCCGCAAGGCCGGTGCCGCCGGAATCTGCCTTTTTACTCCTGGCAGCATGACCCCGGAACACTGGGCCGCCCTGGCCGAAGCCCTGAAAAAATAACTGGCTCGTAATTACTTGATTATTATTGTTTTACCGTACAATCCTCTGCGCATTTTGCGCAGAGGATTGTACGTATATTACTGTGAATCATAAGATTACGTGTCAGGCGGGAATGGCGTGTCAGATGCGATTTTTTGACGAAATCGAACCATTTTTGAAAAAAAACGACTATATTAGCGGACTCAAATGCAAAATTCTATAAATTTTTTTATAAAGTTATGTGTTTGAAGGTGGTTTTGTAACAATTTGTAGCAAATACAACCAATAACCAAATTATTAATTAAACAACCAATTTATGTTCAAAAAGCTTCAATCAGCTCTGCTGATGGCCCTGATGGTGACATTCACCTTCGTGGCCTCTGCCCAGAACCGTACGGCTACCGGTGTTGTCGTGGACAATATCGGCCCCGTTGCCGGTGCTGGCGTAGTTGTCGCCGGAACCAATAACGGTGCAATCACCGATTTGGATGGTTCCTTTACGCTTAACAACGTACCCGTGGGCGCTACCGTGAACGTAACCTGCATCGGCTATGCCGACGCTTCTTTCGTTTTCGACGGCACTCCCGTGAACATCGTCCTCAAGGAAGACAGCGAACTGCTGGACGAGGTGGTGGTCACCGCCCTGGGTATCACCCGTGAGAAGAAATCCCTCGGCTATGCCGTGCAGGATGTGAAGGCAGAAGAACTCACCCGTGGCGGTGGCGTCACCCTCACCGATGCCCTGATGGGCAAGGTGGCCGGTCTGATGATCAACAATTCCGCTACCGGTGCCGGTGGTTCCACCCGTGTGGTCCTCCGTGGTAACTCCTCCCTCTCTGACAACAACTCCCCGCTGTATGTCGTGGACGGTGTTCCTTATGACAACGGCGGTACTCCCGGTCAGGATTCGGCCGGTCTGTGGGGCTCCCAGGACCACCAGAGCGGTGCGTTCGACATCAACCCCGAGGACATCGAGAGCGTTTCCGTGCTGAAGGGCGCAACTGCCGCCGCTCTGTACGGTTCCCGCGCCGGTAACGGCGTTATCCTCATCACCACCAAGAAGGGTGGCAAGGGCCAGCAGAAACTTGGCATCAGCTACAGCGGCAAGTTCACCTGGTCTCCCGTTTCCTACTTCCCGGCCCTGCAGAACACGTACGGCCAGGGTTCCCTGGGACAGTATGACCCTCAGACCACCGGTTCCTGGGGTCCTGCCATGAGCGCTTCCACCCAGGTTGCCAACTGGTGGGACGGCAGCTCCCAGATTTCCTACATCGGCACCGAGAATCCCTGGAAGGAATTCTACCGTACCGGTAACAGCCAGAGCAACAACGTCACCATCGCAGGCGGCAACAAGGACAACCCGTTCCGCCTCACCCTCGGTTACGACAACACCAACTCCGTGGTGCGCACGTCCAACATCCGCCGTACCAGCGTGGACTTCGTGACCAGCAACAAGATTACCGACTGGCTCAAACTGGATGTGAAGGCCAACTACGTGAACACGGCCGGTAACAACCGTCAGGCCCGTGGTGCTTACGGTTCTTCCTACAGCCTCCTCACGATGCCCCGCAGCATCAAGGTTTCCGACCTCGCCGCCCATTGGCTCAACGAGGCGGCCGCTGCCGCCGGTGCCGGTGCCGAGGCTCAGATCAACTGGCACGAGGTGAGCCCGAACAGCCAGAACCCCTACTTCATCCAGAACAACTTCGTGAACGGTGACGTTCAGAACAAGTTCTTCGGCGTGGGTTCCCTCACCGTCAACTTCACCAAGAACCTCAGCCTCAAGGTGAAGGAAGGTCTCACCTGGGCCGGTGTTACGGACAAGAGCAAGCGTCTGTATGACACCTCCGGCTTCAACTGGCCTGAATTCTCCATGAAGAAGAGCACCACCATGGAAAACAACCTGGAAGGCCTCCTCTCTTACAACAACACCTGGGGAGACTTCGACTTCGGCGCCAGCCTGGGCGGCAACATCATGCACTACAAGAGCGAAACCCTCCGCGCCGTTTCCAAGAACATCCCGTTCGCCGGTGCCTATTATGTGCGTGCCGGCCAGTTGGACGGTGACACCTACAACGACATCTACGAAAAGCAGATCAACTCCATCTACGCTTTCGCCAACCTGGGATGGAAGAACTTCCTGTTCGTGGACGTGACCGCCCGTAACGACTGGTCCTCCACCCTCCCGGCCGCCAACCGCAGTTACTTCTATCCTTCCGTGAGCGTATCCTACCTGCTGAACGGCATGCTGGACGCCATCGATGCCGACTACAACAAGGATGTCCTGGATTACGGCAAGTTCCGTTTCTCCTGGGCCAAGGTGGGTAAGGACACCGATCCTTATCAGTTGGAGACCCTGCTGGGCACCACCAGCGGTATCAACGACCTCAACTACATCACCTATCCGACCACCCGTGCCAACTCCAACCTGAAGCCCGAAATGGTGACTTCCTGGGAACTGGGTACCGAATGGCACTTCTTCAAGAACCGTCTGGGTATCGACCTCACCTACTATCACTCCAACACGGTGAACCAGGTGATGCGTATCGCCCTGCCTTACTCCTCCGGTGTGCAGAACCAGTGGATCAACGCCGGTAACATCCAGAACCAGGGTATCGAACTCCAACTCAACGGCGAGTTCGTCCGCACCCGCGACGTTACCTTCGGCGCCACCTTCAACTTCGCCAAGAACTGGAACAAGGTTCTCGAACTCTACCACAATGCCGAAATGGGCATCGACGTAGATCGTTACTCCCTGGGCGGCATCAACTTCTCCGCCTCCGGTGACGGTACCGTCTATGCCATCGAAGGCCAGCAGATCGGCACCTTCGTCGGCACCGGTTACAAGCGCGACGCTGCCGGCAACAAGGTGATCGGCGAAAACGGCCTGCCCGTGATCGAGTCCAACAAGGAGATCGCCAGCGTGGCCCCCAACTTCACCGGTTCCTTCGGCCTCAACTTCGCTTGGAAGGGCCTGGCTCTCAATGCCCTCTTCTCCTTCCAGAGCGGCGGCAGCCTCTACTCCGCCACGGAGTACATGACCCTCCACAACGGTACCGGTCTGCGTACGGCCGACCGCAGCGACCGCGTCATCGAGGGTGTCACCGAATCCGGTGCCAAGAACACCGTTTCCGTGACCGCCCAGAGTTACTGGAACAACATCCCGATGGAAGAGTGCGTCTATGACGCTTCCTACCTGAAACTCAGCGAACTCTCCCTCAGTTATTCCCTGCCCAAGAAATGGCTGGAGCGCACCTTCAACGGCTACGTGGACAATGTCCGCATCTCCGCCGTGGGTTCCAACCTCTTCTACTTCCTCAAGCACACCCCGGGTACCACTCCCGATGGTGCACTCACCGAAAGTTCCCTCATGGCAACCGCCCTCGACCTGTGCCCGTATCCGGCCACTCGCAACTTCGGCGTAGCCCTCAATATCGGTTTCTAATCTAAAGGGAGAAAGTGAATATGAAAAAGTTTATCATACCTGTTCTTACCCTCCTCACCCTGGCCTCCTGTGCCAAGTTCGATGAGATGAACAAACCTACCACGGGTCTTACCATGGACTCCGCCCAGCCCATGTACGTCTTCGGCCGTACGCTGTACAATGGTTCCTCCAACGACCACCAGCGTAACTTCAACCTGAACGACGATATGTATGCCCACTACTTCGCCCAGGGTCTTGGTTGGACCGACTTCTGGCGCTACAACGCCGGTTGGGGCGACATTTTCTGGCGTGACTTCTACACCGACCGTCTCCAGGAATACTGGCTCATCGACGAAATCTGCGGTGACGAAGACCACTACAAGTGCATCAAGGCCGCCAACGATGTGTGGAACGTCGTGCTCTGGCTGCGTGTGATCGACCGTCACGGCGACGCTCCTTACTTTGACGAGGAAGGAAAATTCGGCGCCGGCAAGGGTACCACCCTCCCTTACAGCAAGGTCGAGGACATCTATGCCGACCTGATCAAGCGTCTGCAGGCCGATGTCACCCTCCTGAGCAACACCAGCGGCGCCTGGGATTTCGGCGCCTACGATTTCCTGTTCAACAACGACTGGAACCAGTGGAAGAAATTCGCCAACACCCTGATCATGCGCCTTTCCATGCGTTTTGCCCAGGCCGGCACCTTCAAGAGCGCCTTCACCGCCGCCGCTAACGACTGCTTCAACAGCCCCAGCGACTATGCCCGCATCAGCTGCGACACCGGTGTTTGGGGTGACTACTATGACCGTACCTTCAACGACTGGTCCAACACCTTCACCAACTGCGACTTCATGGACATGATGAACGGCACCAACAAGGGTTACGCCACCGGCGTTATCGACCCTCGTCGCGCCTTCTTCTTCCTGCCCGGTACCGAGGCCGCCGAAACTGGCAGCAACTGGGACGGCTATCCGTTCGACTATACGGCCGACACCGAGAGCGGTATCGTTAAGGCTCACGGCGGCAACAAGTCCTTCGCCCGTCTGAACATGTACGAGACCAACGGTTTCTTCCACTACAGCGGCGCCGGCAACGAGAACCTCTCCTGGTGCTACAGTTCCTACTCCGAGGCCCTCTTCCTCAAGGCTGAGGGGGCCCTGCGCGGCTGGATCTCCGGAAGCGCCGAAGATTTCTTCAAGCAGGCCATCAAGGCTTCCATGGATGAAATCGGCGTGTTCGTGACCCGTTCCGGCGGCAAGGCCACCATCAGCGAGGCCGATGCCAATGCTTACATCGCCGCCCTGCCCGCCTTCGGTGCCTCCAAGGAGCAGCAGCTGCGTTCCATCATGATCCAGAAGTGGATCGCCCTGTACCCCAACTCCGTTGAGGCCTGGGCCGAGCAGCGCCGCACCGGTTATCCGGACTACGCTTCCCATGTCCTTACCTACCCGGCCGTGAGCGCCAGCTCCGGCGTGAGCGTGGGGAACATCATCCAGCGTATCCCTTACCCGCAGAACGAGTACAACACCAACGCCGGTAACATTCCTTCCGAGTTCTCCGACTACAACGCCAAGAACATGGAAAAGGGTATCTCCTGGAGCCTGAACGGCACCGGTACCCAGAGCGCTACCGCCGCTCCCAACAACAAGCTCTAAACCTTGTTTGTCCATTCATGCAAGAGGGCGACCTTTCGGGGCCGCCCTCTTTGCTGTTATTTCCGCTCGGAAGAATCCGGACAGGATGCGATGTGGAGGACAATCCGTCCTTTTTCCGGAGATAGCCGGAAGAGGGAAGGCCCCTCCTTGTCCCGGAGGTCGCAGACCTGGCCTTCGGACAGTTCCATTCCGTAATCCATGCCTTGTTTGCGGGCCCGGATGCTTTTTTCGCTCAGTTCCGTAAACGGAAGGCTTGCTGCCGGCGAGGCGGAGAAATCCAGGGACCATTCCCCCGTTTCCCCGCTAGCGGCAATCTCCAGCCGGTCCTCCGTGAAAGAGAGTTCGAACCGGCCTCCGCCCTTCGCGGAAGGCCAGGTGACCTGCTGGCCGAGGCCGTCCTGCAGGACGGTGAACTGCGGCTCTGCGCCGACAAAGTCCGGAGCGACGAGATAAAGTCCGGCCATCTTGTCGGACGAACTCCAGAGACAGCCGTCCACCAGGGGAAGCGTCTCATAGTGGAAGACGGGCAGGGTGTCGGGGCGGTCCAGATACTCCGAACGGAGCCGCTCGTCAAACACATGCAGGTCGCGGATTTTCAGCGAGGCGCCTTCCCACAGGAGATTGGCCCTGTAGAAGCGGCTGTTGAACCACAGGGTTTTTCGCTCGTTGCCCTGATAGTCCTCGGCGGCGACGACGGAAGTGGGAGGATTCACGGGATAGCGTTCCTTGAACCATCGGCCGGTTTCCGCCAGGGTTTCGATGCGCACTTTCCCTTCTTTCCGAAGGTCGGCCAGCCGTCCGGTCTGGTACGTGAAGCCTTTCTTCATGGCTTCCCAGGTGAAGGAATTCTCCTGCCCCACCTGGACATAGTTGTATCCCAGGTGCGGCTGGTCGGTGAACATCCGGAAGAACCAGTCCACCCACTCCGGAAGGCCGCCTCCCAGTTCGTAAACGGGCTCCAGGGTGATGACGCTCTGGACGGCGCCGCCCAGCCCGGCTTCATACTGGTAGATGGGGTCGCTTCCCAGCATCCGGAAAATCGGCACATCGATGGCCCCTTCCCGGGTTTGGGCGGGCATATAGGCGTTCTGCCGGCTGGGGTAGTATCCGCCGTTCCAGTACCCGCCCCAGAGCGTGTAGCCGTCCGTTCCCACCTGGTCCCGGCACATGCACGAGGCCTCGATGCCGTATTTGTCCCTGAGATACCCGAGCGTTCCGGCCTCGATGAACCAGGAACCGACGGACTTGGGGTACAGGCCGAAGATTTCCTTGAATTTTTCCATGTAAACATCCACGAGGCGCTCCCTTTCGGCCTGCGAATAACCTACCGAGAAGCCCACGTTGGCGTGCCAGTCCCAGGGGTAACGGCCCCGCCAGGTGTATCCGGCGTCCTCTACATGGGGCTGGGTGATTTCCCACCAGGCGCCCACTTCGCATCCGCGCGCCATCTCCTCTTTCATCAGTTTCTGATAGGAAGGGTCGATAAGGGCGTCATACTGAAGGAGGTACGTGCCGGTGAGGCCCTTGCTTCTGAGGTCCTCGGCCTGGGACCGGACCGTCTCGAAAAGGACCAGGTCGGTCACTTCTTCGCTGCGGGGTTCGGTGAGGCGGATGAAGTTGATGATGTTGACGATGCGGGGGCTGTCAGGCTCCGTGCCCGTTTGACCGCTGCAGGAAGGCAGCAGCGTGGCGGCAAGGATCGCCGCAAGCGGGAAGAGGAATTGTTTCATAAGGCTATTGTCAAAAAGGGATGTACAAATCTACAGCAAACAAAAATAACGAAAAAAAGCGGATTTTCTGAAAATGATTTATCTTTGTATGACGGAGGTGATCTATGCGCAAGTTTGTCATTCTCATTTCTTTTTTTCTCCTGTGCGGCGTCGTACAGGCGCGGCAGGTCCGTGTGCGTGGGGTTGCGCAGTTGCAGCGGGCGATAGACCGCTCCTGTGAGGGCGATACCATCGTGCTCCGCAAGGGAGTGTATCGACTGAAGGAGACACTGCGCCTGGAAGGGAAGAAGGGAATTGTCATCCAAGGGGAGGGGGCACGCCTCAGCGGAGGGGTACGCATTCCCCGTTGGCGGCTTCGCCGGGCTTCCGGGTATGCCGAAGGCGTGCGCACGATGAGTCTGACGCGCTATGAACCGGGGAAGGTCGTCCCCAAGGGCGATCCGACCCTGACGGGTCCCTCCTGGTCGGAATTTTTTGCCGACGGGGTCCCGATGCACCTGAGCGAATGGCCCGACGGGAATTCGTTTCCCTTGGATTCCGTGATAAGCCCCGGACGGGGCCGCGTCCGTCCGCGCGAGGGAGAAGGCTTCGGGGTGATCGGCTTTCGGCAAGACCGCCCGCTGGAGTGGAAGAATCCCCAAATGGGGTGGCTGTGGGGCTGTTTCCGCTTCGGATGGACCACCGAGATGGTCCCCATTGCCCGCATAGGGGCCGATAAAACCCTCGAGGCCGGCAGCCTTACCAATTACGGATTCGGCAGGCAGAAAGGCGAACGGTTTCAGCGCTGGAAAATCCTGAATATCCCCGAAGAGGTGAATCTGCCGGGCGAATATGCCCTTGACGCCGAAGGGAAACGCGTCTGGCTGCTGCTCCCCGAAGGGACGCGTGAAGTGGAGATGAGCGTGCTGTCGGCCCCTCTGGTGCGGATGACCGCCTGCAGCGACGTTGAGCTTTCCGGCCTGGAATTTTCCTGCTCACGCGGGGATGCCGTGGTTATGCGGGGCTGCCGGGATACGCGCCTGAAGAAGTGCCGTATTCATGGAATGGGGCATGTCGCCGCCGTCCTGGATGCCGCCTGCCGCAATTGCGGCTTGTCGGGCTGTGAACTCTATGACCTGGGGGCGGGCGGGGTCGAACTCGGCGGCGGAGACAGACGGCGGATTATCCGGGGGGACAATTATGTCGAAAACTGCGTCATCCATCATTTCAACCGCATCGAGATGCAGTACAGGGTGGGCGTCGCCATGAGCGGTCTGGGCAACCGCGTATCCGGCTGCGAGTTTTATGAGTCTTCCACCATGGCCATCCTGATGCTGGGGAACGACCAGACCGTGGAGTACAACAATGTCCACCACGTCTGCATGGACATTGAAGACAACGGGGCGCTCTATCACGGCCGCAATCCGGCCCAGCGCGGCAGCGTCATCCGGGGAAACTATTTTCACGACATCGAAGTCCCGTTCAATGTCCGGGCCCTGTATCATGACGATGGTTCGGGCGCGGTGGAGGTGTATGGCAATATCTTCCGCAACATCACTTCTCCGCCGGTACAGATCGGCGGCGGCAGCGACATCCGCTATCATGACAACATCTTCATGGACCTGCCCTGCGCGGCAGTAAAGACCGACGGGCGCCTGAAAACCTGGGGTGCCGACCGACTTGTCGCCCACCGGGATTCCGTAGCCCTGGTGGACGGCCCCGCTTTCCGGGCGCATTATCCCGAATTCGCCTCCTATTACGAAGGCGATCCCGCGGAGCCGCAGCGGAATGAATTCATTCGCAATGTGTTCTATCATGTGCGGTGGGCTTTTGAAAAGGTGGTCTGGAGCGACCATCTCTATAACGATGACATCTCCGGCATGGCCAATTTCATTTCCCGCATGAGCGACAATTGGAAGACCGACGACAATCCGGGTTTCATCGACCCTGCCGACCCGCTGGCGGGATTTGTCGCCCATCCGGCTCTTCTGGACGTAATTCCCGGCTTTGTCCTGCCTGCGCTGGAGAAAATCCCGCCGACGACGAAGGTGACGGGACGTGTCCTGACGGAGCATTTCAGCGGCCGTGTAAACGGGGTGGCCGATGAGGCGCACACCCCTGCGGGAAATCAGTAGTTTTTTTCGAAAATCGGCCCCGTTATCATTGAGAATACACGCAAAGACATTATCTTTGTATATGTCAAAACCGCATAGAATGAAACGCTTCCTACTTCCTCTGGTGGCCCTCGCGGCCTTGGTAGCCTGCACGCAGGAGCCCACCCAACCCAAAACCAATCCGGTAGAATATGTAAATACGCTGGGCGGAACCCTTTCCACCTTCCAACTCTCCACGGGCAACACCTACCCGGCCGTGGCCGTTCCCTGGGGCGCCCATTTCTGGACCCCGCAGACCGGCAGAAACGGCGACGGATGGACATACCGCTACGACGCCACCCACATCCGCGGCCTCAAGCAAACCCATCAGCCCAGCCCCTGGATCAACGACTATGGCGGATGGAGCATCATGCCCGTGACGGGGAAGCCCGTGTTCGAGGAAAACGAGCGCGCCAGTTGGTTCTCCCACAAGGCGGAAAAGGCCACTCCTTACTATTACAGCGTCTATCTGGCCGATTATGACGTCACGGCCGAACTCGCCCCCACCGCCCATGCGGCCGCCTTCCGCCTCACCTATCCGGAAGGGGAGCCCGCCTACCTGGTGGTCGATGCCTACAAGGGCGGACAAGTGAGCCTGAAGGACGAAAAGACCATCGTCGGCTACAGCACCCAGAACCACGGCGGTGTCACGGAAAACTTCCGCAATACTTTTGTGATTCAGTCGGATGCGCCCATGACCCTTGCCGGCGGCGACGGCCAGACCCTCCTGGTCTCCCTCCCGGCGGGCCGTCAGGTGAACCTGAAAGCGGCCTCGTCCTTCATCTCCGACCAGCAGGCCCTGCAGAATCTGCAGGAACTTTCCGGCAGTTTCGACGCCGTGAAGGCCGACGCCCGTCAACTGTGGAACAACACCCTGGGCCGCGTGGAAGTATGCGATGACAATATCGACCATCTGCGCACCTTCTACAGTTGCCTTTACCGCAGCCTCCTCTTCCCGCGGGACCTCTCCGAGATCGACGCCGCCGGGGAGCGCGTCCATTACAGCCCCCACAACGGTAAGGTGGAGAAGGGCTATTTCTTCACCGACACGGGCTTCTGGGACACCTTCCGCAGCCTGTTCCCGCTGATGAACCTCCTGTATCCGGAGGTGTCGGCCAAGGTGCAGGAAGGCCTGGTGAACGACTATCTGGAAAGCGGTTTCCTGCCCGAATGGGCCAGCCCCGGCCATCGCGGCTGCATGGTGGGCAACAACAGCGCCTCCGTGGTGGCCGACGCCTGGCTCAAGGGCATCCGCGGCTATGACGTGGAGAAACTTTGGGAGGCGGTGACCCACGACGCCCACGCGGTGCATCCCACCGTGAGTTCCACGGGCCGTCTGGGCTGGGAATACTATGACTCGCTGGGCTATGTCCCCTGCGACGTGAACATCAGCGAGAACGTGGCCCGCACGCTGGAATATGCCTACGACGACTGGTGCATCTGGCAACTCGGCCTCGCCCTCGGCAAACCGGCCGGGGAACTGGAGCCTTACAAAAAGGCCGCCCTCAACTATGCCAAGGTCTATGACGCCGAGGTGGGCCTGATGAACGGCCGCCTCTCCGACGGATCCTTCCGCCGTCCCTTCTCGCCGCTCAAGTGGGGCGGGGACTTCACCGAGGGCAACAGCCTGCACTATACCTGGAGCGTCTTCCACGACCTGCAGGGCCTGATCGGCCTGATGGGCGGCGAAGAGGCCTTCAACGCCACGCTGGACAATGTGTTCGTGATGCCGCCCAAGTACGACGACTCCTACTACGGCTTCCCCATCCATGAAATCATCGAAATGACGGTGATGGGCATGGGCAACTACGCCCACGGCAACCAGCCCATCCAGCACATGCTCTACCTCTACGACTGGAGCGGCCAGCCTTGGAAAACCCAGGCCCGCGTGCGCGAGGTGATGGAAAAATTCTACACCCCCTGGGCCGATGCCTACTGCGGCGACGAGGACAACGGCCAGACATCGGCCTGGTATGTGTTCTCGGCCCTGGGCTTCTATCCCGTGTGCCCCGGCAGCGGCCAGTACGCCCTGGGCACCCCGCTCTTCCGGAAGGCCGTGATGCATCTCCCCGGCGGCGATGTGGTCATCGAAGCCCCCGGCAACAGCGCCGAGGCCTTCTACATCGACCGCCTCACCCTGGACGGCAAGGCCTTGGACAAGAACTACCTGGAACACAAGGACCTCGCCGACGGCGCCAAACTCCGTTTCACCATGAGCGACCGGCCCAACACCGCCCGTGGCGTATCGGCCTCCTCCAAACCCTACTCCATGTCCCTCCCGGGTGGCAGTCAACCCGCTGATAATCAATAGTTAACGTTTAATCCTCTGCGCAAAAAGCGCAGAGGATTATAAGCAAAATGCTGATATAGAATATGTTACGGATCACGATTACTACGCTTGCCCTGTGCGCCAGCCTGTGCGCCTGTGCGCAGAAGTACCCCGACCAGCGTCCGGCCCCCGAAAAGCGGCTGTTTGTTTCCGAGGCCGTGGAGGCCAAGATTGCCGAGGTGGCCCCCCAACTCACCAATCCCAAGTTGCGCTGGATGTTCATGAACTGTTTCCCCAACACGCTGGACACCACCGTCCACTATGACGAGTCCACCGGCCTCACCTTCGTGTACACCGGCGACATCCACGCCATGTGGCTCCGTGATTCCGGTGCGCAGGTATGGCCTTATGTCGATCTGAGCTGTGGCGACGAGCATCTTCGCAAGATGGTGGCCGGCGTCATCCGCCAGCAGTTTACGCTCATCAATATCGACCCTTATGCCAACGCCTTCAACCAGGGCCCTACCGGAGACCATGGGGATGACGATGACACGGGAACTCCGCAGGATCCCAACGTGTTCGAGCGCAAATGGGAGATCGACTCCCACTGCTATCCCGTGCGCCTGGCCTATCATTACTGGAAGGTGACCGGGGACACGTCCGTCTTTGACGACCTCTGGCTCAAGACGGTGGAGACCATCCTGGAAACCTTCACCGTGCAGCAGCGCAAAGAGGGCGAAGGCCCGTACTACTTCCTCCGCGTGACCGACCGCCAACTGGACACCAAGGCCCGCGTGGGCCTGGGCCACCCCGTGAAGCCCGTCGGCCTCATCGCCTCCAGTTTCCGTCCTTCCGACGATGCCACCCAGTTCGAGTTCCTGGTGCCCTCAAACTTCTTCGCCGTGAGCATCTTGCGCAAGGCGGCCGAGATTTTGTCCGAGGTGAACCACAATGCCGCCCTGGCCGGCCGGTGCACGGCCCTCGCCAATGAAGTGGAGGCGGCGCTGAAAAAATACGCCGTCGTCCATCATCCCGAGTTCGGCGATATCTACGCCTTCGAGGTGGACGGCTTCGGCAACGCCTACTGCATGGACGACGCCAATGTCCCTTCGCTGCTGGCCCTCACCTACCTGGATCCGTCCCTGGCATCCGACCCCGTCGCCCAGAACACCCGCCGCTTCGTCTGGAGCGAATCCAATCCGTACTTCTGGCGCGGCAAGGCCGGGGAAGGCATCGGCGGCCCGCATATCGGCAAGGAGGCCATCTGGCCGATGAGCATCATGATGAAGGCCTTCACCGCCACCGACGATGCGGAAATCAAGGCCTGCATGGAGCAACTTCTGCGCACCGACGCCGGCACCGGCTTCATCCACGAGAGTTTCCACAAGGACGACGCCAGTAACTTCACCCGCCCCTGGTTCGCCTGGCAGAACACCCTTTTCGGCGAACTGGTCCTCAAACTTGTGGCCGACGGTAAACTTCCTCTTCTGAACAGCATTACCGTAAAATAATCGGCCGGCCCGAGACGTATTTCGGGAATTGTTGTGTTTACTCAGTGTAAACCGTAGTTTTGATGATATGAAACGATATCTGGCCTTTCTATCCCTCGCTCTGGCCCTTGTTGCGTGCAGCAAGGTAACCCTTTCCGACGATAACCCTTTCGATGATCCGCAGGGCAATTCCGGAAAAGTCCCCACTGTGAGCGACCCGATTTCCGTTACTTCGCCCGAGCCGAAGGCGGGCAGCATCCGCATGATTTCCCTGACGCCCGAGCAGCAGGATTTTTCGGCCGAAAGCAATGCCTTTGCCTTCAAGAGTCTTGCACAGCTGTACAAGCAGAGTGCCCATTCTTTTGTCTATTCTCCGCTGAGCGTGCAGTATGCCCTGGCCATGGCCGTGAACGGCGCTTCCGGGGGAACCGCGGCAGAAATCACCCGCGCCCTGGGCTTCGGCTCGGATGTGGAGGCGCTCAACGCCTACTGCAACCTGCTCCTGAATCAGTTGCCCGCTCTGGATGAGAACGTTCAGATCAAGATGGCCGATGCCCTCGTGGTGGATGGCAGTTATCCGCTTTTGCCCGGCTATGAGCAGCAGATGGAACAGGTTTATTATGCTCCGGTAGAGTACATGTCCTTTGCAAAAAAGGGCGAAGTCGTGGCCAGAATCAACGAATGGGCCTACCGCAACACCAACGGACTGATCTTCCCCTTCCTTCACGAGGAAGATCTGGACCAGGCAATCGCCGTCATTTTGAACGCCCTGTATTTCAAGGCTCCATGGATGAGTTCTCTCGGAATGCCCATGTTCCTGCCGGACTTCACGATGGCAGGGGAGACCTTCTATAAGGACGGCGGCGGCACCGCGAAGGTGGATCTGATGTGCCACACTTCCCACTTGGGATTTGCCGTCAGGGACGGTTTCCGGATGGTGGAGATTCCCTATTCCGGAGGAAAGTTCGCCATGTATGTCATGCTGCCGGATGCCGTTGGAAAACAGGGCCTGAAACAGTTGGTATCGGCAATGGAAAAGGCGTCCTGGAAGGATTTGAGGGAGTCGTTCACCTATACTACAAAGGTGCATCTGCGTCTTCCCAAGTTTGAAACGGCCAGCCGTTTTCAACTGGCTCCCATCCTGCAGGCGCTTGGTATCCGCCAGGCTTTCGGCATGAGCGCCTCTTTTGACCGGATGTTTGCCGGGAAAGGCAGCTTTTTCATCAGCAATGTGCTCCAGAAAGCCCGCATCAAGGTAACGGAATGGGGCACGGAGGCTGCCGCCGTCACCGCTGTCATGATGGCCGGCGATCCCGGTCCCGGCGCGGTCCCTCCTCCCGAGGCCGATTTCTTCTGCGACCACCCGTTCGCTTACGTCATTGCCGAGCGCTCCTCCGGCACCATCCTCTTCGAAGGCATCTTCACCGGAGAATAGCCGCTTTGCAAACCTTGTCGGGTGGCACGCAAGTCGCTCACTGTTAGGTGTTTACGTACAATCCTCTGCGCTTTTTGCGCAGAGGATTGTACGTATCTGCCTGATACATAGGCGGATAGCAGCCACCCCCAACAGGGAGGCGTCCGGTGGCGGATTGGAAAAATATTCGTATTTTTGTAAAAATACGCATTGAAATGAAAAGAATCGCTGTCTTTGCTGCACTGCTGCTGGTTGCCGGAGGGCTTCGGGCACAGACCGAGTGGGTGAATCCGTTTATCGGCACGTCCAATTTTGGAGCCTGCAATCCGGGGGCTGTGGTACCGGGCGGAATGATGAGTGTGACCCCTTTCAACGTGATGGGTTCCCAACTCAATACCTGGGACAAGGACAGCCGCTGGTGGAGTACGCCGTATGTGGCGGAGAACAGTTTCTTCACGGGCTATGCGCATGTGAACCTTTCCGGAGTAGGCTGCCCCGAACTGGGAAGCCTTCTCACCATGCCCACTACGGGCCCCCTGCAGGTGGATTACCACCTTTACGGCAGTGAGTACAAGGACGAAACGGCACACCCCGGATACTATAGCGTACAACTTCTCAACGGTGTTTTCACGGAGGTGACGGCCACAACGCGCACTTCCCTGGAGCGTTATACCTTCCCCGCCGGCGAGGGCAACATCCTCCTGAACCTGGGAGAAGGTCTCACCAACGAAAGCGGCGCCACCGTCCGGCGCGTTTCCGAGACGGAGGTGGAGGGCTCCAAACTCATGGGCACCTTCTGCTACAACCGCAACGCCGTGTTTCCGCTGTACTTCGTGATGCGGGTGAGCAAGGCCCCTTCCAGCGCCGGCTATTGGAAAAAGCAGCGTCCCATGACGGCCGAGGCGGCCTGGGATGCCGATGCCGGCAAGTACAAACTGTACCGGAACTATGCCCGCGAAATGAGCGGGGACGACATCGGCTGCTGGTTCCACTATGAGGGCCTGCAGGAAGGCGAGCAGATCCTGGTGCAGATGGGCGTCTCCTTCGTCAGCATCCAGAACGCCCGCGAGAACCTGGATGCCGAGCAGCAGGGCTTCCAGTTCGAGGCTGTCCGCGCCAAGGCCGATGTCACCTGGCAGGACCACTTGGGCCGCATCTGCGTGGAAGGCGGCACCGACGACCAGAAAACCATCTTCTACACGGCGCTGTATCACACGCTCCTGCACCCCAACGTGCTCAATGACGTGAACGGCGAATATCCGCTCATGGAGTCAGGTGCCGGCATCGGCCGGGTAGAGCCGGGCCACACCCGTTACACGGTATTCTCCCTCTGGGACACCTACCGCAACCTGCATCAGCTCATGACCCTCCTCTGGCCCGAAAAACAGGCCGACATGGTCCGCTCCATGATCGACCAGTACCGCGAATGGGGCTGGATGCCCAAATGGGAACTCTTCGGCCGGGAAACCTGGACCATGGAGGGAGACCCCGCCATCTGCGTCATCGCCGACACCTGGCTCCGCGGCCTCCGCGATTTTGACATCGAGACCGCCTATGAGGCCTTCCTGAAATCGGCCGATACCCCCGGCGCGCAAAACCGCATGCGCCCGGACAACGACCCGTACGTGGCCGACGGCTACATCCCGCTGGGCTGGTTTGCCGGCGACTTCTCCGGAGACAACTCCGTCTCCCATGCGCTGGAGTATTATGTGGCCGATTACGCCCTCTCCCGCCTCGCGGCCGACCTGGGCCACCCCGAAGACGCCGCCCGTTTCCATGCCCGCTCCCTGGGCTACAAGAACTACTACAGCGCCGAGTACAGGAGCCTGAGGCCCATCAACCGAGACGGCACCTTCCTCTCGCCCTTCAACCCCGAAGACGGGGCCGATTTCTCCAACGCCCCCGGATTCCACGAGGGCAGCGCCTGGAACTACACCTTCGCCGTGCCGCACGACGTCGAAGGCTATGCGAAACTGATGGGCGGCCGGAAAGCCTTTGTGGACAACCTGCAGCACGTCTTTGACGAAGGCCTGTACGACCCTGCCAACGAGCCGGACATCGTGTACCCGTATCTGTTCAGCCGCTTCAAGGGACAGGAAAAGCGCACCTGGGCCGCCGTAGAGAATATCCTGGCCAAAAACTATAAAAACGCTCCCGACGGCATTCCCGGCAATGACGACACCGGCACCATGAGCGCCTGGGCCGTCTTTTCCATGCTGGGCTTCTACCCCGACTGCCCCGGGGAGCCGCAGTTCACCCTCACGCGTCCCACCTTCCCGAAAGCAGTCATCACGCTCCCGGACGGTCAAACCGTCACCCTTACCCGCTCTGGCGCCAAAGCCTCCCGGGTTACGGTGGACGGCCGCAACAAGGGCTACCGCATCTCGCACCAGGACCTCCTGCGCACCAAGTCCATCGTCTGGAAATAATCCCTTTGCCGCCTCGACACGCAGAACGGTCTCCAGGGCCGATTTTTTGTCGAGGCGGAATAGAAAATGCCCGTTTGGGCCGAAAACACGGCCGCCTCGACAACCACAGTGCCATAGAAGGCCGATTTGGTGTCGAGGCGGCAAGTTTCAAAGGGCCAGGCAACGGCGAATCTGATGGTCCGGGAGCCGGTAGTCGTAGAAAAGTGCGCGGGCAATGCGCTTTTTCTGCGTATCAGTAAGCCGGTAGATGGAGGAGACTCCGAACCTGGGTAAAAAATCCTTGTCAATGAGGCGGCAGACATCCAGGTCTTGGAGGCGGGTGCGACTGAAGTTCCTTCCGGTCTCGTTTTTAAGCATTTGTGCGACGGAAGGCGCATCGGCCTGTTCAATGTCAGCGAGCGTCAAAGGTTTGCCGGTGCAATCCCCATCCTGCTCCCGGGACCAGCTTTCATCGGTGAGTCGGTTCATCTGGTAAAGATAGTTTCTGGGGGAGCCGTAGAACTGCTCGGCTCGCCGGAGTTCCATGAAACTGCGGCGGACAAAAACCCCGTGCTCATTCATCTGATACTCGTCCGGGAATTCGGAGTGGCGGGGCAGGTAAGAGGCAATATCGGCCCGGCTCATGGGAACAGCTTTTTCTGTCTGGAAACAGATGTCATTTGAAAACAAGTCCCTGGTGCTGCAATATTTGTATCCGAAAGCGGTAGCCGCTGCGTTGTGATGGAGTCCGTTCCGGCCGATGTAATTTTGCAAAACCATCTGGTGAACATGCCCTTCCACCTTCAGGACGAAAGTGCCTTTCTGCCCCAGTCGGCCTTCCCGACCGTATTTTTTATTGAAGTATCGTGTATATGAAAGGCGCAGGTTGGAGGCATATCGCATGGGCTCATTTGTGAAGATGTTCAGGTGGGCGTGTGTGGACATCTCTGCATCTACCAGGATTTCGGCATTCTCTGCATAGCATCGGAGGGCCATCAGATTGATGAACATCCCGTGGTCTTCATCATCCCGGAAAATCACTTCGTCATGAGAAGTGAAGCAAATATGATAGGACTCTTTCATGGCCGCAAGGTAATTTTCAGGAATGAATTTGCCAAGATTCATAAAAAAGAAAGTGCTGTTTCAGGTGTTTTTTCAGATGTTTTTTACGATTCATGAAAACAATTTCTTATCTTTGTTTCACCTTCGCGATGAAGGAGACATATTTTTGATATAGCATTTGCTATTTATTCGGTTGCCCTGAAACCTAGGAAATTTCAATGTAACACACCGGATGAGTCAGTGAATGCCTGCGTGTTGGCGTAGGCTTGACTTATCTAGTGTTACGGGCTTCCTAGGGCCTCAGGGCGTAGATAGTTAAGTCTGCGCCCTTTTTTGTGTCCTGGCCAGCCCGTCCGGATAAGCCGGCAAATGCCATAAGAGCGCAGCTTATGGCTAATAACAGTAATCTTGGTGCCGCGAAGGCTGCCAAGAATGATGAGTTTTATACTCAATATGCCGACATCCAGAAGGAGATCAATGCCTATCTGGAGTACAATCCTAACACTTTCCGAGACAAGACGGTGCTTCTTCCGTGCGATGACCCGGAGTGGAGTAATTTTACCCGCTTCTTTGCCCAGAACTTTGAGCGCTTGGGGCTTAAACGCCTCATCAGCACATCCTATGCCGTTGAAAGCAAGAAATACAAGAACTATGAACCTACCCTGTTCGAAATGGACAGTCCCATCTTCGATGCCGACAAAACCCGTATCAACGGGAAGATTTTCGAGTTGAACCGGGATGCAGACGGCAGCGGCCGCATTGACATCGACGACCTGGAGTGGCACTATCTGGAAGGGGACGGCGATTTTCGCAGCCCGGAGGTTTGCGCTTTGAGGGACCAGGCCGATATCATCATAACAAATCCGCCATTTTCTCTGTTCCGGGAGTTTGTCGCGTGGATAGTTTCATCTGAAAAGGACATGCTGATCATTGGTAACATCAACGCAATCACTTATCGGGAAATATTCTCGTTAATTCGCGAGAATCGTATTTGGCTTGGTGCAACAGGTTTTATGTCCGATATGGTATTCGGAGTTCCGAAAGGGACGGAAGTCGATCCGAAGGACAAAGCGAAAGCCCAGAAACTTGGCTATACGGGAGACTACACTCGTTTGGGTAATTCCTGTTGGTTTACTAACCTGGACCACGGTCGGAGGCATCAACCTATGCAGTTGATGTCAATGTCAGACAATAAGCGTTTTGGAAAGCATAAAGACATCAAAGAATACGGATACTTAAAGTACGATAATTACGATGCCATTGACATTGGCTATACGGATGCTATTCCGAGTGATTATAATGACGCCATGGGTGTTCCGATTACGTTTTTGGATAAATACTGTCCGGAGCAATTTGAAATCGTCGGTTTATTTGGAAACTTTGAACCGGAAGTTTCCAAAACTTATCCTGCATTAATCTGCGGAAGCGACGTGCGTTTCATGAAGATTCCGGGATTGACGACAGGGCCGGTTGTAAACCGAATAGCCAAGTATAAACGGGTTATAATTCGTAAAAAACAATGAAATCAACTGACAGACAATGACTTCGGACGGCGTAGCCGCCCGTGGCTTCGTGAGCGGGAGGGACCCGCGCCGAAGGCGTGGGAGGGATAGGACTGAAGGTCCGTACCGGTCCGAAGTCATTGTCTGTCAGTAAAATCACAACAATTATGATTGCACGTCTTGTAAACGAATGGACCATCGGCGATATATGCAAGGGGTTCCAGTACAACGAATACGAAGGCAAAGGCTTGTATGGGCTTTCCGGTCGTTTGACCATCCAGCCGGAATTCCAGCGGCACTATCTGTATGCCGAGAACGGAGGGAAAAAAGAGGTGGATGTAATCCGGTCTGTAAGGAACGGTTATCCGCTGGGGCTCATCTACTTCTCCAAGGTGGGTGAAGACCACTATGAAGTGTTGGACGGACAGCAACGAATCACTTCCCTGGGCCGATTCATTACGGAGAAATTTGCTTGGATTGATGAGAATGGACGTCCCTGGTATTTCACTTCATTGAATCCGGAGGAACAAAAGACATTTTTGGATACTCCGCTGCTGATTTATGTCTGCGAGGGAACTGAGCCGGAAATCAAAGACTGGTTCCGGACGATTAATATCGTGGGAATTCCCCTCAACTTGCAAGAGACACTCAATGCCGTTTATTCCGGTCCTTTCATCACCAAGGCGAAAGAAGAGTTCTCCAATTCCAATAATACCAATATCAACAAATGGAGTTGTTTTATCCCGGGAACGGCCAAGCGACAGGATTATCTGGCTGCAGCCCTGGACTGGGTGAGCAAGGGGCACACGGAAGACTACATGGCCACGCACCGGTACAACTCGGACATCACCGAACTCAGAGCCTATTTCAATTCCGTAATCGATTGGATTACATCTGTATTTGATATTCAGCCAGAGAAAGAGATGTGTGGTCTCAAGTGGGGAGACCTATATGAAAAATATCATAAGAGAGGGTATGATCCGGCTGCCGTTGCCGCGAAAGTCAGAGAACTCTACGAAAACTTCTATGTCAAAGAGAAGAAGGGCATTTTTGAGTACATCCTGGGAGATTGCCAGGAGCCTCGTCTTCTCAATGTCCGTGTCTTTGACGAGCCTACGAAGAAAACGGTATATGCCCGACAGACCACGGATGCAGAGAAGAAGGGCATTTCCAATTGCCCGCTGTGCGCCATCGGCCACGATGCCAACCGTACCCGCATTTGGAAACTGGCCGAAATGGACGCCGACCACGTAACAGCCTGGAGCAAGAACGGTCCCACCGATATCGAAAACTGCCAAATGCTCTGCAAAACCCACAATCGAACCAAAGGGAATCGATAAAGGCCGTCCGCCTCGACACGCAGAACGGTCTCCAGGGCCGATTTTTTGTCGAGGCGGAATAGAAAATGCCCGTTTGGGCCGAAAACACGGCCGCCTCGACAACCACAGTGCCATAGAAGGCCGATTTGGTGTCGAGGCGGTCGTTGATGATCGCACGCCACCGGAAACTACACGATGCTGGTGCGTTTGGTCCAGTCGATGATTTCGGGGATGTAGCCGAAGGCGAGGCCGGTGACGGTGTCGGCGCAGCCGTAGTAAACGGCCATGCGGCCGGTGGCGCTGTCGGTCAGGGCGGCGCAGGGGAAGGCTACGTTGGGCACGTCTCCCATGCACTCGTACGGCGTCTGCGGCGAAAGCAGATAGGGACCGCTGCGGGCGAGCACCTTCCAGGGCTGGTCCAGGTCCAGCAGGGCGCTGCCGAAACTGTACACATAGCCGTTGCAACTGCGCAGCACGCCGTGGTACAGCAGCAGCCAGCCTTCGGAAGTCTCGATGGGGATGGGACCGGCGCCGATCTTCATGCACTGCCAGGCACTCTGCTCAAATGCGGCGGGAGCCATGACGTGGCGGTGGTGCCCCCAGAACTCCATGTCGGGCGATTCGCTGTAGAAGATATCGCCGAAGGCGGTATGGCCCGTGTCGGAAGGACGGGACAGCATGGCATACCTGCCGCCGATTTTGCGGGGGAACAGCACGCCGTTGCGGTTGTAGGGGAGGAAAGCGTTCTCCACCTGGTGGAAAGTCTCAAAGTCGTCGGTCCAGGCCAGGCCGATGGTAGGGCCGTGATACCCGTTGCACCAACTCACCCAGTTCTTCCCGTCCAGCAGCGTGACGCGCGGGTCATAGCCATAGACCCACTCGGCCACTTCGGGGTCGGCCCCGGTGAAGCGGAGCACCTCGGGCTTGATGTCCCAGTGCAGGCCGTCCTTGGAGAAGCCCACATGGAGGGCCATGCGGCGGTTGGTGTCGTCACAGCGGAAAACGCCGGCGAAACCGTCCTTGAACGGCACCACGGCGCTGTTGAAAATGCTGTTGGAGTCCGGCAGCAGGTCGCGGGGGATTACCGGATTCCGGGAGTAGCGCCAAAGGGGGGCGCAGGAGCCTGCCGGCCGGTCTTCCCAAGGAATGTTCGGAAGGGCGGGGCCCACAATTTTCAGATTACTCATCTTGATAAATGATTGATTATTATATTATTATCTTGTTCTTGCAGGAGTCTTAGAAGGCGGCTGGCGCATTCGGCCGCCGCCGCCAGGGGATCCTCTTCCTGCACCGGCACCACGCAGGGGACGCCGGAGCGGCGGATGTCGTCCAGGAGTTCTTTCTCTTCGGGGATGGGGACCACCACCAGGGCATCCGCCTTCCGGGAGAGGAAAAGGTCGGTAAGGCGCTCCAGGCGCACCGGGTCTTCCTGCGAATACCCGAACAGCAGGGTGCAGCCCTCCGGCAGGGTCAGTTTCTCCAGCCGGGCCGCGAACTGCCCGTAGTACGGGGCCGATGCATCCGGCAGGATCACGCCCACCACCAGAGCGCGGACCTCGCGGCGGAGCACCTTCGCCACCGGACGGTAGTTCATCCGGCGGGCAACCTCCAGGATGTGCTGGCGGGTGCTTTCGGCCACGCGGTACTTGGGCTTCCCGTCGGCCTCCAGGCGGTTGTTCATCACGAAGGAGACCAGCGCCACGGAGACGCCGGCTTCTTTTGCGATATCCTTGATGGTGGCGGTTTTAGGCATGCTCGTAACGGTCCAAGGCTTCGGCCATGAGCGAACGTCCCACCTCGGCGATTTCCTTGGCGTGCGAATACCCGTACACGCCGTGGTAGGTGTCGAAGGGAAGATCCACCAGGATGTCCGGTTTGGTGAGTTCGATTCCCATCCGGGCGATGGTGCAGTTCATGATGCCGAAACTGCGCTGGAGAATCTTGAAATAATTGTCGCCGGCCGACACCGGCAGGTGCTCCTCCTTGCCGTCCGCCACCAGGCGGAACTCCTGTAGCGTAGTCTGGATGCGCTGGAGGAGGGGCTTGTCGGCCTTCCCTTCCGTGAGGGCGGCGCGGCTGTCCAGGAAGCCCTGGATGGTAGCGGCATCGATCTGGTTCACGTTGAAGCCTACCAGGATGTCCCCGGGGGTGCGCTGCACGCGGTTGAGGGGGAGGGTGTTCACCATGCCGCCGTCCACCAGCGTGCGGCCGTTCACTTCGGCCGGCTTGAACATGGACGGGATGGAGATGGAGGCGCGGATGGCCTCGAAAAGCGGCCCTTCGCGGAAAATCACTTCCTCTCCGGTGAAAAGGTCCGTGGCGATGGCGGTGAAGGGGATGGGGAGGTCTTCGATGTTCACCTCCGGAACCCGTTCCTTGATGGCATTGATCACCCGGTCGCCTTTCACCAGGTAGTTTTTGCTGATGGAAAAGTCCATCAGCGTCACGACATCGACCGGATCCAGGCCGAAAAGCCACTCCTTGAAGGCCTCCAGGCCGCCGGCTGCGTAGATGCCCCCCACCAGCGATCCGGCGCTTACGCCGGCGATGGACGTAATCTTGTATCCGCGCGCAAGCAGTTCCTCGATGGCGCCGATGTAGGCGAATCCCCGCGGACCGCCGCTTGCAAGCGCCAGGGCAACGTTTTTCTTCTTCTTACTCATGATAAATATTGTCTTCAAACAGGCCGATGCCGCAAAGGAGTGGCTTGGCCAGGGATTCGGTCACCGTAATCCGGATTTGGGAAGCCTCGCATTCCGGAAGCAGGAGGATGCGCTTGCATCCCACCGTGGTCTCCTGTGCCAGGGGTGTCCAGCCTTCGGCCGTGAGGGCTTCCACCGTGAAGGCGGCGATGCGCTGCCCCTTGGCGATGTCCTCCTGCAGCACCAGGCGGTTGAACGGCCCCTTGGCTTCCACCGTCCAGGTATTGCCCTTCCGGCTCACCTTTCCGACGAGGTCCCGGGCAAAAATCCGGTCCAGCGCCTCGCGGAACTCCATCAGGCGCACCGAGTCGATTTCGTGGATACGGCCGCGCGTATCCGGCGGCACGTTCAGCAGCAGCAGGGAATTGCGCCCCACGCTCTCGTAGTAAATCTTCAGCAATTCCTGCACGCTTTTCACCCGGTCGTTTTCCGACTCCTTCCAGAACCAGCCCGGGCGGATGGAGACATCCGTTTCGGCCGGAATCCAGGCTTGGCCGTCCCGGTCGCCCTCGTTGAGCGATTTTAGGGAGGGACTGCCCTTGCCGGGGGTGAAGCCCTCGGTGTTCAGCGTGCCCCAGTTGGTGCGGCCGGCGTGGCCTTCCTCGTTGCCTACCCAGCGGCAGCCAGGGCCCACATCGCTGAAGATGACAGCCTGGGGCTGATGGTGGAAGACCGTCCCGTTGAACAGCGGCCAGTCGTACTCTTGCTTTTTCCCGTTGGGGCCTTCTCCGTTGGCCCCGTCGAACCACTGTTCGAAAACCGGCCCGTAGGTGCCTCCCAGCACGCTTTCCAGGGTTTTGACAAACACGTCATTGTATGCCGGCGTGCCGTAGTGGGGGTCGTTGCGGTCCCAGGGCGAGATGTACACGCCGAACTTGATTCCTTCTTCGGCACAGGCCTTGGACAGTTCCTTCAGCACGTCTCCCTGCCCGCCTCGCCAGGAACTCTCCCGCACGGTGTGGGCCGACACGGGGCTGGGCCACAGGCAGAAGCCGTCGTGGTGTTTGGCCGTGATGATGATGCCCTTGAAGCCCGCGGCCTTGGCGGTGCGCACCCACTGGCGGCAGTCCAGGCCGGTGGGGTTGAAGAGGTCTTCGGCCTCGGTCCCGTCGCCCCATTCGGCGCCGGTGAAGGTGTTGGGCCCGAAGTGGCAGAACATGTTCATCTCCATGCGCTGCCATTCCAATTGTTGTGGCGAGGGAACGGCCCCGTAGGGCTTTTCTTGGCAGCCGGCGGCCAGCAGGACGGCGGCCGCTGCGAGGACAAGGGATCTATTCATAGACAAGGGTAAAATGATAGGTATAACTTTGATCGGCCCAGAGGGTCCTGGACTCCTCGGGACGGGCGCCCCAACTGTCGTAGCCGCCCACGCCGGTCATCTTGTAGTCGATGCAGACCTCGGTGAAATCGCGTACCGGCACATCGCTGATGTGTGTCTGGCCCTTTGTGTAGCCGCCGTCCAGGTCTTCCACGGTCTGGCGGAGGGCGTTGAACTCGAACGTTCCCGCGCTCCGGACGGTCAGGGGGCCGATTTTCAGCCAGGTGGTTTCGGTGTGGTGGCCCGTCTCCTGCGGCCGCACATAGGGGAAGTATTCCTCCCGGGCCGATGACTTCCAGATTCGCTTGGAGGCCCCGCTGGCACGGTCCCAGTAGTTCTCTACCGGGCCTTTGCCAAAGTAACTGAAGGCATCGCCGGCCACATGGAAGCGGAGACCCAGGCGGGGGATATCGGTCGATTCTCCGTCGGGTGCGGTGGTGACATCCACCTGCAGGCTGCCGTCGGGGAAGACAGTCCACCGCTCATCGGCACGCACGCCGATGCCCTTCACGGCGATCACCACGCTGCCGTCATCGTTCTTCCGGGCCCGGACAGAGGTCGGGACAGGGTAGGCGCGGAACCGCTGCATGCGCTTCTGGGCGCTGTTTCCGTAGTCGTTGTCGGTGGGGGCCCGCCAGAAATTGGGCTGTACCCCGAAGCCGGGCAGCACCGCATCGGCCCCGTCCACCCGCCAGGATTTCACGCTGCAGGTGCTCTTGTCAAAGACCAGTTCCACCTTCTTGCCGCGCACCACGATTTGGGTGTCTCCCTCCGTGTAGTTGAGTTCTCCCTTGGCTTTGTGCTCGAAGGGAACGGAGCTGTCCTTGAGCAGATATTCGTCGCAGGCAACGACGGACGCCCCTTCCAGCACTTCAAAGAAAATACGGTACTCCCCGGGGCGTTTCATGCGCGGAAGTTTCACCCGGAACGCTTCGGCCGTCTGGGGAGCGGTCCGGAAGCGGAGTTTGCGGCGCAGCCACCAGAACGGACGTTTGCCGTCGCGCTCCACCCAGTAGCGGATTCTGTACTTGTCCAGGCTGGTGAAATAGTGCCGGTTGAAAATGGAGAAAACCCCTCCCAGCGTATCCACAGGGGTGATGGAAACATTCTGGTGGACATGCTTGACTTCGTAGAAGGCGGGGTGCGGTTCGCGGTCCGGATTCACGATGCCGTTGCAGCAGAAGTTCTGGTCGGAAGAGGCGTTTACGCCGTAGTCGCCTCCGTAAGTCCAGCCGCGCTCCTTATCGTACAGGCCCTGGTCCACCCAGTCCCAGATAAAGGCGCCCTGGGTGTTCACATGGGCATAGATGCCTTGCCATTGCAGGTCCAGCGAGCCGTTGCTGTTGCCCATGGCGTGGGAGTATTCCGAAGGGCACAGGGGCCGTTCCGAGTAGTTTTCGCCCATCCGGGTGAAGTACTCGGCATGGGGATACTGCGGCACCCGGATGTCGGTGTTCCACTCCGAGGTGGCCCGTTCGTACACCACCGGGCGGTTCTGCCCGTCCTTTTCCAGGGCCTTGAGTTCGTTGTAGGCGTTGTAGAAGTTGACGCCGTTGCCGCCTTCGTTCCCCATCGACAGGAAGGTGACGCAGGGATAGTTGGCCGTGCGGTAGTACATGTTCAGGATGCGGTCGATGTGCTTGGCATACCACTCGGGCTGGTTGCCCAGGGTGCGGTCCAGGTCGTATCCCATGCCGTGGCTCTCGATGTTGGCCTCGTCATACACATAGAATCCCAGCGAGTCGCAGAGTTCGTAGAATTCCCGCGGCTGGGGGTAGTGGCAGGTGCGGATGGCGTTGATGTTGGCCTGCTTCATCAGCAGGAGATCCTCCAGGATGTTTTCCCGGGTGGTGTAATGGCCTGTATAGGGATTGTGCTCGTGCATGTTTACGCCTTTGAACTTCACGGGCTGGCCGTTGACCAGATAGGCGGCCACCATTTTGCCGGTTTCGTTCGGTATCTGCTTGATTTCCAGTCTTCTGAATCCCACCGGGAAGCGGGTGTATTCGCCGTTCACCTTCAGGAGGAGGGTGTAGAGTTCGGGTGTTTCGGCACTCCAGCGGCGTACGAGCGGGAGGCTGTCCGTCACCGTGTTCATCTGTCCGCTGAACGCGAAGGAGGCGTCGGCCAGGGTGCTGCCGTCCTTGTCAATGAGTTCGTAGGCTACTTCCACCGGGGCCGACGAGCGCATCCGGAGCCGGAAGACGCCGGTGCCCAGGTCTTCGGTGAGGGTGGACACGACGCTGAAGTCGAACCGGCAGTCCTTGCTTTCGCTGGACAGGTACACGTCCCGCTCCAGGCCGGAGATGCGCCAGAAGTCCTGGCACTCCAAGAAGGTCCCCTGACTGTAGCGGAAGATCCTCAGGTTCAGGATATTCTCTCCTTCTTTCAGAAAGTCGGTGATGCGGAAGCGGGCAAGGCTCTTGGAATCTTCGCTGTAGCCCACTTCCTGTCCGTTCACATAGACATAGGTGCCGCTTTTGCTGCCGCAGAGGTTCAGGTACACTTCACGCCCTTTCCAGGCGGAAGGAACCGTGAAGCGGCGCTGGTACCAGGCTCCCGGAATCTCCTCCGGCAGCACGCCCGCCACGGGTTTGTTGGGGCGGGGGCAGAACTCGTAGGGAATGTTCACATAGATGGGCGTTCCGTACCCCTGCACCTCCCAGTTTCCGGGCACCTGGATCTTGTCCCAGGAGGAGGGCTTTTCCTGGGCCGACAGAATGTTGTCGAAGTATTTGAAATCCCATTCACCGTTGAGACTCAGGTAGTTCTCGCTTTCCCGGAAGCCTTTTGAAAGGGCATCGGCCCGGGAGGCGAAATACACCACTTCCGTGCGGCGGGTGTCGGCGCCGGCCGAAGTGGTCTGGATGTCCTGCCACAGGGGCAGGAGGGTGGCGATAAGCAGACTGATCATAGGTTGACGGTTATTTTTTGGCGGATGTCCTCGGAGGAGGCGCCCACCTGGATTTCAAATTCGCCGCTTTCCACGACACGCCGGTAATCGGCGTTCACCAGTTCGAAAGCGCTGCGCGTGACGGGCAGCCGGACGGTGACGGTTTCCCCGGGGCCGATATTCACCCGCCGGAAGGCGCAGAGTTGCTTGCGCGGCCGCACGGTGGAGGCCACAAGGTCCCGCACGTACACCTGCACCACCTCGTCGCCCGCCAGCGAGCCGCTGTTGGTCACCTCCACGCTCACCGCGTCGTCTTCGAAGCGGGCGTTCCGGTACTCGAAGGTGGTGTAACTGAGCCCGTAGCCGAAGGGATACAGGGGGGCCTGCGACTCTTCCACATAGTCGTGGCTGTAGGGCATCTTGCGGTTGTAATAGACCGGGAGCTGGCCCACGCTGCGGGGCACGCTCACGGAAAGGCGTCCGGCCGGATTGTACCGGCCCAGCAGGACGTCGGCAAGGGCCGTGCCGCCTTCCTGGCCCGGATACCAAAGGGTGAGGAGGGCGTCGGCCTCGGCGGCCGCCCAGTTCTTGTCCAGCGGACGGCCTTCGATATAGACCACCACCAGGGGCTTCCCGGCGGCTTTCAGTTCTTTCAGGAGCCGGGGCTGCAGGCCCAGCAGGTCCAGCGTGCTGCGGTCGAAGCCTTCGCCGGCATCCATGTCGGAGACGGCGGTCTCGTCCACCACCGCCGCGCCGGTGTCAATGTACTTGGTCTTGAAGTCACGGGCCGACGAACCGCCCACCACGGCCACCACCACGTCCGAGCGGCGGGCGGCCTGCACGGCCTCCGCGATGCTGTTGGAGCGGGTGTCGCGCACGGCGCAGCCCTTCACGTAGGTGACGGCGGCTCCGGCACGCTGCAGGCCCTCCAGCATGGTGACGATGTTGTCCGGGTCCTGCGGAGCGGTGTAATCTCCCAGTTGGTTGTACAGATTGTCGGCATTGGGGCCCACGAGGGCGATCCGGGTGCCGGCCTTGAGCGGCAGGACGCCGTCGTTTTTCAGGAGGGTGACGCTTTCCCGGGCCACTTGGGCGGCCACGGCGACGTGCTGCGGGCTGCGCACTTCCCGGGCGCTGTCTTCCGGAAGATACGGGTTGTCAAAAAGCCCGGCCTTGAATTTTCTTACGAGCACCCGCTTTACGGCGCGGTCCAGGGTGGCCATGGACACGCGTCCGGCCTCTACGGATTCCTTGAGGAGGGAGAAGCAGTGGGCGCCCAGGTCCACGTCCACACCGGCGTTCAGGGCCATTTCACCGGCCTGCTGCCGGTCTTTGGCCACGCGGTGGCTGGTGAAGATGCCGTCGATGCTCTCCAGGTCGCTCACGACGACCCCGTCGAAGTTCCAGCGGTCCCTCAGCACTCCCGTGAGGAGTTCCTTGTTGCAGGTGGTGGGGATGCCGTCGATGGAGTTGTAACTGGTCATCACGCTCAGGGCGCCGGCGTCGATGGCGGCCTTGAAGGTGGGCAGGACGTTCTCTTCCAGGTCCCGGATGCCGATGTGGCTGGGGCTGCCGTTGTGGCCGCCTTCGGGCATGCCGTAGGCCACGAAGTGCTTCAGGGTGGAGATGACGCCCTTGGAGGAGGTGCCCCGCACCAGGGCGCCGGCCATTTCGGCGGTAAGGAACATGTCCTCGCCGTAGGTCTCTTCCACGCGGGACCAGCGGGGTTCGCGGGACAGGTCGATCACGGGGCCGTAGCCGATGGTGCCGCCCACGGCCGTCAGTTCGTCGCCGATGACCTCGCCCACCTCACGGATGAGTTCCGTGTCCCAGGTGGCGCTGAGGCCGATGGAGGTGGGGAATACGGTGGTGCCGATGGCCATGTGGCCGTGCGGCGCTTCTTCGGCCAGCAGGATGGGAATGCCCAGGCGCGTGGAGTCGATGGCATAGCGCTGGAAGGCATTGAAGGCCTTTACGGCGAGGGTGGGATTGAGGCCGTTCTCCAGCGTCTTGCGGGTCCAGGGATCGGCCCGGAAAGCGCCCCAGAGCATGCCTCCGTGCTGTTCCCGGATGAATTTGCGGTAGGCGTCGGTGATGCGGACGTCCTCGCCCGTCTTCTCGTACATGGGCCAGCCCAGGGGGCAGAGGAGTTGCCCCAGTTTTTCTTCCACCGTCATCCGGCCGATGAGGTCGTCGGCCCTTTCTTCGGCCGGACGGGAGGCGTCTTTGTACAAGGGGGCCTTCTCCCCGCAGGCGGCCAGCATCAAAGCGGCGGCGCCGGCCATCATCCATTGTTTCATAGGCTTATTCCGTTATGTCTTCCACCAGTTCGTAGTCCAGGAGTTTCTGTTCCAGGGAGGTGCCTTTCACGCGGATGCGGATGGGGTCTCCCAGGCGCAGCGAGCGGTGGGTCCTCCGTCCCACGGCGCGGTAATGGTCTTCGTCGAAAACGAAGAAATCGCTCTTGATGGTACGGTAGGGGACCATGCCCTCGATCTTGGTGGGCTCGATTTCCACGTACACGCCCCATTCCGTGACGCCGGAGATGTGGCCGTCGAACTCCTGTCCCACCTTGTCCTGCATGAATTCCACCATCTTGTACTTGACGCTCTCCCGCTCGGCCTCGGCGGCCACCACCTCCCGTTCGGAGGCGTGCTTGCACTGGAGGGTGTAGTAGTCCAGATTGGCCGAATCGCCGCCGGCGAGGTACTGGGCCAGCAAGCGGTGTACCATCATGTCTGGGTAGCGGCGGATGGGGGAGGTGAAGTGCGTATAGAAGCGGAAGGCCAGTCCGTAGTGGCCGATGTTGTCCGTGGAGTAGCAGGCCTTGGCCATGCTGCGGAGGGCGAGGATCTGGATGGCGCCCAGTTCGGGCTTGTCCTTGGCGTCCACCAGGAGGCCGTTGAGGGTCTTGGCGATTTCCTTTCCGTTTTCGATGGAACCCACCTTGTAGCCGAAGTGGCTGGCGAAATCGCGGAGTCCGCTCAGTTTCTCCAGGTTGGGCTCGTCATGGATACGATAGACGAAAGTCTTGGCCTTGGCCAGCGCCTTGCCGCCCATCTTGCCGCCGGTGGCCACGAATTCCGCCACGGAGCGGTTCGCGAGCAGCATGAACTCTTCGATGAGCCAGTTGGCTTCCTTGGAGAATTTCTGATGGACGCCGACAGGCTTTCCGTTTTCGTCGATGTCCACCTTCATTTCCGGCCGGTCGAAGTTCACGGCGCCGTTGTCGAAACGGCGTTTGCGCAGTTTCAGGGCCAGATTGTTGAGGGTGAGCACGGCTTCTTTGATCTCGGGCGGGACGATTCCGCATTCGGTGCCCTCTCCGAATACCTCTTCCAGGGCTTTGTCCCCGGCTTCAATGATGGCCTGGGCCCCTTCGTAGTCGAAGCGGTAGTCGGAAATGATTTCCGTCCGGCCGAACCAGGGGTTGATGACCTTGGCCTGCGGCGTGATTTCAAAGACGGCCGAAAAGCAGAGTTTCTCTTCTCCGGGACGCAGGGAGCACAGTTTGTTGGAGAGTTTTTCGGGAAGCATGGGGACGGTGCGGTCCACCAGGTACACGGACGTGCCGCGGGCCTGGGCCTCCTTGTCCACCGCCGTGCCGGGTTGCACGTACCAGGTGACATCGGCAATGTGGACGCCCACCTCGTAGTTGCCGTTTTCCAGTTTTTGGAAACTCAGGGCATCGTCGAAGTCCTTGGCGTCCGTGGGGTCTATCGTGAAGGTGAGCACCTTGCGGAAGTCTTTTCGGCCCTTGCGGTCCTTGTCGGTGATGGTGTCGGGAATCTGGTCGGCCGCATTCTCCACGGCCTTTTCGAAGCGGTAGGGAAGGCCGAACTCCGCCAGGATGGCATGCATTTCGGTCTCGTTCTCGCCGGGCATGCCCAGCACATCCACCACGTGGCCCTTGGGGCAGTTGGCACCCCGTTCCCAGCCGTCCACGACGGCCGCCACCTTCATGCCCCGCTGCCCGCCTTCCGGGACCGGGACCTCGATGTCGTACGGCATGGTCTTGGAACTCATGAGCACCCAGGCCTGCTTGCCCACGATATGGAGAATGCCTACGAAAGGCTTCGCGGAACGCTCCAGGATGGCGATGACTTCTCCGCTGCGGCGCTTGGCCGCTCCGGTCTTTTCCTGTGTGACAGCCACCCGGACGCGGTCTCCGTGCAGGGCACCGCGGGTTTTGTTGGCTTTCACATAGACATCGTCATCCTGTCCTTCGATACGGATGAAGGCAAATCCTTCACGGGACATCTGGACAATTCCCTCGTATTCGGGGACGATGTGCTTCTTCTTGTGATTCTTTCTGTTGGGACTGTTCTTGCGTTTGGACATGTTACTCGATTAAATCGAGTACAAAGATACGCATAATTTGCCAAATCAGCGAGACCATGGGCAGATAGTGTGTCAGTCGTGCGCTGCCGCTACGACGACCCGCTGCACAAGGCCCTCAAGTAGCCTGCCATCAGTTGGTAGTTGGTAAAAACCTCCGGCCGTGCGCTAAAAAAGCCGCACGGCGGTGTCATTTCGGGCCGATTTCGCAGCCGTCGCGCAACCATGGACGTACGGCGGTGTCATTTCGGGGCCAAAACGCAGCCGTCGCGCACCGACACGCCGCAGCAGGGTAGCACACAAGGCCCCGAATCGTAAAAAACGCAAAAAAAACACCTGAAACAACACTTGTTTTCATCGGCCCGTTGGCGAAGTCTCCTTAAATGGCTATGTTTGGAGACGAAAGCCATGAAGAGCCGATGAAAGTATGACACAAAATGACAAAGACAGACAGGAGTACAACAGTTGGAAGAAAGGGTATTATCATCTAAGTTCCGACGGATGGAAGGACGGTCTCATCTTCAACGACACGGAACAGTATGCCTACGGAATGACTTTGATGGGCGTAATCACTTTGAAATACGACCTGAAAATCTATTCTTTTTCGCTTATGCCCAATCATTTCCATCTCCTTGCGAGCGGCACCGGAGCAGCCTTTTCAGATGCATTCTCCTACATAAAACGACGGCTGAATCAGCGGTTGCAGAAAAAAGGGTTCCCGACAATCCCTCGCGCATATGGATTCAAACTGGTTCCCGTCAAAGACCAGGAGCAGATGAAAACCAACATCATTTACATCGACCGGAACTCCTATGAAAAGCAATTATGTGTTCCCGGCGGATATCCATGGTGCTCCTGCTACCTCCAGTTTTCACGCTTTGACAAACCGTCTGGCGCCGTTCGCGCCGGCTCGCTCTCTCTGAGGACCGTGCAAAAACTTGCCGGGACCCACCATCCCATCCCGGATCACTGGCAATTTCACCCAAGCTATGGCCTGCTGCCAATCTCTTTTGTAGATGTTTCCCTTTTTCATCGGCTCTTCGCCAGCCCCAAAGAATACCTGACCCGGTTGGTAAAAGACTACGAAGCGTATGTGAAAATAGCCAATGCGTTGGGCGAAATACCCGCTTTCTCTCCGGAAGAGACAAAAGAGATAGCCAAAACGCTTCTCCAGCAACTGTTTCCGGGCCGATGGTTCTCCAACCTCACTCACGACGAGAAGGGTCGGCTGGCCGTTTTCTTGACAAAGCAATACAAGTTGCCGGCCGCCTCGATTGCCAATGTGCTGGCCCTGCCAGAAAGAACGGTGCAGCAATTCCTTCGGGCAAAAGACTACGGCAACATGCGGTGACGCACGGCGGTGTCATTTCGGGCCGATTTCGCAGCCGCCGCGCAACCATGGACGTACGGCGGTGTCATTTCGGGCCGATTTCGCAGCCGCCGCGCAACCATGGGCAGATAGTGTGTCAGTCGTGCGCAAGCATGGAATTGCAAATGGGAATGCCGACCGCCTTTACAAACAAAGCCGTTTTTTCAGCATTATGCGATAGGGATCCCGCGTGGATTCAAGGCGTACGGCAGAATGTCCGTTTGGATGTGACTCAACGCGGGACAAAGGCAGAAGCCGTAACTGTTGTTCCAGTCACGGGTTATACTTCCAATATTCCTTTGTCTTTTTATGCGAATCACACGTTTATGTATGTGATTCGGGAAATATCCACCGGTGCTATCCTATTTATGGGAGTATATGACGGCGACTAATTTTCCCGCCAGAGGAAGACTTTGTCGCCGCGGCGGGGGTGAATGCGCTCGCCGGGGGCGGCGTCGGGGTTGATGCGGTCTTCGGGCATGGCGTCCAGCGGAACGGCGACGGAGCAGCGGACACCCTGGGGGCATACGGCGGCGGGCCTGAGGTCCACGCGGAGCTCGTCGGCCTTCATTTCCAGCATGCCGGTAGTGTGGCCGATGAAAAGGAGCGTGTCCCCCTTGTGCAGGTCGATGGCCTCTACCTGGATTTCGGCCACGTTAATGTGTGCAAACCAATTGGTTACCTTGCCCACGTACACCTTCTGGCGGGTGGCGTGGGAGCCGTACCTGGCGCTCCATTCCCCCATCTTGGCGCCCAGGTAATAGCCGTCCCAGAAGCCGCGGTTGAAGACGGTGGCAAGGCGCTCCTTCAGGGCGGCGGCCAACTCCGGCGTATAGCCGCCTTCGGCCACGGCATCGGCCGCCCGGCGGTAGCATTCGGCCGTGGTTTTCACATAGTCGGCGCTGCGGGCGCGGCCTTCGATCTTGAAAACCTTCACGCCGGCCTCCACGAACTTGTCCATGAATTCGATGGTACAGAGGTCCTTGGGCGACATCATGTATTTGTTGTCGATGTGGATTTCGTTGCCGGTTTCGTAGTCGGTGACCAGATAGCCCCGGCGGCACACCTGCATGCAGGCGCCCCGGTTGGCGCTTTCCCCATAGGCGGCCAGCGACAGATAGCATTTGCCCGAAATGGCCATGCAGAAGGCTCCGTGGGCAAACATCTCGATGCGGACCAGCTGGCCGGACGGACCGGTAATGTGTTCGGACACAATGGCTTCGTGGATGGCTTTCACCTGCTCCAGGTTCAGTTCGCGGGCGAGGACCACCACATCGGCCCACTGGGCGTAGAAACGCAGGGCCTCCACGTTGGAAATGCTCAGTTGCGTAGAGATGTGCACCTCCAGGCCGATTTTCCGGCAGTACAGGATGCAGGCCATGTCAGAGGCGATGACGGCGTCCACGCCGGCGGCCTTGGCGGCGTCCAGGGTCTCATAGGCGGCCTGCAGGTCTTCCCCGTACAGGGTGATGTTCAGCGTCATGTAGGCCTTGATGCCATAGGAACGGCAGATGCGCATGATTTCCGGCAAGTCCTCCCGGGAGAAATTGCCCGCCGAGTGCGAACGCATATTCAACCGGCCGATGCCGAAGTACACGGAATCGGCTCCGCCTTCGATGGCGGCGGCGAGGCAGTCGAAACCGCCGGCCGGGGCCATAATTTCCAGTTCTTTTTTCTGCATAGGCTGCAAAGGTACGCATTTTATTGCTATCTTTGCCATCGCTAACCACAAGACTTGATGAGAAAAACCTTTCTGAGCCTTCTCCTTCTCCTGGCCACAGGCGTAATGCTCCATGCCCAGGTGGAGTATGTCTATTTTGAAACCCGCGTCAGCGGCCGTCTCACCGGGGACAAGGTTACCCTCAGCGGAGACCATCTGAACCTGCATGTGAAGGGGAAGATCACCCCCACCCTTACCTATCAACTCCGACAGCGTTTCACCAAGCCCCTGTACGACCCCAAAAACCCGCTCAATGCCACCGACGTCCTGTCCCTCACCTGGGATTTTGCTCCGAAGTGGAGCGTCAATGCCGGCAAACTTCCCATCTTTATCGGCGGGTATGAGTGGGACGACGCCCCCACGGACCTTTATTATTGGAACGACTTTGCCAATACCATCGCCCAGGTGTATGCCCTGGGCGGAACGCTCATGTATCAGCCCAGGGAACAGCAACTTCTCCAGTTTCAGTTCAGCCACTCGCTCCTGCATATGGGAAATCCCAACGTGTTCAACGCCAGCCTGGGCTGGATGGGGCAGTTCGCGCCCTGGTGGAAAACCATCTGGGGCATCAACTGGATGGACGACCCCTACCATCATCACATGGGATACGTGGCCCTCGGCAACCGCTTTGAGGTGGGGCCGGCCGCTTTGGAACTGGACCTGATGTACCGCCGTTCCCTGATTCAGAAATCGGCCGGTTTTGACGGATCCGTGGTGGCCCGGCTGGAGTACCGTATCCATGGCCAGTGGCTCCTGTTTGCCAAGGGCGGCTGGGACCTCAACGAAGCCGTCAACGTTGACCCGGACGGCATCGCCTACGACCTCACCGTGGCTCCCGGCACCCGCTATCTCTATGGCGGCGGCGGGGTGGAATATTTCCCCCTCGGCAACCGGAACCTTCGCCTGCACCTTGTAGGCTGGGCCGACGACCGCAGCCGGAAACTCAATCTGCTCCTGGGCATCACATTCCGCTTACACCTTGTCAAGTAACTGTTTATGAAAAAATTACGTCTCCGTCGCTCGACGGTAGAAGCCCTGATATTCCTTGTTGTTCTTATAACGGTCTTTTCCCTGCTGGGTTCCCGGATGGGGGGCGGGAACATGATCAAGACCATCATGAACACCGCGCACGACCTGCTGCTCAACACCGTGTTCTACCTGATGGGCATCACTGTGCTCACCGGTGCGCTGTCCAAACTGATGTCGGAGTTCGGCGTGGTCACGCTGCTGGAGCGCTTCCTGCGGCCGTTGATGAAGCCGCTCTACAACCTTCCCGGCGTGGCGGCCCTGGGTGCCGTGATGACGTTCCTGTCCGACAACCCGGCCATCATCGCCCTGTCCAAGGACAAGACGTTCAGCGCCTATTTCAAGAAATACCAACTCATTTCGCTCACCAACTTCGGAACGGCTTTCGGCATGGGCTTCGTGGTGATCATCACCATGATCGGCTACGGGCATCTTACCGGCGCCCTCGTGGGGCTTTTCGGCGCTTTCTGCGGCTCCGTCATCAGCACCCGCCTCATGCAGCGCAGTTGCCTGAAAACCTACCCCGAACTGGACTCCCCGGTGCAGGAAAGCGTAGTACAGGCCTTGCAGGATGACGAGGTGGACGTTACCCGGAAAGACGGCATCTTCATGCGTTTTCTCAACGCCATCCTGGACGGCGGCAAAAACGGCGTGGAACTGGGTCTCCAGATTATCCCCGGCGTTCTCATCATCACCACGGCGGTCATCATGATCACCTTCGGCGCCGGCCCTTCCGGCGTGTACGACGGTTCCTCCTCCCAGGGCGTTCCCATCCTGCCCTGGCTGGCCGAAAAAATCCACTGGGTGTTCGAATGGCTCTTCGGCTTCGAGCACATGGAGCTTATCGCCTTCCCCATGACGGCCCTCGGTGCCGTGGGCGCTTCCCTGGGCCTTTTGCCCACCTTCAATGCCGCAGGCATCCTGGACGGCAACGCCATCGCGGTGTTTACCGCCATCGGCATGTGCTGGAGCGGTTTCCTTTCCACCCATACCGCCATGCTGGATTCCCTGGGATACCGCAAGGTCATTTCCAAGGCCATCGGCGCGCATGCCATCGCCGGCCTCTGCGCCGGCATCATCGCCCACTTCCTTTTTCTGCTGGTCTCGCTGATTTAGGGCGTCTTTTACCAGCTGATGGCGGGCTGCTTGAGGGCCTCGTGCAACTGGTCGTCGTAGCGCAGGCGCACCCGGATGCCGGCTTCCTGGAAGTAATAGCGCACGACGATTTCCTCTTCGATGAAGGGGATGATTTCGTCCTTTTTCAAACGCAGGAAGGTTTCTTTATCCATGTCCAGGGACTTCTGGAGGGCATCCAGCTCCCCGGAGAGCGTTTCCGTGAGACCGTCCTCGGCCAGGGATTTTTTCATCTCGTCAAAGAGGGCGCGGGCCTGGGAACGGTAGTCGAAGTCCTTGTCGGCCGCGTAGGCGATAAAGTCCTCGTAGTCTGTGAAACGGAAGTCTTCCACGGAGGGAATGCTCTCGTGCCGGCGCACATAGTCCAGGGCATATTGTTCCAGCACGCCGCTGTACACCACCGAATAGGTGAGGCGGGAGTAGCGGTGGGCTTTCACGATGAAGTCGGGGGTGATGCCGCCGCCGTCCCGCACGGTGCGGCCGTGGGCGGTGGTGAAGGTATGCGTGAGCGAGTCGGGGATGTGGCCGACGCTGCCGTCCTCGTTGCGGTGCGAGTAGTCGATGGCCTGGACGCATCGGCCCGAAGGGGTGTAGTACTTGGCGGTGGTCACCTTGAGTTGGCCGTCGTAGGGCAGGGGGCGGATGCTCTGCACCAGGCCTTTCCCGTAGGTCCGCGTGCCCGCGATGGTGGCGCGGTCGTAGTCCTGCAGGGCGCCGGAAACAATCTCCGAGGCCGATGCGCTGCCGCCGTCCACCAGCACCAGGATGGGAATCTCGGTGTCGATGGGGTCGGTGCTGGTCTTGTAAACCTGCTCCTTGGCCGCCTTGCCCCTGGAGGTGAGGACGACGGAGCCCTTGGGCACGAAGAGGGAAACGATGTTCACGGCTTCGCTCATGACGCCGCCACCGTTGCCGCGCAGGTCCAGCACCAGCCGCTGCATCCCCTGGGCCTTGAGTTTGTGGAAGGCGTCGCGGATGTCCTGGCCGACGCCTTCGGTGAACTTGCTCAGGAAGATGTAGCCGTCGGCCTCGTTCAGCATGCCGGCATATTCCATGGAGGGAAGGACGATGCGTTCGCGCACCACCGGAACGTCCATGACGTCACCGGCCTTCCAGCCCTCTCCGTCGCGGAGTTTCTTGACCCTCAGGACCACCGTGGTGCCGGGCTTGCCGCGCATTTTCTCGCTGCAGTCTCCGCTCTGGAGGCCATGGGTGGACAAGCCGTCGATGGCTTCGATCTCGTCTCCGCAGCGGAGGCCCGCCCGGGCGGCCGGGGAGTTGAAATACGGCTCGTTGATGAGGACGTTGCCGTTCACGTCCGGCTTATAGATGATGGCGCCCACGCCGCCGTAAGAACTGTTGAGCATCATCTGGAAATCTTCCTGCTCTTCTTCCGGGACATAGACGGTATAGGGATCCAGGGCGTCCAGCATGGCATCCACGGCGGCCCGCTCGATGCGGCCCACTTCCAGGGAGTCCACGTAGGAACGGTTCAGTTCCTTGAGGATGGCATTGGTCACTTCCACCCATTTGCCCAGGGTGAATTCTTTGGACTGCGCACCGGCGCAGATGGAAAAGGCCGCCACAGCGACCATTACAAGACTGATTCGTTTCATGACTGCACAAAGATAACAAAAAATGTGCTATCTTTGCGGCGGTTAATTAGTATGGATTTTATGAAATTGGTTTTCGCAACGGGCAACCCCGGGAAACTCCGGGAAGCTGCAGAGATTCTGGGCGAGGGTTTTGAGCTCGTTACCCCCGCAGAAGTAGGTATCACCGAAGAAATTCCCGAAACGGGGTCCACCCTCAGGGCCAATTCCCTGCAGAAGGCCGACTATATTTATAACAAGACCGGACTGGACTGCTTTGCCGACGATTCCGGCCTGGAGGTGGATTTGCTGGGCGGCGCCCCCGGCGTGGAAACGGCCCGCTATGCCGGCCCCCAGCGGGATGCCGATGCCAACATGACCAAACTCCTTGGCGAGATGGCCCGCCGGGAGAAAGAGGCTGCCATGGCCCGCACCAACGGAATGACCACGGCCAAGGCCACCCGGTCGGCCCGGTTCCGTACGTCGGTTACGCTGATTGTCGGCGGACAGCACCATTTCTTCGACGGCGTGATGGAAGGCCGTATCGCCCAGGAACGTGCCGGCGAAGGCGGCTTCGGCTACGACCCTGTCTTTATCCCCGAAGGCTACAACCTTACCAATGCCCAGTTGGGCGAGGAAGTGAAAAACACCATCTCACACCGCGGAAAGGCCCTCAGGGCCATGGCGGACTATTTGCGTGGATAACATCGAACTCATCGTGCTGGCCACCACCAAGGTGGGGGAGAACGCGCTTGTGGTGCACACCCTCTCGCGGGAACACGGCCGGCGCGGGTTCCTGGTGCGGCCCGGCAAGAAGGCCGGCATGGCCCTCTTCCTGCCGCTGAACATCCTGGAGGCCGATGTGGTGGAAAACCCCAAATCGGCCCTCTGGGGCCTCAGGAACATCCTTTTGAAGGACGGCTTGCAGGGCATCCGGGGCAACCTGTACAAAAACACCATGACGCTTTTCCTGTCGGAGGTCTTGTTCCGCACGGTGCGGGACGGGGCTTTCGAGGACGGGTTGTACGAGTGGTGTCTGGGTTCCATCCTCACCCTGAACGAGTTGGAAAGCGATTTTTCCAATTTCCATATCCGCTTCCTGTTGGAACTCGCGGGCGCACTGGGCTTTCGGCCCAGTTTCGATGACATCGCCCCGTTTGCCAAGGAGAATCTCCGGGACTTGAAACCTTTCCTGGAACTGGACTTTGGGCAGTCCATGCTGGTCCCCCTGAGCGGAGCGTCCCGCAACTCCCTCTGTGAGTGCTTGTTACAGTATCTTTCCTATCACACGGAACAGAATATCCAAGTGAAGTCCCTCTCTGTCCTTCGGGAACTGTACCGCTGAGAAAGTTTGTTTTTTGGCGGGGAATGCCTATCTTTGAGGCATGAGAAAGATTGCATTCCTGGCAGCGCTGCTTGCCGTTTTTTCCTGTGGTTCATCGGCCAAGCCGAATCCGGAACCCACCCCGGAACCCGGACCGGAACCCACCCCCACCATTGTCTTTGCCAAAGGGGCCGATATCAGTTGGGCCTCCGAGATGGAAGCCGGCGGCCGTAAGTTCAAGAAAAAGGACGGCACGGTGGCTCCGCTGCTGGATGTCCTCAAAGACTGCGGCTTCAATTCCATCCGCCTGCGCGTATGGGTGAACCCCTACGAAGGCTGGAGCGGAAAAGGAGATGTGATGGAAGTGGCCCGGAAGGTGAAAGCCGCCGGAATGGCCCTGATGGTGGATTTCCACTACAGCGACTTTTTCGCCGACCCTTCCCGTCAACTGGTTCCCTCGGTCTGGAAGGCCGACGCCTCCGACGTAAACAAAATGGCCGCCCATGTGGCGGATCATACCAAAGACGTCCTGGGCGCGCTCAAGAACATCGGCGTGGAGGTGAAGTGGATCCAGATCGGCAACGAAACGCGCGGGGGCATGCTCTATCCCGCCGGTCAACTCAATTATGAAAACAAGGGGGCCGAATTCTACGGCTTCTTGAAACTGTACAACGCCGGTTACGATGCCGCCAAGGCCATCTATCCGGACGCCTTCGTGATGCCGCACCTGAACAACGCCTACGATTCCTCCAACAACGCCTGGTGGTTCGGCCAGTTCAAAGCACAGGGCGGCAAATGCGACATGGTGGCGCTTTCCCACTATCCCCAGTATGAGCCGGACCCTTCCGGAACCAATTCCAAGGCCGTTTCCTACATCAAGTCGGTGGCCGCCGCCATGGGCGTGCCCGTGATGATCTCCGAGGTGGGCGTGAAGAGCCGGGCCAATGAGGCATCGGCCAAGTCGCTCCTCAATTCTTTCATGGACCAGGTGAGCAAACTGGAACAGTGTGCCGGCGTATTCTACTGGGAGCCCGAAGTGGACGGCGTCTGGAAGCCGGAAATCTACACCAAACCGGCCGAACTCTCCAAGTACAGCGGCAAGGCTGAATCCGGCGCCTGGAACGCCTACGACCAGGGTGCCTTCACCACGGACGGCAAGCCTACCTCCGTCCTGGACGTCTTCGCCGACTGATAAACCGCACATCAAAAAAAAGGTTGCGACCCTTCCGGCCGCAACCTTTTGCTTTAGGAGAAACAGCGAGGGCTGCTATTTGCTCTGCTGAATCTGAGCCTGTGCAGCGGCGAGGCGGGCGATGGGCACGCGGAACGGGCTGCAGCTCACATAGTCGATACCGATGGTATTGAAGAAGGAGATGGACTCGGGATCTCCACCGTGTTCACCGCAGATACCGCACTGCAGGCCGGGACGCTTGCTGCGGCCCTTGTCCACGCCGATCTTCACCAACTGGCCCACGGCCTTCTGGTCGATGTGCTGGAACGGGTCGGCATCGAGGATCTTGTTGCCGAGATAGTCACCCATGAAGGTGCCGATGTCGTCACGGCTGAAGCCGAAGGTCATCTGGGTAAGGTCGTTGGTACCGAAACTGAAGAACTCGGCGGCGCGGGCCATGCGGTCGGCCGTGAGGGCGGCGCGGGGGATTTCGATCATGGTACCGAACTGGTAGTCGATCAGTTGGGCGGTCTTGGCCTCTACTTCGGCCTTGATGCGGTCGCAGATGACTTTCTGGAAACTGAGTTCACGGGCGCTGATGGTCACCGGAATCATGATTTCCGGATGCGGGTGCAGGCCTTCCTTCTGGAGTTCGGCGGTGGCGGTGAAGATGGCACGGTACTGCGTCTCGGCGATGAGCGGGAAACTCACGTGCAGACGGACGCCGCGGTGACCCATCATCGGGTTCACCTCATGCAGGCTTTCGCCACGCTTCTCCACTTCCTTCACGCTGATGCCGAGGTCCTTGGCCAGTTCTTTCTTCTTTTCCTCACCCTGCGGTACGAACTCGTGGAGCGGCGGATCCAGCAGGCGGAACACGACGGGTTTGCCGTCCATCACGCGGAGGGTTTCCTTCACGGCGGCCTTCATGAAAGGCTCCAGTTCGGCCAGGGCGGCCTTGCGTTCCTCGTCCGTGTCGCAGAGGATCATCTTGCGGAGTTTGGACAGGGGAATTTCGCTGTTGCGGCCATAGAACATGTGCTCGATACGGAACAGGCCGATACCCTGGGCGCCGAACTTGAGGGCGCGGGCGGCATCTTCCGGCGTATCGGCATTGGTGCGGATACCCAGTTTGCGGAACTTGTCGCACATGGCCATGAACTTGGCGAAGAGCGGGTTCTCACTGGCGTCCATGGTTTCGATGGCGCCTTCGTACACCAGGCCCTTGGCACCGTTCAGGGACAGCCATTCACCTTCCTTGAAGGTCTTATCGATACCGGCGAACTTCACGGTCTTGTCCTTGAAGTTGATCTTGAGGGCGTCGCAGCCCACGATGCAGCACTTGCCCCAGCCACGGGCCACGAGGGCGGCGTGGGAGGTCATGCCGCCGCGCTCGGTGAGGATACCCACGGAGGCGTGCATGCCGTCGATGTCTTCGGGAGAGGTCTCTTCACGGACCAGGATGCACTTCTTGCCGTTCTTGGCATAGGCGATGGCGTCCTCGGAGGTGAAGACGATCTGACCTACGGCGCCGCCCGGGGAAGCGGGCAGACCCTGTGCCAGAACGGCGGCCTTCTTCTCGGAAGCGGGGTCCAGAATCGGGTGCAGCACCTCGTCCAACTGGGCGGGAGCCACGCGAAGGACGGCCGTCTTTTCATCGATGAGGCCTTCCTCCACCATATCCACGGCCATCTGCAGGGCGGCGAGGCCGGTGCGCTTGCCGATACGGCACTGCAGCATCCAGAGTTTGCCTTCCTGGATGGTGAATTCGATATCCTGCATGTCCTGGAAGTGGTCTTCGAGGCGCTTGCGGATGTCGTCCAGTTCCTTGTAAACCTCGGGCATGGCCTTTTCGAGGGATGCCAGGTTCTTGTTCTTTTCGCTCTTGGTGGCTTCGTTCAGGGGGTTCGGGGTGCGGATACCGGCAACCACGTCTTCGCCCTGGGCGTTGATGAGCCATTCACCGTAGAATTTGTTGTCACCGTTGGCCGGGTTGCGGGAGAAGGCCACGCCGGTGGCG
>JAFSMS010000116.1 GCA_017447815.1 Bacteroidales bacterium | reverse complement strand
CTCAAGAACCCGCCCATCCTCATCCTGGACGAAGCCACCGCCTCCCTGGACACGGAGAGCGAGCGCCTGGTGCAGGACGCCCTGGACCGCCTGATGACAACGCGCACCACCATCGCCATCGCCCACCGGCTTTCCACCATCCGCCATGCCGACGAAATCCTGGTGATGCACGAAGGAAAAATCGTCGAACGCGGAAAGCACGAAGAACTTATCGCCCTGGGCGGTTATTACAAGAAACTCCATGACATGCAAGCCTTATGATCAAGAAACTCAATGTTCCCCTCGTCGAATTTGAGAATCAGGACATGGATACAGCCCTGGAACTCGGAGGCGCCCGCTTCGATATCGACCAGGTAAACTGGCCGGAGTCCTTCCCCTACGCTCCCCTTTGCAGCGGCCGGCTGGCCCGCACGGAGGATGCCCTGGTGGTGGATTTCCGCGTGTCGGGACTGGATCTCCGGACGCAGAACACAGAGGACAACGGCCGGCAGTGGGAAGACAGTTGCGTCGAAGTCTTCATCGAGGACCCGGACGGCAGTTGCTACTATAATTTTGAAATCAATGCACTGGGGAAAGTGCTCGCCTGCAGCGGGGCCACCCGCGAAGGACGGGTAAAAAGGCCGCAGGAGGAAATGGAACAGATTCTTCGCTACGCGCAGAATGACGGCGGCCGTGATGAACTCCAGGGGCTGCAAACCTGGCGGGTATGCGTCGTGATTCCTTTCCGGCTCATCGGCATTGATGCCGGCCATCTGCCGGCACGGATCCGCGCCAATTTCTACAAATGCGGAGACAAGACCGCCCACCCGCATTTCCTTAGTTGGAGCCCCGTTTCCACGGAAAAGCCCGACTTCCATCGGCCTGAATTCTTCGGAGAACTGTACCTGTAATGACCAAACGCCAGAAAATCGCTTTCCGAGCCATTTTTTTCTTCTACGTGGCAGCCGTGCTGTTTCTTTGTTTCGGCAAGTTTGACAGTGCGCCTTCCATCCCGTGGACCCTTTTCGGCCTGCCCAGCGACAAACTGGTGCATTTCTGCATGTTCTTCCCCTTCCCCATCCTGGCGTTTCTGGCCTTCGACCAGTTTACGGAAACCCTTCCGCATACCCTGCTCTTCTCCGGCATCACCCTCGTTACCGGCCTTCTGCTGGCCCTGGGAACGGAGTGGGGACAGGCCCACCTGACCAATTACCGGAGCGGCGATCCGCTGGACCTTCTGGCCGATACCCTGGCCCTTGTACTCAGTACCGTCCTCGTCATTTTCTGGGACATCCGCAAACAGAAAAAGAAAGCATGAGAAAAATCCTTTCCTCCGTCCTTCTCCTGGCACTCCTGGCTTCCCCAGCCTTTTCGCAGCCTCGGGCACGGGATTTCCGCGAAGCCAACGACTCCCTGCAGCAGCGGCTCAAACGCCGAACCGGCGTGGACAACCTCCTCAAACTGGAGAAGGTGACGGTAAGAGGGACATCGCTGGATTTCCACTACTCTGCCAGCATCGGCACGTATCCCTGGCGCCCAGGAGACGTTACCTGGGTGCGCAAGCAGTTGGGCGAACTCGCCTCCTCCGTACTGGGAAGTTACACGGTGGGCAGCATCTATGCCAAGAAACAGAACATTGCCGACCTGGTGATGCCCGCCATCGGCAACAACGGAAAGCCCGTTCCGGCCAGTGCCTACCAGGTGGCCGATCCCCGGACCGCCGTCACGCCGCTGGTCCGGGGGGATGACGACTGGCCCAAAGGCCTGAGCGGAAGGCACATCGCCCTCTGGCAAAGCCACGGCCGGTACTGGGAGGAAAGCACCCGCCGCTGGGAATGGCAGCGCAGCGCCACCCACCGTACGGTCGAAGACCTGTACACCCAGAGTTACGTGGTTCCCTTCCTGATGCCCATGCTGGAGAATGCCGGCGCCGTGGTCCTTTCGCCGCGCGAACGCGATCCGCAGAGTTGGGAGGTGGTCTGTGACAATGACGCCGCCTTTCCGGGCGTCCGCAAAAACGGGGTGCGCCAGCAAGGCCGATATGAAGAAAAAGGCTCCTGGGAGAGCGCCGGAGAAGGTTTTGCCGACGCCAAGGAGCGTTACAGCGGCGCAGACAATCCTTTCCGGATGGGCACCGCCCGGATGTGCGCTACCTCCCGCGCCGAGGACGGAGAGATCCGCGAAGCCATCTGGCGGCCCGACATTCCCGAGAAGGGGGTCTATGCCGTCTATGTGAGTTACAAAACCCTGCCGCGCAGCACGGCCGACGCCCGTTACACCGTCCATCACATGGGCGGAGAGACGCTCCGGCACGTGAACCAGCAGATGGGCGGCGGCACCTGGATTTACCTGGGCAGTTACTACTTTGACAAAGGCACCAAAGGCTATGTCTCCCTGAGCAGTCGAAGCAGCAACAGCGGCGTCGTGTCGGCCGATGCCGTCCGTTTCGGCGGCGGAATGGGCAAGGTGGAGCGGGAAGGCACGCTTTCCGGCCTGCCCTCCTATGTGGAAGGCGCCCTCTACAACTGCCAGTATGCCGGCTTGGATATGCAGTTGCTGGACAAGTGGGAAGGCGATTACAAGAAAGACCTCTCGGCCCGGGGAATCTGGGTGAACGAGATGAGCGGAGGCTCCCGGGTGAATCCCGACGCTCCCGGGCGCAAGGTACCGCTGGACGTGGCCCTGGCCTTCCATTCCGACGCCGGTGTCACCCCCAACGACTCCATCGTGGGCACCCTCGCCATCTACACCCTCCGGAGCGAGGGGAAGGAGGCGTTTCCCGACGGCGAAACCCGCCTTACGAGCCGCCTTCTGGCCGATTTTGTCCAAAGCCAGGTGGTAGATGACATCCGGGCCGGCTATGAGCCCCTGTGGAGCCGGCGTGACATCCGGGACCGCTCCTACAGCGAAAGCCGCGTCCCGATGGTCCCTTCCATGATTCTGGAACTGCTGGCCCATCAGAATTTCGCCGACATGCGTTACGGGCTGGACCCCGGTTTCCGCTTCACCGTGGCCCGCAGCGTTTACAAGGGCATCCTCAAGTACCTGAGTTCCCGGTACAACTGTTCCTATGCGGTACAGCCCCTGCCCGTGAACCGCTTCCGCGCCCGGCTCGAAGGAGAGAAAGTGATCCTCTCCTGGCAACCCGTGCAGGACGCCCTGGAGCCCACGGCCCAACCCGACTACTACAAGGTGTATATCCGCCGCGGCAGCGGAGCCTTCACCAAGGGACTCCAGATTCCGGACACCACCTGCACCCTGTCGCTGGAGCCCGGAGAACTGTTCAGTTATGCCATCACGGCCTGCAACCAGGGCGGCGAGAGTTTCCCCTCCGAGATACTGGCCGTGGGAAAGCCCCGGGAAAGCAGCCGCAAGGTGCTTGTCGTCAATGATTTCACGCGGGTATCCTCCCCCGTCTGGTTCGACTCTCCCCAGTATGCCGGTTTCACCGACCACCTGGACAGCGGCGTTCCGTGGGGGAACGACCTCCTGCTGGCCGGAACGGTCTATGAATACGACCGGACCAAACCCTGGACCGACGATGACAATCCCGGATTCGGCGGCTCCAAAACCGACCTGGGCGGCAGCCTCGTGGCCGGGAACAACTTCGACTTCACGGCCCGCCATGCCCGTGCGCTCATGAATGCCGGCTATGCCGTGGAATCCAGCAGTGCCGACGCCTTTGACGGCCTGTCCGACGCCTTCGCGCTGGACCTGATTTGTGGCAAGCAGGTCACTACGCGCATCGGCCGGGGCGCCATTCCCGACCGTTACAGCGTGTTCCCGGAAGCGCTGCAAAGCGCCCTCCGCCAGTTTACCGCCGGCAGCGGCAACCTGATCGTTTCCGGCAGTTACATCGCCACCGATGCCTGGGACAGCGTGTTCCCGGGCGTTACAAAGGCTTCGGAACAGACACGGAGTTTTGTCAAGGAAGTCCTGGGATACCAGTGGGTGACCAATTTCGGAGACTATTCCGGCTTTGTGCAGCCCTTTGCCGGAAGCGGCATGCCGGCCGCAAGTTACAACCGCGCCTGGAGTCCGCTCACCTACCGGGTGGAGAATCCGGACGGACTGGCTCCGGCATCGGCCCAGACCCGGCCTCTGATGCGCTACCGCGGAACCGACGTCACCGCCGCCACCTACTTCGATGCCGGCGCCTGGCGCGTCGCCGCCTTCGGCTTCCCCCTGGAAACTTCTCCCCAGATGGAGGACATCCTGAAAACCGTCCTCCGAAAGTTCGAAGGCCGGTAAAACCCCCATTTCCCATGCAGAAGAAACGTTACGTCATACTGGATGCCCTCCGAGGGTTTGCCATTCTGGGAATCATCCTTGCCAATTTCCCGGAGTTCTCGCTATGGACCTTCTCCGACCCGGATACCTGGACGGCAGGCGACAAAGTGACCCGCGCCGTCCAGACTTTCCTCGTGGACGGGAAGTTCTACACGCTCTTTTCCCTGCTTTTCGGGATGGGGTTCAGCATCCAGCTTGCCAATGCCGACGGGAAACTCCGCACCTTCTACCGGAGGATGGCCGTCCTGATGTTCATCGGCATCCTGCATCTCTGCTTTCTCTGGAGCGGGGATATCCTGATGCTCTACGCCCTCTGCGGAATGTTGCTGCCGCTTTTCCGGAAACTGCCCACCCAAAAAATCCTGCTTTGCGCGGGAGTCCTGCTCCTTCTTCCCATCGCCCTGGATGCCCTTTTCGGGACATCCCCCGCCGACCCCTTGGAACGGGAGCAATGGCGCATCTGCGCCCTGTACGGCATCACCGAAGCGAACTTCGGCACTTGGCTCGCCGATGCGGGAAGTTACAGGGAGGTGCTTCAGTTCCTCCACCAGGGAAGCGTGGAAAGGATGTGGGAGTTCGTCATCGGGCACCGTTTCTTCAAGGTCCTCGGCCTTTTCCTCATCGGCTTTGCCGCAGGACGGGAAAGGATCTATGCCGATATCAAAGGCTGCGCTCCCCTTCTCAAGCGCATCCTCACTTACGGGCTGCTTCTCGGAATTCCGATGAGCGCCGTTTACACCTGGAGTTCCATGGCCGGACACCCGCTGGGAAGGGTTGTTCATGAAATCTTCTACCTGCTCAGTGTTTACCCCATGGGCTTTGCCTATGCTGCCGGATTCGCTCTCCTTTTTGACCGCAGCGCCGAAGCCCCCGGCTGGAAACTTTTGTCCAGTCCCGGCAGGATGGCCTGCACCAACTATCTGGGGCAGTCGGTCATGGGAATCATCCTCTTCTATGGAATCGGTTTCGGTCTGGGGAACCGGGTCGGGCTGTCAGGAACCGAGTTGGTTGCTCTCGGAGTCTATGCCCTGCAGATTGCCATCAGCAGCCTGTGGCTGCGGCGTTTCCGCTTCGGCCCTGTCGAATGGGTCTGGCGGATGCTCACCTACGGGGAAAGGCTGCCGCTTCGTGTCAAGGAATCCTAGCCTCACCCTTGACGGGGACTTTACCTGCCCTAACAGGGACGGCACACTCGGGACCGGAGGGTGCACGTTCTGCGACAACGCTGCCTTTCACCCCTCCTATACCAAAGGGAAATCCCTTGTCGAACAGATCGACGCCGGCAGCGTCCCTCCCTCCTTCACAGACGCGCCTTGGGGACTTCTCCGCCACGATGAACTCATGCAAAGGCTCATCCGCCGACTGGAGGAGATGGCCCTTCAAGAGTCATCCTATTGATTTTTAATTGATCCCACGCTCTTTCTTGATGGCCTCGTATGCTTCCCGGACCTGGCGGAACTTCTCCGCCGCAGCCTTCTGAACCTCAGGACCCAAGGTAGCCACCTTGTCCGGGTGATTTTTCATAGCCATCCTGCGGTAGGCCTGTCGCACCTGATCATCCGTCGCGGAAGGCGAAATCTCCAGCACGGTATAGGCCGAACTTGTCTCCTTGTAGAACATCGCAATCACCGATGCGGCATCAGAGGCGGAAAGGCCGATGGTTGACGCAATGGCCTCAAGAACAGACTTCTCACTCTTGTCGAACTGTCCGTCGGAGATGGCGATCTGCACGAGGTAATGGAAAAGTTGCAGGCGCTGCGAGTAGTTCATGTAGCGCGCTATCTGCGGCCCTACCTCGTAGATATTCACCTGACGGGATTCCAACTGCCCGAGGACACGCACGGCGTCCTCTACGGCTGCCGAGCCGAAGTTTCTCCGAACGAAGTCCTTTACCACTTCCAGTTCCACCTGGAGGGTTTTCCCATCGGCCCTGATGACGGCCGACGAGAGGACGAGAAGAGAGATGAAGAAACTGTTTCGCTGCTCGGACGCACTGAAAGAGCGGTTATCGGAGTGTGTCTCCGGGCGACGGTCCGTATCCTCCCCGCCCATCAGTTGTCGGGCGGAATCTACGGCGCTGTCCCATACGGCTCCCGCGATGAAACCCAAAAGCGCCCCTATCGGCCCCCATGTGACCCATCCCAGGAAACCTGCAATCCACTTGGCTGAACTCATGTCTTTTCTGTTTTTGCTCTTTATCAGCAAAACTCGGTCCACATCTTCCCATCTGACATTTTGGCGCAGCAGAAAAAGGGCTGTCCGAAATGATGATTGAAACTAGGCATCCACAGAACCACTGTTGGTAAATTTCGCCGTTTTGGGTATATTTGTGAAACCAATCAAAAACCCGATCTTATGGAACAGCAAAAACAAGAATTCGATCCCAGGGACCTCAACCAGGATGGCAAGGTCTCAGTGAAGGAGCGCCTTCAGGACGCCGCCGACAAAGCCATCGAAGCTGCCGACCAGGCCGCCGAGGCCATCAAGGATGGAGCCAAGGAACTCTACGGGAAGGTGAAAGACTACCAGGCCCTCTCTCCGGAGGAAAAGAAAGCCAAACAGGACGAATGGAAAGAAAAAGCTTCGGATGCCGCTGAAAAGGTTGCCGAATCCGCAAAGGAGTTCGCTCAGGATGTGAAGGAAGGTGCCGAGAATCTGTTCAAAAAGGACTAATTCCAAACAGCCTTCAAACACACGATGGAAATCAAGGCTCTAAACTTCGGCAAAGACAGCAATAAAAATACCGTCCTCCGGAAACGCTCCGAAGGACGGTAAGAAGACAAGGACGGACTACATCCGCTCCGGCAGTTCGATGCCCAGCAGGCCCATGGCGCTGCGAAGGGTGCGGGCCAGGGTGTCGATGAGTTCCAGCCTGTACTTGAGCACGGGCTCATCCGTTTCCTTGAGGATGGGGGTGTCGTGGTAGTACTGGTTGAACTCCTTGGCCAGTTCGTAGGCATAGTTGGCGATGACGGCGGGGCTCAGCGCGGCGCCGGCCTCGGCCACCTTGCCGGGATACAGGCCCAGCAGTTTCGTGAGGCGGATTTCCTTGGCGGAAGGCTGTGCATCGGCCTGGATGCTTTCGGGGCCGAAAGCCACGGTAGCCTTGCGCAGGATGCTGCAGATGCGGGCGTGCGTGTACTGGATAAAGGGACCGGTGTTGCCGTTGAAGTCGATGGACTCCTTGGGATTGAAGAGCATGGTCTTCTTGGGATCCACCTTGATGATGAAATACTTCAGGGCGCCCAGGCCGATAATGTGGTACAGCCTGTCCTTTTCCTGCTCGGACAGGTCTTCCAGTTTGCCGCTTTCCTCGGAGGTCTTTTTGGCCTCCCGGTACATGCTTTCGATAAGGTCGTCGGCATCCACCACGGTGCCCTCGCGGGACTTCATCTTGCCTTCCGGGAGTTCCACCATGCCGTAGGAGAGGTGGTAAATCTGGTCGGCCCAGCCGAAGCCCAGTTTTTTGAGGATGAGTTTGAGCACCTGGAAATGGTAATCCTGCTCATTGCCCACCACATAGACGTGGGAATCCAGTTTGAAGGTATTGAAGCGGCGCTCGGCCGTGCCGAGGTCCTGTGTGATGTACACCGATGTGCCGTCGCCGCGGAGGACCAGTTTGCGGTCCAGGCCGTCGGCGGTGAGGTCGCACCAGACGGAGCCGTCGGCCTCTTTTTCGAAGACGCCTTCGCGAAGGCCCTTCTGCACCAGTTCCTTGCCCAGCAGATAGGTCTCGGACTCATGGTCCACCTGGTCGAAAGTGATGCCCAGGGCGGCGTAGGTTTCATCGAAACCCTTGTACACCCAGCTGTTCATCATTTCCCAGAGGGCACGGACATGCGGGTCTCCGGCTTCCCAGTCCACCAGCATCTTGTGCACATCGTCGATCACCTCCGGGTGCTCTTTTTCCATCTTGGCATAGGCTACGTAACAGTCCCCCACCAAGTGGTCTCCCTTCTTTCCGGTGCTCTCGGGAGTAGCGCCGTCAAAAAGTTTTTCCCAGGCGTACATGCTCTTGCAGATGTGCACGCCGCGGTCGTTCACGATGGTGGACTTGATGACCTCGTTGCCGCAGGCCTTGAGGATGCGGGACACGCTGTCGCCCAGGAGGTTGTTGCGGATATGGCCCAGATGCAGGGGCTTGTTGGTATTGGGAGAGGAGAATTCCACCATGATGCGGCGGCCGGTGGGCGGAAGCTGGCCGAAGTCCTTGGCGGCGGCCATCTCCTGCAGCGACTCGTTCCAATAGACCGGCGAGAAGGAGAGGTTCAGGAATCCCTTCACGCTGTTGTAGGCCGAAATCTCCTTCACATTCTGCACCAGCCACCCGCCGATGGCATTGCCGGTGACGTCCGGGGCCTGGTGCGTAATCTTCAGAAGCGGGAAGGTGACGAGGGTATAGTCCCCCTCGAACTCCTTGCGGGTTACGGAAACCTGAAGTGACGACTGCGCCACTTCCGTTCCATAGACAGCCTGGATGGCCTTGGCGGCCTGTTGTTGAATAAAGGCTTCCGGCGTCATCCCAGGTACGATTTAAGAAGTTTGCTGCGGGACGGGCTCTTGAGGCGGCGGATGGCCTTTTCCTTAATCTGGCGCACACGCTCGCGGGTGAGGCCGAAGCGTTCTCCGATTTCTTCCAGGGTCATTTCCTGGCAGCCGATGCCGAAGAAACTCTTGATAATCTCGCGTTCACGGTCTGTAAGGGTGCTCAGGGCACGTTCGATTTCCGTATTGAGGCTCTCGTTCACGAGGCCGCGGTCGGCGCTCGGGGAGTCATCATTGGGAAGCACGTCCAGGAGGCTGTTGTCCTCCCCTTCCACGAAGGGAGCATCCACACTGACGTGGCGGCTGCCCACCCGGAGGGTATCGGAAATCTTGTCCTTGGGGACATCGATCATCTCGGAAAGTTCCTCGTTGGAGGGCTGGCGCTCGTTCTCCTGCTCGAACTTGGACAGGGCCTTGTTGATCTTGTTCAGGGAGCCCACCTGGTTCAGGGGCAGGCGGACGATACGGCTCTGTTCGGCCAGGGCCTGGAGAATGCTCTGGCGGATCCACCACACGGCGTAGGAAATGAATTTGAAACCACGGGTTTCATCGAATTTCTCCGCCGCCTTGATGAGGCCCAGGTTGCCTTCGTTGATAAGGTCCGGCAGGCTGAGGCCCTGATTCTGGTACTGTTTGGCGACGGATACCACAAAGCGCAGATTGGCCCGGGTGAGTTTTTCCAGGGCTTCCTGGTCTCCCTTGCGGATGCGCTGGGCCAGTTCCACTTCTTCGTCCGGGGTGACGAGTTCTTCGCGCCCGATCTCCTGCAGGTACTTGTCCAGCGACGCGCTCTCGCGGTTGGTGATGGATTTGGTAATTTTAAGTTGTCTCATTATACAATAAAAATTTCGGTCGGTTCCTTGTGTAAGAAACCGACCGGATTTCAAGTGCTTATCGGCAGTTCCTTACTTGCCGAAGCCAAAGTAGAATGCCCTCCCGTTCATATCTACACCTTCGATATAGACGGCACGGGCTGCCTTCTTGGCCTTGGCAACGACATCTTCGGGGCTTGAAACGGCCGATCCGTTCACATGGGTGATGATGGTATTGTCCATCGCGCCGGCTTCCGCCATCTTGCCGCTGCCTACGGAGACAATCTGCACGCCGGAACGCAAGTTCAGGGTTTTCAGCGTTTCGGGGCTGGCAGCTTTCAGGCGGGCGCCATAGAAGGCGATGGAGCCATCGATATCCGTTTCTCCATTCTGCTGGGCGGCAGCCTGGAACTCCACCGTGGTCTCATACTGCTTGCCGTCACGGATATAGGCGATGACCGCCTTGTCTCCGGGATGGTAGCTGCTCACCTTGGCCTGAACGGAAGAAGCGTCCGTAATCTTTTGACCGTCAATGGCTACGAGGACGTCGTTCTTCCGGAGTCCGGCCTTGTCAGCGGCACTTCCTTTCAAAACCTCGTTAATATATACGCCGTTTACGGAGGAAAGTTTCATTTCGTCGGCAATTTTCTTGTCCACCGTACCCATGGTGATGCCCAGCATGGCACGCTTCACGGAGCCATAGTCCATCAGGTCTTCGGCCACCCGTTTGACAATGTTCACGGGGACGGCGAAGGAATAGCCGGTGTAGGAGCCGGTCTGGGAGACGATGGCGGTGTTGATGCCCACCAGTTCGCCTTTCTTGTTCACGAGGGCGCCGCCGGAGTTGCCGGGGTTCACGGCCGCATCCGTCTGGATGAAGGACTCGATCTTGAATTCTCCGGAGTAGTCCGGCATGCTGCGGCCCTTGGCACTTACGATACCGGCCGTGATGGTGGAGCGCAGTTGCGCGCCCAGCGGAGAGCCGATGGCCAGCACCCATTCACCCAGGCGGAGGGCATCGCTGTCTCCCATGGGAATGGTGGGAAGATTGTCGGCTTCCACCTTGATGATGGCTACGTCCGTCGCCGGGTCGGTTCCCACGACGGTGGCGTCGTACTGCTGGTTGTTATTGAGGGTGACGGTGATTTTGGAAGCACCGCTCACCACATGATTGTTGGTGACGATGTAGCCGTCGGGACGGATGATGACACCGCTGCCGCTTCCCTTCTGCTCACGCTGCTGGGGATAGCCGTATTCGTCTCCGAAGAAGAAACGGAAGAACGGGTCGATGGTCTGATACTGCTGACGGCTCTGGACCGTCACCTCTACATATACGACAGCCTCCACGGCACTTTCTGCCGCGTAGGTGAAGTCCGGATAATCGGAATCTGCCAAATTGACAGTACGATATTCTACAGAACGGCCGTTTTCGTCAGTGACGACGGTTACTTGCTGGTCCTCGGCCGGAGAGGACGGTTCCATGGCTTTTACTACGCCGAAGGCGGTGAGACCGCCGGCCAGTACAGATAATAGTACACTCATGCTCGTTTTCATTGTATAGAAATGTTTATTCTTTTTTTCCGCAGACAAAAAAATCAAAACTTATGCCATTTGCGAGAAAATGATTATATTTGTGAGTTGACAAACGAGATAATTAAAAAGAAAGCGATATGAATCTGACCATTTCCAGCACCAATCTTCTGAAGGCCCTCATGGATGTTTCCAAGGCCATCCCGTCCAAGTCTCCCCTTCCTATTCTGGAGAATTTCCTCTTTGTTCTGAAGGATGGCAAGTTGGAAATCACGGCTTCGGACTCCGAACTCACCCTCCGCACCTGCATCGAGGTGGAAGGGGAACAGGAAGAGGGCTCCATCGCCGTCCCCGCCCGCCACATGATCGACCTCCTGAAAGAACTGCCGGACCAGCCGGTGGGAATCCGCACCGTTTCGGACAGTTCCTTCGAGTGCAGCTGGGCCAGCGGCAACTCCGTACTCCCCTATTTCCCCGCGGCCGATTATCCGGAAATCAAAGGCACCGGCGAAGATGCCCTCAAGGTCACCTTCCCGGCCGAAAGCCTGGTGGACGGCATCCAGGGCACCATCTATGCCACGGCCGACGATGAAATCCGTCCGGCCATGAACGGCATTTTCTTCGATATCGACCTGGACAGCACCACGCTTGTCGCTTCCGATTCCCACAAACTCATCTGCTACACGACAAAGGACGTGAAGGCTGCCGAAAAAGCATCCTTCATCCTGCACAAGAAGCCGGCCGGCGTGCTCCGCGCCATCATCGGCAAGGATGTGGAAAACGTGGAGATCGCTTTCGACAGTTCCACCGCCCAATTCACCTTCGGCGCCACCACCATGGTATGCCGCCTGGTCGTGGGCAAGTATCCCAAATACCGGGATGTCATCCCCACCGCCAACTCCAACGTGCTCCAGATCGACCGCCAACTCCTTCTGAATACGGTCAAGCGCGTGGCCGTGTGCGCCAACAAGGCCTCCAACCACATCAAATTCACCCTCAAGGAAGGGCAGTTGGAAATCAGCGCCCAGGATCTGGGCTTCGCCCTTGCCGCCTATGAGAAAATAAACTGCAACTACGCGGGAGACGAACTCACCATCGGCTTCAAGTCCACCTTCCTCACGGAAATCCTTTCCAACATGGGATGCAACGGCTTGGTGATCAAGTTTGCCGACGTCCGCCGCGCCGCCCTCATCCTCCCCGCCGAAGAGGAGGCCGAAAGCGAGAAGGTCTGTGGCATCCTCATGCCCATCATGATCCAATAGCCTGACGGCTCTTGAATCCGTTTCACGAACGTTACCCCACCCGAAACCCCTCCTCTCGGGGGAGGGATTTAAAATATGGAACTAAATTTACAACGGCCGCTGTTGTTTTTTGACATCGAGAGCACGGGCCTCAATATTCCCACCGACGGTATCATCGAACTCAGTTTCGTGAAGGTGATGCCGGGCGGTGAGGTAAAAATCAAGACCTGGAAGATCAAGCCCTGGGATTACGTGAACCATTGCGTCATCCCCATCAATCCGCAGGCCTCGGAAGTAAACGGGGTCAAGGACGAAGACCTGGTGGACTGCCCCAAGTTCATCGAGGTGCTGCCGGAAGTGGCTTCCTGGCTGCAGGACAGCGACCTGGCCGGTTTCAACTCCGCCAAGTTCGACCTTCCCATGCTGGCAGAGGAAATCGAGCGGGCGCGCGCCTACTCCGTCTCCCGCCTGTCCAACGAGGCCGCCCGCGAAAAAGCCCAGGAAATGATAGACTGCATCGACAGGCTGGACCTCCACGCCTGCAAGATGGTGGATGTCCAGAATATCTATCACCACTTCGAACCCCGGAACCTGCGCGCCGCATACCGCTTTTACTGCGGCGGAAAAGACTTTGAGAACGCCCACACGGCCGAGGCGGACACCCTGGCCACTTACGAGGTGCTGAAAGGGCAGTTGGATCGTTATCAGGCCCCCACGGAATACCAGCAGGAAGTGCTCAAAAACGACGTGGACGCCCTGTCCAAGATCGGTCCGCGCACCCGCAACGTAGATTTTGCCGGCCGCCTTGTTTACAATGATGCCTCAGAGGCCGTCATCAGTTTCGGCAAGCACAAAGGAAAGACCGCACGGGAAGTTTGGAACGCCGAGCCCTCCTACTTCGCCTGGATCGAAGGCGGAGACTTCACCCTGGACACCAAGCGGCAGTTCGCCCGGCTCAAGGCCCAGTTCCAGAAGGAGCGCAAAGAAGCGTTGAACAGGCCCGCCACCACAGACGAACTGCAGGGGCTGGCCAGTAAGTTCAATGCGGGGAAACTGTTCTGATTCCCCTACTCGACAGGAAGATAATAATGCAAGGAATCTGTGACTGACCCGGAGAAAATCCGGGTCAAGTCTTCCAGTACCCAGTCCGGATGCACGGGTCCCGTTTCCCAGAAGCGGTTTCCGCCGCCGGGCGTACGCTGGAGGGTGTTGTTCCAGACTTCCTTCTCCAGGACGGGGAATTCGGAGAAAAGCGGATGCACGCGGCGAAGTTGCTCACGGGTGCTGCACCAGCCGGGATGAAGCCAGATATCGGCCTCCTGTGCATACCGGAAGGCGGTTTCCAGGCCGATGACCGAAGATTCCTGCTTGCCGGGGACCGCCCCGAGCAGGATGCCGCCGGCGTCGCGGATCAGACGGGTCATGTAGTTGTCCCCGCCCGGAACGAACCACTGGTCGGCATACGGGATGTTGATGAGCACCTTCTTGCCGGCCGACGGCTGCACCAGAGCCAGATAGCGGTCCCGGACGGTGCAGAAAACGGAATCGGCCGCGGCCTCACGCCCGGTGAGAGCCCCGAAAAACTTCACGTACTCCGCCCGGGCCAGCGGATGGCTCTCCAGATGCTCGCTCACGGTAGCGCAGCGGATGCCCAGTTCCCGCAGTTTGGCCAGATAGGGCGGCTCCGCGGACGAAACGCTGTAGGTCAGGAAAAGGTCAGGCCCGGCCTTCAGGATGGCTTCGTAGTTGAGGGCGGCATCGTAGCCGGCCTCGACGGCCTTTACCTTCGTATTCCCCAGGAACTGCAGGCCGGAGACGGCCGCCACCGTGCTGTCGGCCCCGATGGCTTCCAGGAAGCCGACATAAGAACTGGACATGCACACAATCCGGCGGAACGGCCCTTGGAGGGTGTCTGTTTCCCCGCCCGGAGTGCGCAATACGACCGATCGGTCCGGCAGGATGCTGAACCAGCGGGCATACTCCATGCCGGATTGCCCATTCTCCGCCGGATGCCCGCAGGCGACCGCCAGCATCAGCCACGCCAGCGCGCAGAAGGCCGATTTTATGCCGGGACGGGAGCGCATATCAGAAGCGGAAACGCACCCCGGCGGTGAAGTTGCGTCCGGGCATGGGATAGCCGGAGACAATCTGGTAGCGCCGGTTCAGGAGATTCCGGGCCGCGGCATGGATGCCGAGGCAGGTGCCGCCCAGGGCAAACTCCTTATCGAACGTAAGATCCAGCACATGATAGTCGGGCATGGGGCCGGAGGCATCATAGCGGCCGGCCCGGAGAACCCACTGGGCTCCGAGCGTCCAGCCATGGAAGGCCAGGGTCCCCTGCAACTGAGCCGTATGGCGGGCCACATAGGCGATCTGCCGGCCATAGGTACCGCTGTCCGGAGTCTTGTCCACGGCTCTCTGCCAGCCGTAGCGGGCCGTCAGGGAAGCCAGCCAGGCCCCGCTGGCATAATCGAAGCCGGCCACAAGGTCGGCCCCCATCGCCTGCACCTTGCCCACATTGAAAGGCAGCCACACGGCCGGGTCGTCCGTCGGGGCCGATATGATCTTATTGGTCAGGGCGTTGTAGTATCCGTCGGCCCGGGCCTTGAGGGTCCAGGAGCCCAGGGTGCGGCGGAAGTCCAGTCCCAGGTCGGTGAGCCAGCCGTCCTCCGGCTGCAAGGCGGGATTCCCGTAGCCGGGATAGAACAGTTCATTGAAGGTGGGCGCCCGGAAACCCCGCCGCCCGAAAGCCACCAGGTCCAGGCCTTCCACAAGGGTCAGGCGCACGTCGGCCGAAGGGGAAAGCACATTCCACGACGGGGCGTTCCGGCCCCAGATGCCGTCGTACTGCAGGGTGAGGTCGGCCTTGAGCCGTGAGGAAGCGTAGGCCACCGCGGCTGCGGCAAGCGTCTGGAAACGATGCCCGTTGTACACGTTGCCGTTCATGCCTTCCAGTTCCACGTCGGCCGTGACGGAGCCGGTCCAGTGCCGGCCCATCCGGAAGCGATGCGTACTGTTCAGTTGGAAATCGGCCTGTTTATAATCGCTGTCGCCCCATTCGCTCTGATACAGGAGTTTGTCATAAGCCGCCTTGCCGCTCAGATGCAGGGAATAGACCGGGCCGAACGACTTTCTCAGGAGGAACTGCCCGAAGAAATTGCGGTCTTTCTGACGGTCGGAGGAAGGCCAGTCCAGGGAGCCGGGCGTTCCGCGGTCGGCCCCGTTGTAGAACAGTTTGGCATGGAAATCGCCTCCTTCCAGCAGGCCGAAGAGGTCCAGCCCGCCACGAAGCTGCCGCAAGTCATTGTTGGTGCGGAGCGTACCGTCCTCCAGCGGGAAATTGCCCTTGGAGATGGCCCCGCCGGCACTGGCCGACAGGCTCCAGCGCTCACCCAGGCGGAAGTTCAGGCGCCCGTAGGGCTGCCAGGTGGAGAAGGAGCCGTACTGGAGACGCACATCGCCGGAGACCGGCCCGTTTCTGAAGACGGGGCGTGCACTGATGAAGTTCAGGCTGTTCTGGGCATAGTCAGCCACGACAGCCCCTACGGAAGGCAGATCCAGCATACCCAGGTCAGTCTGGCCGGACTGGATATTGGTCACCCGGATGCCGTCGATATAAATGGCGGTATGAGGGCTTCCGAAACCACGGAGGCTCACCGACTTGAGGCCGGCAAGGGAGCCGTAGTCCCCCACATACAGCCCGGGCAGTTGCTGCAGGGCAGTAGAAACATCTTGTAAAGGATGGACTGTAAGGGTATCCGTCCGGGATACCACCACGCCGCGGTCGGCCACAACGGTCACGGCCTTCAGCGTATCCGGCCGGGCCGACAACTGCAAGCCCGCCGCCAACAAAAAAGAAAAAAGCATATTTTGCGTTTATACCGGAACCTGCCCCCGGGCCCCTACGTTAAACTTGATGAAGGCAGGTCTTCTGACTGATCCCGGCTCCGGCCTTCTCGATTTCTCAATGGCATGGTTCGGAGCCGTTGGATGGACTTCACAGCTGCGGGCACAGTTCCGGATTTGCACCGGCTTCCCTGTCAGGGCCTTGCAGGCCACCTTCATCCGCTGCAAAAATAAGCAAAATTAACGGTTGCGCCAATCTTTGAAAGGATTTTTCAGGAGGTGGGAATTATAATAGCGGCGGTCTCCGGTCACCTCCTCTCCCAGCCAGTCCGGCTTCTGAAAAGCCTCGTCGGGAGCATCCAGTTCGATTTCGGCCATCACAAGCCCTTCATTGTCACCATAAAACTCATCCACCTCGAAGAAGCGGCCGGCGGGGTTCACGCCCTCCGGAACCAGATACCGGGTTTTGTCGATGGCCCCGCCATGGCAGAGAAGGAAGAGCGCTTCGGCATCGGCCAGGGGAATCTGCTTCTCCCATTCGAACCGGGACAGGCCGCCGTCCAGGGAAGGGCCCTTGATGGTGAGGAAACCCTCTCCGTCGCGGATGCGGACGCGGACGGTGTTGCCCCCTTCGTGTGCGATATAGCCCTGTCTGATCCGACAGGCTTTTACGGCCAGCGCCTTGAAACGGCTGTCCCTGACCAGGAATTTCCGTTCTGTTTCGATATGCTGCATTACATGAGCCATTTAGACATGTCACGTCCTTCTTCCAATCCCATGCGGATTTCGGTAGAGGAGATGTTCACCAGCGGGGCTTTGAGCAGGGTGATTCTGTAGTGCGGGTTCTCCTTCAGGAGCCGGGCCTTGTCATGCCCGCGATGATAGCCCTTGCGGGGAAACACCACCACCCCGTATTCCAGGAGAATCCGCTCGTGGAAACGCCAGCCCATGAAATTGGCCAGGTTGTCGGCCCCGATGACCAGGGTGAATTCGTTCCCGGGTTCCCGCTCCCTGAAAGCGTCCAGCGTACGGATGGTGTACTGGGGCGGCAGCATCTTGAGTTCGATGTCCTGGAGGGTGACCTTCAGTCCGGGATGGCGGGAAACGGCCTTCGCCGCCGCGTCGAAGCGGTCCTGTCCGGCAGGAAGGCTGTGGGCGTCCTTGAAGGGATTCTGGGGGGTGACCACCAGGTAAACCTGGTCGAAGCCCGCCTTTTCCGTGAGGAAACGGATGATGGCCATGTGGCCGACGTGAAGCGGATTGAAAGAGCCGCTGTAAACCGCTATTTTCATGGTTGACAAATATACGATTATTTTTTGTATATTTGTTTGATTACATAACACATGCGCCTATGTCTGGAAAAGTACTGATCTTCTCGGCCCCGTCCGGATCGGGGAAAAGCACCATTGTGAACCATTTGCTGGAGTTGCACCCGGAAATTGAGTTCTCCGTATCGGCCACGTCCCGCCCGCCGCGCGGAACGGAGAAAGACGGCGTGGAGTATCTTTTCTACAGCGCCGACGTCTTCCGCGCCCTGGTGGCCGAAGGCAAGTTCGTGGAATACGAGCAGGTTTATACCGACCGCTTTTACGGGACCCTCAAGAGCGAAGTGAACCGCATCTGGGCCAAAGGGCACGTCATCATCTTCGACGTGGACGTAAAGGGCGGTGTTTCCCTCAAGAAATACTTCGGGGACGCTGCGCTTTCCGTCTTTATCCAGGCCCCTTCCATCGAGGAACTGCGCCGGCGGCTGGTAGCCCGCGCCACCGATACGCCCGAAGCCATCGGGCAGCGCGTGGCCAAGGCGGCCGAGGAGATGACCTACGCTCCCAAGTTCGACACCATCCTCATCAACGACGACCTCGCCACCGCTTTCCGGGAGGCCGAAACCCTGGTTGACAAATTCCTTAATGAATAACCGCTATATGAAACGAATTCTGACCCTTCTCGCGCTGACTGCGGTCTGCGTGACAGCATCGGCCCAGGAGGAAGCCCGCTTGCTCCGCTTCCCGGCCACCAACGGAACGGATGTGGTGTTCTCCTACGCCGGAGACCTTTGGACCGTCCCCATCGAAGGCGGCCAGGCCCGCCGGCTCACCAGCCACATCGGCTACGAGATGTTCGCCCGCTATTCCCCGGACGGCAAGACCCTCGCCTTCACCGGCGAATATGACGGCAACCGCGAGGTGTACCGCATCCCGGCGACGGGCGGCGAGCCCGTCCGGCTCACCTACACCGCCACCAATCCCCGGGACGACCTCGGCGACCGCATGGGCCCCAACAACATCGTGATGGCCTGGAGCCCGGACGGCAAGAGAATCCTCTACCGCAACCGGACCGAAGACGGCTTCACCGGACAACTCTGGACCGTGGGGCCGGACGGCGGCATGCCCACGCAGATCCCCCTTCCCGAAGGCGGCTTCTGCTCCTGGTCGCCCGACGGTAAAAAACTGGCCTACAACCGCGTCATGCGTGAATTCCGCACCTGGAAGTACTACCGCGGCGGCATGGCCGACGATGTGTGGATCTACGATCCCAAGGCCGGCAAGGTGACCAACATCACGTCCAACGACGCCCAGGACATCTTCCCCATGTGGGTGGGCGAGGAAATCTATTTCGCCAGCGACCGGGACATGACGATGAACCTGTTCGCCTACAACACCCGGACGGGCGCCACGCGGAAAGTCACGAACTTCACCGAATACGACGTGAAGTTCCCCTCGACCGACGGCAAGGTCATCGTCTTCGAAAACGGCGGCTGGCTCTATAAATACCTCCCCGCCACCGGCGTCTGCAGCAAGATTTCCGTCTCCCTCGGGGCCGATGCCGTCTATGGCCGGGCCGAGCGGAAGAGCCTTTCCGGCTACGTGCGCGCCGCCAGCCTCTCGCCCGACGGCTCCCGCGTAGCGGTCACCGCCCGCGGCGAGGTCTTCGACGTTCCGGTCGGCAAGGGCGTCACCCGCAATATCACCCGTTCCTCCAACTCCAATGACCGGGGGGCGGCCTGGAGTCCGGACGGCAAATGGATCGCATGGATCGGAGATGCCACCGGAGAGACGGAAGTCTATCTCTACGATGTCACCGCAGGCACGTCCCGACAACTCACCAGCGGAGCCGACACCTACATCCGCGGGCTCCAGTGGGCGCCGGACAGCAAGCACCTCTACTTCACGGACCGGAAGAACCGCTTTGTGGAAGTGGATCCCCTGAGCGGAGCCGGACGCACCGTGATGCAGAGCCCGGCGGGAGAGTTCTACGGAGTGGACATCTCCCCCGACAGCCAGTGGATTGCCTACACCCGCCCGCAGACCAACGAAATGAGCATCGTCTATCTGAGGAACCTCGCCAGCGGCAAGGAGTATCCCGTGACCGACCGCTGGTACAACAGCGGCAGCCCCACCTTCTCCACCGACGGCAAATACCTCATTTTCACCAGCGACCGGGACCTGAACCCGCAGTACAGCCGCATCGAATGGAACTATTCCTACGCCGACATGAGCGGCGTGTACCTGGCCCTCCTCGCCAAGGACACCCCTTCCCCGCTCATCGCCACCGACCCGTCCGTGAAGATGGACAAGGCCGAAAAGAAAGAGGATAAGAAAGACGGAAAGCCCGCTCCCGCGCAGGTGGATCCCGAGGGAATCGGCCAGCGCATCGTAAAACTGCCCGTCAAGGGCCGCCGCTTCCATTGTGACGGCAAGAGCCTCTGGTACAACGGACGGGGCGGCACCCGCGTGTTCACCTTTGCCACCGGAGAAGACGAATCCTGCACCGACGGGTCCCTCAGCGTCACGCCCGGCTCCAAGAAAGCCCTCGTGATGAAAGGACGCGACCTGTATGCCGTCGGCATCGGCCCCAAGATGCCGCTAAAGGACAAAATCAGCCTCTCCGACCTGTCCGCCACCGTTGACTATGCCCAGGAATGGGCCCAACTTTACGACGAGGTGTGGCGCGCATTCCGCGACGGCTATTACCTCGAAAACATGCACGGAAGGGACTGGAAAGCCGTGAAGGCCAAGTATGAAGTGCTCCTCCCGTATGCCCGCACCCGCCTGGATGTGAACTACATCATCGGCGAAATGATTTCCGAGACCGCCAGCGGCCACTGCTATGTTTCACCGGGAGAATATCCCAAGCCCGAACGCATCCGGATGGGTCTTCTGGGCGCCAGTTTCTCCAAGGTGAAGGACGGTTTCCGGATTGACAGAATCATGGAAGGGGCCACCTATCGGCCCGAACTGCGCTCCCCGCTCACCGAACCCGGCCTGGGCGTGAAGGAAGGGGATGTCGTCACGGCCATCGACGGGGTTTCCCTGAAGGACGTGGACAACATCTACAAACTCCTCGTGGGCAAGGCCGACGTGCTTACGGAACTCACGGTGGGCGGCCGGAAAGTGGTCGTGAAGCCCATCGCCGACGAAGGGCCGCTGCAACACTATGCCTGGGTCATGAAGAATCTCCGCACCGTGGAGAAACTCTCCGGCGGCCGCGTGGGCTATATCTACATCCCCGACATGGGACCGGAAGGCCTCAACGAATGGGCTCGCTACTATTATCCCCAGTTGGACAAGGAAGCCCTCATCATCGATGACCGCGCCAACGGCGGCGGCAACATTTCCCCGATGATTATCGAGCGCCTGCAGCGCCATGTCTATCGCATGACCATGCGCCGCGGCTCCAATCTCACGGGCACCGTTCCCGAAGGGACGCACACCGGTCCCAAGGTGCTGCTCATCAACAAGTATTCCGCCTCTGACGGAGACCTCTTCCCGTGGAGTTTCAAGGCCAACAACCTGGGCACGGTCATCGGCACGCGCACCTGGGGCGGCATCGTGGGCATCAGCGGTCCGCTGCCTTACGTAGACGGAACCGACGTCCGCGTGCCGTTCTTCACCAATTACGACGCCGCCACCGGCCAGTGGATCGTGGAGAACCACGGCGTAGATCCCGACATCCTCCTGGACAACGACCCCGTCAAGGAATTCGCCGGAACTGACGAGCAACTGGAAAAGGCCGTGCAGGTGGCCCTGGAGCAGATCAAGGACCGCAAACCGCTGCCCGGCGTTCCCGCCCCCCGCACCTTCAAGGACCTCGGACTGCCGGAAGTCTTTTAAAACTTTTGAAATGTTTTCAAAAATGAGTAAATTTGCGAATCGATAGAAATTCAGTTATTAACTCAATAAAACTATGGTTTCTTATAAAGAATTAGGTCTTGTGAACACCCGCGAGATGTTCAAGAAGGCCGTTGCCGGCGGTTACGCCATTCCCGCATTCAATTTCAACAACATGGAGCAACTTCAGGCCATCATCCAGGCCAGCGCAGAGACCAAGAGCCCTGTGATTCTCCAGGTTTCCAAGGGTGCCCGTAACTACGCCAACCAGACCCTTCTCCGCTACATGGCGGAAGGTGCTGTGGAATATGCCAAGGAACTGGGTTGGGAGCACCCCCAGATTGTTCTCCACCTGGACCACGGCGACAGTTTCGAACTGTGCAAGAGCTGCGTGGACATGGGCTTCAGTTCCGTGATGATCGACGCCTCCTCCCTCCCTTACGAGGAGAACATCGCCCTCACCAAGAAGGTCGTTGAGTACGCCCACCAGTACGACGTCACCGTAGAGGCCGAACTGGGCGTTCTGGCCGGTGTGGAAGACGAGGTTTCCGCCGAGGAATCCCACTACACCCGTCCGGAGGAAGTGATCGACTTCGCCACCCGTACCGGCTGCGACAGCCTGGCCATCTCCATCGGCACCAGCCACGGTGCTTACAAGTTCAAGCCCGAGCAGTGCACCCGCGACCCCAAGACCGGCCGTCTGGTTCCCCCGCCGCTTGCTTTCAACGTCCTGCACGAGATCGAGAAGAAACTTCCCGGCTTCCCCATCGTTCTCCACGGCTCCAGCTCCGTTCCGCAGGAGTATGTTGACATCATCAACGCCAACGGCGGCAAACTGCCCGATGCTGTAGGTATCCCCGAGGAACAGCTCCGCGAAGCCGCCAAGAGCGCCGTCTGCAAGATCAACATCGACAGCGACAGCCGTCTCGCCATGACCGCCGCCGTGCGCAAGGTCTTCAACGAGAAGCCCGGCGAGTTCGACCCCCGCAAGTACCTGGGTCCCGCCCGCGACGAGATGAAGAAACTCTACATACACAAGATCGTGAACGTGCTGGGCTCCAACGGCAAGGCCGAGTAAGCCCTGCAAAACAAATGAAAAAAAAACCGGCTCTCAAACAGAGAGTCGGTTTTTTTTATTTTCTCAGTCTCAGGGAATTGGTGACGACGCAGATGCTGCTCAGGGCCATGCAGGCGGCCGCTATCATAGGATTCAGCAGGCCCAGGGCGGCCGCGGGAACGGCCAGAACATTGTAGAAGAAGGCCCAGAAGAGGTTTTCCCGGATAATGCGGACCGTCCGCTTGGAAAGCCGTACCAGGCTCACAATCCTTGCAGGGTCGGCCGATACGATGGTCGCCTGCGCGGCATTGATGGCGATGTCGGAGCCGCCTCCCATGGCGATGCTGAGGTCCGCCTGGGCAAGGGCGGCGGAATCGTTGATGCCGTCCCCGGTCATGGCGACCACCTTTCCCTCTGCCTGCAAGCGCTTTACATAATCCAGTTTGTCGCCGGGGAAAACGCCGGCGCGGAGAAGCGTGATGCCGCAGGCATCGGCCACTTTCCGGACGGCTTCGGGCTTGTCGCCGCTGAGCAGATGCACCTGCATGCCCATTTCCTGCAGTTCACGCACCGCCTGGGGAGAGGTTTCACGCAGTTTATCGGCAGGAAAGCCCTCGGTGAGGGTGCCGGTTTTGTCAAGGACGACCGCATTGACTTTGGCGGCGGTTTGCAGGCTCTCGGCATCTTTGATGAGAATTCCGTGGGAAGCGCCGTTTCCGACCGCGGCGATGATGGCCGTGGGAGTGGCAAGTCCGAGGGAGCAGGGGCAGGCGATCACGAGCACGGTCACCATGTTCAGAAGTCCCAGGGTGAGGCCGTCCGCACCTCCCCAGATGCACCAGCACAGGAGCGTCAGGAGGGCGATTCCGATAATCACGGGAACGAACACCGCAGCGATTTTATCGACCAGGTTCTGAACCGGGGCCTTGGTTCCCTGCGCCTCCCTGACCATCCGGATAATGGCCGACAGGATGGTGTCCTTTCCGCTTTTCTCGGCTTTTACATTAAGGATTCCGCTCTTATTCAGCGTACCGGTATAAACCTTGTCCCCTTTCTGCTTTACGACCGGGGCCGATTCGCCGGTGAGCATGCTCTCATCCACCTCGGAACGGCCGTCGAGGACGATTCCGTCGGCCGGAATTCTTTCTCCGGGCCTCACCGGCAGCACTTCGCCGGGCTGTACGGCACGGACCGGCTGCAGGTCCATCAGGCCGCGGATCGCAGCCGTCGTGCTGTGCTTCGCCCTTTCTTCCAGAAGGCGGCCGACCAGAATGAAGGCCACGATCATGGTGGAAGATTCGAAGTACAGGTGCGGTTCCAGCCCCCGGGCGGTCCAGACCTGCGGGAACAGCAGGTTGAAAACGCTGAACAGGTAGGAAATGCTCACGGAAAGGGCCACCAGCGTGTCCATATTGGCACTGCCGTGAAGGAGAGAACGGAAGCCCGCCCGGAAAAAACGGCGGCCGCACCAGAACACAACCGGTGTGGCCAGGGCCCACAATACAAACCCTTTGTAGGGGAAATCCTTGAACCCCATGCCGATGACCATTACCAGGGCAGCCCCGGCGACGGCCAGGATGGTGTCGGTGCGCAGCGCGTGATAGGCTGAGGCCCTTTCGGCCTCGGCCTGTTGGTCGGCCTCGTCTTCGGAGCCTTCCACCAGCATGTCGTAGCCGGCATCCTTCACGGCCTGGCGGAGTTCTCCCGGAGTGGTTACCGAGGCGTCATACTCCACCAGCGCGCTGTTGGAAGCCAGGCTCACGGAAGCGCTGCAGACACCCTTGGCATTCTTCAGGGCGCTTTCCACACGTGCTACGCAGGCGGCGCATCCCATGCCCTGTACGGGGAAGTTTCTCTTTTTGGTATTACTCATTACGATATTTGGCAGCCTGCTCTGCGATGAGGGCGGCATCGTCGAAGTAGTTGATTTTCATGGCATCCTTCATCTCGTGGAGGGTGCGGGCAGCCACCTCACGGGCAGCCTCGGAGCCCTTGCGGAGGATGTTGTACACCTCGGGGATGTCCTGCTCATAGGCATGACGACGGGCGCGGATGGGCTCCAGACGGTCGTTGAGGACATTGATGAGGAACTTCTTGCACTTCATGTCTCCCAGACCGCCACGGCGGTAATGGTCCTTGAGTTCGTCCAGGTTGTTGTAGTCCGGCCAGAACTTGGCAAAGTCATCGGCCTCGCAGAATGCGTCCAGATAGGTGAACACGCAGTTGCCTTCCACCTTGCCGGGATCTTCCACGCGGAGGTGGCCCGGGTCCGTGAACATGCCCTTGACCTTCTGTTCCATGTCCTTGGGGGTGTCGGAAAGATAGATGCAGTTCCCGAGGGACTTTGACATCTTGGCCTTTCCGTCCGTCCCGGGAAGACGGCGGCATACAAGGTTGCTGGGAAGGAGAATCTCCGGCTCCACCAGCACGTCGCACTTATAGGTGCCGTTGAAACTCCGGACAATCTCACGGCACTGCTCGATCATGGGCTCCTGGTCCTCGCCTACCGGAACGGTGGTGGACTTGAAGGCGCAGATATCGGCCGCCTGGGAGATGGGATAGGTGAAAAAGCCGACGGGAAGGCCGCGCTGGTTGTTGTCTTCGGACTCTCCGTTGTAACCGCGCATGGCCATCTCCGACTTCACGGTGGGGTTGCGCTGCAGGCGCTGCACCGTCACCAGGTTGGAGAAGAACTGCGTCATCTCGTGCAGTTCCGGAATCTGGCTCTGGATGAAAATGGTGACTTTCTCCGGATCCAGGCCGCAGGAAAGGTAGTCGAGGGCTACCTCGATGATATTCTGACGCACCTTCTCCGGGTTGTCGGCATTGTCGGTAAGGGCCTGGACGTCTGCGATAAAGACGAACATCCGGTCATAATTTCCCTCATTCTGCAGCAGCACGCGGTTGCGAAGGCTTCCCACATAGTGTCCCAGATGCAGTTTGCCGGTAGGACGGTCGCCGGTCAGGATGATTCTTCCCATGCCTTACTTCGTGATTAATGTGTCAACAACCGCTTCTTCGGCCTTCCGGGCCGCCTTCACGGCCTTCTCGCTGGCCGATTCCACCTTCTTGGCAGCCCTCACTTCCTTCTTGGCGGCCGCGATGTCCTTCTTGGCTGCCTTGATCTGGGTCTGGACTTCCTTGAGGGATTTCTTGCTCTGGTTTACCTTGGATTCGGCCTTCTTGTATTCCCTTTCGGCCGATTTGTAATCCGACTCGAGGGTTTTCAGTTCATCCTCCAGTTGTGAGATGACCAGTTTGTCCTGGGCGTTCAGGCCGCCTTCGGCCTTGCGGTTCTTCTTCTCTATCTTGAGGGAATTCTTCTTGGCCTTGATTACGTCTTTCTTGGCGGTCAGGGTTTTTTTCTGGAGTTGAAGGGTCTTTTTGCCTTCATTCACCTGCTCCTTGTAAACGTCGGCCTCCTTTTCCAGCCGATTGATCTGGCGCTGGGCGTCCTTGGTCTGGATTTTGGCCTTCTCCTGGGCCGATTCCACATCCTGGCGGGCCTGCTCCAACTGCAACTGGGCGTTCTGGACAGCCTCTCCGTTATTCTGTGCCTGGGCCCCTACGGTAAGGGCCACGGCGGCAAGGGTAAGAAATACACGATTCAGTTTCATATCTTCAATCATTTTAATTTCCAATCTACAAAAGTACACATTTTCTGCCAAACCGACAACTCGGAGTCTTCTTTTGCATTGAAGGGTTAGTGGTGCCGGCCATGAGTGTAGTGACACCGGATGCTATATTATCGTTTTCACAACACGCTTATATGCAACGAATTACACTTAATTGGAATGAAATTATTTTTTTGTCGATTATATTCCGTCTGAATACTTTTGCGACTACACAAACACTGTAAAAGTATGTTTTATTATTGCCACAAAAACCCTGTACCCATTCGTTCTCCGGACCGGGCAGGTAATGTCATGCCGAAACAAAACATTCATCAAACTGTCATGTGTGTCCGATAACAGTTCCGAATGGTTGGAAAGTCGGCCGAACATCAGAGCGGCTACGGCGTCTCCACCGGCAAAACCATCCAATCCGTCCACCGTTATCTGGGGTTCACTGTTCGCCTGGTCCGAGAATTAGAATAATCCCGGCGGCGGCAAGCGTCGCGCCACGTGCTTTTATTTTTTCTTTTTTCAAAAAAAGTCGTAACTTTCGGGATGAACTGAAAGGAGGTCTGTTATGGGAATGTACATCAATGTCGGGAACGCCGGTTTCCAGTCGGCCCGGAACAGCGAATATGTGGACAAGTCCGGGCTTGTCGGAGTTGTAAACGCGACTCTCTTCAGCGAACGACGGTTCAGTTGTGTCACGCGGAGCCGCCGCTTCGGCAAATCCATGGCGGCCAAGATGCTTTGCGCCTACTATGACAAGTCCTGCGACTCGCGGGCCCTGTTTGCCGACCTGGAGATTGCCTCCCATCCCTCGTTTGAGGAGCATCTGAACAAGTATCCGGTCATTTTCCTGGACCTGTCAGACTTCGTAACCCGTTTTGACGGGGAGGTGATTGTGCAAAAGATGGATGCCGAACTTCTCGAGGATGTTTCTGCTTCTTTTTCTGATGTCCCTGCACAGGCCGACGATGACCTGATGAAATATCTGGGCCGCGTGGTCGCTTCTACGAGGCAGCCATTTATTTTCATCATCGATGAATGGGACTCCATCTGCCGTGAATTTGCCCCGGGCACCAAGGCCATGGACAATTATGTGAATTGGCTCCGGCGCCTGTTCAAGGGCGGGAATTCGTCCCAGGTCTTCGCCGGCGTTTACATGACAGGCATCCTGCCCGTCAAGAAATATAACACCCAGTCGGCCCTGAACAATTTTGCGGAGTATTCCATGGTAGAGCCTCGTAAAATGGGGCGTTACTTTGGTTTCACCAAGGAGGAAGTGCGGATGTTGGCCGAAAAGCATGGCATGGACTTCGATGAGTTGGAAAAGTGGTACGACGGCTATCAGATTGGTGACGAGCATTCCATCTTCAATCCCAACAGCGTCATGCAGGCGCTGGATGCCGGTCGTTGCCGCAGTTTCTGGGCGGCCACGGGAGCCTTCGATGCCGTGTCGGCCTACATCCGGATGAACTACGAGGGGCTCAAGGACGACATTATCGGCATGCTGGCCGGGGAGCGCCGTAAGGTGAATCCCACCAAGTTCGGAAACGACATGCGGGACATCCACAGTAAGGATGATGTACTTACAGTCCTCATCCACCTTGGCTATCTGTCCTACGACTGGCGGAGTGACGAATGCTACATTCCCAACAAGGAGGTGGCCGGGGAGATGGTGAATGCCGTCGAGGCCAACCAGTGGAAACCCGTGGTGGATGCCCTCGCGAAATCCGGGAAACTCCTTCAGGCCACGTTGGATGGAGACGAAGAGGCGGTTGCCCGGGGCATTGAACTGGCCCATGACGAGAACACCAGCATCTTGAGTTATAACGACGAGAACTCCCTCTCCTGCGTGCTGAGCATCGCCTATTACTATGCCCGGAACGACTATGTGATGCACCGGGAACTGGCCTCGGGCAAGGGTTTTGCCGACATCGTCTTCATTCCCCGGAAAAATGTAGACTCCCCTGCCATCGTCATCGAACTGAAAGTGGACAAAGGGGCCGATGCCGCCATTGACCAGATTCGCCGTAAGGAGTACCCCGCCAAAGTGATGGAGTATGCTGGAAACCTTCTGTTGGTCGGGGTCAGTTATGACCGTGGAACCAAGCAGCACCGCTGCCGTATAGAGCGAGGCTAGAAAAGATGATGCTACTGTCGATTTTGCTCGCCCTTGTCTTGTGCGGAGCCGGAATGGCCCGGGGTGGCTTCACAGTGGACATCACCTGGAAGGAAGGACGCATGGTCTCCGCCAGGATTGTGCCGGATGCCGGTGATAGATGATGTAATACTCATCCTTCCCCGTCCCTTTGATGACGGAATGTCCTCCTGTGAAATAACCTTCCGGTGCCTGGTCCAGTGAACGAGATCCGTGGATGAGAATGCGTCCATGAAAAGTTGTTCCCCAAAGGGCTGGGACCAGGTGGGATAAATCCAGCAGGTATGGTCGAAGACGATGCCTTCAGGATCGGCGTACCAGCCCGCGAAGAGCGGATTGCCAGGGAAAGGAGGGCCGATGGCACGATAAAGGCCGACCCTCAGGCCGGCCTCAAATCAATTCTTACCGTCAGCGATTACTGCTCATCGGGACCCTGGTCCTGCGGACCGGGCTGAGGGCCACCGTTGAAAGGACCCTGAGGGCCACCCTGGAACGGTCCCTGGGGGCCGCCTTGAGGGCCTGCCTGGCCTTGCTGGCCGGCCTGGTACATCTTCTCGAAGGCTTTGTTCAGCGCCTCGGAATAGCGGTCGATATCGGCCAGGTTCTGGGCTTTGACGGCCTCCTTGAGGAGGTTGCAGTTCTGCTCCACTTCGCTCTTGACATCGGCAGGGACCTTGTCGCCGTTCTCCTTGAGGAACTTCTCGGCCTGGAAGGTGAGGGCGTCGGCGTTGTTGATTTTGTCGATGCGCTCCTTCTCGGCCTTGTCGGCGGCTTCGTTGGCCTTGGCCTCGTCACGCATGCGCTGGATTTCGGCGTCGGACAGGCCGCTGGAGGCCTCGATGCGGATGTGCTGCTCCTTGCCGGTAGCCTTGTCCACGGCGGACACGTTGAGGATACCGTTGGCGTCGATATCGAAGGTCACTTCAATCTGAGGTACGCCACGGGGTGCCGGAGCGATGCCGTCCAGGTGGAAGATGCCGATCTGCTTGTTGTCCTTGGCCATGGGGCGCTCGCCCTGGAGCACGCGGATCTCTACGCCGGGCTGGTTGTCGGCCGCGGTGGAGAAGACCTGGCTCTTCTTGGCCGGGATGGTGGTGTTGGACTCGATAAGCTTGGTCATGACGCCGCCGAGGGTCTCGATACCGAGGCTGAGCGGAGTGACATCCAGAAGAAGCACGTCCTTCACATCACCTGCGAGAACACCGCCCTGGATGGAGGCGCCGATGGCGACCACCTCGTCGGGATTCACGCTCTTGTTGGGCTCTTTGCCGAAGAAGTTCTTCACCAGTTCCTGGACATAAGGGATACGGGTGCTGCCGCCCACGAGGAGAACCTCGTCAATGTCGGAAGGATTCAGGTGCGCATCGGCCAGTGCCTGGCGGCAAGGAGCGATGCTGCGCTGGAACAGGGCGTCGGAAAGTTGCTCGAACTTGGCGCGGGTGAGCGTCTTGGCCAGGTGCTTGGGCACGCCGTCCACCGGCATGATGTACGGAAGGTTGATTTCCGTGGAGGTCTGGCTGGAGAGTTCGATCTTGGCCTTTTCGGCGGCTTCCTTCAGACGCTGGAGGGCCATAGGGTCTTTCTTGAGGTCGATGCCGCCGTTCTCGGAGGCGAATTCCGCGGCCAGCCAGTCGATGATGACCTGGTCGAAGTCGTCACCGCCGAGGTGAGTGTCACCGTTGGTG
>JAFSMS010000115.1 GCA_017447815.1 Bacteroidales bacterium | reverse complement strand
GCCACTTTCGTGGCGTATTTCCTCATCCCCGTGGGCCAGAAACACTTACGGCCCACGCTGGTGAGCATGTATTCCTACCTGCAGCCCATCATCGCGGCCGTCGTAAGCATCTGGGCCGGCCTGGACACCCTCACCTGGCAGAAGTGCCTCGCCACGGTACTCATCGTGGGCGGCGTGATCCTCGTGAGCCGGAGCCGCGCTGCGGCGCAAACGGCCCCTGATGCAAAAGGGAAAGCCGTTCCTGTGCCGGAAACTCCGCGTAAGCGCATCGAAGTCGTCGCTGCCATCATCCGCAAGGGGGACCGCATCTTCGCGACGCAGCGGGGGTACGGCGACTGGAAGGACTGGTGGGAGTTCCCGGGCGGGAAAATGGAGCCGGGGGAGAGCCGGGAGGAGGCCCTCGTACGGGAAATACGGGAGGAACTTTCCGCCGACATCCGCATCGACTCTTTCCTCCGCACCGTGGAGTGGGACTATCCCGCCTTCCACCTGACCCTGCACTGCTTTATGTGCTCTCTTTCGGGCGAGGCCCTGCACCTGAACGAGCATGAGGCCGCCCGCTGGCTGTCCGCTTCCGAACTCTCCTCCGTCCGCTGGCTTCCCGCCGACGAGGACCTCCTGCCCCTGATCGAAAAGGAGCTGCAATCGGGACTTTAAGACAAGACAGCGCTATTCCTCCGCCCGCAGATAGCCGTGCCGGACCAGGTCCTCCCGGCAATGGACCGGGCTGGTATAGCCGTCGGCAATCACGAAAAGGTTGTCCGCCACAGAAGAGAGGGCGTCGTAGTTATGGTCCGTCACGATAATGCCATGATCTGCGCTCCGTTCCCGGATCAGCGCCTTGACTTCGTCGATGTTCACCGGATCGACCTGTGTAAACGGTTCGTCCAGAATGTAGAAAGGAGCGTCGCTCAGCAGCACCAGGTACAGTTCCGCCAGGCGGACTTCCCCTCCGGAGAGTTCATGGATGGGAGAATCGTAGTGCCGGGAGAACTGGGGAGCACGGTTCACGAAGGTCCAGTAGTTTACGCCATAGAGGTCGAATGCCCGGTGCAGTTTCATCCCTTCGGGAATCAGCCGGCCTTGGGGAAGATATTTGATGGAATAGCCGATCTTCCTGCGATCTACGGGTTTCCCGTCGATGCTTACCATGACATTCTCCACCTTCAAGCCGCCCATGAGCGCCCGGAACATGCCGGATTTGCCGGCACCGTTGCGGCCCAGAAGTCCGGTGACCATTCCTGTTTCGGAGGTGATATACCCGCCGCTCAGGACCGTCTTCTGACCGAAGCGGACCACCACGCTGTCCACGATGAGCCGATGCTTATCCATAGATTAGATGCAGGATGGCCATGAGGATGGCGAGTACCAAAAAGTCGATGACGATAACGCTGGCAAGCAGTTTCCTTCGTGAAAGTCCCAGATTGATGTAGAAGAAGATGGCATCCCGGTCCCTGAACTGCTTCATCAAGAATAGCGTGATGGCTGTGACTACAGTCTTTATGATGAAAGAATCCACCATAAACGTGTAGGAAAAACCGCCGGACTGGAATCCGGCACACACCAGGTTATACACACCTCCTATCAGGAAAAGGCCTTTCCCATAGCGCCATGTCAGTGATATGCGGTCCCGGAGGGTCATCATGCCGAAATAAATCTTACAAAAAATATGCAAAAATATGGGACGGTGCAAGTCAGAGCCGGACTCATCTTCCGGCTCAAGGAATCAGTGCACCTGTTTCAAGATGAGGGAGAAAGGTGAAGAATGACACCAGCTTTTCCGGCAGGTGGTGGCGGACCTTTGGGGTTTGGTACGGATGGTTTTGCAATAGGCTGGATGTCAGGAACTTATGAGGTGTTCGTGCCAAACCCTTCTGAAAAATACGGGGTTTGGTACCATGTGTTTTTTGATGCGTTGATTAAGAGGTGTTTACAAGGTGTTTGGTGCCAGGCTCCCTGGGTTGTCTACATTAGTTTGCCGGCATGTATTGGAGGGGGCTCTGATAAGTGCCTTGGCCATAGGCGGGCATTACTGGCCTGCGGGATGGTCCTTCGGAAGCGCCTGATTAATAGTTGCTTGCAAGACGGTCTTCCGCAGGCCCCTGGAATAATACCGGGGGTTGCGGTGTGTGGTTTTACAAATGGTTGGTTATCAGTTTGTTGCTGTATCGTTTCCCGCAGGCCTCATGTGACTACTCTTCGTAGGGGCCCCGCCGATAGCCCTGTGTGGCCCGGAATCCCGGATAAATGTGCTATCTTTGCAGCCCCATGGAAATCGCGCTGCAGGGACATTACGGATACAGGCGGCTGGTGTGGTCGTCGGTGCCGAGCATCCTGATGATGCTCGTGGGGAGCATATACAGTGTGGTGGACGGGTTGTTCGTGTCCAATTTCGTGGGGACGTCGGCCTTCGCGGCGCTCAATATCATCTGGCCGGCGGTGATGCTCGTTGGGGCGCTGGGGCTGATGATCGGAACGGGCGGGGCGGCGCTGGTGTCGCAGACGATGGGCCGGGGCGACTGTTACCGGGCCGATGTCATCTTCTCCATGCTCATCCGTTTCACCATCGTCCTGTCGCTGGTTTTCATGGTGCCGCTGCTCCTTTTCATGGAACCGCTGGCCAGGCTGCTGGGAGCGGAGGGAGATACAGTAAGACTCTGTGTGATCTATGGTTCCATCTGTACCCTCGGCCTTCCGGCCTTCATGCTGCAGATGTGTTTCCAGTCCTTTTACATGACGGCGGAACGGCCGCAG
>JAFSMS010000114.1 GCA_017447815.1 Bacteroidales bacterium | reverse complement strand
TCAACTCCGTGGGTGGCATCATCATGCCCCGGCTGCTTAAACGCCTGGGCGTGAGGTGTATCGGCCTTAACTGCAACCCCACCGGAGACTTTGCGCACAATCCCGAGCCCCTTCCCGCCAACCTGGTGGACCTCTGCGAGACGGTGAAAAAGGAAAAGGCCGATTTGGGTGTCTCTGTAGATCCGGATGTGGACCGCCTGGCCTTCATCTGCGAGAACGGAGAGCCCTTCGTGGAAGAATATACCCTTGTTTCCGTGGCCGATTACCTCTGTGAAATCGCCCAAAAGGAAGGCAAGCCCATCGCCACCGTTTCCAACCTTTCCAGCACCCGGGCCCTCCGCGACGTGACGGAAAAGCACGGGGGCAAGTATTACGCCGCCGCCGTGGGAGAGGTGAACGTGACCACCAAGATGCATGAGGTGGGCGCCCTCATCGGCGGAGAAGGCAACGGAGGCGTGATTTATCCCGCCATCCATGCCGGCCGCGACGCCATGGTGGGCGTGGCCCTGTTCCTGAGCAACCTGGCCCACAAGGGCCTGAAGGTAAGCGAACTGAAGAAAACGTATCCGCAGTATTTCATCGCCAAGAACAAAATCCAACTCAGCGACCCGGCCCTCATCGACCGCATCCTCTCGGAACTCAAGAAAATCTATGCCGACGAAAACATCAATGACATCGACGGCGTGAAAATCAACTTCGAGGCCGACAAAACCTGGGTACACCTGCGCAAATCCAATACCGAGCCCATCATCCGCATCTATTCGGAGGCCTCCACCATGGAAGCCGCCGAAGCCCTGGGCAACAAAGTGATCGCCGTAGCCGAAAAAATCATCAACGGATAATGTTTTCGTTCCGGACAACACCGCTGGAAGACCAGTTGGACAAGGCTTTGCTGTATGGCAAAGTAGGCTGTTTCTGCACCCAGAACTGCTGGGACACGGGGAATGGCCGGTGGATGTATGACATCTTCTCCTCCCGGGGGAACCTGGTCACCGTCTTCAACCCGCGCGAAGCGGAACTGACGCCCGGCACCAACCACATCGTCTTCGAAAGCGACCAACTCCGCGAATTGGACGCCGTGGTGGTGGAAATCCAGGACGTAGGAGTGCGGTATTTCAACTACACCAAGGACGTGATGCAGTTGATGGAAATGCTCAAACTGCTGGACGAGGAGGCCCCTTCCCTGTACATCATCGACCACATCAACCCGTCCGGCCGCGTGGTGGAAGGCTCCATCCCGGCCGTTGCCGGAGAGATGTTCGTCCCCAAAGTGGCCCATCGGCACGGCCTCACCCTGGGCGAACTGGTGAACCTGTATGCCTCGGAGATCGGCGCAAAGTTCCCCATTCACGTCATTTCGGCCATGGCTACGGATGCCAACCGGCAACTCATGCCCTGGACCATCGCTCCGGCGAGCGACATCCCGGGCCTGTTCAGTTCGTATCTGTACAGCGGCGGCGGCCTGTGGAACAATACCACCCTGACCCCGGGAATCGGCACGGCACGGCCTTATGAATATATAGGTGCACCCTTTGTGAAGCCCCTCCGACCGGAGAGTCTTCCCCAGGCCCAGGGAGCCCTGCTCCGCCCCTGTTCCTTTACACCGGCAGCCGGCCGCTACGAGGGAGAACGCTGTTTCGGCTTCCAGATCATGCTCCTTCCCGGAGAGCCCTATCACAGCCTGCTCCACACCCTGCATCTGATGCGCTGGTTCCGCGAACACTATTCGGCCTTCGAATTCGAGAGCGCTTTCTGGACCAAACTGGCCGATCCCGTGCTGGAGGCCTACCTGCGCGAGGAGATTTCCTTCGACGTGGTACAGGAGCATATAAAGGTGGAAGAGCAGAAATGGATTCGCAAGGCCAAGCGATATGTGCTGTATGACGATGCCCCCTACAGAATGAAATAACGGGACACCTCTGCATCTACTGCGATTATTACAAATAGCCGATGAGAGGAAATATTTGGTAATTACAAAGAATCTTTCTATCTTTGCGGTCCAAAATTGTTAACAATTTAATTTTTACGTAAAATGAAGAAAGGAATTCATCCCGAAACCTACCGTCTTGTAGCTTTCAAGGATATGTCCAATGACACCGTCTTCGTCACCCGCAGTTGCGCTCCCTCCAAGGAAACCCTTACTGTGGAAGGCGTTGAATACCCGCTGGTGAAACTGGAAATTTCCAACACTTCCCACCCGTTCTACACGGGCAAGGTGAAGCTGGTGGACACCGCCGGTCGTGTGGATATGTTCTATCAGAGATACAAGAACCGCAAGAAATAAGTTCTTCGGTCAACAAGGTTCAGCAACCGGTTCCCTCAGGAGGGTGCCGGTTGTTTTTTTTGCATCCACCTCGTCTATATCATTTTTTCTCTTTTCTCCAAATTCTGGCAAGGCTTGCCAAAATAGGGTTTTCTGCCGCGACGGGCGTAACTTGCCGGAAATTTTAAAAGACAATGCTATGAAAAGAGAAAAGAATCAACGCGAAAAACTTTGGGAAGAAGCCTGCGGCCACTGCATTTACTGCGGCCGTCCCGTAGAATTGGAGAGCATGGAGATCGACCACATAGACCCTCTGTGCCTGGGCGGAGACAACAGTTTTGAGAACAAAGTCTGCTCCTGTCCCGCCTGCAACGCCGCCAAAGGCGGAAAGCCGCTGGAAGAATTCCTGGCGGAGAACATGGGCAAGACCAAGCGCAAACGCTTCAGCAACAGGGTGAACCACCTGGCCGCGCAAAACAAGATGTCCTGGGTCAAGGCCTTCCGGCTGGACCCTTACACAGACGAGGATTTCGACGAAGACTTTGACGATGGCTTCGAAGACATTTTCCCCGGAAATGACGGAGCGGTAAGCCGCCTGCATTTCAACGGAACATTCTCCATCGAATTCCGGTAGCGCAAACTGACAGAATGGCAGATGGACGGCGTTGGCAGGCATTTTGAAGGAACGAGGGCCGAAAGCACAATGAATCATGGCAGAGAAAAAGAAAAAAAATACAGAAGAAGTAATTGATTCCAAGAAGTTGGCGGCCCTGGAAGCGCGGCTGGAGGGTTTGAACGAAGAACTGGAAGAAGCCAAAAACGCTACGGAAGAAGCCACGAAAAAGACGGAGGAAGCCGAAAAGAAAGCCGATGCCGCCAAAGCCGACTATCTGCGCCTCATGGCAGAATTCGACACCTTCCGCCGCCGCACGGCCGAGGAGAAACTCGCCCTGGTGAGTTCGGCATCGGCCGAGACCATCAAGGGCCTCCTCCCCATCCTGGACGACTGCGAAATAGCACTCGCCTCCCTGGAAAAGAGTACCGACAGCGATGCCGCCAAAGAAGGCACGCAGATGATTTTCACCAAACTCACCACCTACCTCAAAGGCAAGGGACTGGAGCGCATCGAAGCCATAGGGACCGACTTTGACACCGAACTGCACGAAGCCGTCACCACCTTCCCCGCCCCTTCGGAAGAACTCAAGGGCAAGGTAATCGACGTGGTGCAAACGGGATACACCCTGGGCGGCAAGGTTCTCCGCTATGCGAAAGTAGTTGTAGGAGCATAAATTATGGCAAATAAAAGAGACTACTATGAGGTTCTGGGCGTAGCCAAGACCGCATCGGCCGACGAGATTAAGAGCGCCTACCGCAAGCTGGCGCTCAAGTGGCATCCGGACCGCTGGGTAAACGGCTCCGACGCCGAAAAGAAAACCGCCGAGGAGAATTTCAAGGAAGCGGCCGAAGCCTATTCCATCCTGTCAGACCCCGACAAGCGCGCCAAATACGACCAGTTCGGCTTTGCGGCCGACCAGATGGGCGGCGGCGGTGCCGGCGGATTCGACTTCGGCGGAATGGACATCAACGATTTCCTCCGCAACATCTTCGGAGGCAGTTTCGGCTTCGATTTCGGAGGCGGCGGATTCGGCGGTTTCAGCGGATTCGGCGGCGGAGACAGCCAGCCCCGGACACAGCGCGGACGGGATATCCGCACCAGCGTCAAACTCACCCTGGAAGAGATTGCCACCGGTTGTGAGAAAGAAATCTCCCTGGAGCGGGCCCGCCCCTGCCCGGACTGCGGCGGAAAAGGCGCCAAAAGCGAGGCCGACATCAAAACCTGTCCCACCTGCGGTGGCCAGGGCCGTGTCCGCCAGCAGACCCGCAGCCTGTTCGGCGTGGGCTACACCATCGGCATCTGCCCTCAGTGCCAGGGAGAAGGGAAGGTGATTTCCAACCCCTGCCGCCGTTGTAACGGAACCGGCCTGGAGCGCCGCCGGGAACTGGTAAGGGTCCGCATCCCCGCCGGTGTGGAAAACGGCATGCAGATTACCATCCGCGGAGAAGGCCACGCCGCACCCCATGGAGGCGTCAACGGAGACTTGCTGGTGGTCATCAACGAAGTGCAGCACCCGCAGTTGCAGAGAGACGGCAACAACTTGTTCTATACCCGGATTATCTCCGTCATGGACGCCATGCTGGGCTGCGAGGTTTCCGTCCCCTGCCTGGACGGTAGTTACAAGGTGAAAGTAGAGCCCGGCACCCAGTCCGGCACCGTGGTCAAACTGCGCGGGAAAGGGCTTCCCGCCGTACAGGGCTACGGTCGCGGAACCGGAGACCTGTATGTGAAATTCCAGGTCTGGGTACCCCACAAACTTTCCCGCAGCGAGAAAGAGGCCCTGGAACAGATGCGAAGCAGTTCCTCCTTCACGCCGGATCTAACCCGCGAAGACAAGGCCACCTTTGACAAAGTCAAAAATATTTTCTAAAAAATCCCGGAAAAGTTTTGGAGGTTTGCAAAAAGTTTGTACCTTTGCAGTCCAAAACAAACGCAACCTCTTGTAAGGAGCCAAACCGCAATGTTGCATAAAGGAAACAGAAATTATGGATTTGATTAAAATTGCAGAGCAGGCTTTCAATAATGAGAAAGCAGCCTCCTATCCGGAGTTCAAGGCAGGTGACACCATCACCGTGACCTACAGAATCAAGGAAGGTGATAAGGAAAGACTTCAGAAGTTCCGCGGTGTCGTGATCCAGATCAGTGGTATGGACCCGTTCACCAAAACCTTCACCGTCCGCAAAATCGCCAGTGGCGTGGGTGTAGAAAGGATTTTCCCCTTCCAGTCCCCGTTCATTGACAGCATTGAGGTAAACAAGTATGGCAAGGTTCGCCGCGCCCGCATCTTCTACCTCCGTGACCTCACCGGCAAGAAGGCCCGCATCCGCGAGAAAGTCTACACTGCTGAAAAATAAGGAAGCGGCCTGAAGGCCCTCCGAAATGGCTCCATAGCTCAATTGAATAGAGCATTTGACTACGGATCAAAAGGTTACAGGTTTGAGTCCTGTTGGAGTCACAAAAACCCCGTCTGAAACACTTCAGATGGGGTTTTTCAAAACTATGGACGAAATGACTTTTCGGCCCATGCGCCGATTCAAGCAGCAACTTCCCGAGGAGGAGTGCATCGACATATTGCAGAAGGCCTATCGCGGCTTCCTGTCCGGAAAAAGCGTCAGAGAGAAATAGCCCGGGGACAGCATGATGAAACGGATAGAAGTCGTTGCGGCCATCATACGCAAGGGAGATAAGGTATTCGCCACCCAGCGCGGCTATGGAGAGTTCAAAGACTGGTGGGAATTCCCGGGCGGAAAAATGGAAGAAGGGGAAACACCCGAGCAGGCGCTCATTCGTGAGATTCACGAAGAGTTGGATGCAAGAATCAGCGTGGACAAGTTCCTGTACACGGTGGAATGGGACTACCCCCAATTCCATCTTACCATGCACTGCTATCTGTCTTCCCTGCTGGACGAAGCCCTTCATTTGAACGAGCACGAAGCGGCCCGGTGGCTGGGGAAAGAAGAACTTCACTCCGTGAACTGGCTGCCGGCCGATGTGAGCCTTCTGCCCTTGATTGCCAAAGAATTATCATAAATAAACGAACGCATGAAACACACCCTGTTTGCCATGGTCTTCTCCCTTTTCAGCCTTTTTGGCGCCAAAGCACAGAACAACTTTTCCGTAGAGGACTTCCAGAAAGCCCTTGCGCCGGACACCCGCCTTATCGATGTCCGCACGGAAGCCGAATTCAAGGAAGGACATCTTCGCGGAGCCGTCAACTACGACTGGTTCCAAAAAGATTTCACGCAGCAGATTGAATCGGCCTTTTCCAAGGATGCGCCCCTTTATGTCTATTGCAGGAGCGGGAAACGAAGCGCTGCGGCCGCCGAGAAACTCACCAAGGCGGGCTACACCGTTTACAATATGCTGGGCGGCTACCAGGCCTGGACCAAGGCCGGCAAGGAGGTTACCCGTTATGAAGTGGAACGTTTTGTCACCGCTTCCGGAAAGCCGCTTGAGATCACCCTCATCAAACACGGCTCCCTGGAACTCCGCTACGAGGGGCTTTCCGTCCAGATAGACCCCGTCACCGAACTCGGCAAAAAGACCGACTACGCCAAGGAGTTTCCCAAGGCCGATATCATCCTGGTCACCCATGAACACGGAGACCACTACGACCCCGAGGCTATCCGGAGCCTTTCCGACAATGATACAGAACTGATTACCAATGCCCGCTGCGCGCAGATGATGGGATATGGCACTGTCATGGCCAACGGAGACGCCCTGAGCCGCGGCACCCTGCACCTGTCGGCCGTACCGGCCTACAACACCACGGAAGGGCATTTGCAATTCCACCCCAAAGGAAGGGACAATGGTTTTGTCCTGACGGTGGACGGTCTGCGGATTTACGTGGCGGGCGACACGGAAGACATTCCCGAGATGGGGCTGCTGGAGAATATCGACATCGCCTTCCTGCCTGTCAACCAGCCCTACACGATGACCGTAGAGCAGTGCATCCGGGCCGCCAGGATCATCCGCCCGCGCATCCTGATTCCCTATCACTTCGGGCAAACCGACGTCTCTCCCCTGCCCGAGGCGCTGCCCGGCATCGACGTCCGGCTCCGGCAAATGCAGTAAAAGTCCTAAACCAGGCACGGAGACTGCTAAAATACCCTGATCTTTTTCCTCATCTTTGCACCCACTATGAATTATAGCGGAATCATCGTCGGGGCAGCCGTTTTTCTGAGCATCGGCATCTGCCATCCGGCTGTCATCAAAATGGAATATCACTGGGGAAAACAGTCCTGGTGGGTCTGGCTGATAGTCGGCCTGCTCTGTGTCGCCGGCTCTCTCGTCGTAAAGAACCAGATCGTTTCCACGATCATCGGAGGCTTCGCCTTCTCCTGCCTCTGGGGCATTCACGAGATGTTCCTGCAGGAGAAACGGGTCCTGAAAGGATGGTTCCCGGAAAATCCCAAACGCCACGCATACTACGAGGCAAAAAGGACCGGGAACGCGCCGAAACATTGATATTCTCATTAAGATTTGCTATCTTTAGGGTCACATTAAAACTGTGACCATGAAACAAATCATTGAATGTGTACCCAACTATAGCGAAGGGCGGGACAAGGGCGTCATCGATGCCATTGTCGCGGCCATCCAAACCGTAGAAGGCGTCAAAGTGCTGGATGTCGATCCCGGCGAAGCCACCAACCGTACCGTCGTCACCTTTGTCGGAGAGCCGGCCGACGTGTGCGAAGCCGCCTTCCGGGGCGCCGCCAAAGCGCAGGAACTCATCGACATGCGAAAACACCACGGAGCGCACCCCAGAAGCGGAGCCACCGACGTGCTGCCCCTGATTCCGGTCGCCGGCATCACCCTGGAAGAATGCGCCGCCCTGGCAAGAAGCCTGGCGGAGCGCCTGTATCGGGAACTGGGCATCCCCTGCTACTGCTACGAAGCCGCCGCCTTCAAACCCGAACGCAAGAACCTGGCCGTCTGCCGCGAAGGGGAATACGAAGCCCTGGCCGAGAAAATGGCCGATCCCGCCCGCAAGCCGGACTTCGGCGGAGCGTGGGACGAGGTGGCCCGGAAAGCCGGCGCCACCAACGTGGGCGCCCGGAACTTCCTCGTCGCCGTCAACTTCAACCTCAACACCACCAGCACGCGCCGGGCCATGGCCGTCGCCTTCGACGTCCGCGAAAAAGGGCGCAAGTCCCGCGAAGGGGACTCTTGGATTCCCGGCACCCTGAAGGGCACCAAGGCCATCGGCTGGTTCATTGACGAATACGGCATCGCACAGGTATCGATGAACATCACGGACATCGACGTCACCCCCCTGCATGTCGCCTATGAGGAAGTCAGCGCCAAGGCGGCCGCCCGCGGGCTCAGGGTCACCGGTGCGGAAATTGTGGGGCTGGTCCCCCGGAAAGTGCTCATCGACGCCGGCAAATTCTATCTGGAGCGGCAGCAGCGCTCCCTGGGCATCAGCGAATCGGAGATCGTAAAGATCGCCGTCAAGTCCATGTCCCTGGACGACCTCAAGCCCTTCAACCCCCGGGAAAAGGTCATCGAATACCTGATGGACGATGGCCGGAAGGGCCTTGTTGACATGACACTCAAAGATTTCGCCCTGGAAACGGCTTCCGAGAGCGCCGCGCCCGGCGGCGGCTCCGTATCGGCCTGCATGGGGGCGTTTGCGGCGGCGCTGGCCACCATGGTTGCCAATCTGTCCTCGCACAAACGCGGCTGGGACGAGCGCTGGAAAGAATTCTCGGACGTTGCCGTACAGGGACAGGCGCTCCTGGACGAACTGCTCAAACTCATCGACGAAGACACGGCCGCCTTCAACCGCATCATGGACGTCTTTTCCATGCCCAAGACCACGGACCAGGAAAAAGCGGCCCGGGCCGAGGCGATGGAGCAGGCCACCCTCTATGCCGCAGAGGTTCCCCTGAGAACCATGGAAGCGGCGCTCAAAACCCTGCCGCTGGCCCTGGAAATGGCCCGGAAAGGCAATCCCGCATCGGCCTCCGATGCCGGGGTGGCCGCCCTGGCCGCCGTCGCCGGCATCAAGGGGGCACGGCTGAATGTACGCATCAACGCCGCCGGCCTCAGGGACAAAGGCCCGGCCCTTCCTCTTCTGCAACGGGCCGATGCCATTGTCGCCGAGGCGGAGTCCCTGCAAGAAAAAGTATTGGATGAAGTGAATAACCACATTGAACTATGACCTTTCAGGAAGAAATTCTCGCAGGCATTCCGGCACAACTTCCGGAAGCCAAGCCCTACAACCCCGAAATCAACCATGCCCCGCGCCGGAAAGACATCCTGAGCCCGGAGCAGAAGGTACTGGCCCTGAAAAACGCCCTGCGCTACTTCCCCGAAAATCTCCACGCCGCCCTGGCGCCGGAATTTGCCGAGGAACTGAAGCAGTACGGCCGCATCTACATGTACCGCTACCGTCCTTCCTATAAGATTTACGCCCGCCCCATCGACGAATATCCCGCCAAAAGCCGGCAGGCGGCCGCCATCATGGCCATGATCCAGAACAACCTGGACGAAAGGGTGGCCCAGCATCCGCACGAACTCATCATCTACGGCGGCAACGGTGCCATCTTCCAGAACTGGGCCCAGTACCGCCTGGTGATGCAGTATCTGGCCACCATGACCGACGAGCAGACGCTGGTGATGTACAGCGGCCACCCGCTGGGCCTTTTCCCCAGCCACAAGGATGCCCCGCGCGTGATCGTCACCAACGGCATGGTCATTCCCAACTACTCCAAGCCCGATGACTGGGAGCGCTTCAACGCCCTGGGCGTGAGCCAGTACGGCCAGATGACGGCCGGCAGTTACATGTATATCGGCCCGCAGGGAATCGTTCACGGCACCACCATCACGGTGATGAACGCAGCCCGCAAGGTGAGATCCGCCGCCGGCGCTCCGGATGACAGGACGCTGCTCTTTGTGACGGCGGGCCTGGGCGGCATGTCCGGTGCCCAGCCCAAGGCCGGCAACATCGCCGGCGTGGTGAGCGTCACGGCCGAAATCAACCCCAAGGCGGCGGAAAAACGGTACGCGCAGGGCTGGGTGGATGAACTCCACGAAAACCTGGACGAACTGGTTTCCCGCATCCGCAAGGCGGTTGCCGGAAAAGAGGTGGTCTCGCTGGCTTATGTGGGCAACGTCGTGGACCTTTGGGAACGCCTGGCCGATGAGGACATCCACGTGGATCTGGGCTCCGACCAAACCTCCCTGCACAATCCCTGGGCCGGCGGCTACTACCCGGTGGGCTACAGCCTGGAAGAAAGCAAACGCATGATGGCCGATGAGCCGGAGCGGTTCAAAGAGGCCGTCAAGGCATCGCTCCGCCGGCATGTGGCGGCCATCAATCGCCTCTCCGACAAGGGAATGTATTTCTTCGACTACGGGAATGCCTTCCTGCTGGAGAGTTCCCGCGCCGGTGCCGACGTGCTCAAGGCCGACGGCTCCTTCCGCTATCCTTCCTATGTGCAGGACATCATGGGGCCGCTCTACTTCGACTACGGATTCGGCCCGTTCCGCTGGGTGTGCATGAGCGAAAAGCCCGAAGACCTCCGAAAGACCGACGAACTGGCCATGAAGGTACTGGGCGAAATCGCCGCCCGCTCCCCGAAGGAAATCGCCGGACAGATGCGTGACAACATCCACTGGATCAAGGAAGCCGGGCGCAACAACCTGGTGGTGGGCTCCCAGGCGCGCATCCTGTATGCCGACTGCGAAGGCCGCACCCAGATTGCCCTGGCCTTCAACGAGGCCATCCGCAAAGGGGAAATCAGCGCTCCCATCGTCCTGGGACGAGACCATCACGACGTCTCCGGAACCGACTCCCCCTTCCGCGAAACGTCCAACATCTATGACGGCTCCCAGTTTACGGCCGACATGGCCGTGCAGAATGTCATCGGAGACGGTTTCCGCGGCGCCACCTGGGTGTCCATCCACAACGGTGGCGGCGTAGGCTGGGGCGAGGTCATCAACGGCGGCTTCGGCATGGTCATCGACGGATCGGCCGAAAGCGACCGCCACATCCGCGAAATGCTGTTCTGGGACGTGAACAACGGCATCGCACGCCGCTCCTGGGCCCGCAACGAAGGCGCCCGCTTCGCCATCGAGCGCGAAATGGCCCGCACCCCGGGACTGAAAGTCACCCTCCCCAACCTTGCAGACGAAAACTTAATCAGAAAAGCTTTACAATAATATGCATTCCATATCATCCGAACATCTTTCCCTGGAAAGAGTCAAGGAAATTATCGACAACAAAGAAAAACTCACCCTGTCCCGCGAAGCCGTAGAGGCCATCGTCAAATGCCGCACCTATCTGGACCGGAAAATGGAGGACATCGGCCGCCCCGTTTACGGAGTCACGACCGGCTTTGGTTCCCTGTACAATGTGACCATTCCGCATGAGGACCTGAGCCGGTTGCAGCACAACCTGGTGATGTCGCACGCCTGCGGCACCGGAGAAAAAGTGCGGCCGGAAATCGTGAAACTGATGCTGCTCCTGAAGGCGCAGTCCCTCTCCTACGGCCATTCCGGAGCGCAACTTGTTACCGTGCAGCGCCTGGTCGATATGTTCAACGAAAATGTGCTTCCCATTGTCTATCAGCAGGGTTCGCTGGGCGCGTCCGGAGACCTGGCTCCCCTGGCCCACCTGAGCCTGCCGATCATCGGCCTCGGGGAAGTGCTTTATAAAGGGGAGGTGCGGCCCTCGGCCGATGTGTGGAAACAGTTGGGCTGGGAGCCCATCAAACTGCAGTCCAAGGAGGGTCTGGCCCTTCTCAACGGCACGCAGTTCATGAGCGCCCATGCCATCTGGAGCATCCTCAAGAGCATGCGGCTGAGCCGCTGGGCCGACCTTATCGGCGCCATGTCCCTGGACGCCTATGACGGACGCATCGAACCGTTCCTGCCGCTGACACACCAGTTGCGCCCGCATACGGGCCAGATTCTTACCGGCAAGAAATTCATGGAAATCCTGGAAGGCAGCGAACTCATCCGCCGGCCCAAGGAACATGTGCAGGATCCGTACAGTTTCCGCTGCATCCCGCAGGTGCACGGAGCCGTGAAGGACAACATCCTGTATGTGAAATCCGTCCTTGAAAATGAAATCAACTCGGCCACCGACAATCCGAACATCTTCCCGGACGAGGACATGGTGATATCGGCCGGAAACTTCCACGGGGAGCCCATCGCCATTCCCATGGATTCCCTGGCCATCGCCATGAGCGAACTGGCCAGCATCTCCGAAAGGCGCACCTACCAACTCATCCACGGCCTGAGGGGACTGCCCAAATACCTGGTGGCAGAACCCGGTCTCAACAGCGGCTTCATGATTCCGCAATACACGGCCGCCAGCATCGTTTCTCAGAACAAGGGGCTCTGCTGGCCGGCTTCCTGCGATTCCATCCCGTCTTCGCAGGGCCAGGAAGACCACGTTTCCATGGGCTCCAACGCCGCCACCAAACTGGTCCGCATCGTGGACAATGTCGAAACCGTGCTGGCCATCGAACTGTTCAACGCCGCCCAGGCGCTGGAGTTCCGCCGTCCGCTCCATTCTTCCCCGGTCCTGGAACGCATCTTCACGGATTATCGCAAGGAGGTGCCTTTCGTGAGCACGGATACATACATGCATCCCCTGATTGAAAAATCCATCCGCTTCATCAAGAACGAACAGTATTTGGCATGATCATCAAGAATATCGGACGGCTGGTGGGGATTGTTCCGGAGGGCGTTCTCCGGAAGGAAGGGCCCGCCCAGGGAGAGACGGGCACGCTGGAAAATGCCTGGCTCCGGGTCGAGGACGGCCACATCGCCGCTTTCGGCCCCATGGCCACCTGCCCTTCGGTTGACGGCGAAAAAGCGGTCGATGCCGGCGGCGGCATGCTGATGCCGGGCTTTTGCGACAGCCATACGCACGTCGTCTATGCCGGGAGCCGGGACGGAGAATTCCTGGACAAGATCAACGGGCTCAGTTACGAGGAAATCGCCGCCCGGGGTGGCGGCATCCTCAACTCCTCCGACCTGCTGCACCGGACCTCCGAAGAAGACCTCTACCGGCAGTCGATGGTCCGGGTGCAGGAAATGATGGAAAAAGGCACCGTCGCCCTGGAAATCAAAAGCGGCTACGGGCTCAATCCGGCCGACGAACTGAAGATGCTCCGGGTCATCCGGCGCATCGGCCGGTCGGTTCCCGCTACGGTCCGGAGCACCTTCCTGGGAGCCCATGCCGTGGGCCGGGGATACACCCACGAAGCCTATGTGCAAACCGTCATCGACCTTCTCCCGGAAGCCGCCCGCTGGGCCGATTTCGTGGACGTCTTCTGCGACGAAGGCTTCTTCACGGTAGAGGATACCGCCCGGATCCTGGAGGCGGCCGAAGGCCTCCTGGTGCCCAAAATCCACGCCAACGAACTGGCGGTGAGCGGCGGCGTCCAGGTGGGCGTCCGATACGGAGCCCTCTCGGTAGATCACCTGGAGCGGACCACCGACGCGGAAATCGAAGCGCTGAAGGGATCGGCCACCATGCCCACCATGCTGCCGGGGTCGTCCTTCTTCCTCGGCCTCCCCTATGGCCGGGCCAAAGATTACATCAAAGCCGGGCTGGGCGTAGCGCTGGCGTCGGACTACAATCCCGGATCCTCCCCTTCCGGAGACATGCGCTTTGTGATGGCACAGGGCTGCATCAAGATGCGGCTCACGCCCGTGGAAGCCTTCAACGCCGTCACGCTCAACAGCGCCTACGCCATGGGGCTATCCCAGGAACTGGGCTCCATCACCGTCGGCAAAAAAGCGGCCCTCATCCTCACCCGGCCGGGCTGGGACCTTACCAAAATCGCCTACCAGTATCAAACGCCCTTCATCCAGCAGGTTATCCTATGATAATCCCCTTTTTTTATTAACTTTGCAGTCCCAAACGAACGTAACAAGATGAAAGTAATGAAATTCGGAGGAACCTCCGTGGGTTCCGCCGCCAGAATGCAGGCTGTCGCCAGACTGGCTGCCGACGCCGGAAGCAATCTGGTGGTTTTGTCGGCCATGTCCGGCACTACCAATACGCTGGAAGAAATTGTCGCATACCTGTATAACCGGAATGCCGACGGGGCAAAAGACACCATCGCCCGCCTGGAAGCCAAATATCTCAAGACCATCCGAGAACTGTATGCCACGGAAGAGGCCCAGAAGCAATGCGAGGCCTATGTCCACACCGTATTCGACGGCATATCGGCCCTTACCCGCGAACTTTTCTCACAGGTACAGGAAAAGATCGTCCTGGCCCAGGGGGAACTGCTCTCTACCAAGATGATGGAACTCTACCTGAAGGAGCAGGGTGTAAATGTGCTGCTGATTCCCGCCCTGGATTTCATGAAACTGGACGCTCAGGGAGAGCCGGACCAGGATTATATCTGCGAGCACTTGCTGCCCCTGATAGCGCCCAAGGCCGATTTGTACCTTACCCAGGGATACATCTGCCGCAACGCACACGACGAGGTGGACAACCTCCGGCGCGGTGGAAGTGACTATACCGCCTCGCTGGTGGGAGCCGCCATCGGCGCAGAGGAAATCCAAATCTGGACCGACATCGACGGCATGCACAACAACGACCCGCGCATTGTGAAAGATACCCGTGCCGTACGCCATCTTCATTTTGACGAAGCGGCCGAACTGGCTTATTTCGGCGCCAAGATACTGCATCCCACGTGCATCCAGCCGGCCAAATACGCCAATATTCCCGTACGTCTTCTCAATACGATGGAGCCGTCGGCCCCCGGCACCCTCATCGACAACAAGCCGGACCACGGCACCATCAAGGCCGTGGCTGCCAAAGACAACATCGCCGTTATCAAAATCAAGAGTTCCAGAATGCTGCTGGCTCATGGTTTCCTGCGCAAAGTTTTCGAAATCTTTGAGAGTTTCCGCACTTCCATCGACATGATCTGCACCTCCGAAGTGGGAGTTTCGATGTCGATCGACGACACGCGTTTCCTGAACGAGATCGTTCACCATCTCAAGAAATACGGGACCGTAAGCGTCGATCTGGATATGTGCCTGATCTGCGTTGTGGGAGACATGGATTGGGAGAATGTAGGCTTCGAGGCCCGCGTGCTGGCCGCTATGAAAGAAATTCCCGTCCGCATGGTCGGATACGGCGGCAGCAACTACAACATCTCCCTGCTTGTAAAAGAAGAAGACAAAGAAAGGGCGCTCCAGGCGCTCAGCCGGCAATTATTCGCATGATGCTCAAAGCCGATTATCCCCTGGAGCGGTTCTCTACCCTGAGAACCCCCTTCTATTATTATGACACCAGCCTTCTGCAGCGAACGCTGGAGTCGGTGCGGGCCCAGACGGCCGCTCATCCTTCCTGGAAGGTGCATTATGCCGTCAAAGCCAATCACAACCCGGTGATCCTGAAGCAGATTGCTTCGGCCGGACTGGGTGCCGACTGCGTAAGCGGCGGAGAAATCCAAGCCGCCCTGGATGCCGGTTTCCCTCCTGGCAGCATTGTTTTCGCCGGGGTCGGCAAGGCCGATTGGGAGATTCTGCTGGGCCTGGAAGCCGGCATCGGCCGGTTCAACATAGAATCGACGGCAGAGATGCATGTGATTGCACAGTTGGCTGCGGAACGGGGGGGCACGGCCCCGGTCAGCATCCGAATCAATCCGGATATCGGTGCACACACCCTCGCCGGCATAACCACGGGACTGGCAGAGAACAAATTCGGCATTTTCCACGGACAGGCGGAAGAAGTTATTCGGGAAATCCTCACGCTCCCCTCTCTTCGCTTCTGCGGACTGCATTTCCACATCGGCTCGCAGATTCTGGACATGACGGATTTTGCCGCTCTGTGCAACCGGATCAACGACCTGTGCAATCGCCTGGAACGGCTCGGGCTCCCGGTCGGAGACCTCAACGTCGGCGGCGGTCTCGGCATTGAGTACGGACACCCCAACCATCTCCCCATCGCCGATTTCAAGGCATATTTTGACACGTTCCGCAGTTTGCTGCCGCCGAAGTATCCCCTGCACTTCGAATTGGGCCGGAGCATCGTAGCCTCCTGCGGATCCCTCATTTCCCGCGTCCTGTACGTCAAGGAAGGGCTGGCCAAGCAGTTTGCCGTCCTGGATGCCGGCATGAACGACCTCATCCGCCCGGCACTGTACCACGCCGCCCACCGGATCGAGAATCTCTCCAGCGACGGTCCCGAACAAAACTATGACGTCGTGGGTCCCGTCTGTGAAAGTTCCGATGTCTTTGGAAAAGGGATCGTCCTGAATGAATGTCACCGCGGCGACATCATCGCCATCCGGAGTGCGGGAGCCTACGGGGAATCCATGGCCTCCCAGTATAACTGCCGACCTTTGCCGCCCGCCTTCTTCAGCGAATAATATTTTTAAAAAGACCTTTGCATTTTTACAAAAAAGTAGTATCTTTGCAGTCCATTCTTCTGGATGTAGCGCAGTTGGTAGCGCACCTGGTTAGGGACCAGGAGGTCGCTGGTTCAAGTCCAGTCATCCAGACCACTGAAAATGAGGCACTTACAGAAATGTAGGTGCCTCAATTTTTTGTATTAGTCGCACTTTTGTCGCACTTTTTGGTATAGGTGCAAAAAGTAGTTGGTGATACAGTACCAAACTATTTGATATTTATGCAATTATAAGTAGTTTGATGAAACGCGTTTCATCAAACTACTATTTTTATGGCTAAAAGCAGGCGAGAAAGATGCCCATATTGTGG
>JAFSMS010000113.1 GCA_017447815.1 Bacteroidales bacterium | reverse complement strand
GCGCCGGGCCACCCCCGGCCTCCCCACCCCCACCCCCTCACAAGACAGAGAAAGGAGTGTCCAGTACTTGACCAACCAAAAACCACCGCCCTTCCTGAAGAGTGTCCTTTCTATTTGACAAACTGGGCGGAAACATCGTGCCAAGTGACAGGTTAGGGGGTGAAAAGCTGAAGGGCTGAGTCGCTTGCCATCGACAGCCTTCGATTTCGTCGGCATGGCCGAAACGGGTTTGGACAGGAGGGAAGCAGCAGTTGATGCTTTCCACATTGGCCCCTCGCAAACCCCGACCGTCGACCGTCGCAATCCGGACGTCGCAAGTCGGAAGTCGCAAGTCTGAGGTCGGAAGTCCCTCAAAAGCAGACGCGGAGGGCGCGGAGGCGAGAGGAAAGCGAGAGATGGGCGAATGGATTGCCGCCAGCTTCCCATCGCCCTTTTGTCACCGCTAATAGCCTTTCCCCTTATCCCCGTCGCAATCCGGATGTCGCAAGTCGGAAGTCGCAAGTCTGAGGTCGGAAGTCCCTCAAAAGCAGACGCGGAGACGCGGAGGGCGCGGAGGCGAGAGGAAGGCGAGAGATGGGCGAATGGATTGCCGCCAGCTTCCCATCACCCTTTTGTCACCGCTAATAGCCTGTCCCCTTATCCCCCTTATCCCGTCCTTGCATGCCCCTTTCGGCCTACAGCGCCGGCTCGTGCCACCCCTTCCCCGGCCCCGCAGGATGCCGCTGGCACCGCGACGCCGTCAGCGACCCGATGTCTCCCGCCCGCTTCCCGCACCGCTTGCACGTATACTGGCTCTTCTCCCCCCCTTCGTACACCGCATGCCGCCTCTTCCCCGCCCCCTCAGGGTGCCTCATGCACGCGTTCCCCGTCAAACTCCGCACGTCCCTCGCCTTGTGCCCGCAATACTTGCACTGCACCCACATTTCTTCCGCCTCCGTCGTCGCAACAACCGCCATCGCCACCCCCATCGCCAATATCCCCCCCAGCGTCTTCGTCCATCTCATGCCGTTCTTCATCTCCCTTTCACTCTACCACAAGCATCCGGTTTGCCATCGCCCCGCGTTGTCCCCCCCCGGAAAGGGTGCGATTTTGTTTCATGGCACTTTCGATGATGCGAGTGTTTTCGCCCCCCCTTGGCATCAGGAGCACGGGCTCAGCCCGTGTCCACAAGCCAACGGCCGTGCCCCGGCAAAGGAAGAAGCTGCCCAAGCCGCAAAGCGGCGGCAGAACACAGACGGGGGTGAAGCGCAATGGAACCCCCGGCATCTCGAAGAAGTCCATCCAGTCCCGAAGAGGCGGCAGAACCGTTCCAAACCCCAACGCCCCCTTATTGCGGTTGTTCTTTTGCCTTCTTGGCCATTTTCACGACAAAACGCGCAATGTAGAGCGCCACGTCAATAGCGATTCCGACGGTAACATACCAAGCGAGACCGCTCATGTCCCTATGCTCCCTTCCGTTTTCCGTTGAGTTCGCTCAACAAACACGCGAGGTTCCACGGAATGCTGATGGTGATTTTGATGGCCAAGCACCAGAGTAGTATTCGCAACATGTTTTGCTCCCTGCCGGTTTTCCCTTATGCCTCACATCAATTTCTGTTGGATGGCGTTGATGATGCCATTCATCATGGACTGGATATCAGTCGGCGATGGTCTGTCTTTGGTCGTTTCCAATGGCTCGACATCGAATTTTTGATTCCATTCGACATTCCAGCATTTCGGGCGGGATGCCATGACATGGATGTCCGAATTATACTCTTCCGCAAGCTGAATCGACTTTTTGACGCTTGCTTCGCTGTCCCCTTCGCTGACAATCGTCACCCGCACCACATTCCCCGTCGTCCTGCTCGCTATTTCATACTTCCGCACAAGTGGGCCGTGGGTTTCCTCCTTGAGCCTTGGGTATTTCCGGGACAGAAGCTTGTACTCGTCTTTTTGAGAACTTAGATATTCGTCCAGTTTTCTGGCAAAAGCCCGGATTCTCGTTGTTTTCCACGTGTTGTTTTCTCCTTTTGCCACAAACACTTTCATGGGACCCCCTCCGGTTCGTCCACTTGGGATTCTGTCGTTCGTCCGTCCTGCAACTTGAACCCCTGAACGAACGTGAACGTCCCGTCGGCCTCCTGCACGTCCGCGAGAATGCGGCTGGAAGCCTTGAATTTCCCCGGCAACTCGGGATGGTGTTCCCGCAAAATGTCCATGGCGCGCCGCTTGGCCGTCAGGCGGCGGAACGTCGGGTTCCCGTCCCATTCCATGCGGACGACGACCAACGTCCATCCGTTGCGGACGTGTTCCCCTTCTTCCGCTCCCGACTCGGCCAACTCGGCGGCCCATTCTTCCACGCGGAACGCATCCGGTGCCATGTCGGGATAAATCACGCGGACGCTTTGCGGCCCCGCCGACGGCGGCGGTTCTTCTTCATTCTCTTGTCCCGCCATTGGCCCCTTGTCTTCCGCTTGCGCCGCTTCCCCCGCCCCGTCGGCAGACTTTTCCTCCTCGGTGACCGCCCCTGCAGCGTTTTCTTCGGGCTGTTCCTCCCCCTCCGCCACACTCTTCTCTTCCGCCCCCTCGACCGCTTGCGCTTCTCCTTCGTCCTCGTCGCCGCCCGGCATTGCCGATTCGGCCCCCTCGCCGTCGGAATGGCCCCCGCCCTTGGCAAGCGCATCGATTCGCGAACGGATGTCAACGAAACTGGCGGCGGCGG
>JAFSMS010000112.1 GCA_017447815.1 Bacteroidales bacterium | reverse complement strand
TTCGGCTTTTTAGGTGTAGTCGTGTAAACACGAAGACACACGCCACGCTTCTGAGGGCAAGCATCCAACGCACGAGACTTGCTCTTTACCTCGAGCTGCTCGCGTCCTTTACGGACAAGTTGTTGAATTGTAGGCATAAATGTTTGTTAATAAATAAATTATAGTTACAACCCACTTTACGGCTCTTATGTTTCCGCAAAATGGGCTGCAAAGATAAGAAAAATATTTTAATTAACAAAGTTTTGAACAGGCCCCGCTTACAGCGTCAGTGTTGCCGTCCTAAGCCCTTTGGCCTTTACGGTAACGGTGACAGGGCCGCTGCCCGTGCGGCGGATGACGGCCGATGCCTTGCCGTGGAAGGCGGGCAGCGCGGGACTGCGGAAAGAGACGAAAGAAGTGGGGTCTCCGGCGTCAGTCGCCAGCACTACGGCAGGGCCTTTCACGCTGAAGGACAGTTCGTTGGCAGCGTCCGGCACCAGGGTGCCCTTGCGGTCCAGCACATCCACCGTCACATAGGTGAGATCGGTCCCGGCATAATCAACGCTTGCACTCAGCTTGACAGCCCTGCCGGCGGTGACCACCTTGTCACGGGCCCATTCGCGCCCGTTCCGGTAGGCAACCACCTCCACCGAGCCCGGCTCGTACACCACCTGGTCCCAGACAATGCGGTAGCCTTCCTTGGCCTTGCGGCCCTGGGAGACGCCGTTCACGAAGAGCTCGGCCTCGTCGCCGGAGGTGTACACATGCACCGGGGTCACCTGCCCTTCCCGGCCGGGCCAGGTCCAGTGCGGAAGGATGTGTGCCATGGGAAGGTTGGCCCGCCAGCGCGCCTGGTACAGCCAGAAACGGTCCTTGGGGAAGCCGGCCAGGTCCATGATGCCGAAGTAGGAACTGCGGGAGGGCAGCGGAACGTCGCTGATGACCTGTCCCCAACTTTCCACCATCTTGCGATAGGCCTGCCTCTCCTCCTCCGTGTGGAAATTGGTGAAGACGGAAGGGTCCATATTGAAAGGGGTGGGTTCGCCGATGTAGTCATAGCCCGTCCAGACGAATTCTCCGGCGCATTCGGGCACCTGGTCCTCATACTGCCACTCGTAATCCGGCTTGGAGGCCCAGCCGGGGGCATACAGGTCGTAGGAACTCACCTGGAAGGGAGGATTCATGTCCCAGCCCTTGCCCTTTTCCTGCTCTACCGGGAAGCGGTAATACCCGCGTGTAGAGATGCAGGAGGCCGTTTCCGAGCCGTAGAAAGGCTGGTCGGGGTGGGCGTCGCGGAAGGCGGCATACAGGTGCGGCTTGTAATTGAAACCGTACACGTCCAGGGTGGCGGCATAGGGCTGCGAGGCCGCCCAGGGGTTGTCGTTGCCGGCCGTCGTGGGCCGGGTGGGGTCTTCGCGGTGGCAGATGTCGGTGAGCATCCGGGGAATCCACCAGCGCGTGCTGTCCCCTTGCTCGCCGCATTCGTTGCCGATGCTCCAGGCAATCACCGAAGGGTGGTTGCGGTCGCGGCGGATCATGGCCACAAGGTCCTTCTCCGCCCAGTCGGCAAAGAGGGTGGCATAGCCGTTTTCCTTCTTGGGCCAGGTCCAGGTGTCGGTGAGTTCGTCCAGGACCAGGAAGCCCATGCGGTCGCAGAGGTCCAGCAGTTCCGGGGCCGGAGGATTGTGGCTGGTGCGGATGGCATTGCAGCCCATCTCTTTGAGTTTCAGGAGCCTGCGCACCCAGGCATCCTCGTTCCACACGGCGCCCAGGGCACCGGCGTCATGATGCAGGCACACGCCCCTGAGGAAGGTCTTGGCGCCGTTGAGGTAATAGCCGTCCGGCTTCCACTCGCTGCTGCGGATGCCGAAGACGGTGTCGTACGTATCGGCCTTTCCATCCCGGGCCGATACGGTGGTCCGGGCCACATAGAGGGAGGGAGAGTCGGGTGACCAGTACAGCGGATTCTCCAGGAGGAAGGTTTGATCCACAGGGCAGCCGTCGTAAACCTGCACCTGTTTCCGGGCCCGGGTCACCACGGCGCCGTCCCGGAGGATTTCCGTGCAGACGACAGCCTGCCGGGGCCGGTCGGTCTTGAGGGTGAGGCGAAGGTTCACCCGGGCCCGGCCGCCTTCGGCCTCGGTGGTGATATACGAGCCCCAATGGTCCACGGCCGTCTTTTCGGTAGTGGTGAGCCAGACGTTGCGGTAGATGCCGCCCCCGGGATACCAGCGGGAACTCTCCGGCTTGTTGTCCAATTTGATTTCAATGGTATTGGCCCCCGTCCTGAGCCAGGGATTCAGGGTCAGCGCCCAGGAGGCGTAGCCGTAGGGCCAGCCGCCGGCCTCCTCTCCGTTCACATAGACCCGGGCGTTGGAGAAAGCGCCGTCCACCTCCAGGCGGTAGTCTTTTTCCAGGCTTTCCACCTGGAGGACCTTGCTGTAAACCGCCTTTCCCCACCAGGCCAGTTTGCCGGTTTCGCCGGGGTTCTCCTGCACGAACGGCTGCTCCACGCCCCAGTCGTGCGGAAGGTTCAGCGTACGGGTTGCCCCGTCTTTCGAGAAGGTCCAGGCATCGTTCCATAATTGCCGGCCGACCGGCTGGGCCAGGGCAAGCGCGCCCATACCCATCATAAAGGTTATCAGCAGTGTCTTTTTCATTTTGCGAATTTACGGTTTTTTGTCGTTTTTTCCCAAATCCACTGCACCAGCGGGGCGGGAAGCAGGGCGATGAGCAGCGGGAGCCAGACATTCATCAGGGACGGGCTCACCACCCGGCGGCGGTGGAACATGGCCCGCAGGCTGCGCCTCACCAGCCATTCCGGGGTATGGATGAGGCGGATTTTCACGCCGATATCCATCAGTTCGGGCTTCAGCCTGTACAGCGGAGTGGCGACGGCGGCCGGACAGACGGTGGTCACGCCCACCCCATACGGCCGAAGTTCATAGGAAAACGAGCGGCCGAAACTCCTCAAATAGGCTTTGGTGGCCGCATAAAGGGTGATGCCGGGGACCGGAAGGCGCGCCGCCATGGAAGAGACGATGAGGATATGCCCGCTCCCCCGCCGTTTCATCGCCTCGCCGAACAGGATGCTCAGCCGGGTGACCGTGGTCACATGCAGGTTGAGCATGGCCTGTGCGCGGTCCAGATCGGCCCCGTCCAATTCCTTGAAGAAAAACATGCCGGCATTGTTGACAAGGATGTCCGGCAGCAGCCCCCGCGCCCGGCACCAGCCGAACAGCGCATCGGCCGCATCCGGCAGGGCGAGGTCCTGAAAATGCCCCTCCACCTTCACGGGGAACTGCCCGGACAGGGCGGCCACGGCGGCAGAGAGTTCCTCCTCCCGGTTACTCACCAGCAGCAGGTCATAGCCTTTTCCGGCCAGTTGCCGGGCAAACTCCAGCCCCATGCCGGAACTGCCCCCTGTAATTAATGCGACCATCGTTTTTCCGCTTTTTCCACCTCCCTCCGCAAGGAAGGCGGCAGGTTTTCGACACAGTGGTTGCAACGCATTTCCAGCGTGTACATGCGGCCGATGCAGTAATTGGAATGCCGGCATTCGCTGCGCTCCACCTCGCCGCGCTGCAACTTGTTCACAAAGTCCGTGTCCCGCACCAGCGCCCGGGCCATCTGCAGGGCGTCGAAGCCCGCTTCCAGCACGGATTCCATACCGGAGCGGGACACCATGCCTCCCACGTAGATGAGAGGCAGCTTGACCGCCGCCCGGAAGGCTTTGGCATCGTCCAGGAAATACGCGTCCCGGTACGGGACGGTGGGGATCATCAGGCGGCCGAAACCGCGCACCAGCGCTTTGAGCCACCAGAATTTTCGCCGGTCCATGTAGTACGCCAGGGTTTTCAGTGGCATGGCCCCGCGCATCACCGCCATGGGCGCCTTGCTCACAAACCCGGCCGACAAAACGAGGGCATGCACCCCCAGCCGCTCCAGTTCACGGGCCACTTCCAGGCACTCCTCGCGCTGCATGCCGCTCCGGAAGCCGTCGTACATGTTCATCTTCACCACGACCCCCATGTCGTCACGGGCCGCTTCCATGACGCGCCGGATCACTTTTTTCATAAAGCGCATCCGGTTCTCCAGCGAGCCGCCGTACTCGTCGTGGCGGTGGTTGGTGTAGGGCGAGAGGAACTGGCTGATGAGATAGCCGTGTCCCGCATGGATTTCCACGCAGTCGAAGCCCGCCTGCCGGGCAAGTTCCACGGCATGGCCGAAGTCGTGGACCAGCGCGTCGATTTCCTCCCTGCGCAGTCCCCGGACAAACGTGGGCGAATAGAGGTTGAAGCCCGTGGACGCCCCCACCGGCGTACAGCCGCAGGTGGCACGGTGCGTCATGTTGCCGCAGTGCCCCAGTTGAATGGAGGCCTTGGCACCCTGGGCGTGGATGGCGTCGGTGATCTCTTTCAGGGCCGGCACAATCTCTTCCCGCATCCATAGCTGGCCGTCGAAGGAAAGGCCGCTGCGGCTCACCGAAGCGTAGGCCAGCGTGGTCATGCCCACGCCGCCGCGGGAAACGGCCACATGGTAGTCTTTCAAGTCCTGCGAGGGCTTGTTTCCGTAGGCCATGTTCTCGAAGGCGGCCGACCGGATAATGCGGTTGCGCAAGGTCACCGGGCCAATCTGCACAGGCGTAAAGATGGGGGATTCGATGGGAGACATGCTAGAAAATAAAGGGAATCATACGTTTTGTCCTGCCGGTATCCAACTGGTCCGGAAACTCCTGGCGGTACCGGTTGTAGATGCGGGCGGCCCGCGGCGTCAGGTTGGCGAAGGTCCACAGGGCGAAAACGGCCCCGGACAGCGACCAGGTAAGGATGGCGAAGCCCGTCCACTCCACCCATTCGCCGAAGTAATTGGCGCTGGTAACCCAGCGGAACAGGCCGCGCCGGGGAAGGTAGTGGGCCGTATCGCCCGGCTTGCGCAGGTCCCGGATAATGCAGTCCGACTGGATGTTGACCCCCATGCCGAAGAGAAAGAGCGCGGTGCCCGCCAGGAAAGGGGCGCCCGTGAGCCAGCCGGGGCCGTAGTAATCGGCCGGGGAGAAGTAGAAAATCCATCCGCCCTGCATGTAGGCGTTGACGGTGTTGAACAGCACCGCCATGGCGATGATGCTCAGGGGCATCCGGCCGCGTCCGCGCATGAGCCATGGAAAGACGAAAGCCCGGTGAAAGTAGTGCAGTTGGAAAAGGAGCATGAAAACCAGGCGGATGCCGTCGGTCCGGCGGTCGGACAGCCACCAGAGCAGGAGCATGGCCACGAACACCGGAGCCTCCATGAGCATCCATCCCAGCCGGTTGTCAATGGCCGGCCCCCACCCGGGCCGATAAAACTTGCCGTACCCGGCATCGACGAAAAACAGGGCCACGAACACCACAACGGCCAAAACGGCCATCGAGACAAGCACTATGTTAAAGGTCTGGACGGAAAACATCTGCCGTATCTGTTCTTTTAGCAGACGAAGGTAATCATTTTTTGGGAGGAATTTTGTATATTCGCACAAATAAGGACATTAACCATGAAAAAGATGATTTGTATCCTGGCGGCCGCCGTTTGCGTCGGATTCGCCGCACAGGCACAGAAACCGAAGGAGCCGCAGAAGGTTACCCGGGCCAACTATGAACAGGCAGCCCGCTTTACCACCAAGAAAATCGGCCAGATGGTGTATTCGACCCGCATCCGGCCCAATTGGTTCGAGAAATCCGACCGGTTCTGGTACAGTTGGAAAACAGCCGAAGGCACCCGCTACTATATCGTGGACCCCGCCACCGGCAGCAAGAAGGAAATCTTCGACATGGACCGCCTGGCCCGTCAGATCACGGAAATCACCCGAGACCCGTACGACGCCCGCCACCTCCCCCTGCAGCTGAAACTGAAGGACGACAAAACCTTTCAGTGGGACATGAAGTCCAAGCAGGAGAAACGGGACAGCGCCGGCAACACCACCGGCAAATTCGTGGAATACCGTTTCTACTATGACATCGCCAGCGGAAAACTCACCTACGACACCGAAGAGCACAAGGAAGACTATCCCTCCTGGGCCAACGTGAGCCCCGACGGCGAATGGGGCGTCTATGTGAAAAACCACAACCTGTGGATCATGGACCGGGAAAACCTGAAGAAGGCCGCCAAGGACGGGAAAGACTCCACCCTGGTGGAACGCGCCCTTACCCGGAACGGCTCCAAGGACTTTTCCTATACCGGAGAGAACTACACCGGAGACACCGAGACGGACAGCACCGCCCGCCACTTCCCCATGCTCAGTTGGGCCCCCGACGGGAAGCACTTCGCCATGCTGCGCTGGGACATGGGCAAAATCCAGGAACTTTGGGTGATCAATTCGGTGGCCAAGCCCCGTCCCAAACTGGAAAGTTACCATTACCAGATGCCCGGGGAACCCGGTCCCAAGGGCCAGCTTCTCGTGATGGACACCGAGGGCCGGGTGAAGGAAATCCCCTGGTACGCATTCAAGGACCAGGAGGGAGACATCCTGCGGGCCGAACAGACCGCCGCCGACACCTACAAGGACTTCCGCGGCATCACCTGGCTGGGCGGCGACGACCACTTCTACATGACCCGCGCCAGCCGCGACCTCAAACGGTGGGACCTCTGCCGCGTGGATATCGGGGCCGACAGCACCAAGACCCTTGTCTCCGAGCGCATGAACACCTATGTGGAAACCCGTGCGCCCAAGTTCCTCCCCGACGGTGACTTTGTCTGGTGGAGCGAGCGTGGCGGCTGGGCCAACCTCTATCTCTACGGGGCCGACGGCACCCTGAAGAAGAACCTCACCGAAGGGGCCTTCCACGTGGAGGACGTCCTGGCGGTGGGTCCCGGCTACCTGGTGGTGAGCGCCTGCGGCGTGAACCCGAAGGAAAACCCTTACCAGATGCACAACTACCGCGTTCCCCTATCGGGCGGCGAAATGGTTCAGTTGGACATGGACGACATGGACGTGCTGGGCACCGCTTCCTTTGACGGCAAGTACCTCGTGGCCAATTACTCCCGGGTGGATTACAAGCCCGCCGTGATGCTGGTGAACACCGCCAGCGGCAAACGCACCCACCTGGAAGAGGCCGACTTCTCCCAACTCCTGGCGGCCGGATACAAGTTCCCGGAACGATTCAAGGTGAAGGCGGCCGACGGCGTCACCGACCTTTGGGGAGAGTTGCACAAGCCCTTCGACTTCGACTCCACCAAGGTATATGCCATCGCCGACTATGTCTATCCCGGTCCCCAGGTGGAGGCCAACGACATTTCCTGGCGCTTCAACCTGCGCACGGACCAGTTGGCCCAGTTGGGCATGATCGTGATCACCGTGGGCAACCGCGGCGGCCATCCCAACCGCTCCAAGTGGTATCACAACTATGGCTACGGCAACCTCCGCGACTACGGCCTGGAAGACCAGAAGGTCGCCATCCAGCAACTGGCCGCCCGCCACAATTGGATTGACATCGACCGCGTGGGCATCCACGGCCACTCCGGCGGCGGATTTATGTCCACCGCCGCCATCCTCAAGTACAACGACTTCTTCAAGGCGGCCGTCTCCTGCGCCGGCAACCACGACAACAGCATCTACAACCGCTGGTGGAGCGAGCAGCACCACGGCGTCCAGGAGAAAGTGGCCAAAGGAGACACCTCCTTCGTGTACAAGATCGACACCAACCAGGAGATTGCCTCCCGCCTCAAAGGCCATCTGATGCTGGTCACCGGAGACATCGACAACAACGTGAACCCGGCCAACACCATCCGCGTGGTGGACGCCCTCATCCGGGCCCATAAACGCTTCGACCTGGTGGTCCTGCCCGGCCAACGCCACGGATTCGGAGACATGAACACGTATTTCTTCTGGAAAATGGCCGACCATTACGCCCGTTACCTCATCGGGGACAAACGGGAACGTCCCACCGACATCGCCGAACTGAACAATGACTGATACCATGAAAAAAATATTCCCTCTGCTTGCGGCGGCACTCCTGGCCCTGCAAGCCTGCGACGGCCTGCAGACCGCGCGCTATGAAGACGACCTCGCCCTCCCCCGGGAGGAGGAATCGGCCGACACGCTGCTGCTGTCCATCGACCTGGAGTACGTGACCAAGGGCCCGTCCGAGGAGGCCGTGGAGCAGATGAACAGCGTCATCCTCACCCAGGCCTTCGACCTGGAGGACGGCCCGGGCACCGTGGAAGAGACCGCGGTACGCTACCGGGAGAACCTCATCGACGAGTATCTGACCGAATCCCGCTTCACCTGGGAGGACCGCATCAGCGGACTCTTCACGGAAAAGTACAAGGGCTGGCGCAATTACCTGCTCACCTACTACAGTTTCCGCGGCGGGGCGCACGGCATCCAGACACTGAGCCAGATTGTCTTCGACACGAAGACCGGAGCGGTGCTCGGCGAAGGGGATTTCTTCTCCGAAGGCTATCAGGAGCCCGTGGCGCAACTTCTGCGGAAGGCCGTGCGGGAGACCATGACGGCCGAAGCGCCGGAACTGTTGGAACTGGTACAGATGGACGCCATCGGCCCCAACGGCAACTTCTCCGTGGGGAAGGACGGCATGGAATGGGTTTTCCAGCCCTATGAAGCCGGTCCCTATGCGCTGGGGATCATATCGGCCACCCTGGACTGGGAATCGCTGAAACCTTATTTGAAGTAAGCCCTATGGACTGGATTGTGACTGAAGTGGACGGGAAGGTCGCATCCATAGCGACCGATTACCGTCATCTCCCCCACATCGCCGGGGAGATTGCCAAACTCCCCGCCGAGGAAACCTTCTCGCTGGGCACGCGCAAAATCTCCACCGGAGAATTGCTGGAATATGCCGAGTACCTCACCTGGGAAGACCTCCGGCTCTTCGGGACCCCCTTCCAACTGAAGGTCTGGGAGGCACTGTTCCGCCTGCCCCGCCGCCTGTACAGTTATACGGAACTCGCGCAACTGGTGGGCGTTCCGCAGGGGGTACGGCCCGTGGCCCATGTCGTGGCCATCAACCCCGTCGCCTATGTGATTCCCTGCCACCTGATCGTTCCCAAGGAGTCACTGGACAAGGTGCAGGAAATCCGCACCCGGGCCGAAGGGACGCTCTTCAAGGGGAAAGACCTTTACCTGCTGGATACCCTGGACGTGGGCGCCTACGCCTACGGTACGGAGATCAAACGCGCCTTCATCAAAACCCAGTTGTCGGAATGAACCTTCTGGAAGTGTGCTGCGGGAACCTGGACAGCGTCCGTGCCGCCGTGAGGGGCGGCGCCCCGCGAATCGAACTGTGCAGCGCCCTGGAACTGGACGGGCTCACCCCCGCCTGGCAGGACCTCGAAGCCGCCCGGGCTCTCTTCCCGGGCCTCACCATCCATGTGCTCATCCGCCCGAGGGCCGGGGATTTCTGCTATCCGCCGGAGCAGGTGCAGCAGATGGTCCGCCAGATAGAAACCGCCCTGGAATACGGGGCCGACGGCATCGTCGTCGGCTGTCTCACCCCCGACGGAGACGTGGACAAAACGGCCATGCAGAAGTTGATGAAAGCCGCCGCCGGGCGCCCCGTCACTTTCCACCGGGCCTTCGACGTGTGCCGGAGGCCGTTTGACGCCCTGGAGGACATCATCTCCCTGGGCTGCAGCCGCATCCTCACGTCGGGTCAGGCACCCGTGGCGGCGGAAGGCACCGACCTTATCCGCGAACTCCGCTCCCGGGCGCAGGGGCGCATCGGCCTCCTGCCGGGCTGCGGCGTCAATCCCGGGAACGCCCGCCGCATCCTGGAACTCACCGGCTGCCGCGAAATCCACGCGTCGGCATCGGCCCTCGAGGCCGACGGACGCAAGGTGACATCGGCCTCCACCGTTGCCGCCATTCTTTCTGCCATAAACCATTCAACCATGTATCAATTCACCCCTGTAAAGAACCAGGCCGACAAGTATATCCTGAGCCTGGACAACCACGTAAGCATCATGGAGGCCCTGATGGCCTTCTGCCAGGAAAAAGGCATCCTCTGCGGCGAAATCGGCGGCCTGGGAGCCGTGAACCACGCCACCTTCCGCTACCTGAACCCGTCCACCATGAAGTATGTGGACAAAACCTTCGACGAACAGATGGAGATTACCAACCTCACGGGAAACATCTCCCAG
>JAFSMS010000111.1 GCA_017447815.1 Bacteroidales bacterium | reverse complement strand
GAAAAGAGAAAAGTGAAAAGGGGGGAGAAAAGGGGAAAAGGCTGGGGAAAGGGGAGGTAAAACGGTTTTGCGGAAGGGGGAAGAAAGGGTTGCAGGGGATGGGGGGGAGAGAGGTAGAGTGGGAGGCGGTGGGTGGAATGAGCCCGCCGAGGAGCGTCACATGAAAAAAATTGCGGAATTGCTTGGAATCGCGATGGTTGCGGCGGCGTGGGCTGTGGCGGCGAACGGGGAGACGGATGGCGTTTGGTCGTACGAGGTCGGCGAGGGCGATACGGCCACGTTGACGGCGTATGCCGGAGATGCCGCGAGCGTGACGATTCCCGCAAGCGTCGGCGAGGGCTTGGCCGTGGTGGCGGCGCTGGGCGACGGATTGTTCGCCAATCACGCGGAGTTGGAGTCGGTCCGGCTGGAGGCCGCGCTGGAGAGCGTCGGGACCGGCGTGTTCGAGGGGTGCGGGAACTTGGCGAGCGCAACGGTGGCGGGAAGCGTGGCGACGGTCGGCGTGCCGCTGTTCCAGAACGTCTCCAGCTTGACGGAGATCACGCTTGAGGAGGGGGTGGAGAGCGTCGGCGGGAGCGCATTTGCGGGTACAGGCCTTGAACGGCTGGTATTGCCAGACAGCGCGCGGAGCATCTCGGGGGGCGCATTCAACAACTGCACCCAGCTCACAAACATCGTTTTCGGGAAAGAATTGGAGACGCTTTCTCAGAACGCATTCGCGAACACAGCCATCGAACGGCTGGTATTGCCGGACAGCGTGAAAATCGTCGACAGCGCGTTTGCGCGGTGTAGCAGCTTGAGGGATATCGTGTGGGGGAGCGGCGTCGAGCAAATCATCTTCGGAGCCTTCCAGGGATGCACGTCGCTGACGAGCGTCGGGATTCCCGACAGCGTGACAAACCTGTCCTACAGTGCGTTCAGCGGGTGTATCGGGCTGACGAACATCGTGATTGGCGAAGGGGTGCCGGATTTGAACACGACCCCGTTTTCCGGGTGCATGAACGTCGAACGGGTGGTGGTGGGGGGCGGGGTGAAGATATTGAGCAACGGTGCGTTTGGCGGAATGTCAAAGTTGAAGGACGTGGAACTTCACGAGGGGATTGAGGTCATCAACAACAACGTGTTCCAAGGGACGGCCATCGAGAGCATCGAGTTGCCCGACAGCGTGCGGGAGATTTCCTGGGGGGCGTTCCAAGGGTGCTCTAATTTGACGGACATCGTCTGGGGCAACGGCCTTGAAGAAATCAAGGGAACGGCGTTCGGCGGGTGCGTGAGTTTGACGGAGCTGGTGCTGCCGGACAGCGTGACGTACATCGGGGAAGGGGCGTTCAGCGGTTGCACGGGCGTGACGGAAATCACGTGGGGGACGGGGATTGAGACCATCCAGAACGGGGCATTCAGCGGTTGCACGGGGCTGACGAGCGTGACGATTCCGGGGAGCGTGACGAATTTCAGCGGGAGCGTGTTCAGCGGTTGCACGAACGTGACCCAGGTGGTGCTGGAGGACGGCGTGACGGGAATCGGAAGCGGGGCGTTTTCCGGGATGACGGGGTTGCAAGAGGTGACAGGCATTCCAGAGGTCGAAGTCCTCGCCAACATGTTCCAAGGCTCCGGAATCGAATCGGTGACGATACCCGACAGCGTGCGCGTCATCACGACAAATGCGTTCCGGGACTGCACGAACCTGGCGACCATCGCGTGGGGGGCGGATGTGGAGGAAATCCGCCAGTACGCCTTTGCCGGGTGTACGGCCCTGACGGAGCTGGTGATTCCGGACAGCGTGCGTTACATTGGAGAGAACGCATTCGACGGGTGCACAGGGCTCACGAACATCGTCTGGGGAACGGGTATCGAGGAGATCAAGAATTCCGCGTTTGGAAACTGCACTGCCCTGAGAAGCGTGGAGATTCCGGATTGCGTGACGAACTTGAATGGCGGGGTGTTTCAAGGGTGCACGGGATTGACGAACGCCGTGGTGGGCGAAGGGGTGGTTGATTTGTGTAGCGGGATTTTCAGCGGTTGTACGAATCTGGAGCGGGTGGTCATCGGCGGCGGGGTGAAGACACTGGGATGCGGGGCGTTTTACGGGATGTCGAAATTGCGGGAAGTGGAGTTGCACGAAGGTCTTGAAACGATTTGGCAGAGCGCATTCCAGAATACGGCCATCGAACGGCTGGTGCTACCGGACAGCGTGAAAACCATCGACGGCGGTGCATTTTCCGGTTGCAGCAACTTGACGGAGGTTGTTTGGGGAAGCGGAATCCAGGAACTCAAGAACGGCGCTTTCAGGAGATGCGAGGCCTTGGAAAGCGTCGAAATTCCCGACAGCGTGACCAACCTGTATTGGGAAGTGTTTGCCGGTTGCACGGGACTGACAAATGCGGTGGTGGGGGACGGGATTGCCGAGATCGATGCGGAGCTGTTTTCGGGATGCACGAACTTGGTGTCGTTCGAGGCACCTGGGGATTGGTACGGAACGGACAAGGTGGCGGTGTCGGGGTTGCCGGCGGGGTGCAAGGTGACGTATCGCGGAGTCGCTCCGTTCGAGATGGAAACGACAGAATTGAAGGAGGGGGCGGTGTCCATGCCTTACGAGACGACGTTGATAGCGACTGGGGGAAAAACGCCCTATGAATGGAGCATATCTTTTGAGACCAAGCAAGAAAACACTTTCGCGGCGACGGGGACGGCAAAAGGGTGGCAGGCGGACGATTCCTGCTGGGATTTGCCATTGCCGTTCGCGTTCCCGTACTTCGGAAACACATACACAAATGCCAAAATCAACAGCAACGGGGCCATTTCGTTCGGAACGGGAGGCTTTTCGGATACTTCTTTCTCTTCAAACCTGTGCAACATACCAATCATCGCGGTGTTGTGGAAGGATTTGAAGACGACGGACGGAGACGTGTACGTGGAAAGTGGCGCGGATTGGGTGAAAGTTCGCTGGCGGGGGGTGTATTATTCAAGTGGGACGGAGGTGAATTGTTCTGCAACACTGCACGTGGACGGAACAATCGTTTTATCCTACGGGGATGGGAATGAGGATGGTGGAACCATCGGTATTTGCGCTGGAGACGGGCATATGACGTTTTCCTCGAAAAGCGACTCGAGAAGCATGTCGAACGCGGAGGATGTCGTGTTCAAGCGTCCGAAGGCGGTTCCGAACTGGCTGGTTTTGACGCCTGACGGACTATTGTGCGGAATGCCGAGCACGACATTTGATGACACGCTTCCATTCATGGTGACGGATGCAGGGGGAACGACTATTCTGCGGGATTTGGCGTTGAAGGTAGTGGATGTGCCAGAGGAGACGGTTACGGTGGATGGCGCGACGTGGACATACATCGCACATAACGGGGTGGCCATGGTCGTCGGAGTGGAGACGGAGACGGAGATTCTGAATATGCCAGAGATGTTGGGCGGATTTCCCGTGACGGGGATTGGGGCCAGCGTGTTTGCCAGTTGTGCCGGGGTAGCTGTGGTGACTTTACCGGAGAGCATTGAATATATCATTGCCGGGGCATTTACCGGCTTGAATCCTCTTGCGGCCATCTGCGCGCCTCCATCTTGGGCCGGAACGGAGATGTTGTCAAATGCCGGAGTTGCCGAGAGTCACACGGTGGGATATGGGGCGTATGCCGAGGAGGTCACTGGTGGCCGGACGTGGCGCTATCTGGCGGAGGCCGGTACGGCCACGGTGATGGGGACATCGCCAGCGGAGGGGGCGTTGGAAATTCCGGAGACACTGGGTGGATGTTTGGTGACGGCCATCGGGGGGGGGGCGTTTTTGGGGTGTTCGACATTGACGGCGGTGGATGTGCCGAATGGGGTGCTAAGCATCGGAGATGCAGCCTTTGCCGGGACGGGGCTGCAGTCGATGGTGTTGTCCGACGACATCATCCACATCGGAGTTGATGCCTTCAATGCACCAAATTTCAAAAGGTTGGAGGTGGGGAGCGCACTGGAAGGGGCGGTGCTGGCGGTACCGGAAGGGGTTGATGTCCGGGTTGACGTGCGTGCGGGGACATACGGACCGATTGAAACGAGTAACCGGCTTGTCCGAATCGTGGGCCTGGAAGGGGCGAAGAATACCGTCATCGACGCGGGTGGGACACTGCGCCGATGTGCGACATTGGTGGATACAACAGTAGATTATACAACAAACGTTGAAGATTATTATTATACCGTTGGGTGCCAGACCAATACTGTGGTGGAAGGATTCACGTTGACGGGAGGAAACGTGACAAACGGGGGAGGGGCGGCCATCGGAGGAACGCTTGTATCCTGCAATGTCATCAGCAACATGGCCGAACGCGGTGGCGGCCTGTTCTATGGAAATGCATTTCGTTGCCGTTTCGAGGGAAACAATGCGATGAGCGAAGGTGGCGGCTTGTTTGGAGGCATGTCGGTGGAAGATTGCGTGTTCGTTAACAACCATGCAGCGACAAACGGTGGGGCAATAGGGCAAGCATGCATTGTGGCACGATGCGATGCAACCGGAAACAATGCGGGTTATTCCGGAGGCGGTTTTTACCTATGCAAAGATGTCCGGGAATGCAATGTTTGCAGCAACAGGGCTGATCGGAACGGGGGGGGGCTGAATGGGTGTACCAGCATTTGCGATTCCCAAATTCTGGGCAATTCAGCCAACAGTGGTGGTGGAATATATGGAGGAACGACCTGCAGCAACTGTGTAATTGCGGGGAATGTCGGGTTAGGGTCCGGGGGAGGGGTTGCAGATACACGAAGGTTGTTGGATTGTCAAGTAATAAGCAACCGTGTTGAAGGCACGGGGCGAAACAACACAGGATACGCCTATGGCGGGGGGTTTAGCGGGTCTTCTTACAGTGAGGCAAAAAACTGTGTGTTTTCCGGCAATATCGCTTTTGCCGAAGGAACAAACAGCCATGCATATGGGGGCGGTGTTTTTTCTGTGGCGTTGGAGCATTGCCGTGTAACCGAGAACGTGGCGGAAGCCCGTTTGGCATGGGGCGGAGGGGCAGTTGGACGGGCTGTTCAGACTGGCCTTGCAGATAACGCCCAAAAGGCGGTGGATTGTGAGTTTTCAGAAAACCGGGCAGTCAGCAATGAAGGGGGAAATGGTTATGGTGGCGGCGCAAGTTGCATGAGCCTGGACGCCTGCGTTGTGAGTGGCAACGAGGCGACACGTGGAGGCGGGGTACAGGGCCGTTACGGGTATGCAAATGCTTGTCTTATCATCAACAATCGGGCGCAAGAGGGGGGAGGGGGCTACGAGACGAGTCTCACCAATTGCATCGTGGCCCACAACCGAGCGGGTGCGGGCGGCGGGTGGACCGGTGGTATTGCATACACATGTATGCACAACACATTCACCTTGAATGAATGCGAAGCCCCAAAACCGCCTAGTATGAGTGACCGTGTGCTAGTGACGACGAACAACAACAATCTTGTTTGGGGAGAACTCGTGGGAGGAAAAATGAAATTGGACGAAGGTCCTTGTCCCATGGTGGATCCTTGGAACGGGGACTATCGTTTGGTGGCAGGGAGCGAAGCGATTGATGCCGGAGTCGAGAAGGGCCTGACAAACGACTTTGCATGCATGACGCGGCCGCAGGGGGGGGCGCCGGATATGGGAGCACTGGAGGCGGAGAATGGAACAGGCGTTGCGGAGGGATGGGGCGTGACGGTTTTGACGGAGGGAAGCGGGAAAACGGACGTACCACATATTTTGGTGGAGGACGGCGGCAATGCAACGGTGACGGCGCTGGAGTGCGGGCGCCCGTTCCTTGGATGGAAGGTGGATGGGGAGTTGGTCAGCACGAATCGGGCCTACACGTTGGAGAACGTGACGGAGCACGGGGTGGTGACGGCGGCGTTCGGACCGGGGGAGATCTGGGTGGACGCAGAAAACGGGGACGACGCGAACGACGGGCGAGAGGAATCGCCCCTGAAGACCCTGGAGGAGGCGGTTGTTTTGGCGGGCGACGGGGATGTGGTTCGAGTGAAACCGGGGACCTACGCCCCAGTCACGGTGTTGTCGAAGAGCATCGATATCATCGGGGAAGCGGGGGCAGAGCAAACCATCATCGATGCAGACTGGAAAGGTCGGTGTGCGTTGTTGGGCGATTCCAACCAGACGGTTCGCCTGAAAGGGATGACCTTGCGGCGGGGGGACAGCAGTTCTGAATGGTACTGGGGCGGAAGCGGGTCTGCGGCTTGTGAAGGACTATTGGAAGATTGCATTATCGAGAATTGCAGAATTCCGATGACCAACAACAATTCCTCGATTCTTTACAGAAGTAGCTTGACTCGATGTGTCATTCGAGATTGCCGCGGCTATAAATTGTATACTTCCGGGGAAAAAGCCGTGACGAACCGAAACAATCTGGCAATCGGCAATTCGGTGTGCCGTCTGTGGGCCTCGGGGAACGGCAAATGCGAGAACCGAAACTTGACACTGGCGGAAAACGACCTGCATGACAGGACATTTGTTCTGGGCAGTACGCATTACGTCGACCCGCACCGAGTGCTGGAAGGCGGAAAATATTACAACTGCATCGTTTGGGGAAACACGTGGACAAATCTGGGGTATTGGAGTGGCGGCGGGTGGAATTGCATCGAGAGAGGGGCCCCACGGACGGGGGACGAGGGACCGCTGTGGACTGACGCTCCCGTTTTTTTGGATGCGGAGAACGGGGACTACAGGTTGACCATAGAATCTCCTTACGTAGATGCAGGTAATGACGAGTTTGCGGACGAGGATGTCCCGGACTTGGCGGGGAATGCGCGGATTGCAGGAGGGGCGGTGGATTTGGGGTGCTTCGAGGGCGGAGTGGTGCCTGTCTCCATCCGGTTCGAGCTGGGGGACAGGCTTTTGCAGATGGACGATCGGCCCTTGGCACGGCGGATAGGGTACGGGGAAACGGCACCGGCGCCTGAGGTGGCGGCGGTGAGCGGATGGAGGTTCGACGGGTGGAATCCGGGATGCGAAAATCTTACGGAAGACACGACGCTTGTCGGGGCAATGACGGCTGTGCCGAGCGAATGGCCGGCAATCGTGCACCGGGGGCTGGTGAGGGAAGACACGATGTGGACGGGAGGAATGGTGCACGTGGTGGACGGGACGCTGATGGTGGCGGCCGGGGCGACGCTGACAATCGCGCAGGGCGCGGTGGTGAAATTTGTCCCCGGGGCGAAACTGGTCCGCGAAAGCGGCGGACGCGTGGCATCGCAGGGGGCGGTTTTCACGCATTTGCACGATGACGCGGTCGGCGGGGACACATTGGGCGACGGCATGGCGCGGGAGCCGGTGTATTCCGACTACGAATTGCAGTTGGACGTGGCGAAAAAAGGAAGCGAATTCTTCTATGGCTGGCCTTCTGTTTTGCCCAGTTGCCAAGTCGCGTTCGTGTTGGGAGAAAGATTGGTGCAACTGGACGCCCGTCCCGTTTCGGCCGTTCTCGGATGGGCAGAAGAGGCATTGGTACCGGAAGTGGCGGCTGTGAGAGGATGGAGCTTCCAAGGGTGGACACCAGTTCCGGGGAAGGTGTACGAAGATGTTGTATTCACGGGGGAAGCCGTTGCCGTCACAGGCGTGAACGAGTGGGAAACAGTCGTACATCGCGGCCGGATCACGGCGGACGAGACATGGACTGCAGATGTGGTGCACGTGGTGGATGGAACGGTGACTGTGGCGGGCGGGAAGACGCTGACCATTGCGGCGGGGGCGGTGGTGAAATTCGCGCCGGGGGCGCAGCTCGTCCCAGAGGACGGAGGGCTAATTGTTTCGCTGGGGGCGACGTTCACGCATTTGTTCGACGACGAAGTTGGCGGGGACACGCTGGACGACGGGGCGGCGCGGGTGCCGGTGACCGGGGAATACGAGGTGCAGGTGGTCGAAGATGGGACGGGGACGGAGTACCGATATTTGGCACCGGTCCAGGAAACGACTCCCGACGGAAGCAGTGGAAACGACGAAACGGTTTGGAAGGCGGGGACGGTGCATGTGCTGGCGTCGGGGTATACCGTGGCGAGCGGCAAGACTTTGCGGCTGAAAGCGGGAACCATCATCAAGGTCGGGGACGGCCAAAGCATTGTCGTTGAAGGAAAGCTAATTGCGGAGGGGACGGCGGTGAAGCCGGTGGTGATTACGTCGATGCACGACGACGAACATGGGGGAGACACGGACGGAGACAACGGGATGCGGGGGCCTAGCGGTGGGGATTGGAACCGAATTGAAGTGAAGGGAACGGCATCGTTCAACCATTGTTCGGTGCTGTACGGCAGCGGGACGGAGAACTACGGCGGCATTGAGGCATACGGGGGGGGGGTGACGTTCGACAACGGGGAAATCGCGCACATGATGTACGAGTGTGTCAACGCTCACAGCGGCGGGAAATTCACGGCACGGAACTCGGTGTTTTGGGATGCGTCGCTGGGATTCGGCTATTTTGGAAGCACAAATGTCCAGGCCTACAACTGCGTATTTCACGGGCTGACGACGGCCATCCGCCAGTACAACAAGCAACTCGTGAACTGCGTGTTCAGCGAATGCTTGGCGTTCACGGACCAAGATGGCGACAACAGCCATTTCGATCACTGCCTGTTCTGGAACCCGGCCGGATACGGGTCGCAGAGTTATGGAAAGGTCGGGAGCAACGACAACATCTGGGGCGATCCGAAGTTCGCGGATGCGGTGGTCGGGGACTTCCACGTGCTGGAGGGAAGCGCTTGCATCGACGCGGGGGACGGGACGTCGGCACCGGAGATGGACATGTTCGGGAATCCGCGCGTGACGCTGAAGGGGGAAGCGGCAACGGGAATTGCCGGTGAAGACGGTGCGGTGGCGGACATCGGGGTACACGAGTACGGCGGGAGGTATGGCGGGGACAACGTGGATGCGGTGCCGACGGAGATGCGGGTGTATGCGGGCGGCGATGGGCCGCTGGCTCCCGGTGCCGCGGTGACGTTGGTGTGGCGGTTGGAGAGTATCGGGTCAGGGGCGTTCGGTGGAGTTTGGACAGACCGGGTGACGCTGACGGATGGAGCCGGG
>JAFSMS010000110.1 GCA_017447815.1 Bacteroidales bacterium | reverse complement strand
CAGGGGTGGCCGCGCGGCAGGGGCGGGACGCCCCTATGAGCGCAATATATATCCACGAACCACCCCGTTGAGTCGAAGGGAAAACATTCCATCAACTTTGTTAAAATAAATTTTGAAAAGTCTTAGAATACAGGTGAGCCAATATGACCCTTCCAAAGCACTGCAGTTTTTTGAAAAGGGCGATTATCCTGTTGTTCGCCGCCATGGCCGTACAGCCATTGGCCGGATCGATGACGAGGAATGACATACTTCTGGCCGAACATCAGACCGGCACCCTTGTGACTGCGGACTTCGATGTGGTCGTTTATCAGCAGGGCCGACACGGTATGGAATGCAGCATAAAAGATTCGGTTGGCGACAACGTCCCTAATTCCGAGTGCCGCAACGGCATTGGACGAATCTACAAGGATGAGGATGTCCCAGTCTGAGTCCGAGTGGGCTTCTCCGCAGGGCAAATTGAACTATTTTTGCCCCTAGGGCGCAGTCTTTGGGGCCTCCGCGGGGCAAATTGAGCCGTTTTTGCCCCTGGGGTGCAGTCTTTGGGGCCTCCGCGGGGCAAATTGAACTGTTTTTGCCCCTGGGGTGCAGTCTTTGGGGCCTCCGCGGGGCAAATTGAACTGTTTTTGCCCCTGAGATGCAGTCTTTGGGGCCTCCGCGGGGCAAATTGAGCCAAAATGCAAATCGGGTTTTTGCATTGAGCCGGGATACTGGTCATATAGACAAAAAAAAAGAGACGCAGCGTAGTGCATCTCTTGGAGCGGAAAACGAGACTCGAACTCGCGACCCCGACCTTGGCAAGGTCGTGCTCTACCAACTGAGCTATTTCCGCAGTGTTGTAATGAACGTTCCCGTTTGGGATTACAAAGGTACGTCTTTTTTCTGAACTTGCAAATTTTTTACAAACTTTTTTGTAAATTTGTCGTAGAACGATTCTATAAAAAACATATTATGAAAAAATTTGCTACCATCCTCCTCTGCTGCACGCTGATCGCCGGTTGCGGCATTTCCAACACGGGTAAAGGTTCTCTCATCGGCACGGGAGCCGGTGCCGCCCTGGGAGCCGGACTCGGCTATCTGATTGGAGGTGACGGCCGAGGCGCCGCCATCGGTGCCGCCATCGGCACGGCTGTCGGCGCCGGCAGCGGAGCCCTGATCGGCCGCCAGATGGACAAAAAGGCTGCCGAACTGGCCGCCGCCATGGAAGAGGCCCAGGTGGAAACGGTCACTGACGTGAACGGCCTGGAAGCCATCAAGGTAACCCTGGACAACGGCATCCTCTTCGACTTCAACAAGTCGTCCCTGAAACCGGAGGCCAAGGCCCAGTTGGACAAGTTCGCCGCCGAGATGGCCGACATGGCCGACACCAACATCAATGTTTACGGCCACACGGACAACGTGGGAACCGCCGCCGCCAACAAGAAAGTCTCTGACCAGCGGGCCAACACCGTAGCCAAATACCTGAGCACCAAGGGTATCGCCAAAGACCGCATTGTGGCCGAAGGCCTCTCCTTCGACTTCCCCGTGGCCGAAAACGACACCGAAGCCGGACGTGCCCAGAACCGTCGCGTGGAAATCTACGTCTCCGCCAACGAGAACATGGTGAAAGCCGCCGAGGCCGGTACCCTTAAATAGTTTTGAGCCGTAGGATGCGGCGGACGCTTTCATCGATGCGTTCTTCGCTCAGACGCCCTTCCTCCACGGCAGTCAAGACCGCCTCGAAACAGGCCGGATAATCCTTCACGCAAAGGAGAATGTCCACCCCGGCCTCCAACGCCAGGACACAGGCTTCCGGCACGGAATACTGGCGGGTGATGGCCCCCATCTCCATTGCATCGGTGATGATGACGCCCTTGAAGCCCAGTTCGTCCCGGAGTTTTTCCCGTAGGATGGCCGGCGAAAGGGTGGAAGGGACGTCTGAACCCGTCACGGCCGGGGCCGATATATGCGCCGTCATCACCAGCGGAGCACCGGCGCGTATGCCGGCTTTGAAAGGAATCATCTCGCAGGCGGCCATTTCCTCCCATGTCTTGCCGCTTACGGCATAGCCGAAGTGAGTGTCGGCCTGGGTGTCCCCGTGACCGGGGAAATGCTTCAGGCAGCCCAGGACGCCCGCTTTCCGGAGGCCCTTGACATAGGCCTTCACCTTTTTCGCCGCGTCTTTCGGATTGTCCGAGAAGGCACGGTTGCCGATGACGATGTTTTCCGGATTGGTGTTGACGTCGGCCACGGGGGCGAAGTCGATGTCAAAACCCAGCCGTTTGAGGTACGAGCCGATGGTAAAGGCCGCATCCTTCACTTCGCCCGGGGTCCGGAAGGCGGCCATGCTCTCGTATTTGGGCAGGCCGAAGGCCGGATTATTGGCCAGCCGCGCCACACGGCCCCCTTCCTCGTCCACGCACAGGAGCGGAGCGCCGGGAAAGTCCCGGATGTCCTCTACGAAATCGGCCAACTGGTCGGGGTCCTTGATATTGTGCGCAAAGAGCACCACACCGCCCACGGGATACCGGGCCGCCGTCTCTTTCATGCGCCCGTTCACCTCCTGCAGATGGATTTCGGGAAGTTCGGCCGATGTGGAATACACGATGTCGGGGTCCAGCGACTCCGGACGGATGCAGAAAAGCTGCCCGACCTTTTCACGGAGCGTCATCTGCGCAAGTTCCTGTTCGATGATGGCGGCTTCCCGGCTGCAGGAAGCGAAGAGGGCGCCGGCCAGCGCCAGCGCCCCCATTCCTAAACGTTTTCTCATACTTTTCATTAAAGTTCCCAAGCCAGGGCCGATGCGCCCAGGATGGCGGCATCCGACTCTTTCAGCGAAGAGAAGACAAGCTTGACCTTACCGCGCCAGAGCGGAATCACGTTCTCGTTCATGGCCTCGAGAATCGGCTTCTCCAGGAATTCGCGGGCACGGGCCAGACCGCCGAAGAGGACGATGGCTTCCGGGGAGGAGAACTCGATGAAGTCGGCAAACTTTTCGCCCAGGATGCGGCCGGTGAAATCGAAAACGCGAAGGGACAGTTTGTCCCCTTCCTTGGCGGCCTCGTACACATCCTTGGACTTGATGTTGTCCAGGCTGCGCAGCAGGGAAGGCTCATCGCTGAACTCCAGCCATTCGCGGGCCGTACGGGCGACGCCGGTGGCGCTGGCATAGGTTTCCAGGCAGCCATGCTTGCCGCAGTTGCAGGCGCGGCCGTTGTGGCGCACGGCGCAGGTGTGACCCAGTTCTCCGGCGAAACCGTCATGACCGTAAACCACTTCACCGTTGATGACGATGCCGGAGCCCACACCGGTTCCGAGGGTGATCATGATGAAGTTCTTCATACCGCGGGCGGCGCCGTAGGTCATTTCTCCCATGGCGGCGGCGTTGGCGTCGTTGGTAAGGGACACCGGAATGCCGTTCATCTGCTCCTGGAGCATCTTGGCAAAGGGAATATTGCCGCTCTTGGCCCAAAGGAGGTTCACGGCGTTTTCCACCACGCCGGTATAGAAGTTACCGTTGGGGATGCCCACGCCGATGCCGCGGATGCGGTCTTCGGCCTTGCTTTCCGCGATGATGCGGTTCAGGGCATCTGCCAGGGAGGCGACAAACTCGTCGGCGCTGCTGGTGTTTTCAGAACTGATTACGGTTTGGGCAACGATGTTGCCACGGGCGTCTACCACGCCGCATTTGGAGGTCTGACCGCCTACGTCAATACCAATTACTAAGTCTTTTGCCATAATGTCTTATGCTTTTTTCACTTTGGAGCCGATGGCGGCGAAGTACAGGATGAAGGCTACGCAGGCGACCAGGAGCCAGTAACTGGGAAGGTAACCGGCAGCGTCGGCAATGGCGTTCTGGACCAGCGGAACGATACCGCCGCCCACGACCATGGCCATGAAGATACCGGAAGCCTGGTTGGTGGAGGCGCCCAGACCCTCGCAGGCGAGGTCGAAGATGGTGCCCCACATCACAGAGGTGCACAGGCCGCAGAGGACCAGCAGCAAGGCCGCGATGGGAACCTGGACCATGCCGAAACTCTGACCCTTGAACACGGGCATGGAAACCATGGAGGAGTTGCCCAGGATGATGGCCAGGACAATGAGGATCAGTGCCACGGCGGAAACGCAGGTGAGTTGGGTGCGGGCGCTGACCTTACCGGAAATCACGGAGGAGGTGAGACGTCCCACGAGCATCAGGAACCAATAGGTGCCGGCCACGAAGCCGGCGATGGCGACGGCGGTGGAAGGATCCATTCCGGCGCCCTTGACAGGGTCGGAGAGGTAGAAGTTGAGGGTACCGGGGATACCGACCTCGACGCCCACATATACGAAGATGGCGATGACGCCCAGCACAAAGTGCTTGAACTTCATGGGGCTCACGGCATGCTCGGAATCACGGACGGCCTCGGGGTCTTCAATCTTCACGAAGGACAGGACGATGAAGGCGAAGGCAAACACACCCATGGCCAGGAACAGCACCGGGTTCACGTCGGTAATGAGGGTGTTCTTGGTGAGGGTGCCGATCAGGGCGCCCACCAGCATGGGAGTGAGGGTACCCATCAGGGAGTTGAAGGAGCCGCCGATCTGGATGTACTGGTTGGAACGCTTGCCGCCAAGGAGCTTGAGCATCGGGTTCACCACGGTATTGAGCATACACATGGAGAAGCCGGCCACGAATGCACCCAGCAGATAGACGAAGAAGTTGGCAGGAAGACCGGCCAGGGTGCCGCCTACGCCCACGATACCGGACAGGAACTGGATGAATACACCCAGGAAGCCCACGGCGATGGCGATGAGGGCGGTTTTCTTGTAACCGTACTTGGTGAGCATCTTGCCGGCCGGAATGCCCATGATGGCATAGGCCAGGAAGTTCATCATGTTGCCCATCATTCCCCAGAAGTTGGAACCCTCGATACCGGGTTGCATTTTCCAGATGTTGCCGATGGGGGCTGCCAGGTTGGTCACGAATGAAATCATTCCGAACAGGAAGATCATCGCGATGATGGCAATAATGTTGCTGTCAGATTTTTTTGCCATTGTTTTTTGTTTTATTTGTTAGAAATTATTTGGCTTTTAACCCTCAAATATAACAAATATTTTTCTTTTGGCCTTGCACATAATGAAAAAAGTGCCCGTGGGGCACTTATTTCGATTTGCGGGCGATGAGGGCTTCGTACCGGTCCAGCACTTCCCCCACGATGTCCTCCCAGGACCGGACAATGCTGCGGGAAGCGGCGAGGCCCACCCTTCGCACCCGGTCCCTGTCGGCCATGAGACTTCGCACTTTGGCGGTGAATTCTTCCAGCGAACCGCCGGAGAGGAAGCCGTTCTCCCCATCCCGCAGGATGGTGGCGGCGGTGGAGCCTTTCACCATGACGGCGGGCGTATGGAGGGCCGCCGCCTCACGGACCACCAGCGGGGCATTGTCATACAGCGACGGGAAGAGGAAAAGGTCGGCTGCGGCGTAGTACTTCACGATGGAAGGACGGTCCGTTAGGACGCCGACAAAGGTCACTTTGCTGTCCAGCCCCTTTTCGTGTACGAGGGCTTTCATCTGCTCGGCCGCATAGCCGGTGCCCACGAAGAACATCTTGAAAGGCAGGTCTTTCAGCTTCTCCAGGGCGTCGATGATCAGGCGCGTGTTCTTCTGCCAGATGTGCTGGCCGACGAACAGGAGGACGAATTCGTCCGGGGCTATGCCGAGGTCTTTCCGGGCATCGGCAAAAAAGGACTCGGGATAATCGGCCACCAGGTCGGAGCCGTTTTCCACCACCTCCAGGGGGCCCTTGTACCCATATTCGCGGATCACGTCGATTACGGATTCCTGCGGGACCCACACCTCGTCGGCCCGGTTGAAGAAATCTACCACCACCTTGATCATCTGGTCCACCACCATATCCACGGGGATTTCCTTTTTGAAGTCGTCCCGGAACTTGGAATGGAAGGTGGCCACCAGCGGGATTTTCTGCGACTTGGCCACCTGGGAGGCCAGGAAACCCGTCGTGAAGGGAGAATGGGCGTGGATGATTTTGAACTCCCGCTGGAGGAGTTTCATGCTGAACACCGGATCAATCTGCGGGATGCCGGTCACATAGGGCTTGCGGCCGGGCACGGGAATCGACATGAAATCCAGTACCGTGTAGTCATAGTCATTATAGTGGGCGTTGTTTTTGTGCGGCGTTACGACGGTAACGTTTCCCACTTTCTTCTGCATCCAATAGGCGTAGTTCTGCATGCACACGGAAACGCCGTCCATGATGGGAGGAAAGGAGTCACAAAAAAGGCCGATCTGACGATCCATAGTCATTTGATTTAGTTAAGAAATGCCCGACTGGCAGGGCCAGCAGGGCATTTTCCGTTCTGTATAAGAAAACTTACTCGGCAGCAGGGGCTTCGGCGGCAGGAGCCTCAGCGGCTTCGGCCTTCTTGGCGCGGCTGCGGCGGGTGGTCTTCTTGGCCTCTTTCTTACCGGAAGCAAGGGCGGCTTCGTTGAAGTCCACAAACTCTACGAGAACCATTTCGGAAGCGTCACCCTGGCGGAAACCGGTGTGGAGGATACGGAGGTATCCACCGGGACGGTCGGCCACCTTGGGGGCGATGGTGCGGAAGAGTTCGGCCGTTGCCTCTTTGTCTTTCAGATAACTGAAGACGATGCGGCGGGAATGAGTGGTGTCTTCTTTGGACTTGGTGATAAGCGGCTCTACATAGGGCTTGAGAGCCTTGGCCTTGGCCTCGGTGGTGGTGATCCTCTTCTTCAGGATGAGGGAGGATGCCATGTTGGCGAGCATAGCCTTGCGGTGACCGCTCTTACGACCAAGATGATTGACTGCTCTATTGTGTCTCATTGTTAAACGATCTTTTTCTTAGGTTCAATATTGTACTTGGTGACATCCATTCCGAAGGAAAGTTTCATCTTCTCCACCAGGAGGTCGATCTCGTTGAGGGACTTGCGGCCGAAGTTGCGGAACTTCATGAGTTCGTTGCGGCTGTAGGACACAAGGTCGGCAAACGTGTCGATATCGGCGGCTTTCAGGCAGTTGAAGGCTCTCACGGAGAGGCCCATGTCGGAAAGTTTGGTGAGAAGGAGATGACGCATTCTCAGGGACTCCTCGTCAAGTTCCTTGCTGTCGGTTTCCACGGAAGATTCGATGGCGATCTTCTTGTCGTCGGTAAAGAGCTTGAAATGGTAGATGAGGATGTTGGCTGCGTCCTGCAGGGCGACCTCCGGGGAGATGGAACCATCGGTAACGATTTCAAGGTTCAGCTTCTCGTAGTCGGTCTTCTGTTCCACGCGGTAGTTTTCCACGTTCCAGTTGACTTTACGGATGGGCGTGTAGATGGCGTCCACGGGAATGGTTCCGATGGGCGTATTCTCATCGCGGAGTTCCTCGGCGGGAACGAAACCGCGACCCTTGGTGATGGTCAGGGAAATGGTAATTTTGACGGAGGGCTCCAGCGTGCAGATATGCAACTCGGGATTCAACACCTTGAAAGAAGACAATCCTTTGGAGATGTCCTCAGCGGTAAACTCCTGTTTTCCGCTGATTGTAATGTTCGCCACCTCGGAGTCAACAGTTTCCACCATCCTGCGGAAGCGGACCTGCTTCAGGTTGAGGATGATGTCCTGCATTCCCTCGATCACGCCGGGGATGGTCTGGAACTCGTCCTGAACACCCGCGATCTGAATCTGAGAGATAGCGAAACCTTCGAGCGAGGCGAGAAGGATGCGGCGAAGGGCGTTGCCGATGGTCTGTCCGTAGCCAGGCTCAAGCGGTCTGAACTCGAAACGGCCCACGGTCTCGGTGCCTTCGAGCATGATCACCTTGTCCGGTTTCTGAAATGCTAAGATTGCCATAATTTTTGCGGTGTTAAATTCTATTACTTGGAGTAGAGGTCGACGATGAGCTGCTCGTTGATGTTCTCGGGCACTTCTTCGCGGGCGGGAACATTGAGGAACTTACCGGTGAGGTTGGCGGCATCGAACTCCAGCCAGGAATACTTGGTAGCGGAGGCTACGCTGTTCTGGATGACTTCGAGGCTCTTGGAACGCTCACGGACAGCGATCACCTGACCGGGCTTCACCTGGCAGGACGGGATGTTGCAGATGACGCCGTCCAGGGTGATGTGACGGTGGAGGACCAGCTGACGGGCGGCGGCGCGGGTGGGAGCGATACCCAGACGGTACACCAGGTTGTCCAGGCGGGCTTCCAGAAGGAGGACCAGGTTTTCACCGGTCTGACCCTTCATGCGGGCTGCACGGGCGTAGGTGTTACGGAACTGACGCTCCAGGACACCGTACATGTATTTGACTTTCTGCTTCTCCTTGAGCTGGGTGCCGTATTCTTTCTGCTTCTTGCGCTTGGCAGCGAGACCGTGCTGTCCCGGAGGAGTGTTTCTCTTTTCGAAGGTCTTGTCAGGGCCATAAATGGGCTCGCCGAACTTACGGGCGATGCGAGTGGTAGGACCAGTATATCTTGCCATAGTTCTTCTTGGTTAAAATTAAACTTTACGGCGGCCCTTAGGACGGCAACCATTGTGCGGCATGGGGGTGACGTCGATGATCTCGGTGACCACGATACCTGCATTGTTGATGGTACGGATGGCGCTCTCACGACCGGCACCCGGGCCCTTAACATAGCACTTGACTTTTCTCAGACCAGCGTCGAAAGCGGTCTTGGACGCATCTTCTGCGGCCATCTGGGCGGCATACGGAGTGTTCTTCTTGGAACCACGGAAACCGCACTTGCCGGCGGAGGACCAGCTGATCACCTGACCCTGGGCATTGCACAGGGAAACGATGACGTTGTTGAAGGTCGAGGAGATATGGGCCTGGCCATAAGCTTCAACCTTGACAACTCTTTTCTTGGTAGTTGTAGTTTTCTTTGCCATAACTTCTCAGACTTTACTTGGTTGCTTTCTTCTTGTTGGCAACGGTCTTCTTCTTACCCTTGCGGGTACGGGCGTTGTTCTTGGTGCTCTGGCCGCGGACAGGGAGACCTGCGCGGTGACGGATGCCACGATAGCAACCGATATCCATGAGGCGCTTGATGTCCATCTGGACAGAAGAACGGAGTTCACCCTCAATCTTGTATTCGTTGTTGATGAGGGCACGGATAGCGGCGATCTGCTCGTCGTTCCAGTCTCCGACTTTGATAGTGCGGTCGATGCCACAGGTGTCCAGAATCTTCCGGGCGCTGCTGCGGCCGATTCCGAAGATATAGGTGAGGCCTATTTCTCCGTGTTTGTTGTTCGGTAAATCAACACCGGCTATTCTTGCCATATTCTATCTGTACTTTTATTAGTTACACTTATTAACCCTGGCGCATCTTGAACTTGGGGTTCTTCTTGCAGATAACGTACAGGCGGCCTTTACGCCGGACAATCTTGCAGTCTTCGCTGCGTTTCTTGATGGAGGTCTTGACTTTCATCGTTATCTAGTTTTTATTTGTATCGGAAAGAAATTCTTCCTTTGGTTAAATCGTAAGGCGAGATTTCCACTTTGACCCGGTCGCCGAGAAGGATATGGATAAAGTTCATCCTCATCTTACCTGAAATGTTGCAGAGGAGGACATGACCGTTTTCCAACTCCACGCGAAACATCGCATTGGGGAGGGTTTCGATCACCGTACCGTCCTGCTCGATAGCTACTTGTTTGGACATCGTCTGAAACTCACTTTAAAATTTAATGGAACCATCTTTCTCAATGTAGTCGAACGTCGACAGTTGCTGGGCCCGGCCTTTCCGGACAACAACCGTAAGCTCGTAATGGGCCGCGTTCTTGTGATCGGCCGTGTGTACTGCCCAACCATTTCTTGCAAGATACACACCTCTGCCGCCTGCACAGATCATCGGCTCAATGCAAATGGTCATTCCGTCTATAAGGCGAGCGCCGTGACCCCTTCTCCCATAATTGGGAACGCCGGGTTCCTCGTGCATCTCCTTACCTACCCCGTGGCCTTCCAATTCGCGGACCACAGAGAAGCCGAAACCTTCCGCATACGATTGCACCGCGTATCCGATATCGCCCGTACGATTGCCTGCCACGGCAGCCTCGATGCCCTTGTACAGCGATGCCTTGGTGACATCCAGGAGTTTCCGGGTTTCGGCGTCCACCTCCCCGACCGGGAAGGTGTAGGCCGAATCTCCGTTATATCCTTTGTACAGGGTTCCGCAGTCGACGGAAACGATGTCTCCCTCTTCGAGGGGACGGTCGGACGGGAAACCGTGGACGACCACATCGTTAACGCTCATGCAGAGAGCTGCAGGGAAGCCATCGAAACCTTTGAAGGAAGGGACTGCGCCGTGATCGCGGATGAAGGTCTCGGCCACCTCGTTCAACTTCACAGTTGTCACACCGGGGGCGACCAGCTTACCGACCTCGGCAAGTGTCTTGGACACAAGCTCGCCGTTGATCCGGAGCAGTTCGATTTCTTCTTCAGTTTTAGGCCTGATCATTCTGTCGATGTTCTACAAACATTCAAAAAATTACATGCCGGAACGTCCGGTAAGACGACCGGTCTTCATCAGTCCGTCATAATGGCGCATCAGGAGATAACTCTCAATCTGCTGCAGGGTGTCCAGGATAACGCCCACCAGAATCAGCAGCGAGGTGCCGCCGAAGAAGGAAGCGAACTGGTTATTCACACCCATGATGTTGGCCAGGGCCGGCAGACAGGCGATGACAGCCAGGGCGATGGAACCCGGAAGGGTGACCCTGGTCATGATGGTATCCAGGTATTCGGCCGTCTTCTTGCCGGGCTTGACGCCGGGGATGAAGCCGCCGTTCTTCTTCATGTCTTCGGCCATCATGGTGGGGTTCACCGTAACGGCGGTATAGAAGTACGTGAAGATGATCACGAGCAGACCGAACACAATGTTATACCATACAGAAGTGTAGCTGGAGAAGGCAGCGGCGATTCCACGGGTGGATTCGTACTGACCCAGCAGCATGGGGAACATCATCAGAGCCTGGGCGAAGATGATGGGCATCACGCCGGCGGCATTGACTTTCAGGGGGATGTACTGACGGACACCACCGTACTGCTTGTTGCCGATAACACGCTTGGCATACTGCACCGGAACTCTGCGCACAGCCTGCACGAGGGCGATGGCGGCGAGGATGACGAGCACCCACACGACCATTTCCACCACGAAGAAGAGCAGGCCGCCACCACCGTTGGAGGTGAGTTTCTGGGCACCTTCAGCGAAGAGGGCGTAAGGCAGACGGGCCACGATACCAATCATGATGATGAGAGAGATACCATTGCCGATACCGCGGTCGGTGATGCGCTCACCGAGCCACATCACGAACATGGAGCCGGCCATGAGAATCACGGTGGACACCAGGTTGAACCAGAAGGGGCTCCAGGTCACGGTGCGGGCGGCGGCGGGAATCATGCCGGCCACATAGGCGGGACCCTGGATGGCGAGGATGGCCACGGTCAGGTAACGGGTGATCTGGTTCATCTTCCGGCGGCCGCTCTCGCCTTCCATCTGCATTTTGCGGAAGGAGGGAACGAACATGCCCAGAAGCTGGACCACGATAGATGCCGAGATGTACGGCATCACACCGAGGGCGAAGATACTGGCATTACCGAAAGCACCGCCGGAGAACATGTTGAGCAGTCCGACAAGGCCTTCCTGGGTGCCGCTGATACCACCCTTCAGGACCTCGGGATCCAGGCCCGGGAGAAGGATGAAGCTACCCAGTCGGTAAACCAGCACAAGCAGGATCGTGTAACCGATCCGCTTGCGCAGTTCCTCGATGTTGTAGATATTCTTGAGTGTCTCAATAAACTTCTTCATCGCTAGTAGCCTTATTCAGTAACGATTGCTTTACCTCCGGCAGCCTCAATCTTCTTGGTAGCAGATGCGGAGAAGGCGTTGGCCTTCACCTCGATGGCGGCGGTGATTTCACCGTTGCCAAGAACTTTCACAAGGTCTCCCTTGGAAGCGATACCGGCGGCGATCAGGGCATCCACGTCGAAGCTCTTCACGCCCAGCTTCTCGCTGAGGGCCTGCAGGGTTGCAACGTTGACAGCCTTGAACTCTACGCGGGTAGGGTTCTTGAATCCGAACTTGGGCAGACGACGCTGAATAGGCATCTGACCACCTTCGAAACCAACCTTGTGCTCGTAACCGGCGCGGGCCTGGGCGCCCTTGGTACCGCGGGT
>JAFSMS010000109.1 GCA_017447815.1 Bacteroidales bacterium | reverse complement strand
ACTTAAGAATGTGGCTGAAGAGTCTGGGGAAGCAGTGAAATATTATCCAAAGCCGTTTTAACAAGTAGAAATGTCAAACAACTGATAATCAACATGCTCTTGGGGGCGACTTTGGATAATCTTTTACTTGTGATAACTCAGATTATCACAAGTTTTGATAAGTTTTCAACAGATACTGATACGTATCTTCGCTCTGATGTCCCTCTAATCAACGTCAATGCCGGCATAGAACAATTATATTCACTTCCACAGAGAGAAAGAACACATATATTCCCCGGAGGTACTATTTTCGAAAAGAAAGAAAATGGAAAAGTCGTTGCGACATTGATTACTGGAGGGTCAAACAAGCACGAGGGAACTACTAATAAGCTCTACTTTACGAGAAAGGAAATAGATTATCACGGTGACTTTATTGAACAGAGGGATTTCGTTAAAGAGAGCGATTTATTGGTTTTATTTAATGACGGACATCGTTTAGTTTCAAAAAGAAAAGTTTTCTATGGAACGTATGAGCCACAGGAAGTTAAAGTTTTATCAGCCCAATACGAGGTTGCATTTAAGATGGTGGGGGTAAGAATTGAGAATGAATATGATGAAGACGCTTGGTATACGGGTACTTACTATTTGAAAGGGGAAAACGCTGAGAGTCCGCGCCCGCTTATAGATTGGATTCCAGCTTGTTGCTATGTTGCTTCTGACGCAAGTAATGGGCGCGGGTTGTTTGTATTCACGCCTCAATATATGGGTGAGCCTTTTACTGTAGTTCGGGTGAAAAACTATTCTAACTGGGTTGCTGATAATCGCCGTTATAAAAGAGATCAAGTTGAAGCGCTTAAATTGCTTGTTGATTCTGTTGAAGAAACAAAAGAACTTACTATTCTTGACGAAGAGGGCGTTCTCTGTGGAGAATTAGCACATCGCACATTACGAATTGCAGCACGCAACAGTTTAGGGAAGGATGCTAATTATGAAGCGCACTTTTTGGCGGTGACTGAAGACATCCCAGCAGAAGTTTTATCTGCTTTTAGGGCAAAGAGAACGCCATTTATTTTCCCAGAAGCCTTTGCTGTCAGCCCAAAGGAACAATGGATAGTCGGTGAATGGGATGGGTATCAGGTAAATGGTGTGTCGCTTGGAATGGACTTTCTTCCTAATGGATATTTCTCAGAAAAGGGCGATAGGGGTTATTGGTCCGATATGGAGCGTATAGGGACATTTAAGATTTCCGAAAAAATAGTCATTTTGACATATCTTGACGGACGTAGGGGTGTTTTGGAGAATCAAGAGGCAAATAGGTTAATTCGTCGTAAAGACGAATTTCATTCACATGAGGGCTATTTTAACAAAAACGTCAATAATAGTGAAAAGAGTGACGAATAGAAAACTGTTTTCATTTGATATAAAGAATTGTGTTTTTTTAATAAGCTGGAATAGTTAAATGTTAAACTTTTTATAACCCGTCCGGAACTTTTACCGGACACACATGAAAAGCATAAATAAAACAAAAAATATCCATGGCAGCTCTAAAATCAGTTCAATTTGGTCGAATTCTTACCTGGTTGAAAAAACCGGTTGTTGTAAAGATAACAACTCTTGGCGGAGCTAGTTACTTCTATGCTAAATACGAAAATGAAGTATCCATCATGACTATCGGAATAGATGGACAGCATTATTACATCGATAGAGCCTTGTGGAAAAGCGTGTGTGCTCGAATGGACTCTTTGTCAGAAGAAGAAAGGGAAAAAGCAGGTAATTATGCCGACACAAGAGGTTGGAACAATCCTAACCACATCCTTGCTCCAGATGTTCCGGCAATTTGCAAAGCTTATCTTGAACGAAAGAAATAATGGGACTTTTCAACAAAAAAGATGGCGGCATCATGGACATGATCCGCTGTGATGAGAAGGATTATCTCATCTGGAAGTGGCGCCCGGATGCCAGCAGAGAGGCAACTTTGTCGCATAGAGAAAACAGCATCCGCTACGGGAGCAGCCTTCGGGTACGTCCCGGCCAGGCAGCCATCTTCCTTTATCAGAACAAGGGCGAGTATGACATTATCATGGGACCGTATGATGATATAATCAAAGCCGAGAATATGCCGGTACTGGCGTCCATCATTGGCCTTGCTTATAAAGGTGGCACGCCATTCCAGGCCGAAGTGTATTTCATTAACCTGGCCCGGGGGATGGAACTCCCGTTCACTATCCCTTACTTTAGGGTAATCCCGTCTGAGCCGGAATACAAGGCATACGATGTGGAAGTGGCCATCAAAGGATCGCTTGCTTTTCAGGTTCCGATAGAGCCGGCCATGGTGAAATATTTCCTGGAATCCTGGGGGACCGCGGACACATCAATGTCTGAATTCCAAAATAAGGTCAAAGCATTGCTAACTCAGGAAATCAAACAGATTGTTACCAATGCACCCAAGGATACCGGCATCTTCATCATGCACTTCAACAGTCTCATCGGCGAGATGGGGCACTATATCCTTGCACGCGTACAAGAACGCATCATGCAACGTTTCGGCATTTTTGCCAGTGATGTAATTGTCGAGGACATTCGCTACGATGAGGAGAGTGAAGGTTACCAGAAACTCAAGCGCCTTACAGAAGATCAGGCACAGCTGTATAATCTTGAAAACGAAAAGACCACGCTGCTGAGCTTCGAAATCCAGCGAGAGACTATGCGTACAGATGCTGACATCCGTAACCAGACGGCCAAGGAAATGGCCCGGATGCAGATGGAGCATATGCAGGATGCGATGGCCAGGATGCGGGAGGAAAGCCAGTATGCCCAGCACCTGCAGAGTGAACAGGCCGCCAAGCAGGCTGGCCTTGGCAGTGAGTCCGCCTACATCAATGCTCATAGTATCAATAAGCAGGCAGAAGTACTCAAGACCGGCATGGAGAATATCGGACAGATGGGAAGCATGAATTTCGGCGGCGGCGACGGTCACATGAACCCGGCGGGCATGATGACCGGCATGATGATGGGCGCAACCATGGGCCAGCAGGTGGGCGGTATGATGAACCAAATGGGACAGACTATGCAGCAGGGCATGGCTGGAGCAGGAAAACCTCAAGCCACCCCACCGCCAATTCCGGCCCCGCAACAGAGTGTTTTCTATCTCGCCATCAATGGTACGCAATACGGCCCCTGTGATGTTACCGCTCTGAGCCAGATGATTGCTGCAGGACAGATTAATGGAGATACACTCGCGTGGTGTGACGGTATGCCGGCTTGGCAGCCAATGAAACTTATTCCTGCCTTGAGCGCTTTGTTCGGGCCTCCTCCCGGTGCAGTTCCTCCGCCCATTCCCGGTGTGCCTCCAATCCCTAAGCCGTAAATATCATGAGACAGTTGGATTTCAATATCTTAGACAAACTTGTCGCTTCCGACCAGTGGCAGGCATTAGCTGACCAGGCCAAAAGTAGCATCAAAGCCATGCAGACAGTGGTCCCGCAGTTCGGCATTCAGCCGCACGTAGTCCTTCCTGTTTTCCAGAACAAAGAGCAAGAGCAGTATGTTCTTGCGGCAGGGAATGAACAACGTGGACCGTTCACTTTAGCCCAAATTCGGGAATTGCTCAAGTCGGATGCAATCACCCCTGACTTTTATATTTGGACACAGGGATGGCCGGAATGGAAGTTCATCAAAGATTGTCCTCACATTATTTCAATGATTTAGCAATGGCAGAAGATAGTGGAAGTTTCATCGAGAAGATGATGGAATTAGGCATCGGAATGTCTATGATTCAGCAGATGCCGGCTATGATGAATAGTGTTATGCCTCAAGCCAATACACAGGGGGTCACTCCGCCTCCCGTCCAAAAACAGAGTCAAACTTATCTGGCTGTTGACGGAACACAGGCAGGCCCTTTCTCTGATGAGGAACTGGTAAAATTGGCCCAGAATACTATCCTCACACCTGAGACACTGGTGTGGAAGACCGGGATGAGTGCTTGGGCTCCAGCTTCCCAAGTCCCGGAAGTTAATAAACTGTTTATCCTTGCAAAAATGAAGTGAAATGAAGATTGATGGAATAAAATTTATCCTGGCTTTGGCGATTGCCATCTTTCTTGGTTTTGTCTGTGAGATTATTGCGCCTGAAATAGGAGGAAGGAATTGGATCTCTTTTGCGGTCGGTATTTTGTCTATTGCATGTATGATTGTTCCAGCCATGGGACTCAAGTATGAAAACGCCGGGAGAGGTGTTTCCATCAAGGTGTTTGCGTGGATTATGGTCGTCACTATTACTGTCATCAATATTGCCTTTGCTTGTTTCAAATACAAAGTAGACATTTACATTGCCACTTCATTGCTGGTCGCTGTCATTGGTTGGGGTATCATTTATGGCTTATTCAGTGCAAAAACAGCAAATTAGAAGCAGGATAAACATTGTTTAATGCTATCTTTGCATCCAGAACCATGCCCAACCAGATTCCGGAAATTGCGTTCCTGCTGAAGGAGGTGGAACGCAAATATGGCCGGGAGGTGCATACCTCCACGGACTTTGAGTCGTTGTCGGTGGTCATCGAGCGGGATATCAACGAGTATATCTCGTCGGCCACCCTTAAGCGGCTGTGGGGCTATGTGAGCCTGAAACCGGCGCCGCGGGTGGCTACGCTGGATGTGCTGTGCCGATTCATCGGCCATCCGTCCTTTAACGCTTGGCGGGAGGAACTCAAACATTCTCCGGCCTTCGAGTCCGGTTTTTTCAGTGCCACGTGCATCACTTCCGAGGAACTGCACGCCGGCGAGATGATTCTCATCGGCTGGGTGCCCAACCGCCTGGTGACACTGCTCTACGAAGGCGATGACACCTTCACCGTCCTCAAAAGCGAAAATGCCAAGCTGCAGGCCGATGACCGCTTCCGCGCCACGCAGTTCCTCCTGGGCTACCCCCTCTTCATCGACCATATAGACCGTGTCGGCGGTCCTACACCTTCTTATGTAGCCGGAAAGAACGACGGATTGAACCGGCTTGAGAAGATTTCTTAAAAAATGTTGCTATCTTTGATGGCGATGTTTAAGAATCGTGCCATCATTGTAGTTCTTGCTCTCTTTACCGCTTGCGGTGGCAAGGAGAGCGGGCAGTTTGCGGCACCGGAGTTTTTGAGGGCCGATGTGGCGGTGAAAGGGGCTGAAGCCACTTTCGTGTGCGAACTCTCCGGCAACCGTGTGGAACAGTGTGGCATTGTGCTGGAGGACAGGCCGATTGAGGGCAAGATGCAGGGACAGGCATTTACGGTGACGGCTGGCGGCTTGGAGACGGGCCGAACCTATACCTGGAGTGCCTTTGCAAAGGCCGGAGGCAGTGAAATCACCACTCCGGTACAGGAATTCACCGCCCCGGACGGTAACGTTCCCATTCCGGATCCGGCCTTCAAGACCTACCTGACAGAGCACTACGACTGGAATCACGACGGTGGACTTTCTCCCCAGGAAGCAGGGCTTATCCGTCGGATAGACTTCCACTCCAATCAATTGGGCGTCAAAACCCTTCAAGGGATTGAATTTATGCCTAACCTGGAGGAAATTTGGTGCTGGGGTAATTGGTGCAATGATTATAATCTGGAAAAGTTCCCTTTTTACTATTTGAGCAAGCGTTATCATTTTGGCGATTGCTTTGGCCCCGTAGGGACGCTGGAATCCCTGGATGTCTCCAACAATCCCCAGCTAAGGATTCTGATTGTTAACAACAACAGTGCTCTGGGAGATCTGCAAGGGAGCCTGAATCTTTCCAATAATCCGCACTTGGAAGAGGTGGATTTGGGCATGACCTCCTTGTCTGTTCCTGATTTCTCGGCCTGCGAAAGTAGTCTTGTCCGCTTGAAAATTACCCACTTGTGGGGCAGCTTTCCGGATTTTAGCCGGATGCCCCGATTAAAAGAGCTGGAGATCTCCTATGAGCAGAGCGGACGGCGCGTGCCTGTAGATATTTCCCAATGCCCGCTTCTGGAAAAACTCAATGTGGCCGGAACGGCGTCTGAACTCTCCGACCTGCGTTTTAATCCCGAACTCAAGGTCCTGGATATCTCTTACTGCGATTTTTCCGAAATAGATATTTCCCAGCTTCCGCATTTGAGGTCCTTTAATGGTAGGATGTCTTTATTAAAGTGTTTGGATGTATCGGCCAATACAGAGCTCCAGGAACTTTTGCTTTCTCCTATGCATTTCGATGCCTTGGAAACGCTTTACATTGCACCCGGGCAGGTGATTCCGGGCGTTACGGTGGACCGTAGCGAAGCGTTTATTCCCGCCTATACCCAAATTGTAGAGAAATCAGTCGAATAGGTCCGTGGCCTGGCGGAAGAGTTCGTCGATGGCGGCTTCGTCCACCGTAGCCTCCGTGGCGGGCTTTGCTTCTTTTTGTTTCACGGGGGGCGTTGGACGGGCGGAACTCTGCGGAACAGTCTCCAGGGTATCTGCGGGCGGAACGGTTATGGTATCGGCCGGTATAACAACGGCTTCTTCCTTGCCAAACCATTTTGCGGCATAAGGCGTGAGGACGATGGCAGAGACCGCCAGGATGAACACCATCCCGGAAAGCACGGGCCAGCGGCTGTGCAGGGCCTTCTTGACTTCTGCGGCCGATGCATAGCGCCGCCAGGGCTGCGGTTCACAGCATTTGCGGGCCACCCGCCGGAAACTGCGGGAAAACTGGGTCAGGATAAGCCCCAGGGAGTAGATGTCGCTCCGCACATCGGCCTCCTTGCCTTTCAAGACTTCCGGAGCCGTATAAACGGCTGTTCCGGCCGATACTTTCAGGACGGCGTGCGAGTCGGAGTCGGAAAAGCCGAAGTCAATCAATTTGACCGTGTCACCTCTATGCGTAATCAAGATATTGGAGGGTTTCAAGTCTCTGTGGATGACCTGTTTGGAGTGGATGTAAGAAAGGGCGTCGCAGAGTTCATCGGCTATCTTTTCCGCCAGGGCTTTTTCGGGCTGTCCCGTGGCCAGCAACTGTTCCAGCGTGCGACCGTCAACCCATTCCATCTCGATGCAATGGCCAAGCGATTCTGTCTTCCGGAAGGAGTAATACTCGCAGATGTTGGGGTGGTCCAGGGAATAGCCGATCTCGAATTCTTTGCGAAGCAGGCGCTCGTACAGATCTTTGCCCCTGTATTCCGGTTTCAGGCATTTGAGTACGCGGAATCGGCCTTGGCGGTTGATTCGGTACAAATCACAATAACCGGCCTCCGAACTGTGGATGAGTTGAGGCTGGGGACTGCTTTCTTCCGGTACATCCGGAGAGGTGAGGAATGAAGAGGTTTCGTCCATTTGTTCTTTCAAAGATAGCATTTTTTGTGTACATTTGTATATTTATGAAGCGTTTCCTTGCATATTTTGCTGCTGTTTTCCTGAGTACGGCCGCCTTTGCCCAATCTTGGGATGCCGCCCTGGACCAATATGAACAGATTAGCGAAGCGTGCATCCGTTTAAGGCAAAAGGCTCAGGAAGGGGAAAAGGTGTCCGGGAGCGCCCTGGTGCCCCTTTTGAACCAACTCTCCGACTTGCGAAAATCGCTGCAGACTGCCGGTGGAAATATGACATGGGAACAAAGGGAGCGTTTTAAGGCCATCAGAAACCGTTATGACGCTGCTTTCGGAGGTCGGAAGGCTATGGCTGCCGTCCCTTGCCGAAAGCCGGACCCGCTTTTTTACCGGGCGGCTCTGCCCCCTGTTCCGGAAACGGGCCGGCCCTCGCCGGAGCCCAGGCATCGTCCGCTTACAGTCCCTGCCGCCCCTTTTCATGCATCGGCACTCCTGTATGTCGGAATCCCCGATCTCTGTCCCGGACTGCTGCTTTCTTTCACCAAGGGCAAGTGGGGCGGTTTCGTAAAGGGAGCGGTTTCACTGGCCTCCAGGCAGGCCTCTTACGGTTGTTATTCCGATGGAACCACGGATTCCGGCTATATATGGACGACAGGGAAAGAGGCCGCAAAACGCTTCAATATCTCCGCTGGAGGCGTTTTTTCTGCCTTGGATTTCTTGTCTTTCTATGCCGGAGCCGGCTATGGCAAGCGGCAACTGCTTTGGGAGGATACCGCCGGCCAATGGGCCTCTGTCCAGGACCGTTCCGTTTCCGGCCTTGCTCTGGATGCCGGTGTCCTCTTCTCCTGGCGGCATCTCTCGCTCATGGCCGGGATTTCCACGATTGGCTTTAAGACTGCCTGTGCAGAACTGGGAATCGGATATTGCTTCTAAAGCACGCGGTTTTGCTTGTTTTTTCTTATTTTTGCAGGCGAGAAGGTATTGATATGGAAAACGAAAGTAACATCGATAAACTGGCCGGATGGATGATGAATCTGGCCGTTTTGGCCGTCATTCTTGCGGCATGCTGGTATTTCAGGAGCGTGCTGGTCTATGTGCTGGTGGCTTTTGTGGTGTCGCTCATCGGCCATCCGCTCATGCGGCTTTTCCGCAAATGCAAGATCAAGGGGAAAGCCCTGCCGGATTCCGTGCTGGCCATCCTCACCATTATCATCATCCTGCTGGCCCTGTCCCTTTTTGTCACGCAGATGGTTCCGGTGGTGATGCACATCATCCGCGACGCTTCGGTGATGAATGCGCGGGATGTGCCGTATAATTCCGTCCTGGACCAGATGAACGACTGGATTGTAGGCTTGTTCCCGTCCTTGGGAAAAGACTTCAACCTGGTTTCTGTGCTCCTGGAGCAGATTCGCTCCGTGGTGAGCCTTTCCAATGTGACATCCATTATCGGCTCGGTGGCCTCCGCGGCGGCCAGTATCGGCGTGGGCATTTTCTCCGTGGTCTTCATTTCGTTCTTCTTCATCAAGGACGAGCAACTTTTCTGCAAGATTATCCGCGCCCTGGTCCCCGACAGGATTGAGAGCAGCGTGGAGAATACCATCAACGATATTACCCACCTGCTGTCCCGCTATTTTATCGGCCTGGTGGTGGAGGTGCTGGGCGTCATCCTGGTGGATTTCCTGGGCCTTTGGCTCATTGCCCGAATCGGGGCCGACTACGCCATCGGCATCGCCTTCATCGCCGGTGTGCTCAACGTGATTCCGTATGTGGGACCGCTGCTGGGAGAGGTGATCGGCGTCCTGCTGTGCGTCGTGCTCAAGTACGGCGCCGGGGTGGGCCTCAATGTCCCCATCCTGGCCTTCGCCCTCATCGTCCTGGCCGTCATGCTGCTGGCCCAACTCATCGACAACTTGGTCTATCAGCCGCTGATTTATTCCACCAGCATCAAGTCCACGCCGCTGGAAATCTTCATCGTTCTTCTCATGGCCGGACGCATCGGCGGAACGGTGGGCCTTCTGGTGGGCATTCCCACTTACACGGTGGTGCGTGTGGTCGCGGCCCGTTTCTTCTACAACCACAAGGCGGTCCGGCGCCTGATTCCGGATATCGAAAAGGAAAACACCGGTTGGATTATCTAAGCCCCCGACAAGATGAAAAAAACTATTACCCGCCTGGCCTTTCTGCTGGCCGTCGTCTTACTGTTTCCGGGCAGAAGTTGCACCTTCTCTTCCTGGGAAAAGCGTGTTGTCCGGCAGCAGGATTCCGTCCTGTATGTGACCACCCTCTGGCAGGACAGCACCATCCTCCGTACTCCCAGTACAAACCTCAGCCATAGGGAACTGCAGTCGGCCGTGCTGCAGACCCTGGAGGCCAAGATGCTGCGGACAGTCATGGATCCCTCCCAGGACGGGGTGGGCATCGCCGCACCGCAAGTGGGCATCAACCGCCGCGTGGTCTGGGTGCAGCGGTTGGACAAGGAAGGGGAGCCTTTCGAGTGCTACGAGAACATTCAGATTGACAGCCTGTTCGGGGAAACGGTGCTGCTGGAAGAGGGATGCCTGTCGGTTCCGCCCCTTCGCGGACGCGTCCCCCGCAGCAGTGGCGTCGTGGTCTCTTATCTCCGGGACGGAAAGCGAGTGACGGAAACCGTCGAGGGATACACCGCCCGCATCTTCCAGCACGAATGCGACCATCTGGACGGCATCCTGTACATCGACCGGGCCGATACGGTTTTCACCCACGACTCATGGGCTGCCGAGCGGGCTGCATTTGACTACACCCGCCCGGCCTGGTGGTAAACGCTGTCAGGGTTTGACGTACCGCTTTCCGGTCTGCTCCTTTATCGCTTCGATGAAGGCGGGGGCATAGGCCGGAGCCGTATGGCGTCCGGGGACGATTTCTCCGTCCTTGCTGGGGCGCATCACCTGGTCGTTGTGCTTCACTACCAGGAATTTGAAGAGTTTGTCCCAGCGCTGCATCATTTTGTCGGTATAGCCGATGGTGGTGGCGGTGAGGTATTCGGCCCGCTCGCCGGCCGTGAGTTCCTGTGCCTTGGCATCCACGGCCGCCTGCTCCGCTTCGAAATAGTCTTCCAGTTCGGTCTGGGCCTCCAGAAGGTCCGGATACAGGGCGCTCCAGCGGGGATAGACCATATTGGCCACCAGGTTGTTCATCCAGAAGGCGCTGTCCCAGGAGAATTCCATGATGTTGTTGTTTTCCTTGCGGAACTGAGCCGGTACGCGGTTGATGCCGCAGTAAACGGGGACGTAGGCCACCATGGTGGCGTCATCCATGTTGAAGTAGGTGACTCCGCCCACGGCGTCGGGCAGCCAGGAGCGCATGCGGCAGACCAGGGTCATGCCGCTCTGCTGGCAGCCGATGGGACGCTCGCGGAACATCGGGGTGCCGTCGGCGGCCTGGAAACTGATGGGCTGGTTGCGGTAGGGGGAAGCCCAGGGACCGGCGCTCATGTCGGCCGTCATGTCCAGGGCGGTGCCCTCGTAGTGGTCTCTCATGTCGTTCTGGATGTCCCTGTAACTCACGGGCTTGTCCGGGACGACCCAGAGCGGAAGATGGTCGGTCTCCGACATGTCGCCCTGGAGGAAGGGGAGGTAACTGTCCATCACCTCGGGCTTGTAATGGCGGCGGAAGAAACTCCACACGCGGGCCTCGCAGACGCGGATCTTTCCGAAGTCCATGGGCTGATAGGCTTCGCGGAAGCTGAAGTCTTTGTCTTCGCCATCGAAGTAACCCATCTCGCGGGCGAAGGAGATGACGTCGGCGCTGTACATGCACTGGCCGTCCGGCGAAATGCAGAAGCCCAGTTTCTTGTCGGCCTTCCGGGCCTGCGGGAACTGCTGGATGCGGCTGGAGTTGGCGTAGGCGCAGATGGCGTTGTCCGGTACGCGGAGGGCCACCCAGACGGCGCCCTTGCGGCCTTCACCCTTGCCGATGAGTTCCATGATCCAAGCCTCGTCCTTGTCGCAGACGGCGAAGGATTCGCCCGTTTCACAGTAACCGTATTCCTGGACCAGGTTGTGCATGATCTGAATGGCTTCCCGGGCCGATGCGGCGCGCTGCAGGGCCACGTCCATCAGGGAGAAATAGCCCATCCAGCCTTCCGGGTTGCGCAGTTCCGGACGTCCGCCCCAGGTGGTTTCCACGATGGAAACCTGCTTTTCGTTCATGAGGCCGGTGACCGCATAGGTGTAGGGGGCCTGCGGGATGTAATGCACATCTCCCTCGCGTTTCCAGGGAAAGATGGCGACCATCTCCGAGGGATCATGCTTGCCGGCGGGGTAGTAGGACAGCGGTTTGGCCAGGCCGAAACTGTCGCAGTTGTAGGTGCAGATAACGCTTCCGTCCACGGAAGCCTGTTTCCCGACGATGAGGTTGGTGCAGGCATCTGATTGGTAGCCCGATGCCAGGAGCAGGGTGGCGGCGAAGGCCGCAAGGATGTTTCTTTTCATGATTTCAAATATAGCGAAAATCCCGAATTATCGCTATATTTGCGGGAGAAAAATGCAAATTGACATGAGAATTCCTGAATCTGAGTTCATTATCAACGGAGACGGCTCCGCATTCCATATCCATCTCAAGCCCGAACAGCTGGCCGACAACGTCATCATGATGGGAGACCCCGGCCGGGTGAATATCCTGGCCGATTACCTCACCGATATCGAGTGCCGCAACGCCTCCCGTGAGTTCGTGTCCGTCACGGGCAAGTACAACGGCAAGCGCATTACGGCGCTGTCCCACGGCATCGGCCCGGACAATATCGACATCGTGATGACAGAACTGGATGCCCTTGCCAACGTGGATTTTGAAACCCGTGAGGTGAAGCCCGTGCACCGCAGCCTGAACATCCTCCGGATCGGCACCTCCGGCGCCCTGCATGCCGATATTCCCCTGGGCAGTTACATCCTCTCGCACATGAGCGTGGGCTTTGACGGCGTGATGAACTGGTACGGAAACCGCGAGAAGGTCACCATCCCGGAGGTGGAGGAGGCTTTCAAAAAGCACATGAACTGGAATCCGACGCTTCCGTCGCCTTATTTCGTAAAGGCTTCCGACAAAATCATCAATCTGATGAAGGACATCACCCTCAAGGGCGTCACCATCTCGGCTCCCGGCTTCTATGGCCCCCAGGGCCGCGTGGTCCGCATTCCGCTGGCCATGCCCCACATGCTGGAGGACATCGAGAGTTTCCGCTTCAAACTGGGTGACGAGGATTTCCGCATCACCAACTTCGAGATGGAAAGTTCGCCGCTGGCGGGCCTGGCCGCCCATCTGGGCCACAACGCCTGTACGGTGTGCTGCGTCATCGCCAACCGCTACCTCAAGAGTTCCAATCCGGACTACAAAGCCACCATCCGCAAACTTGTGGAAGTCTCCCTGGAAAGGATGAGCACGCTTTAGAGCGACAGCAGAATATCGTTGAGCAGGCCGCCTTCCAGCTTGCACAGTTGGGCCGCCACGGCATCTACCGTGGGGTTTTGCAGCCGGGGTTCGCCCTTGCCGGGGTTGTAGCCCGCATTTTTATTTTTCTTTCGCGTAGATATCGTCCATGGACAACTGGCCCCAGCGGGGGAGGGAGGCGTCGTCCACCACGGCATCGATGCAACGGGCATGGCCCTGGATTACGTTCTGTTCCAGGAAGGCCTTCTCGATGTCCCAGAGATAGTTCATGTAGGCCGCCACGTCGTGGGAACTGTCCTTGAAACGGTAGATGCAATAGTTCCCGTATCCCTTTTTCTGCCAGTCTTTGACCAGCCAGCTGCTGCCCCAGAGGCCTTTTCCGCCCACGTTCAGCCGATTGTACTGGACGGCTTGGTCGGCCGTTCCGTGCAGAAGGAGGACCGGGCAGGGAGCCTTTTCAAAATGCGGGGCGCCCGTGGTGCTGATGACGGCGCCGGCAAAGGACATGACGCCCTTGAAGTTGAAACCTTCGGGCAGTCCTTGCGCCTTCCCGTTCACGATGCCGTATTCGGCCGCCAGCGAAATGATGGCTCCGGCCGATGAACCGGCCAGTACGATATTGTCCGTATCGATGCCGATGCTCTCCCGGTTGGCCGCGAGGAAGGCGACGGCATCGTAAACGTCTTCCACGCCCACTTGCTGGGACAGCAGGAAGCGGTCAACGGCCTTCAGGGCCCCTGCCAGGCCTTTCTTAACCTTGTAGCCCTTCATGCCCAGCCGGTAATCGACGCTGACGACGGCATAGCCGTTGTCGTTGAGGCGCCGGTACCACATCCGCTCCCATTTGCCGGAACGTTCCCCCTGGATGAATCCGCCGCCGAACACGAAGAGGATGGTGGGCTTGGGGATGCCGTCCAACTGTGTCTGGGAACCTTCCGCAGGGCGGAAGACGTCCAGATAAAGGTCGCAGGTGTCCCGCTGGGCGAAGCGGTATGTCTCCTGTGCTCCGGCCACATTCAGGCCGATCAGGAGCATCGCAATCAGAAAAAGTGCAGTTTTTTTCATAATTTTTTTGCTTGGGCAACGGTTTGGCTCAAGCTGGCCTTACCTTTGCATCAGAAACATAAAAGAACAAAGTCATGCGTAATACGGAATTCAACATCGACGCTCTTGGCGGATTCATTTCCTCTTCCACTTCCTTCCAGGCCCTCAAGGACATTATCGAAGACCTGGACCTGGAATTCGACCAGGCTTCCAACCTCTAATCCTCCTTGAGGTCCACTACGGTAGATTCCTTGTCCGGGGAAAGTCCCACGCGGAGGGTTCTCAGCGCGCCGGCTCCCTTTTTCCGGGACACGAGAATCCGGTCACTGATGATGAACTCGGATACCGGGTCTTCCACATAGCGCATCACGGCCCGTTTCAGCGGCCGGGCGCCGTAGGCCGGATCGTAGCCGGCGTCGGCGATGAGGCGCTTGGCCGCCGGGGTGACGGAGAGTTTATAGCCCGCCTCCAGCGCCCGCCTGCGGAGATCCTTGAGTTCAATGTCAATGATGGATTCGATGGACTCCCGCGTCAGGGAGTTGAAATAGACCTGATCGTCCACACGGTTGATGAATTCCGGCGGGAATGCCTTCTTCACGGCTTTTTCCACAACGGCCCGGCGGTCCATCTCCACATTCTTGCCCGCCGTGGCAAAGCCGATGCCGTTTCCGTATTCCTCCATTTCGCGGCTGCCCACGTTGGAAGTCATGATGACGATCGTGTTTTTGAAATCTACCGTGCGGCCGTTGCTGTCCGTGAGCCTGCCTTCGTCCATCACCTGCAGCAGCAGGTTGAAGATGTCCGGGTGGGCTTTCTCGATTTCGTCCAGCAGCACCACGCAATAGGGTTTGCGGCGGACGCGCTCGCTCAGTTGGCCGCCTTCCTCGTACCCCACATAGCCCGGAGGCGCGCCGATCAGCCGCGAAACGCTGAATTTTTCCATGTATTCGCTCATGTCGATGCGCACCAGGTTGTCCTCACTGTCAAACAGATATTCCGCCAGCGTGCGGGCCAGTTGCGTTTTCCCGACCCCCGTAGGACCGAAAAACAGGAAGGTGCCGATGGGGCGGTTCGGGTCTTTGAGCCCGGCCCGGTTGCGCTGGATGGCGCGCACCACCTTTTCGATCGCCTCGTCCTGGCCGATGATGCGCTGCTGCAGGCGGGCCCGCATCTTCACCAGCCGGTTGCCTTCGCTTTCGGCCACCTTGTTCACCGGGATGCCGGTCATCTTGGACACGACGGAGGCGACGTCCTCGGCCTCCACCACGTTTTCGCGGCCCTTTTTCCGGGCGATGGCCAGGCGTACCATGCTTCCCGCCTCGTCCAGGGCGTCGATGGCCTTGTCCGGAAGGGATTTGTCGGAGATGTAGCGGTCGGTCAGGCGGACGGCGGCTTCAATGGCTTCCTCCGTATAACTGACGCCGTGGAACTCCTCGTATTTGGGTTTGAGTTGCTGCAGGATGGTGATGGACTCCGCCACACCGGTGGCTTCCACCACGATTTTCTGGAAGCGGCGGTCCAGGGCGCCGTCTTTCTCTACGATTTTGGTGAATTCGTCCAGCGTAGTGGCGCCGATGCACTGGAACTCTCCACGGGCGAGGGCCGGTTTGAGCATGTTGGCGGCATCCAGGCTGCCCGATGCGCCGCCGGCGCCCACAATGGTGTGGAACTCGTCGATGAACAGGATCAGGTCGGGATTCTCGGAGGCTTCCTTGATGATTCCCTTGAGACGCTTTTCGAAATCACCGCGGTATTTGGTGCCGGCCACCACCGAGGCGATGTCCAGCGAGAGAATGCGTTTTTTGGCCAGGGCGGGGGAGATGGCGCCGGCGGCGATCCGCTGCGCGATGCCTTCCACAATGGCCGATTTTCCCACCCCCGGCTCTCCGATGAGCATGGGGTTGTTCTTTTTTCTCCGCCCCAGGATTTCAATGACGCGGGCGATTTCCGTGTCCCGGCCCACCACCGGGTCCAGTTTCCCGTCGCGGGCGGCCTTGGTGAGGTCGTAGGCGAACTCTTCGATGTCCAGTTTCTTGTCCTCATCGGGGGCCTCTTCAGGGCCCTGGGAAGGCTGTTTGGGGCTTTCTTCTTCCGGCCCTTTCTGCGGGTGGAGCAGCCCTTCGTCTTCCATGAAAGCCAGCAGTCGGCCGTAATCTATGCCGTGGGAGCGGAGATAGACCTGTCCGTAACTTTCCGTGGTGCGGCATAGGGCCAGCAGGAGATGCTGGGGAGCCGCCGCGCCGCTTTTCAGGCGGGCGGCTTCCATCACGGTGATGCTCAGTACGTTCTGGGCCTGCCGGGAAAAGTTGATATGCTCCATTTCTTCGTAGGGGATGGTTTCCCCCGTGAAGATGCGCTGGTCGATGAAGGCTTTGACGTCGGCCGGTTCGATCCCCAGGCTCTGCAGCGTAGTGAACGCGGCATTCTCCTCCTGGCGGATGATGCCCAGGAACAGATGGTCGGGGCCGATTCCGTAACTGCCGGTGCGCATGGCTTCTTCCCGCGCATATTTGATGACTTGATTGAGTTGTTCTGTTACTTTCAATTGCATAGGTACAAAAATAGTGAATTTCCTCTTATCAACAATCACGCCCCGGATTCTTTCCTGACAAAATGACATTTTACTGCGGGCATTGTTTTTGTAGCAACTGCGTCTGCTATGAAGAAAATTTTAACCCTTGCCCTGCTCCTTTGCGGTATTGCCGCCGGAGCACAAGACCTTGAAGGTACGTTTACCCAGGCCAAGACCCTGAAGATTTCCGGCCGCGTCATCAAGAGCGAAGGAACCATTTCCTACACTGCTCCGGACCAGTTGGCCATGCTCTATACCAAACCCGACGGAGACTATTTCATCATCGACGGCCCCTTCCTGCGCATGGATATGCGGGGTATCACGCTGGATGTCAACACCGATAACAACAAAACGGTCCTGGCCCAGCGCAACGCCATCCTGTACAGCATCGCCGGAAAGTACGAGGACATTGCCAAGGAAATGGATGCCGACTGCACCGTATCGGCCGGTAAGGACGGCGGCAAGCATGTGGTTATCAAGGTACGCAAGGCCCTTCTCAAGGGCTACTCCGGAATGGAACTGGACTACAAGAAGAACGGACAACTCCGCCGCATGGTCCTGGAGGAGTTCGGAGACATCAGCACGGAGTATATCCTCACCGTGAAATAGTGTTGAAAAACCGAAAAATTTGCTTATCTTTGTATGTTTATAAAGAAAGATAAGTAAATATGGATATCAACGAAGAGAAGAACATCCCCGAAGAAGGTCTGGGCGGCGCCGGCTACATCGAGCAGGTGGAGATCGACCACGAGATGCGGACAGCGTACATCGACTATTCGATGTCCGTCATCGTGTCCCGTGCTCTCCCGGATGCCCGGGACGGTCTCAAGCCCGTCCAGCGCCGCGTCCTTTTCGGCATGGATAATATGGGCCTCAACTATAATGGTCAAACCAAGAAGAGCGCCCGTATCGTGGGTGAAGTGATGGGTAAGTTCCACCCGCACGGAGACTCCAGCGTCTATGATGCCATGGTCCGTCTGGGTCAGGAGTGGAACCAGCGTTATCCCCTGGTCAAGGGCCAGGGCAACTTCGGTTCCGTGGACGGCGATTCGCCGGCCGCCATGCGTTACACGGAGGCCAAACTCCAGAAAATGGCCGAGGATGTCCTCGGCGACATGGACAAGGACACCGTGGACATGACCCTCAATTTCGACGACACCCTCGAGGAACCCACGGTTCTTCCGACCAAGGCTCCGCTGCTGCTGTTGAACGGCGCCTCCGGTATCGCCGTCGGCATGGCCACCAACATGGCTCCCCACAACCTGGGAGAGTGCTGCGACGCCATCTGCGCCTATATCGACAATCCCGAGATTACCACCGACCAGCTCATGCAATACATCAAGGGTCCGGATTTCCCGACCGGCGGCATTGTCATGGGCAAGTCCGGCATCAAGGAAGCCTACGAAACCGGCCGCGGCCGCGTGGTCATCCGCTCCAAGACGGAAATCGAAGTGGACGAGCATGGCCGTGAAACCATCGTGGTGACGGAAATCCCGTACATGGTGAACAAGCGGGAGATGATCGAGAAAATCGCCCAACTGGCCGACGAAAAGAAGGTGGAGGGCATCTCCTATATCAACGATGAAAGTTCCCGCGGTGAAACCCGCGTGGTCATCCGTCTCAAGCAGGGAACCAACTCCGGCGTCGTACTGAACATGCTGTTCAAATACAGCCCCCTGCAGAGCAGTTTCTCGTTCAACAACGTGGCCCTGGTCAAGGGCCGTCCCCGCACCCTCAGCCTCAAGGAAATCATCAAGGAATTCGTGGACTTCCGCCACGAGGTGGTGGTGCGCCGCACCAAGTTCGAACTGGACAAGGCCCAAAAGCGCGCCCACATCCTGGAAGGCCTGCTCAAGGCCATGGACCTCATCGACGAGATTGTCCACATCATCCGCTACGAATCCAAGAGCATCGACGAAGCCCGCCAGATGCTGGTGGACCGCTATCAGTTCTCGGACGTCCAGGCGGCGGCTATCGTCGAAATGCGCCTGCGTCAGTTGGTCGGCTTGGAGCGGGAGAAACTGCAGAACGAGTACGACGAACTCATGAAGTTCATCGAGCGCTGCCAGGTGATCCTCGGCTCCGTCGAGGAACAGTTCAAGGTGGTCAAGGATGAAACCATGGACCTCAAGGCCCGTTACGGAGACCCCCGCCGCACGGAAATCACCCTCGCGGAAGACGAGTTCAACCCCGAGGACTTCTATGCCGACGAAGACCAGGTCATCACCATCTCCCATCTGGGATACATCAAGCGTACCCCGCTCACGGAATTCCGCACCCAGAACCGCGGCGGCGTGGGCATGAAGGGCAGCGCCACCCGCGACGAAGACTTCATCGAGCACATCTATATCGCCAACACCCACAGCACCATGCTCCTGTTCACCCAGAAGGGCAAGTGCTACTGGCTCAAGGTCTATGAGATTCCGGAAGGCAACCGCACGTCCAAGGGCCGCGCCATCCAGAATATCCTCATGATCGACCCCGACGACAGCGTCCGCGCCTACTTGAACGTCAAGACGCTCAAGGACGAGGACTTCATCAACAACAACTTCATCATGATGGTCACCCGGAAGGGCATCGTGAAGAAGACTTCCCTCGAAGCCTATTCCCGTCCCCGTACCAACGGTGTGAACGCCATCAACATCCGCGAAGACGACGAACTGCTGGAGGCCATCCTCACCAACGGCCGCTGCAATGTGATGATCGCCGCCCACGGAGGACGCTGCGTCCGCTTCGACGAAGGCGAGGCCCGCGCCATGGGCCGGACCTCTACCGGCGTCCGTGGCATCAATCTTGAAGAAGGGGATTATGTGGTCGGTGTCGTCTGCCAGGATCCGCAGGCGGAAGACGTTGAAAAGCACCAGGTGCTGGCCGTATCTGAAAATGGCTACGGCAAACGGTCCGACCCTATGGACTACCGTCAAACCTCAAGGGGTGCCAAGGGCGTGAGAACCCTGAACATCACCGAAAAGACCGGCAATCTGGTGGCCATCAAGAATGTCACCGATGAAGATGACCTGATGATCATCTGCCGCAGTGGAATGACAATCCGTATGCCTGTCAACACCATCCGTGTTGCCGGACGTGCCACCCAGGGCGTCAAGCTCATCAACATCCGGGAGAAAGATGCCATCGCCGCCATCTCCGTCGTCGCTCACAACGATGAGGAAGAAAGCCAGGCAGCCGAAGGAACCGCACTTCCCGAAAGCAATCCTACAGAAGAATAATTATCTAACCATTAATAGTATGAAAAAGCTGTTATTCACCCTCGCGCTCGTCTGCTCCCTGCAGTTTGCGTATGCGCAGAAGTCCGATGCCGATATGCAGAAGGCCGTTAACAATGCCCTTGCCGCCTCTCAGGATGCCAAGAAGGGCGCCAAGGCCAATACTTGGATGAAACTGGCCAAGGCCTACATGGACGCTTACAACAATCCTGTCGCCAACATCACTCCCGGTCTGGACAAGGCCACCTTCGGAATGATGAACAAAGAGCAGCCCGCTTCCGTCTCCAATGTAACCCTCGGCGGTGAGACTTATGAGAAGATGCAGCTCTCCCACGTGGATGTGTACTTCAATCAGGCCGGCATGCTGGCCATTGTGGACGTCACCAAACCCTCCGTCCCCGGAGACCTTTTGGGAGAAGCCGCCAAGGCCTATGCGAAGGCTTTTGAACTGGGTGCCAAGGAAAAGGATGTGGATCCCAAACTCCAGGAGGTCGTGAACGCCTACTACAACGACGCTTTCACCGCCTATTCCCTGGGTGACATGGCCAAGGCCAGCGACCTGTTCAAAGGCGCCGCCGACTGGTCGTTGGTTCCCCCCTGCAGCGTAAAGAACGATGATGCCGCTTACAACTGCGCTTTCACCGCCCTTGCCTCCAAGAACTATGACCGTGCCATCGAGTATTACAACAAGTGCCTGCAGAACGGTTATACCTCCGAGGGTAACATCTATGCCGCCCTGTCCGAGTGCTCCCTGGCCAAGGCCGATACGCTGGCCGCCAAGAACTACCTGGCCACCGGCCTCACCGCCTATCCGGACAACGCCTCCATCCTCACCAACCTCATCAACCTGTACCTGCAGACCAAGGAGGATCCCAAAAAGATCGTCGAACTGCTGGACGAGGCCAAGAAAGCCATGCCCGACAACCCTTCCCTCTATTATGTAGAAGGTAACATCTATGCCGGTGTCAAGGATTTCGATGCTGCCACCGCCGCTTACAACAAGGGCCTGGAAATCGATCCCAAGTATGACATGGCCTATTACGGCATTGCCAACATCGCCCTGAAGAAGGGTGAGGCCCTCGTGGAGGAGATGAATGCCCTCGATGTCCGTGACTGGAAGAAGTACGACGAACTCAATGCCAAGTTGGTGGAGGTGTACCAGAGCGCCATCGAACCTTTCGAGAAGTGCTATGAGGTAAGTTCCAACCCGGATGTGAAGGCTGCCGCCGCCGACTTCCTCAAGAGATTGAACTTCCAACTCCGCAGCGTGGATCCCAAGTATCAGGCCGCTTACGAAAAGTGGAACGAGATTGTCTCACAGTAGGCATTCTTGTCTTCCTGCAACGAAAAGCTCCGTTCGTTTTGAACGGGGCTTTTTTTGTCATTCTGCGTGAAGCGAAGAATCCTTTTGGTCGAAGGCTTTTACGATTTTGGTGACGAGGGGATGGCGGACGATGTCTTCGCTTGAGAAGCGGATGGTGGCAATGCCCTTGATTCCGTCCAGGAGGCGGATGCCGGCGAGCAGGCCGCTGTCTTCACGGCGGGGGAGGTCGATCTGGGTGGCGTCTCCCGTGACGATGAATTTGGCGCTGGGGCCCATGCGGGTGAGAAACATCTTGAGTTGGCCCAGGTTGGTGTTCTGGGCTTCATCCAGGATGACGCAGGCCCGGTCCAGGGTGCGGCCGCGCATGTAGGCGAGGGGAGCGATCTGGATGGTGCCGTCGGCCATGAAGTCCTGCAGTTTGCGGGAGGGAATCATGTCCGAAAGGGCGTCATAGAGGGGCTGAAGATACGGGTCTAGTTTTTCCTTGAGGTCTCCGGGAAGGAAGCCCAGGCGCTCGCCGGCTTCCACGGCCGGGCGGGTGAGGATGATCCGTTTGATTTCCCGGTTCTTGAGGGCGCGCACCGCCAGGGCGATGGCCATGTAGGTTTTTCCGGTACCGGCCGGGCCGATGGCGAAGATGAGGTCGTGGTCGAAATAGGCCTTGACCAGTTCCTGCTGGGTTTTGTTGCGGGCCCGGATGGGCTTTCCGTCCGTTCCATGTACGATGACGGCGTCTCCCGTCAGGGCAAAACGCTCGTTTCCGCTGCCGCCGCCCGAGAAGATATCTTCCACGTCATACACGGTGAGATTCATCTTGTGATGACGCCGTTCAATCAATTCGGCAAAGCGGATGTTGAACTCCGAGATGTCGCTTTCGCGCCCCTCCAGCATGAGTTCGTTGCCGCGGGCAACTACTTTGAGGTGGGGAAAATAGGTGCAGAATTCGGTGAGTATCTTGTTTCCGACGCCGTAAATCTCAATGGGGTCGATGGCTTCCAGCTGAATGGTTTTCTTCATACAGGCACAAATATACGACTTTTATTTTGATGAACTTTGAAAAAAACGTATTTTTGCAGATTAAGGAGGATTATGTATGAAAAGGACCTTCATCATCGTATTGGCACTCTCCCTGCTATGTGTCAGCAGCTGTGACTTTGTGAGAACCCTCGCCGGCCGTCCTACCGCGGCGCAGGTGGAGCAACTCCGCCTGGAACAGTTGGCAGCGGAGGAAGCCCGGCAGCAGGCCCGTCTGGATTCCTTGGCCCGGGTAGAAAAACAGATGGCCGATTCCCTGGCCGCTTTGGAAGCCCATTTGCTGGATTCCCTCTCGCAGGCCAACGGAACCATACTGAATCCGGCCAAGATGGGCGGTTTGTTCACCACCAAACTGGAAACCCGTTATTGCATCGTGGTAGGTGCTTTCCGGGGGCGTTATTATGCCGACCGCAAGCTGAAAGCCTGCAACGAGGCCGGCTACAAGGCGTCCATCATCAGTTTCCGGAACGGTCTTATGGCCGTAGCCGTATGCCCTTCGGACAACCTCAACGAAACCGTCAAAACCCTTAACCAGTTGCGCGGAAAGGGCGTCTGCCCTCCGGACAGCTGGATTCTCGTGAACAAATGATGAAACGGCTTCTGTCTCTTGCGGCCGCTCTGCTGGTGGCCACGGGGCTTGCTGCCCAATACCGGACCCCGATCGAGGATCTGGACGATTCGGAGACCGTCCGGGCCTTCAAGGAGCATGTGTCCTATCTGTCCGGCGCCCAGATGGAAGGCCGGAAGGCCGGGTCCGAAGGCGAGAAAATGGCGGCGGATTATCTTGCCGCAAAGTTGAAAGAATATGGCATCGACGTTCTTACGGTGGGCAGTGAATTCAAGATTGCCCAGGGGGCGGACACGCTCACTTCCCGCAATGTAGTCGGCTTTTTGCAAGGCTGGGACAAGAGTCAGAACGGCCATTATATCGTCGTGGGAGCCCGAATGGACAACCTGGGCACAGACCAGCTTACCGTGGACGGGGAAGTCGTGAACCGTACCTATTATGGAGCCAATGGAAACGCCTCCGGCATGGCCATGCTGCTGGAACTGGCGCAGAAACTTTCCTATGCCCGGGCGCTCCTTCGCCGGAGCATCCTCTTTGTCGGTTTCGGCGCATCTTGTGATTCCTTTGCCGGGTCGTGGTATTTCCTGAACCGGGCCTTCGCTTCCGATGTGGAAAACATTGACGCCATGGTGAACCTGGACGTGCTGGGGCTTGAGCAAAACGGTTTCCAGGCTTACACAGCCTCCAATCTGGACTTGGGAGCCATCATTCAAAGCCTGCAGGGGGAACTGCTTCCCATCCAGGCCCAGGCGGTGCCCCAGGAGCCTTATCCCGGAGACCATGTGGTGTTTTACAGCAAGGAGATTCCCTCCGTCCTCTTTACGACAGGCCGATACCCGGAGCACGGAACCGGCCGTGACACCTACTCCATCGTCAATTTCGAGGGGATGGAGAGGGAACTGGAGTATATCTTCAGTTTCGTCCAGCATCTTGCCAACGGGCCCCGGCCGCTGTTCCGGGGACGCACGGAAGGCAAGAAGGAAACCCCGGTAGGAACCTATGCCTACAGTGACGTGGACGTAAAACCGATGTTCCTGAATTCCCAGGATCCCCGCACGTTTATGGAGCGTTGGGTCTATCAATACGTCAAATACCCCAAATATGCCCTCGACAATGGGATCCAGGGCACCGTCCTGGTGGATTTCATCATCGACGAGAAGGGAGAAGTGCAGGATGTGAAAGTGGCCCGCGGCGTGCATCAGTCCCTGGACGATGAAGCCGTCCGCGTAGTGTCCGCCTCTCCCAAGTGGCGGCCGGGCCGTCATCGCGGCAAGAAGACGAAGGTGGCCCTGACGGTGGCCGTGGAATTCCGTCTCACCAAGGAGAAGGGCCGCTTCGGCATCAATGGAAAGACTATAAACTAGATATGGATTACAATTTTATTGAGATTGAGAAGAAATGGCAGCAGTGGTGGGCCCAGAACAAGACCTACCGTGCCAGTGCAGATTCGGACAAACCCAAATACTATGTGCTGGACATGTTCCCGTACCCCAGCGGCGCCGGGCTCCATGTCGGCCATCCGCTGGGATATATCGCCAGTGACATCTATGCCCGCTACAAGCGCCTGAAGGGTTTCAACGTCCTTCACCCGATGGGCTATGACGCGTTTGGCCTTCCGGCCGAGCAGTATGCCATCCAGACCGGCCAGCATCCGGAGAAGACCACCCATGACAACGTGGCCCGATACCGTGAGCAGTTGGACCGTATTGGCTTTTCCTTTGACTGGGACCGCGAGTTCCGCACGTCCGACCCCGACTATTACAAGTGGACCCAGTGGGCCTTCCTCCGGATGTTCGGCTCCTGGTACGACAACAAACTCCAGAAAGCCCGTCCTATTGAAGACCTTGTGAAGGCCTTCGAGGAGGGAGGCAGTGCCGCCGTCGAGGCCGCCTGCAGCGAAGGCGAACCCTTTACGGCTGCGCAGTGGAAGGCTTTCTCCGAAAAGGAAAAGGCCGATGTCCTGATGCGTTACCGTATTGCCTATCAGGGAGAAAGCACCGTGAACTGGTGCCCTGCGCTGGGAACCGTACTGGCCAACGACGAGGTGAAGGACGGTTATTCCGAGCGGGGCGGCCATCCGGTATTCCAGAAAAAGATGACGCAGTGGCAACTGCGGGTATCGGCCTATGCCGGGCGTCTTCTGGACGGCCTTGACAGGCTGGACTGGACGGAATCCCTCAAAGAGATGCAGCGCAACTGGATCGGACGCAGCGAAGGAGCGGAGATGGTCTTCAAGGTGCAGTGCGACGGGCAGGAGCATGACGTGACCATCTTCACCACCCGGGCCGACACCATCTTCGGTGTCACCTTCATGGTTCTCGCCCCCGAGAGCGAGTGGGTGCCGGTTCTCACATCGGCCTCGCAGAAAAATGAGGTGGAGGCCTATCTGGAGCAGGTGAAAAAGAAGACGGAACGGGAAAGAATCGCCGGAAAGGCCGTCACCGGCGTGTTCTCCGGCGCTTACGGCATCAATCCGCTCACCGGGGAGAAAGTGCCCGTGTGGATTTCGGAATATGTGCTGGCCGGATATGGCACCGGCGCCATCATGGCCGTCCCCGCCCACGACAGCCGGGACTATGCTTTTGCCAAGAAGTTCGGCCTGCCCATCATCCCCCTCATCGAAGGGGCCGATGTGAGCGAGGAGAGCCTGGATGCCAAGGAAGGTATCATGTGCAACAGCGGTTTCCTGAACGGCCTCAGCGTAAAGCAGGCCATTCCCGCCGCCATTGACTATGTGGAGGCCCACGGACTGGGACACCGGAAAGTGAACTACCGCATCCGCGATGCCATTTTCTCCCGTCAGCGCTATTGGGGAGAGCCTTTCCCCATCTATTACAAGGACGGCATCGCCACGCCGGTTCCCGTGGAGGACCTTCCGCTGACCCTTCCGGAAATCGACCAGTACAAGCCCACCGAAGACGGGCAGCCGCCGCTGGCCCGCGCCAAAGACTGGACATATGACGGTTACCCGCTGGAAACCAGCACCATGCCCGGTTTTGCCGGATCCAGTGCCTATTATCTGCGCTATATGGATCCGCACAATGACCGGGAACTCGTTTCCCGCAAGGCCGACGAATACTGGCGCAACGTCGATCTGTACATCGGCGGAACCGAGCATGCTACGGGCCACCTCATCTACAGCCGTTTCTGGAACAAGTTCCTGTACGACCTCGGCTATGTCTGCGAGGACGAGCCTTTCTGCAAACTCATCAACCAGGGCATGATCCAGGGCCGTTCCAATTTCGTGTATATGATTCCCGGCACCAACCGTTTCGTATCGGCCGGCCTCAAGGACCAGTATGAAACCATTCCGGTGCATGTGGATGTGAATATCGTGTATAACGACCGGCTGGACATCGAGGCCTTCCGCGCCTGGCGTCCGGACTACAAGGACGCCGAATTTGTCCTGGAAAACGGCGAGTACATCTGCGGCTGGGCCATCGAAAAGATGTCCAAGAGCATGTACAATGTGGTGAATCCCGATAAAATCTGCGATACCTATGGGGCCGACACCCTCCGTCTGTACGAGATGTTCCTGGGCCCGATCGAGCAGGCCAAACCCTGGGACACCAAGGGTATCGACGGCGTGAACCGCTTCCTGAAGAAGTTCTGGCGCCTGTTCTGGGACCGCGAGAAATGGCTCGTCACGGACGAGGAACCCACCCGCGATGAACTCAAGACCCTGCACAAACTCATCGGCAAGGCGCAGGAAGACATCGAGCACTTCTCATACAATACCACCATTTCGGCCTTCATGATTGCCCTGAACGAGCTGGGAGGCTGTTCCAAACGGGCCATCCTGGAGCCGCTTACGATTGTGCTGTCGCCGTTCGCCCCGCACATTGCGGAGGAACTGTGGCATCAGTTGGGCCACGAGGATTCCGTAGTCTATGCGGCTTTCCCGGAATACAAGCCTGAACTGGCGGCCGAAAACCTGGTGAAGTACCCGGTTTCCTTCAACGGCAAGACGCGTTTCTTCCTGGAGGCGCAGGCGAGCGACACTCCCGCCGCCGTGGAGGCTGCCGTCCGCGCCCATGAGAAAACGCCCCAGTATGTGGGGGACATGACCATTGCCAAGGTCATTGTGGTCCCCGGGCGCATTGTCAATGTGGTCCTGAAAAAATAGGCTATGGACAAGAAAACAATCCTCATAGGTATTTTCGACTATATTGTCATCACGGTCGGCGTCGTGCTCTTCGTCATGGCCTGGCAGTCTTTCCTGCTGCCCAATCACATGATCGACGGCGGCCTTACGGGGGCATCGGCCCTGCTGGCCATGGTGACGGGGATTTCGGTGGATATCTGGTACTTCGGGATCAACGTGCTGCTTCTGGTCCTGGCCTGGTTCATCCTGGGGCAGGGCTTCGGCATCAAGACCATCTATGCCATCCTGTTGTCCACGGCCCTTTTCCGCATCCTGGGGGATGAGAGCATGCGCTGCCTGTGGTCGGTGGAAGGGGAGGTGCTGTATGTGGGAGACGGAATCCTGGTTCCCATTATCGGCGGCCTGCTGGAAGCCGTGGGGCTGGCCCTGATCATCATGCGAGGCGGTTCCACCGGCGGAACGGACATCCTGGCGCTGATCGTGAACAAGTTCTGGCCCATCTCCATCGGCCGCTTCTATCTCTTTGCCGATTTTATCGTCATCACCCTCCTGATTTTCGTGCCGGGCCATTGTTTCACCGATGTCGTGTACGGTTACATCACAATGGGTGTATGCGCCTACGTGCTGGACCTCATCATGCTGGGGAAGGATTCGACGGTGCAGATTCTGATTTTCTCGGATCACATCCATGAACTCGGAGACTATATCAACAAGGAAATGGGGCGGGGTGTCACGGCCCTCAAGGCGGTCGGCTGGTACACGCAGGAGGACCGCCAGGTCCTGATGGTGATGCTCCGCAAGACGGAATTGCCCGAACTGGTGAAGGTGGTGAAAGACCTGGATCCCAAGGCCTTTGTGACGGTGGTCCCTGCCAATAACGTTTTCGGCGAAGGCTTCGACGAAATGAAAACCGGAATTACTAGAAAGAAGAAAAAATAAGTATGCCGATTCTCCAAAAAAACCTCTTCACCCACATCAAGGAGTGGCTTCTGGTTACCCTGGGTATTCTGATCTATGTGACCGGATGGTCCACCTTCCTCATCCCCAACAACTTGATTGGCGGGGGCGTGTCGGGTATCAGTTCCATGATCCAGTACGCAACCGGCGGAACCATCCAGATGGGTTACAGTTACTTTGTCCTGAATGCCATCCTGGTGGGGGTCGCCATGGTCGTCCTGGGAATGGGATTTGGCGCCAAGACCATATATGCCATTATCCTGGCGTCCGTGGCCCTGCGTTTCCTTCCGGACTTGATTCCCGCGACCATCATCAAGACGCTGGCCATCGACAACGGCAAGTTGCTCAGTGTGCTGATGGGCGGCCTCATGGCCGGCATCGGTATCGGCATGAGCATCTCCAACGGAGGCTCTACCGGCGGGACGGACATCATTGCCCTGATCTATACCAAATATCACAATGTGTCTCCGGGCAAGGTGATCCTGTTCCTGGATTTCATCATCATCGGCTCTTCTCTGCTGATTCCCTCCTTCGTGAACGAACTGGATCCGGTGACGGGTCTCCCGGTTCTGGACGCCGCCGGCAATCCGGTCATGTTCAAGATGCCTTTTGCCGAAAAGGTCACGACGGTCCTGTATGGCCTTATCCTGGTGACGGTGAACAGTTATGTGCTGGACATGTACATTTCCGGTTCGCAGCAGAGCGTCCAACTCTTCATCCTGTCCAAGGAGTATGAGAAGATTGCCGATGCCATCACCGGCGATCTGCATCGCGGCGTCACCGTGCTGGACGGTAAAGGCTGGTACACCAAGCAGGACACCAAGGTGCTGATGGTCCTTACAAGAAAGACAGACCTCAATCTGATGCTCCGTTATATCAAGCAGATCGACCCTTCGGCATTCCTCTCCGTGAGTTCGGTAAACGGCGTTTACGGAAAGGGATTCGATTCCATCAAGAAATAGAGTTCTTTGACATAGAGGAGAACGCGCCCGCCCGGCCCGCCTTAGGAAAACCATGAACCTTATCGTACTGTTCCTGGCTCTTTTCTGTGTGCTGGCTGTGGGTGTGGGAATCATCCTGTATTTGCGCCTGCGCAGAAAAGAAGCCTGTCTGAGGGATGCCCTGGAACAATCCGGTCCTTCGGACCCCTTGTCTGACACGTATGAATTGACGGCGATCGATCAGATGCTGTACGACAGGTGCTGCCGGTATATGACCGAGCGCAAGCCCTTCCTGGTGGAGTCTTTCTCCCTTCAGGACCTGGCTTCGGCGGTCTATACCAACAGGAGTTCGCTAAGTAAAATTATCAACCGTTATTCCGGTCGGAATTTCCGGCAGTATGTGAATTATTACCGCGTGATGCACGCCATGGATTTGTTCCGGAATAACATGAGCCTCAGGGTAGTTGACTTGGCGCAACTTTCCGGTTTCCGTTCCGTTACGGCTTTTTTCCAGAATTTCAAGAAAGTGATGGGAGAGCCTCCCAGTCAATGGTGTGCACGGATACGGAGAAAATATATTAAGGATTTGAAAAAATGAATCCGGTACGGGCGCGTTATCCTTCTACTCCTTTCCAACTTTCCGGGACAGGAGCAGTCACATCCACCTCGGTCTTTTTGACGGGGTGGATGAACTGTATATGGCGGGCCAGAAGGCTGATTCCTCCGTCCGGGTTGGAACGGCGGGCGCCGTATTTAAGGTCTCCTTTGATGGGGCAGCCCATGTGCGCGAGTTGGCAGCGGATCTGGTGATGCCGGCCCGTGTACAGCTCCACTTCCAGCAGGTAATAGCGCTGGGTGGTCTGAATCAGGGTATATTTGAGACGGGCTTCCTTACCGCCGGCGCTGACATAGGATTTGTTCTGGGCTTCGTTCCGGGTGAGATGGTCCGTAAGGATATCGCTGTCTTTGGGCGGCTTTTCCGCCGTGAGGGCCCAGTAGGTCTTGTGGATTTCCCCTTGCCGGAGCATATTGTTCAGGCGCTCCAGGGCTTTGGAGGTTTTGGCAAAGAGCGTGACGCCGCTTACCGGACGGTCCAGCCGATGGGGCACACCCATGAATACCTGGCCGGGCTTTCCGTCCCGCTGGGCGATGAAGGCCTTCAGCGTTTCGCTCAGCGGCTCGTCCCCGGTTTTGTCTCCCTGTACGATTTCCCCCGTGCGTTTGTTGAAAACCAGCAGATGATTGTCCTCATAGAGGATTCTCCCTTCGATATCCCGGAATTCCTCCGGACGCATTTCTCTGTAAACTCCCATGGTGCAAATATACTCTTTTTTTGGCTCTGTATGGGAGGAATCAAAAAATATTGTTAGTTTTGTGGATATGAAACGGATATTAACATATTTTGCCTTTATGGTACTGCTCACTTCCTGTGGGGTTTTCTTTACTTCCGAATCGCGGGGCATACCCCCTTCCGACGCAGTGGTCGACATCGGCTATGGGAAAGAGGTTCGGAAAAATCTTACGTCGTCTGTCTCCAGCGTCAATGTCGATACGGACGTAATGCCCTACAGGGACATCTATGAACTGATTCAGGGAAAGTGCGCCGGTGTGGTCGTTCAGGGAAACAAAGTTACCATTCGTGGTACAAGTTCCATCAATTCCAGCACGGAGCCGCTGTTCATCGTCAACGGCGCCCCCCAGTCTTCCATTGAGTGGATCAATCCCAACGACGTCAAGAGCATCGATGTCTTGAAAGACGCCGGTTCCGCCGCTATCTACGGCTCCCGCGGAGCCAACGGCGTCATTATCATCAATCTGAAATAGGCAGGCGGCAGAAGCCAAGATGACAGACTTAGCGCCTGCAAAATGGAAAACGCTCATCCTCCTTCATCTGGCGGTATTCCTTGCCGGATGGACGGGGATTTTCGGCCGGCTGATTGCACTTGGCGGCCTGCCGTTGGTATGGTACCGGATGGCGGTGAGTGTGCTTTCCTTTACGCTGGTACTGCTGTTTCTGGGGAAGTTTCATCTTCCCAAAGGCAAGGACCTGCTTCGGATCTGCGGCTGCGGCGTTATCCTGGCCATACACTGGGTGGCCTTCTATGCCAGTATCCAGGCTTCCAATGTGTCCGTGGGGGTTGTATGCATCGCCACAACCAGTTTCTTCACAGCCTTGCTGAACATTTTCTTCAATAGGAAGGAAGCCTCCTGGAAGGAATTCGTCATCAGTTTCATCTCCATCGTGGGCGTCCTTCTCATCTTCAGTCTGGACGTCCGGTACCGGCTGGGGATTGCGCTCGGCCTCCTCTGCGCCTTCGCCTATGCCGTTTTCTCGATGCTTCATATCCGGACGGCCGAACGCTGCGGCGAAGACAGTGCGACCATGCTTCTCTACGAACTGATCGGCGGATTCCTTTTCCTGACGCTGTGCATCCCGGCTTTCATGGGCATCTTCCCCCAAAGCGACGTGGTGCCCGGCGGCACCGATATCGTTTGGCTTGTCCTGCTGGGCTCGGTCTTTACCATCCTCCCGTTCCTTCTCCAGTTGCACGCCCTGCGGCACCTGTCGGCTTTCACCGTGAATCTGGCCTACAATCTGGAGCCCGTTTACAGCATCGCTTTTGCCGCCGTCCTGTTCGGGGAACTGCAGGAACTGAACGGGTCTTTCTGGCTGGGAATTTCCTTGATTGTGATCTCTGTGGTCATCCAGACCGTACGGGCCTCATAGAGGCATGGCTTCGCTTCAGTCGAGCGTGATGCTTTCGATTCGCAGGCGCAGGGTTCCGGAGGGGACTCGGGCCTCGGCGATCTCGCCGACCTTCCTGCCCATCAGGGCGGCGCCGATCGGGGATTTCAGCGAAATCTTGCCGGCCTCCAAGTCCATCTCGTGCGGGCTGACGATCTGGAAACTCATGCGGGTATTGGCCGACAGGTTCGTGAATTCGACCCGGCTCAGCAGACAGACCCGGTCTTTGGGGAGGACGTCGGGGTCGATGACCCGCGAATGCTCCAGGATCTTTTGCAGGAAACGGATACGGCTGATGGTTTTCCCCTGGATCCGCCGGGCTTCGCGGTATCCCGCATTATCGCTCCGGTCCCCCTGGGCGCTGGCCTCCGCGAGGTCATCCGTCACCTTGGGGTAAACTTCGCTGATGAGATGTTTCAATTCGGCCGATATTTCGTCGTATCGTTGCTTTGACAGGTATTCCATGGCCCAAACTTACATAAAATTTCGCGGTTTTCCGCAAAATTTTGCGTAAGTTTGAGGACAAATGATAACTGTTATCCTCATAGCGATTACCTGCCTGGTGAGCATCCTGTGCTTCACCGGCACCCTGAACGGGAACAAACTCCTGTTCAACGCCTATTCCGTATGGCATCGGAAGGAATGGTATCGTATGCTCACGTACGGCCTGGTCCACGGCGGCTGGGGGCACCTTTTCTTCAACATGCTCACGCTCTATTTCTTCGGAAGTGTGGTTGAGCAGTATTTTGCCCTGGCATTCGGCGATACGCTTGGCATTGTGCTGTATGTGGTTTTGTATGTCAGCGCCATCGCCGTATCCAGCCTCTGGGACCTCATCAAGTTCAGGAACAACTGGAATTACAACGCCGTAGGTGCCTCAGGCGCCGTATCGGCCATCCTTTTTGCGTCTATCCTCTTTGAACCGAAAATGGGCATCTATATTTACCTGATTCCCATTCCGGTGCCGGGATATATCTTTGCGCCACTATATCTTTTGTACTGCTGGTACATGGCCAAAAGGAATATGGACAACATCGGCCACAGCGCCCATTTCTGGGGGGCCGTCTATGGCCTGGCGTTTCCGCTCATCTGCGGTATAATTGACAAAAATGGTTGGTGATTGTGACATTTGTGGTTGGTGACGGCCGCCGCGAGGAGGGCCATTTTGTGGAGCCCACCGTAGCGGCGAGCCGTAGCCACCGAGCCTGGTAATGCGAGGTGGCGTCACCTTATT
>JAFSMS010000010.1 GCA_017447815.1 Bacteroidales bacterium | reverse complement strand
GGTTGCCTTCGCGCGAAGCATCCCCACCTCCCGTGAGAACGTGTACCGCATATTCCGGAAAAACAACATCGACATCAAGATGTTGCAGCGCATCTGCACGGTCCTGGAACACGACTTTTTCAAGGACATCTCCGACAGCGAAGCCTTCGGGGTTTCGTGATATGGGGCTTACGTCAAAACTGACGTGACTGCATAAGGTGCCGTTACGCTGTCATCCGCATGGACCCCTATGAGCACAAAGAAACATTCGCCCCGGCCGCAGGGATTCTTTTCCTGTAACCGGGACAAAGTGTGACCAATCATGTCACATGTGACCATATACGATACACACAACCGGCCTTCAAACCGCTTCTTTTGGCGAAATTTGAATTGTTTAAAAAAGAGTCCTTAATCGGCTGTTGGAGTTTATTCATCCTGTATGTGTAATCGTTTGTGATGAAGAGATTATTGGTTTTGCTTTGTCTTTTGGCAATGTTTGACGCCGGAGCCTGGTCAGCCGTCGCTGCGCCTCAGGATTCGACGGCCACGTTCCGTATCCACTACTATGTGGACCGCTACGAACTGGCGCCGGAGCTGATGATGAATGCCGTGACGCTGCGCGAGATGGACGCCCTCGTGGATTCCCTGACCCGTGCCGGGGCGCATTTCCACGTGCGCGTGGTGTCCGGCGCTTCGCCGGAGGGGACGGAAAAAGGCAATCAGGCCCTTGCGGAAAACCGCACCCAGCGGCTGAGGACCTATCTTCTGGGAAAGCACGCCCGCCTGCGGCAGCAGGACGTATCGACCCTCTCCCTCGGTTCGGACTGGGACGGCCTGGTGCGTACCCTCAAGAATTCCCACTATGACTGGCGGCACGAGGTGATATATATCATCCAAAACACCCCTGTCTGGGTGCACGACCGTGGCGGCGCGGTGGTGGATTCCCGGAAAAAGCAACTGATGGACTTGCGAAACGGTTACCCCTGGCGGGAGATGGTGCGGGAGATTTTCCCTTACCTGCGCCGCACGCAGGTGGATATCAGCTTCCGGAAGGATCTTCCGGAGCCGCCCGCGCAGAAAGACACGGTGTATATTCACGAGCACGACACCGTCACCATAGAAAAACAACTGCTGGTACAGGCGCCGCGGCACAGGCACGGCTTTCTTCTCTATACAAATCTGTTCTACGATGCCGCAGGGGCGCCCTCCATTGGTACGGAGTTTTACATGGGAGCCGGCTGGGCGCTGAACGCCCGCTGGAGCGGGGGCTGGTGGAGCAGCACCGCCAAGAACAGATTCTACCGGTTGTACGGGGCGGAACTGGCCGTCCGCAAATACATCGCTCTGCCTTCGGATAACGGCGCCGGCATGTTCCGCTCCTCCACCGGTCATCACTTTGGCGCCTACGGACAGCTTTTCACCTATGACTTCGAGTTCTCCGGCAAGGGATACATGGGTGGCATGCCCGGAAAGAATCTCTTTGCAGCCCCGTCCTGGAGTGCCGGTTTTGAATATGGATACACCTTTCCCATCGGACGGCATCTGAATCTGGACCTGAGCCTGGGTCTCGGCTACCTGCAGGGGCCCCAGTGGCAGTACAACCCTGACGACGGGAATTACCGTTTCGAGGACTTCCGCACATTCCGCTGGTGGGGTCCCACCCGGCTGGATGTGTCGCTGTACTGGCTGATTGGCTTTGAAAACAAGAAAAGGAATTAACGATGCGAAAGATACGGTTCATACTCATCATGCTCACCGTCTGCGCTCTCTCAGGCGGCTGTGTGCACAAGGTCCTGACGGACGCCGGCGACGAGCCCGGTTCTGACGGTCCAGGCCCCGTCGGCCCCGGTGCGGGCGGGAAAGCCCTGGTCTTGTTTGACTGGTCCGAGGCCGGCGGCAACCCTTCTCCCGATCGGGTCACCCTGCTGTGCTACCCCTTGTCGGCCCCGGGTACTCCCGGACTGGCCTATCTGCCGATGGAGGGCGGCGAGCTGGAGATAACGCCCGGCCGTTACGATATGGTTTCATTTACAGCCGAACCGCCTGCCGACCTTACACCGGAGGGTCTTCTCCTCACTACGGAATCTGTTGACATCCTGTCCCCACTGGGACTCACGTCATCCAGCGCCGGAGACGAGCCCGTCGTGGCCGCTCCCCAGCGCGTGTGGTATGGACGCAACCGTGGTTTCACGGCAGGGGATGACCCCGACCGGACAGATACCTGCCCCATCCCCATGCGGGATGCCTTTATCGTTTTACATGTTCTCTACCCCCACGTCTTGCATTCCGAACGGATCGAGGCTGCGTCCGTGGCCCTTTCCGGCATGGGGGCGGGCTTCATGCCCGCGGCGGGGGAGGTAAGCGCTCTCAGGGCCACGATTCCATTCGCTGCGACGGCAGCCGAAGGCCGGGTGAGCGCCGAAACCCCCGCCTTCGGGCATTGCCCGGACGGAGAACCCTGCCGCCACGAACTGTCCCTTTTCCTGAAACTTGCCGGCGGCGAACTAAAGCGGGTGCGAAGCGATGTCAGCGCCCAGATGCAGGCCCAGCGCGGGCAGAAAGACGTATATATCACTATCGATGAGCTCATCTCCCCGGAAATGGGAGTGGATTTCAGCATCGACACGGACGGAGGTATTGCACCGATGCAACCCGGCGATAATCAGGATGTAAGTTAAGACAAAAGGAGAAAGTATGCTATGAAATATGATTCGGTTCAGATTGTCACGATTTTGGTAATAGCGCTTTCCGTTTGCGGATGCGTGCGTCGGCCCCTGGATACGCCGGCGGACGTTCCGCATATCCCCAAGGCGGTGGACTTCCGGATGTCAGTCCGGGAGCCCGTCACCAAGGGCGTCCCGTATGGGTTGGACGACAAGGTGGAGCAGCTGTCTTTCGGCATCTCGGCCTATACTTCGCTTCCTTCGGGAGAGGGACGCAACCGGTATCTGGAGCCCACGAGCATCGTCTTCGACGCCGGCTCCGGCAAATGGTCGCCCGCACGCGAAATCCTCTGGCCGGACCAGGGCGGTACGGTGCAGTTCTTTGCTTTCGGCCCGTATGCCGAAGGGGTGATGGAATGTCCGTCCGACGGGCTTCCCGTGTTGCATTACAGCACACCGGAGGATGTCGCCGCCCAGCGCGGGCTTCTGGTTTACACCTCCGACCCGCTGCCGGACTATCCGGAAGGGAATAACGGGGCGGTGCTCCGTTTCACCTTCCGTCATGTCCTCAGCGGCATCATCTTCTGCATCGCCGAAGGTACGCCCATCGATTCTGTTACAGTGAGCGGGGTGTACGACGAGGGAACGTATAACTATGACGGTGACTGCTGGACCGACCTCGCTGTAACCCGCTCTTATACATTGGCTCACCCGGCCGTGCGGCCTGTGGAAGGGTTTGACGTGGTGGAAGACAGCTGCCTGATGCTCTTTCCGCCGCAGACCTGCCCCGAAGGGGCTGTGATTCATCTGGTCTCCGGCGATAAGACGCTGGATATTCCCATTGCCGGGCACGAGTGGAAGGAAGGATACGTGCAGCCTTATATCCTGGGCCGCAGCGACTATGAGTACCATTTCGAGGCCGGCGAACCCGAGCCGCTGGACTGGAAGGGCGGCGAAGGCGATATCGTAGAGATTGACAGCTGGCGCCGGGGCGGTGACACGGATCCGGAGCCGGTCCCCTGGGTCGTGGAAGGCTATTATGCCTCTGCCGAAGACGCCGAGGCTGCCCGGAACCCGCTCCCGGCCCCCTTCGTGACCGCCAGTGTATCCGGAAACCCCGATGTTCCGGGAAAGAGCTTCCTGCATGTGGTGTACGCGCCTGCCGAGGGAATCGTCAAGGAATCTTCCCTGGAAAAGGCGTATAACGATTCTTTGGCCGCAACGCCCCTGCGAGGGAGCGCTACCGCCCCGTGGAACCTCGCCAACCCGATCGACGGAGGAAGCGCCATCGTTCAGAGCGCCAATACATACAAGGTCTCCGGTTCTGGTTTTTACCGGATTCCGCTCATTATGGGCAATGGCGTTTCAGGGATTAGTACACGCCCGGAGACCTTTTCTTTCGAGAATTTCAAGGATTACAAGGATGAGGCCATCGTGTCCCCCTATCTGCACGAGAGTTCAGCCGCGGCCGGGACGCCCACGTCGGCCTATGTCGTGTGGGAGACGTCCCCCCTGGTGGAAGTGGCCAACGAGACCTCCTGGAAGCTCTCTCCTGCCGGGGGCGCCACCGGCGCCGTCACCTATGACAACGTCGGACGGCTGTACTGGCTCCATGTCCATATTCCGGCCGATACGATCCGTCAGGGGCTGGTGCACCTCTCGGTGACGGACGAGCAGGATCTGGTGATGTGGAGTTACCTCCTTTGGATTACACCGGAACTTCGCACGGAGTCTCCCTCTAACCTCGGATGGATTGAACAGGGCCTCCTGCGCGAAACCGTGTACGCCGAGGAGACGGTGTATGTACGCCTGGAGCAGCAGAAGATCGGCGGGAAGCACCTGGTGGTGCCGGTGCACCGTCCCGGCCATACGCAGATGCAGACAGAGCACAAGGGCTACTGCCCCTACTACCAGTTCGGCCGCAAGGACCCGCTGATTCCGGCAACCGAGGCGGGCGATGTGGCCATGCTGGGATGTCATCCCTCTTTTGAGAACACACCCTCCCCGGTGGCGGTCAAGGCCACGGTGGGACAGAGCATCCGCACCCCCTGGATGCACCTCAGTTACGTGACTTCTCCCTATGACTGGTGTGCCGATGCAGGCCGAGACAACTGGTGGCTCAGCTCAGCCGGAGGGAAGACCATCTACGACCCCTGTCCGGCCGGTTACCGTGTGCCCGGCGATACCGCCCTGGAGGCAATGGAAGGCAAGGAGGACCTCCTTCTGCCATGCGGGCGCCGGAATTCCAAAGAGGGACAATTGGTGAACGTGGGAAAGTACCGCTATTACTGGAGTGCCACCGGGGTGGATGAAGACAGCGTCCGCATCTTCACGGACGACCCGGAGATGTCCGGCGGTCTGGGCCGCCGATCCCGCGCTCTGACGATCATCCCTGTAAATGACATTGATTTTGATAATAATTAGAAAAATGAGAAGATACATACTGTCAGTCCTTACCCTATGGCTCGGAATGTTCTCTGCTTTCGCACAGAGCAGTCAGGATAGTCAACTACCCCAAACCAAGCTCGCAACTTCGCTGAAACAGCAGATTCGAGAAGCACAAGCGCTGAATGACCAGGCGAAACTCCCGGACGGCCAGGTTTCGGTTGTCGGGAAAACCATCGTGATTCATACGGCCCTGCAACAACACTCGAATGGACGCTCCGTCGCCCAGCGTTTCCTCAACCTGAGGCAGGTGGAGCTGGATACGGTTCAGTCGGGGGACGGTTTCTTTTCCGGGACAACCATTTCTCCTATATTGTTTAGGTCGGACAGGGTTTCGGCAAAAGCCACATTGAATATTTTCATTAAGTATGGTGGAGTGAACCCCTATGTGTCAATTACCTGTCGGAAGATTGAATTGGAGGATATCGTTACCAAGCGGACCTCATCCTATAATCCGGTCGAGGGAAATTACGACAAAGCGCTCCTTACCGAAGGAGCATCTGAGAGTATCGTCCTCTCGCTGGAAGAGCATATGCGAAGCCTGAGCCTGGATTGTAAATACAAGTTTATTGCCAGGAACTAAGCCTTTTATGAATCAGGATTATGAGCATATCACTCCGCTGCAGTTCGAACAGGCCGTATTCCGCTATACGGCCCGCTACGGGCAGCATCCCGAGACGGAGCAGAAGTACCGGGAGGCCATCAACGCCTGCCGGAGCATCGACTATATTTCCCTGACCTTGACGGAGGTGGCCCGGATGTACGGACTCAAACCGGAACCGTTCCGCAACCAACTGAAACGTCACTATCCGGAGATCCTGCGAACGCGGACCGAATTGCGGGCCCGCCTGGGCATCCGGGAAAGCGGCAACTTCGGCCTGAAGGATCAGACGGTCCGGCAGTACGCCGAGGCTGTCGAGCTCCTTCGCGACCCTTCCGTCACAGTCCGCGAAGCGGCCTCCCGCACGGGCGTTTCCTACCAGGGTCTTCAGCAGCATCTGGTCTTTTACCACAAGGACGTGGCCGACGCCCGGATGCTCGTTCGCTCCGATGCGCTGATGAAGCCCCTGACAGTAGGCGGCTTCACGGCGGTAGGCGGCATCCATGCACCCAAGCCGGAGGCGGCCCGCCTGTATGAACCCGCCGTGGAGATGTACCGGACGACGGACCTTCCCAAGACGGAAATCGCCCGGCGGTGCGGGGTCCCTGTCCATAATTTTGAGTCCTACCTCTCCCGCTGGTACAAGCCCTTGATGGAGCAGCGCCGGGAGCGGCAGCGCCTGCAGCGGGAAGAAAAACAGCGTGCGCCCAAGGAAGTGCGCTCCAAGGTGGTCCTGGCGCGGATGAAGTACGAACCGGCCGTAGCGCTTATCGCCTCGGGAAAAACCCTTTCGGAGGCGGCGCGGGAACTGGGCGTTCCCCTGTACAACCTGAGCCCCTGGCTCAAGGCCCACTACCCGGCTCTGCTGGATCAGGCGCAGGCCGGGCAGATGCGGCTGCCCTCCGGCAGGCTGGTCCTTCGCAAAGCGTACAACAAGTATCTTCCCATCGCTGAATATATCGACGCGCATCCCGCGGAGCCCACCCGGGAAGTGGCTGCCCGCTGGGGCGTCCCGCTCAGTTCCCTCGGAAAGAAAATGGCATCGTACTTCCCGGAGATCTGGAAAAAGCACTGTTTAACCCTAAATACAAACGCTCATGAATGAAACCCAAAAAATGAATTATACCCCCCCCTCCTCGGAGGTTGTGGTGGTTCACCCGGAAGGAATCGTCTGCGGGAGCCCCGGCTCCAACGGTGACAACATGCAGCCCGGCGGCGGCTCCTGGTAACAGTAACTTTTCGAACACTAAACAAATACTCGTATGAAAAGATTTGCTTACATTGCAGCTGCCGTGCTTCCCCTTCTTGCCGCAGGCTGCCAGAAAGAAACAGAATCTCCCGTGGATGTCCGCACGCGGGAAGTGACCCTCGGCGCACGGATGGAACTGCCCTCCACCGGGGACGAAGACACCAAATCAGTCATCACGGACGAGGGCGTTTTCTCCTGGAGCGCCGCCGACAAGATTCAGGTGTACTCCGACGGAGCAGTGTTCAACACGCTCGCCATCAGCAGCGACCCCGGTGCGGCCAGCGCCAACTTCAGCGGAGCCATCGTGGGCACTGCCATCAGCAAGGTGGCCGTTTTCCCCGCCAACGAGTCAACGGCACCGACGCTCTCGGACAATACCCTCACCCTTACCCTTCCCGCTGAGATTCCCTGGGTGGACGGCGAGGCCGACAACCTGATGGTGGCCAAGGGCTTTGCCGACGGAGCCGCCAGCATTGATTTCAAGAACATCGGCGGCCTCATCAAAGTGACACTGAACAACATCCCTGCCACAGCGAACAAGGTGACCTTCCTCACTGGGAAAAAGATCTCCGGCGCGTTCAGCTGCGACATCAGCGAGGACAAGCCGGCCATCGCGGCCTCGGTGGATTCCGAAGCCGATGCCGACGGCGTCAGTTTCACTTTTGCTGCGGGAACCGCCTCCAACATGGTCTTCTACGTCCCCGTTCCCACCGGTACCTACAGTAAGATTGCCTTCAAGGTGAAAAACGGGGATACCGTTCTCACCGAGTTCTCCGGCACGCGCGAAAATTCCGTGACGCGCGGAAGGCTCCTCATCATGCCCCCTCTTACCCTGACAACCATCAGCGGCGGCGGGGAAGGCGGCAAACTGTCGGTGGCGATTCCCGCCAATTACAGTGGCACGTTCGTGCTGCCCCGAACGACAGAGGACGTGGATGTGCTGGTAAACTCCACTCCCAATGCGGTGACGGTATCCTATGACGGGGACGCCGTGTCCTCCAGGCCCGCCAACGTCTATCTCACGCTGGCCACCGGTGCGAACGTAACCGATTTCTCTCTGAACCTTCCTTCCTCGCACGTGGAGCTTGCCGGCACCGGCACCATCTCCAGCATGACCTCGCATACCAGCCTCTCCACCCTGGTGGTGGCCGGGACAGTGACCCTGGGCGGAATGAAAGTCACCGGCGGCAGCCTGGAACTCAGCGCCCCGGTCACCGGCGCGGTGACGGTGGACATTCCAGCCGAAGCCGCCAACGACTCCGAGGAGAAGGTGAACATCGTTATCAAGAGCGACATTGGCAGTCTCACGGTGACCAGTGCCGCGACGGATAGCGCCCCGGACAAGGTGTATGTAACCATCGCCGACGGCGCCAGCGTCGCCACAGCCGTCTCCGTCCCCGAAACCAACTGCAACCTCCACGTCGAGAGCGGCGCGTCAGTGGAGACGGTTTCTACACAGGCAAAAGAGAATGCGATTGCAGGATCGGTGGGTACTCTAAGTGCAGAGGGCGAAAACACAACGGTCGATGTTTATAGCGGAGCCAAGGTGGATTCCATCAACGCAGGAGACAACGCCACAGTGAATGTTGAGAGTGACGTTACCCGGCGTGAAAGCGAAGAAGCTCCGGCTACGAATGACAATAGTGGGTCGGGCACTATCAACACGGACGCTTCTTATGCATTTACCGTCGGTAACAAGAAATATCAGACTTTGACTGCGGCGATTGCCGAAGCAGACGAAGGGGATACGATTAATATCCTGGAGGATATCCAGTTTGATGAGAACGAGGTGACATCAACTGTGTTAGGAAAGGCAAACGATAAGTATAATGTATCAATCGAGAAAAGTTTAACGCTGAATGGAAATAACCATACCATCACAGCGAGCAGTGGAAAGCGTCCTTTCGCCCTTGCCGGTGTCGGAAAGCACATTACATTGAGGGATATGACTGTCAAGGTCGATGGCGGCACCGCTTTGTGGCTGATTGCCGATGATATGACCGTTAATCTTGACCATACGACCATTGATGGTACCAATTGCAGGGAAGGTTATAATCAAGTCGTTACAATCGGAAGCGGCTTGACAGGTGTAACGCTTAATGTTACAAACAGTAGTATACAGACCAATAGTGACGGATCTGCACATTATGACATTATTGCCTGGTCTCCTTCCGTTGTGAGTGTCAGCAATTCAACCTTGAGGGGTTGGTCGGCCGTTTACCTTAAAGCTGATGCCGCCGGGACGGACATTACCATAAGTAATAGCGAAATCGTCAGTAAAGGATACAGCGGATATTCAAATGCTTTCGGTGTGTTCGTAACCGAGTGTGGAAACAACAGTTTTGTTCTTTCAAATAACAGTTATAACATTACAGCCCAAGACAATTATGATGTCTTGTTCATGTTTAAGGGCAATCGTGAGAATACGGTTCAATTGTTAGGCACATCGACGACCTTCAACACAAATGCACCCTTCTATGGCGGGTTAAGCGACAAGTGGAATGATCTTAATCTGAATAAAATCTATATGGATGCGTTCAATAAGAATTTGTTCGCGACCTATTATTCAGACAATTGCGATTTGGAAGGCCCTATCTCCGGCGGGGATTACGATGGTCTGTATACGCTGTCTTATACGCCGGAAGTTTATTATTATTGGGCTGCTGATGGCGGATTTACCGGAGAGTACTGCGCTCTTGCCGATCCTTTTATGAATCAATGGATCAGTAATGATGAGTTCATTACATTGCAAAAGGATGTTGTGCTCAAGTCCGATATCACATGTCAGCTTAGTCAATACCTTACCGAGGGTGGGAGTTTTACGATGACTTTTGGAGATTATTCGGTTGCCAAAGGAACTTACAGCATTAAAATCCCTACGGGAGTAAGCGTCAAGACGGATAAGCAGACAGACATCTTTACTGCGGTGTCAGACGATGCATTCATCTCCGAGACACACGAGGATGGCGCCTGGATTTACTCTGCCAAACAAACGGTCAACTATGTTTTTGAAGAGGGTGTTGTTACAGTGTATACAGCGGCTGGCCTTGAATATGTCACGGCGAATTATGCTGATTTCCGGGACGCGAGTCATAACTTGACCATCAAACTGGCAGAAGATATAGACATGACAGGAAAAACATTTACATCGCTCAATGTGAACAACTATACTTCTTCTGCAAAGGAGATCGTACTCTTCACGCTGGACGGACAAGGTTATACGATAAAGGGACTCACGTCTATGCTGGTAGAGACAACCTGGGCCGGACATTCCGCCGTTCTGGTCAAGGATTTGACCATAGATGGTGCCTCTATCGTAAAAGACGAAAACGATACAGAAGGGGATGTCGGTGTGGGAGCTATCATCGGGAACTCCGATTCTTCCGTATCCATAACCCTTACCAATGTCAAACTTAAAAACAGTACGGTTAAAGGCGGTCATTGGACTGGCGGATTGATTGGCTATGCCGCCGGCTATGATAATCCGAACGACGGCCCTCAGTTTACGACAGTTACCGTCTCCGGATGTTCTGTGACCGGAACCACTGTAATGGGAAAAGGCTCCGTTGGTGCATTGGTCGCCCATGCGGCCGGTAACCCGGCAATGCTTTGGGAAGTCAGCAATTTTGAATCAACCAATAATGTTTTGAATAATACGAACAGCAAAACGGACAGGACCGGAACATTGATTGGCACGCTCGGTGATATCGGAAGGAAATCTCAGGCATTCCCTGACAAAAAGAACGGTATCTATTTCACTTCCCCCCTCACCATTTCCGGTAATACGGTAAACGGAAGTGCAAGCAACAGAAAGGTTGGAAGAGATGCCAGCGGGAAGATATATCTGGATGGGAGTGATATTACAACCGCTTCTATGACCGATTAGTTTTCTGATTATACCCCTTCGGCCCCGCAGGCCTGACCGCGTGCGGGGCTGCCAATAACTGCAAAAATAGCGTATATATGTTTGATCGAAGCAAAAATATATTTCCGATTCGTCCGGAAATCCCTACTTTTATCCTGACGGAGCTAGGGGAAATACACCGTATTAACGCTTTTATCGTACAGGCCGGCCATAAGGAACCCTTTCTGTGGATTTTTACGGAAGAAGGTGGCTTTTACAAGAAAACACTTGATACGAAAGTGTTTACCTCTCCTGTGTCTACAGGATTCTACCATAATCTAAAACAAATGGTAACGACGCGGTGGCATTCCTATACGCCGGAATTCTTCGACCAGCGGTGCCGGGCGCTGGGCATCCGGATGGTCACGCCATAATGCTGCGGGAAAGTACTGCAGGGAATATTGACAGGAACAATCACGAAAAGTATGATGGAAATCCAACGGAAAATGAATACTGTTCTCAAACAAAAATGGGATGCATTGGATGAAGTCGTTTTCGATGCATCGATGCCGCCTCACTTGACTTCCAAGTCATTGGAAAAGTATGGTGAAGCCATTCGTGCCTGTACACGGACCGATTGCATTCACATGACGGTTACTCAGATTGCCCGAAAGTATCATCTCTCTCCGGACAATTTGTATTATCATCTGAATCGGCATTTCCCCCAGATTCTCCGTCAGAGGAAAGCGTACAGACAGATTTGGGAAGAGCAAAAACTCTGTGACAAATTCAAGCCGGTCGCGGATTACATCCTCACCCATCCCTCCAAAACACTTGAGGATGTAACCCGGAAGTGGAACTGTCCGGAAGATGAACTTGTCCGGATGCTGAGCACCTACTATCCCGAGATTTGGGAGCGGTTTTGCCGAGCCGGTAAGCTGTCAAGGAGCGCTCGGTAATATGCGGAAATGGCTGGTTTGGATGGCTCTTGGAATGTTTGTGCTCGCCTGCAGTCCGACTTCCCGGAGGGATAAACTACATGAAATTTTTTGGAAGGCCCGGGAAGCGGAGTCGCAAAATGACCCGGTCCGGGCTACGGTTCTTTATCAGGATGCCCTGAATCGGGCCGTCGCCCTGGGCGATTCCCGCATGGAGGGATTTTGCTGCCAGCAACTGTCGCTTCTGTTTGCCGGGAATTTCGACCACGAGGAAGCCCTCGTTTACGCCCGTCGTTCCATCCGTGCCCTGGAGAGTGCCGGAGAAGAGCAGTCGGCCGATTACTCCCGGATGGACCTGGCCCGCCAGTATTTGATTCTGGGCAGGAATTCACAGGCGGCCTCTCTGGTGGACTCCTTGCTGAATTCCATCTCCATGCAGGACTCGTCGTTTGTGTACTATATCTCTGCGTTGAAAGGAGACTTGTGCTATGAGCTTCGTGACTACAAGGCTGCCGAGTCTTGGTACGGGCGTTTGTCTGCCCTGGGGTTTCCGCTGATGGTATCCGATTACGGACATCGGGCGCTTACGGCGCAGCACCTGGGTCATTCCCGGCAGGCAGACAGCCTTTTTGCCCTGGCCCGCAATCGGGTAAGTTCCCCGATGGACAGTTTGCAGTTTCTGTCATTGCGCCAAGAACTGTTCACCCTTCGCGGGCGCTATACGGATGCCTATGATGATTTGATCCGGATTTCGGCCATCCAGGACCGAGCCGTCACACAGGTCCTCAGTCAGTCAACCCTGCGGGCCATGAAGGGCTACTTCGAACAGCAGTACAAGCTGGAAAAGACGCGCCGTCAGCTCGAAACACTGCTTTTCACCGTTGTCTTCCTGGTCCTTGTGCTCATCATCCGGCTGATAAGTTTGTCCCTGCGCCGAAGCAGGCGGCAGGTGGCCGACGAGATGCTGGAAGTGCGTGAACTGAAGGACGAACTTGAACGGATGACCAAAGACATGAAACTGGGCGACAGCCTGCTTTCAACACTCCTGAACGACAAGATCAGAACCATGGACGGAATCGCAGCCGCCTATCTCTCCTGGTCCGACAAAGCCGTTTCCTGGCGCGACCGTGTGGAAGGGCCGGCCATGCGGGAGGAAATCATCGCCGATTTTCGGGAAGAGCTGCGTGCCTTCCGCAGCGACTCCTCTTTCTTCCTGTCCTTGGAGGAAGCGCTCAACCGGCACGCCGACAATATCATGGTGCGTCTTCGGGAAGATACTTCCGGTACGAAAAACCCGAAAATCAAGTTTAAGGAGCAGGATTACAAGTACCTGACCTTGTTCTATAGCGGTTTTTCTTCATCCAGCATCGCTTTCATGATGGACTCCAAGTCCTCAACCGTCCGTTCACGCAAGTTCCGCTACAAAGAACTGTTCCTCTCCATGCAGGGAACACCCGCCGGGGACGAATACATCAAACGCCTGTTCTAGTCGGTAGGGAAATGAAAAAAGGGGAGCTCCGCCTCCCCCTTTACTAATCTCAGAGGGTAATCTCAAACCTCACCGGCCCTTCCCACTCCATAACGGTTATGGTGAAGGTCCTGGCGCTCAGGTCGCAGAGGATGGACACATCTCCCAGGCTCTCGGCCTTCCAGTTGAAACCGGCCCTGGTAATGAGGTGTCCCAGATCAATCGTGTCCGTCGGCTTTCCGTCCCGGCTGAGCAGCACCTTCAAGCTTTCATCCTTTTGCCGGGGCAATCGAAACCGGTATCCCCGCTCCGAACCATCCGGGATGCAGCGGAAAAGTCCTTCCACGGGTTCCAGTGTACGCCTGTCGGCTCCGCAGACGCTTCCTGTCACCTGCAGGTCATCCCCGATGCGCCCGTTTTCTTCATCCTTGAACGCCAAGAACACCGTGGCAAACTGCTTGTTCAGTCGGACGCTTACGCCGGCCGTTTCGCCGTGCGTATCCACCTCCAGCAACTGTGCATACAGCCGATCCATCTGGCGGCCTTCCGGCACTGTGAAATCCCCCTCGTTGGCTACGATTTCGACAGTCCCTCTGGGTACGGGCCGGTCCGCGACCCCGCCCATCAGTCCTTCAAACAAGCGATGGCTTCCATACCAAGCACTGATGGAAGTCGTGCTGTCGGCCTTTATCATCAGCCGGCAGGGGCAGTTGCCCCGGTCTTCCTTCACCGTGCACGAACAAAACGTCGTCAGCATGACTCCCATGATGATGGCAACTCGTTTCATCTTGTCTCCTTTTAATCCTGCGGCAAGGGTTCTCCGGTATCCGGATCCACCCCCAGGTTCCAGTTGGCAATGGGAGCCTCATCCCAGTTTTTTACGCTGACGCTCATGGCGGCCGTGTGCTTTTTTACATAAAAGTTGGCATACTCCGAACCGAGACTCTTAAGCGTGATAGTCTCGATTTGATAAACGGTGTTGGGCTGGGTGTCTGTAAGTTCAATGGGGTAGAACCAGCTCTTGCCGTCAATCTCAATCTCGAAGATAAGTTTCTGGGTGGCAATCTGGGAGCTGTAGTCCGAGTTGATGTCCCCTGGATTTGCCAGGGAGTGATAAATGGCGTAGAAACTTTTGCCGACTTTAAACGTATGGGGCGTCGTCATGTCTCCGGCCGATACAATCTTTCCGCTCCCTGCCGATTTGTCATAGTGCTGGACCGTTGCCTCGCGCATCGTCCCCGGGGCATCCATCGTCAAAGCACCCTTATACCTTTCGAAGCAGACGTTGTAGGCATTGTACAAGGTCCCGTTCATTTTCCCGCTCCCGGAGTAATACCCGGAGCCGCTGATGGTCGGCGAATAGGCGTTTGTCCGGTAACGGAATCCCGTCCGGATTCCTCCCAGCGCGTTGTCAGCCAACCGGCAGGTATCCGCTCCAAAGTGCGTTGTATAGATGCCGGAAGAAAAGCTCCCGCCTGGCATGAAACAAAACACGTTGTTCGCATTTCCAATGATGATATTCTTAATCCAGACTTCCTTTCCGAGCAGATTCGCATCGTCAAAATCAACCTTCAGATTGTTTACGTCGATTCGGCACATGATGCGCAGAAGGGGAAGTTCCACGGTCTGGTCCTGGTTAAAGGTCAAGCGGCTTGACGCTATCATGGGAATGGCATCTGGGGCGAAATTCCCGGCACTGAGGTAGATTCTTCCCGCCGTGCTCAGATTTGAAAGCGTCTTTCCGTCATAATAGGCGGCTGAATCCGGGTCCAGGTTGCCGATGACCATCACGCCCAACTGCTGATCTTTCTTTTCCTTCAGCTCCAGGGTCGTCACGCCGCTCTCATCCGGCGTCATGACGATATGCCTGGGCTCCCCGCCCGTGGCCGATAAATCATATACATAGACGTCAAGACGCCGGATACCGTCGTTCAGCGGCGCATCCCCGATGTCATACGCCTTGGTAACCCGGCTCCTCGAGCCGATTCTCAGCGTCACCGTATGTTCCTCCTGGGGTAATTCGGTCCCATGTCCAACTTGCCCGGGCGTCTCTTTATAACAGCCTGCCAGTGCCAGCAAGGACAGTAAAAGTGTCAGTATTTTTTTCATAATCAGGTTTGTCTTTAAAAAAGGGGCCGGATTGTCATCCCGAACTTCCACTCTGTCATCCTGAGCTTCCACTCTGTCATCCTGAGCGTAGCCGAAGGATCTCTCCGGCCCCGGCTTATTATGAACAAGTATCAAAACACGTCCTCGCGACGTTTAGATGGTGATTCCATCGGTAACCGGTACCACGGTCCAGGGCTGGACACTGATTTCAAAGGTCGCGTCCTGGAAGGACACGGGCTGGTCCGGGTCATTGGAACCGGGGCGCGTCAGCGTCAGGTTCTCAATCTCGTAGTTCTTGTTGGGCTCCAGCACCGGAAGAGTAATCGGATAGTAATAGATATCCGTGCCAAGGGTGGTTTTCAGCACCAGACGGGTACGGCGGGGGCTCCAGATGGCACCCGAACTGTCATCGGCTGCATTGGGATAAGCATAGAAACTGTGCGCCGTATCGTTATAGGCTCCATTGACAATCGCAGCCGCGGGGGCGTCATGAGTGAACGCCGACTGCTCGCTGGCATAAGCCTGTTTGTTGAACCAAACAGCAGGACTTGCCGTCTTGCCGAAATTGATGTCACCGGCCACGTTGGTGATGAAAATCTCATCCACGGTGAAGGTCTTGGCCGCCAGCGAAGACACCGTAAAGGCGCGGGTGATTTTCTTAATCACAATACGAGCCGCCATACGGGTTACATCCACTGTAATAGTGTTGGCCTGCGGAAGCGTGACCTCCTTGTTGCCAATCATCTGGAAGGAGTCGCCGCTGTTCTGCGAGAGCAGGGAGGTGGTTGCCAGCAGGGCGGTCTTGGTACTGATTTCCGCCAGGCTCGGGGCGTTCACCACGGCATACACCTCCCGTTCACCGGCCGTACAGCTCAGGGTAATCTCACTCGCATCATCCACGCTGCCATAAGCGTCCAAGGCGTCGCCGCGGAACACCAGCACCTGCAGGTTGTTCACTTTCACTTCATCGGCCGCTGTGATGGTTGTGGACTTCGTCTCCCATGCGCCCTTGATGCCCACGCGCAGCTCGCACAGCTGCGCTTCATTGCCGGCCTGAACATTGTTGTCATTCTGAGCGGAGCGAAGAATCTCCGAGTTCTTGTTGCACGCTACGGTGCAGAGGGTTGCGGCCACGGCCGCAAGGAATGCAATTTTTCGCATAACTTTTTGTGTGTTAAAGGTTTGAAATTAGGATTGTATTTGGTTCTAGAACCTATTCGCGGTTTAGGTTGTATCGCTTGATAAGCGCTGCTATTTCCGGATCCAGATTGCCACGGTGCCAATACGAAGGCGTCAACTTGCACGCCTTCAGGTAGTGCTCTACGGCATCCCGGTCACGGCCCTGACGGCTGTATATCACGGCCAGCATGTAGTGGACCTGGTCCGTTTGCGGCAGCGTTTCCAGAATCGCCAACGCCGATGCATTGTAGTCCATGGCACAGAAGGCAACGGCGGCATTGTAATCCTTGTAAGGCCGCAGAATCCGGATGGCCGTCTCATAATCCCGGTCCCGGATGGCCTGTACTCCGGCCATGTATTCCTCATTCAGCACGGTAGTCTGGATGGTGTCTTTAACCATTCCTTTCCGATGGAGATGGAAATCAAACTTCACCGTGCGAAGTCTCGGATACAGGTCTTCTCGCAAATGCTTATAGTATTCGGCATGAGACAGCGCCCATTCCCGCTGGTCCGCATCTGCGATGGCTGCCAAATCCTTATACTCCTGCTTCTGAAACGCCGTCAGCACCGTATCCTCAGCCACCAACACATCCAGCATCCGCCAGTTCTCCGGGTTGTTCCGGGAGATGAACTTTACATCTTGGCTGTCATGCTGAGTTCCCCTTTTGTCATTCTGAGCGAAGCGAAGAATCTCTTCCTCGGACCCGCCGTCGAAGTAGTAATGCGCTGCTGCCTCCAGCTCCATCTTATCCCGGTATTCCCGGATGAAAGCCTCAAAGTACCGGCTCACGGCCTCGGAGCGCTTCTGCGACAGTCTGGCGTTGAATGGCACGGAGCCTTCCGGAGAACAGTTCGCCGTGACGATAATTGAATCCAGATCGAACACCTTATTCTCAATGAGGCTGGCAAGATTCTGCTTGATCCGGCCCATCTCGAAGCGATTGTTGCTCATGTCTTCGGCAATCTCCGCAGAGCCTTGTTCAAAGTCGATATAGCAGGCCGTATTGGCCTGAACCCGGCGGCTGATAATCTGTTTCTTGTATCTGGGCGTACCGTCCACAAAGGCCGACAGGCTGCTGATATAGTAGGTCAGGGGCTCTGTCTCGGGAATCTCATACAGGCATTTGTCTTGCTCGAAGATATCCCCGGACAGCACCACGTCAACCTTCCGGAGCATCGGCCTGGTGGCAATGGTCTGCACGTAATTGTAGATGAAGTCACCGTTCGAAGCCGTAATCATGGTATCCAGCCTCAAGCCCTCATGAACGATGGGAGCCTTGACATACCTCCGGTATATCTTTTCTCTTTGCTCCCACCGACGGGCATTGAGGCGTTTGGATATCGTGTTGGTATAGTGCTCGATGGCATCCCGGCCGGTTACGCCGAACCCGGAAGCAAAGTTGCCAGCCACCTTTGTGTCCAGGATGGCATTGAAATGCTCATCGGCCACCTCGGTAGAATCGGCCTTGAAGGCATACAGGTCGGGGATATTGCGCTGGATGAAAAGCTCCAGCAGGCGCATATTGATAAAGCGCGTGGTATCCGTCACGATGGATGCCAGGTATTTCTCATACTGCTGGTAGCCCTTCAATTGGGCCTTGCGGTACTTGGCCCCGGTGATGATGACCTGGTCCAGTTTTAAAGTATCCTCCAGAATGTGCATCCGGGGATAGAAGCGCAGTTGCCACTGCTCGTCCTGCATCTCCTTGGGCACGCGAATCTGGAACTTGATATCCACCTTGCCGTGCCGCTCGGCCACATTCCTGAACCGGGCTTCGACTACGGCAGCATTGATGACATCGGTCGCTACCATCTCACCGTTTTCGTCTTTGACGGCCTTCATGATAATCATCTCCCGGCCGTCATCGTCGTGAACAACGAGCGTGTCTGGCCTTACGATGTCATAGACCGGCGTGCCCTTTGTCATGCTGAGCGAAGTCGAAGCATCTTCCACCAGCCCGATGCTGGCTTGCAGCCTCTCCGTCTGAATCTGCTG
>JAFSMS010000108.1 GCA_017447815.1 Bacteroidales bacterium | reverse complement strand
GTGTTTGGGCACGCCGTCCACCGGCATGATGTACGGAAGGTTAATCTCCGTGGAAGTCTGGCTGGAAAGTTCAATCTTGGCTTTCTCCGCGGCCTCTTTCAGACGCTGGAGGGCCATGGGATCCTTCTTAAGGTCGATGCCGCCGTTTTCGGAAGCACATTCGCTGGCCAGCCAGTCGATGATAACCTGGTCGAAGTCATCACCACCGAGGTGAGTGTCACCGTTGGTGGACAGCACTTCGAACACGCCGTCACCGAGCTGGAGGATAGAGATATCGAAGGTACCGCCACCGAGGTCGTACACAGCCACCTTCATGTCCTTGTCCTTCTTATCCAGACCATAGGCCAGGGCGGCAGCCGTGGGCTCGTTGATGATACGCTTCACATCCAGACCGGCGATGCGGCCGGCTTCCTTGGTAGCCTGGCGCTGCGAGTCGGAGAAATAGGCCGGAACCGTAATAACGGCCTCCGTGACATCCTGGCGCAGGTATTCTTCCGCCGTCTTCTTCATCTTCTGAAGAATCATGGCCGAAATCTCCTGAGGCGTATAGAGTTTGCCATTGATGTCCACGCGGGGGGTGTTGTTCTCTCCGCGAACCACCTTGTAGGGAACGCGGGAAACCTCGGTGTTCACCTGATCGTACGTTTCACCCATGAAACGCTTGATGGAGAACACGGTGTTGTTGGGGTTGGTGATGGCCTGACGCTTGGCCGGAGAGCCGATCTTGCGCTCACCGCCATCGGTGAAAGCCACCACGGAAGGGGTGGTGCGCTGCCCCTCGTTGTTGATGATGACAGTAGGCTGATTGCCTTCCATCACTGCGACGCAGGAATTAGTGGTTCCCAAGTCGATACCGATAATTTTTCCCATAACTGTTATTTCTTTTAAATTTATTCTACCATAAAGGCGCCACCCTCATCGGGCGACGCCTTAGTTTTATCGAACTTCGTGCCAGCGGTTCATTGCTGACAAAATGGCAGATTATCGGGCTTTAGAAGCGCCATCCCGCCGTGAGGACAATGTCCATCGCATTGGGCTTGATTTCCACTTCCGGGGTGAGGATGCTCCAATCCACGTACTTGTTGGTGAAACTGCTGTCATAGCCATAATAATGGTAAGGCATCATGTATTCCTTGGGAACGATCCGGAAGCGGAAGGCGGCATCCAGGAAGAACGAGCCGAACGAGTAACCGGCACCGACGGAGACATTGTGCTTGCAAAGGGACATCTTCTCCGCAGAGGTGAGAGGCGTAACGCTCCAGTCTTCCTCCAGCCAGTTCCGCTGGCCGTAGGTGACCAGGTTGTAGCCCGCACGGAGCGAGAAGTCGGCCGTGGGCTTCACCTCCACACCTACGCGCAGTTGGTGGGCCATTCCCAGGGCATCCTGGATATCGGCATTGGCATCGGACAGATACTGCGGCATCGAACTGTCGGAAGAACGGTAACGGATGCTCTTGTAACTGGCCAGTTCATAGTCGGCACTGAGGACGGCGAGGCTGCCGAAACTGTAGGCGGCACCCACATTGAAGCGCCAGGGCTCCTGCATGCGGAAGGTCCAGGAGTCTTCCGGTGTGGTGGAAGGCACCAGGCTCTTTCCGGTCATGAGAACCTCGCCGGAGAAGGCCTGACGGGCCGTATAACTCATGATGGTGGGAGACTGGACGGCGGCACCCAGCCGAAGACCGGCCAAGGGACGCCACAGCAAACCGGCCTTGACATAGACGCCGTTTCCGCGGAGCGTGTAACTGTGCTTCATCTGAAGGCTGTTGAAGGCAGCCCGCGTACCATCGGTATATTCGATGACGGGGAAATCGTCGGGATTGTCGGGAGCCTCGGAGAAATATTCCGACATCCTGTAGGAAAGCGACGTCAGTCCGAGATTGATGCCGATGTAGAATTTGTCTTCATAGTCGGCCGAGAAATTAAACACGACATCATACTTGTTGCCGTAGGACTGCTGTCCGTATTTCTGGTACAGCGGGGCGGCCAGCCAGCAGTTGCCGGCGGCATCCCGCACTTCCGTGATGGCCTGATAGCGGCCTGCATCGCCGGGAATGCCGTTGAACATGCCGGCGCGGTAACCCATCATGTCCACCCACTTGGGCATGCGGGCGATATCGCCCCCGTCATACCACCAACTCTCGGAACCGAGCACGGTTTCCGAATACCCTTCGGCCGAAGAAGCCAGGGAGGCGGCATAGGAGTTGTCGGCATTGACACCCGATGCATTGAAACGCCCGGTATAGTTATTGGTGGCGTTGAGCACGAAACCGAAGGAGGTACGCTTCCAGCCCGAACGGCGGCCGGTGTTGACCGTGAAAATGGCCCCTACATTGGGAAGGGTAAAGCGGCCATAATTGGTGTGGATGGCATCCCCGAGGCCGATGGCACTGGCATTTCCCTGCGCCACAACGCCGCTGGCATTGGTGGTGGAGAGGGTGAAACCGGGGCTGATCACAAACTGGGAATAGGACGCCACGGAAGAGCCGGCCGGGTTGATGGAAATGGAACCGGGGTCTCCGCCGATGGCGGTCACGGCATTGCCCATGCCCAGGGTACGGGCCGTGCCGACATAATTGTTCTCAGCAAAAAAACGGGCATCCTGCCAGTCCTGGGCAGCGGCCGCCACTGTGACGGCCGTTCCCAAAATGAAGGTCAATATCCTTTTCATGTTCGAAGTCTTTTTTGAAAGTTATCGGCGTCCGCCGGAGGAACGGGAACTGCCGCCACCGGAATAACCGCCACCGGAGGAGCGGGAACCGCCGCCGCCCGAATAGCCGCCGCCCGAATAGCCGCCGCCGGAGGAACTGCCGCCGGAAGAACGGACGCTGCTGCCGCCGGAATAACTGCCGCCGGAAGAGGAGCGGGACGAAGAGCCGGAAGAGCGATAGGACCCGCTGCCCGAGGAACGGTATGCGCCGCTGCCGGAAGAGCGATAGGACCCGGTGCCGCCGGAAGAGCGGGTGGCGCTGCCGGAGGAACGGTAGGATCCGTTGCCGCCGGAGGAACGGGTGACGCTGCCGGAAGAGCGGCTGCCGGCGGTGCTTCCGCTCACGGAAGAGGAGCGGGTGACCGGCGCCGCACGGCGGGACACCGAGGAAGCGCTGCGGCTGGTGACACCGGAACGGGTGCTCACGCCGGAACGGCCGGAGGCCGAACGGGTGGTGATGCCGGAACGGCCGGAAGAAGTGGCCTTGGTGGCCGATCCGGTCCGGCTGCGGGACGAAGCGTGACGGTCTGTCAGGCTGCGGCCGGCCGAGCGGGAAGCCCCGCCGCGGGCGAAGGACTGCCCGGCATAGGGGGTTTTGTGGACAAGCCCGCCACCGCCCCATACGGGACCGTAGTAATAGCCGCCGTAGTAATAAGGATGGCCATACCAGGCGTGATGATACCGGGGGCCGAAGAAAGGATCGTACCAGAACGACCAACTATAGGCCCTGAAGGGATAGTAAGGGTGGTAATACCAATAGTCATAGTACCACGGATCCCACGCCCAGCGGTCGAAATACCACGAATTATAGAACCACGGGCTGTGCCAGTAATAGAAATCGTGGAAATACCAGGGGCTGTAGGCCCAGGGATAACCGTACATCCAGGACGGCGAGTCGGTGACGACAAGATCCGTCGTGTTTGTAAACTGCACCTTCTTGCCTGTCGGTACCACCAGGGTATCTCCCTGGCTGTTGATTATATAGGCTTGGGATTGCTTGCTCTCTGCAAGGAGATTATCCAAATCGGAATTCGCCGCGGCCACCTGGGCTGCGGGAACAACAGAAGGACGGGAATAGACACCGTCATCATAGACTCGTGTCTGAAGCTGGCTCACGGAAGAGCAGCCCAGGGCGGCAAAAGCCGCAACGGCATAGGCCAAAAAACTCTTTTTCATCGTCAGTACCTCCTTTAATCCAATAAAAATAAGTATCTTTGCACCCGGGTTCTCCGGGCTTGAAAGGGGTATACTGCAATTTTAATACCTTGCAGTCCATTCTGGAGGCAATATTAAGCACAAAAACGAAAAAAAACAAATATTTATTATGGCAAAAGAGGTAACCAAACGCGAAGAAAACTACTCTCAGTGGTATAACGACCTGGTCGTAAAAGCTGATTTGGCCGAACAGTCCGCCGTCCGCGGCTGCATGGTCATCAAACCCTATGGCTATGCCATCTGGGAAAAGATGCAGCACATCCTGGACGGGATGTTCAAGGAGACCGGCGTCAAGAACGCCTATTTCCCGCTCTTCATCCCCAAGTCTTTCTTCAGCCGTGAGGCCGAACATGTCGCCGGATTCGCCAAGGAATGCGCCGTGGTCACGCACCACCGGCTCATGAACGATCCGGCAGGCAACGGCATCGTGGTGGACCCGGAGGCCAAGTTGGAAGAAGAACTCATCGTCCGCCCCACCTCGGAGACCATTATCTGGAACACCTATAAGAATTGGGTTCACAGTTGGAGAGACCTTCCCATCCTGTGCAACCAGTGGTGCAATGTCGTACGCTGGGAAATGCGCACCCGCCTGTTCCTCCGGACGGCGGAATTCCTCTGGCAGGAAGGCCACACCGCCCACGCCACCGCCCAGGAGGCCGAAGCCCGCAAAGAGCAGATGGTCAACATCTATGCCAAATTCGCCCGCGAGGTGATGGCCCTCCCCGTCGTGGTAGGGCACAAGAGCCCCGGTGAGCGGTTTGCCGGCGCCCTGGACACCATGACCATCGAGGCCCTCATGCAGGACGGCAAGGCCCTCCAGGCCGGCACCTCCCACTTCCTGGGCCAGAATTTCGCCAAGAGTTTCGACGTCACCTTCACCAACAAGGAAGGCAAGCAGGACTATGTCTGGGCCACGTCCTGGGGCGTGAGCACCCGCCTGATGGGCGCCCTCATCATGTCCCACGGAGACGACAACGGCCTGGTCCTCCCGCCTGCCCTGGCCCCGATCCAGGTAGTGATGGTCCCCATCTACAAGAGCGATGAGGAACGCAACGCCGTCCTGGACAAGATGTATCAACTCAAGAAAGTCCTGGATGCGAAGGGCCACACGGTGGAAATTGACGACCGCGACACCCTCCGTCCCGGCTTCAAGTTTGCCGAATGGGAACTCAAGGGCGTCCCGGTGCGCCTGGCCATGGGTCCCCGCGACCTGCAGAACGGCACGGTAGAAGTAGCCCGCCGCGACACGCTGGAAAAAATCTCCGAACCCCTCGAAGGCCTCGAAGACCGCATCATCGACCTGCTGGACGACATCCAGAAAAACATCTACAACAAGGCCCTGGCCTTCCGCGACGCCTCCATCCGCAAGGTGGACAGTTGGGAAGAGTTCAAGGTCGAGATTGAGAAGGGCGGTTTCCTCCTGTGCCACTGGGACGGAACGGCCGAAACCGAAGCCAAGATTCAGGAAGAGACAAAGGCCACCATTCGCTGCATCCCCGTGGACAGCGCCGTATGCATGGAAGAAGGCAAGTGCATCTATACCGGCAAGCCTTCCCACCAGAGGGTCCTCTTCGCCCGCTCTTACTAGCCCCGCTTAAAAAGTAGTGAAACCATGAAGAAGAAGTTATTCCTTATCATCGGCCTGGTGGCCGCCTCCCTGGCGGTGCAGGCCCAGAATACCCAGGAGGCGGCCGCAGAGGCTGCCGCCGCCCTGAGTGCGGCCGAGGATGTTCCCGAAACGGCCAAAAAGCCCCGTTACTGGAACACCACCCTGCTGACGAACATCAACTTTGGACAGACCTATCTCTCCCAGTGGGTCGCCGGCGGTTACAACAATGTCTCCCTGGCCGGAAACATCGACCTGACCAGCAAATTCGAAAAAGGCAAACTACGGGGCGTGAACCGCTTGCAGTTGGACTACGGCTTCCTGTACAGTGCCGACAAACCCATCCTCCAAAAGAACAAGGACCGCATTTATTTCGAGGCCAAGTGGGGCTATGAGACGCCGGTGAAGAACCTCGCCTATTCGGCCAGTTTCGACTTCAAGACGCAGTTCGACAACAACTACGCCTACGGCACCCCGAAGAGCAGCGGCGTCGAAGAGCCCACCGTCCAGGACTGGCTCAACGCTCGTACGCTCAAGTCCGGCCTCTTCGCCCCGGCCTACATCGATATCGGTATCGGTGCCCTGTGGACGCCCGCTCCCTGGTTCTCCCTGAACGTGGCACCCTTGTCCGGAGGCGCCGTGATCGTGGGCATTCCCGAACTGAGGAAAACCTATGGCATGGATTTGCGTTCGGCCGGTCTGGATGCGGCCGTCGGGGACAACTACCGCCCGGTACGCATGGAATTCGGCGCCCAGATCAAGGCCGACATGGCCTGGGTCATCAATGACGCCTTCTCCTACACCACGCAGGTCACCCTTTTCTACAACTACCTCACTCCCAAAATAGAACCCCGCATCACCTGGGACAACAAAATATACTGGAAACTGCGCAAGTTCTTCGCCCTCACCCTGAGCACCAACCTCATCTACGACCCCCGTGTCATCGTACGTGACACCGACAAGGACGGCGTAGCGGACTCCAAGGGCGTCCAGTTCAAGGAATATCTGGAGTTCGGCTTCACCTATACCATCACCCACAATCACTGATGCTGCTGCTTGCCTTCAGCGGAGGAATCGACTCCATGTGCCTGGCCGAAAAGGTCCGCCTCAGCGGCGGGCCTTTCGCCGTTGCACACTGCAACTTTTCGCTCCGCGGGGACGAGAGTGACGCCGACGAAGCCCACGTACGGGCCTGGGCCGCGGAGCACGGCATCCCCTGCCATGTCAAGCGCTTCGACACCAGGGCCTTTGCCCAGGAGCAGGGCATTTCCGTGGAAATGGCCGCCCGCCGGCTGCGTTACCGCTGGTTCGGACAACTGTGCCGGGAGTTCGGTTATGAAGGCGTAGCCGTGGCGCACAATGCCAACGACAACGCGGAAACCCTGATTCTGAACCTCCTGCGCGGAACGGGCCTTCGCGGCATCACCGGGATGAAAGAAAACGGCTTCCTTCCGGACCCGGATTATGCCGACATCCCCCTCCTGAGGCCCCTCCTCCGGATGACCCGGGCCGAAATCGAGGCGTTCGCAAAGGAAAACGGGCTCTCCTGGCGGGAAGACGGCACCAACGCCCTGAACGACTGCAAACGCAACATGATCAGGAACCTCGTCTTCCCGGTTTTTGCCGACATCAACCCCTCCTTCGTCCAGACCCTCAACCGGGACATGGCCCGTTTCCGCACCGAAATGGAACTCGTGCACGAAAACGGCCCTTTTGGTGCACGGGAAGGCGAAAAAGGGGAGCTCGTGCACGAAAACGGCCCTTCTGGTGCACGGGAAGGCGAATTCACCATGCAGGAGGAAGCCTGGGACGGGAGCCTTCCGGTGAAACAGCCGGAAGGAATGCTGATTCTAGATGCGGACAAGGCGGGCATCCCGGCCGGGACGGAACCGCTCATCGGCCCCTGGAAAAGCGGCGACTGGATTCGCCCGCTCGGAGCCCCGGGAAAGAAAAAGATGCAGGACTGGTTCACCGACCACCACATCCCGGCCGGTGAAAAACCTTTTGTTCCCCTGCTCCGGTCGCCCCGGGATCCGCAGCACATCCTGGCCGTCGTGCCCTTCTGTATCGACCACAGTGTACGCGTCGGTAATTCCACCCGGCGGATTATTCGGATATCCGTGAAAAATGATTAACTTTGCAGACTGCCCGGAAGGCAGTCTTCGTTTTGTTAAAAAATATTCGAGATATGAACAGAAAAGTACTTCTCATGATTCTGGACGGCTGGGGAGAAGGCCGCCACGACTACTCCAACGCCATCTGGACCAAGGGGACACCCCATATTGACGCCCTCCGCGCCAAATATCCTTATGGCCATCTGCAGGCCTGCGGTGAATACGTAGGGCTTCCGGACGGCCAGATGGGCAACTCCGAAGTGGGCCACATGAACCTGGGCGCCGGCCGTGTCGTGTACCAGGACCTTGTGAAGATCAACATGGCCTGCCGGGATCACAAACTCCTGGAAAACAAGGAGATCAAAGCCGCTTTCGACTATGTGAAGACCAGCGGAAAGAAACTCCACCTGATGGGCCTTACCTCCCATGGCGGCGTGCACAGTTCCCTGGACCATGTGTACGAATTCCTGCGGGTAGCCAAGGAATCGGGCCTGGAGAAGGTCTATGTCCACGCTTTCATGGACGGACGTGACACAGATCCCCGCAGCGGTCTGGGCTTCGTGAAGGAACTGGAAGAGAAAATGGCGGAAACCACCGGCAAAGTGGCCTCCGTCTGCGGCCGGTTCTACGCCATGGACCGTGACAAGCGCTGGAGCCGCGTGAAGGAAGCCTACGACCTCCTGGTCGAAGGCAAGGGTGCCGCCTTCGAGAGCGCCCAGGCCGGCATCCAGGCCAGTTATGACGCCGAGGTCACCGACGAATTCATCAAGCCCATCGTCGTCACCGAGAACGGAAAACCCGTCGCCACCATCGAGGAGGGAGATGCCGTCATCTTCTACAACTTCCGCAACGACCGCGCCCGCGAACTCACTTCCGTCCTCACCCAGCAGGATATGCCCGAGGAAGGCATGCACACCCTTCCCCTCTACTACTGCTGCCTCACTCCCTATGACGCTTCCTTCAAGGGCGTCCACATCCTCTTCGACAAGGAACTGGTGCAGGACACCCTGGGAGAAACGGTTTCCAAGGCCGGCAAACATCAGTTGCGCATCGCGGAGACGGAGAAATACGCCCATGTGACCTTCTTCTTCAACGGCGGCCGCGAAACCGTCTTCGAGAACGAAGACCGCATCCTGGTGAACTCCCCGAAGGTCCCCACCTACGACCTCCTGCCCCAGATGAGCGCCCCCGAAGTGGCCGAAAAACTCATCGGCGAAATCCGCGGCGGAAAGCAGGACATGATCATCCTCAACTTCGCCAACGGAGACATGGTGGGCCATACCGGTGTCTATAATTCCATCACCCAGGCCGTCACCTGCATCGACAACCTGGTCGGGAAAGTGGTGGAAGAGGCCATCGCCAAGGACTACGTGGTCCTTCTCACGGCCGACCACGGCAATGCCGACTTCGCCGTCAACGCCGACGGAACCCCCAACACCGCCCATTCCCTCAATACGGTGCAGTTTGTGGTGATCAACGCCGGACCGCAGGTGACCTCCGTCAAAGACGGCGCCCTGTGCAACGTGGCCCCCACCATCCTGAAACTCATGGGCATCCCGCAGCCTGCCGCCATGACCGCTGAACCCCTGATATAATGGAACTTACCGCAAAATTCCTGGCACAGCTCCTGAAAGGGACGGTGGACGGGGACGAAAACGCCAAGGCCGCCAAGTTTGCCAAAATCGAACATGGCAAGCCGGGCACGCTGAGTTTTTTCGCCAACCCCAAGTACGAGCCGTTTGTCTATACCAGTGAAGCCTCCATCCTCATCGTGGACAAGACCTTCGAGCCCAAGCAACCCGTCAAGCCCACGCTGGTGAGGGTGGAAAATGCCTATTCCGCCATCGCCGACCTGCTGAAGTACGTTTCCGACAAAAAGAAAAAGAACAAGCGCCACCGCAGCCTGCGTGCCCGCTGGTTCTGGTCCACCCGCTTCGGGAAGAAGGTCTATGTGGGAGACTTTTCCTTCATCGGCCGCCACACGACGGTGGGAGACAATACCATCATCCACGAGCACGTGTACATCGGTGACAACTGCACCATCGGAAACGGCTGCATCTTCTATCCCGGCGTGCGCATCTATCCCGGCATGGTCATCGGCAACAACGTCATCCTGCACAGCGGGGTCGTCATCGGGGCCGACGGCTTCGGCAACGCACCGCGTCCGGACGGCAGTTGGGAAAAGATCGAGCATCTGGGGAACGTCGTCATCGGCAACGATGTGGAAATCGGGGCCAACACCACCGTGGACCGCGCCCAGATGGAGTCCACCATCATCGGCAACGGCGTCCGCATCGACAACCTGTGCATGATCGCCCACAACGTCATTATCGGCGACCATACCGCCATGGCGGCCCAGACCGGCATCGCCGGCTCCACCGAGGTGGGCAAATACTGCATCTTCGGCGGACAGGTGGGCATCGCAGGACACGTCAAGATCGCAGACCATACCACCATCATGGCCCAGGCCGGCATCATCGGCAATATCCGGAAAGAGGGAGAGGTGCTGCTGGGATCGCCCGCCATTCCCGCCCGAAAGTTCATGAAATCCTACGCCCTCTTCAAACGGGCCGCCGAGGAATAATTCTTGCATACAGTAACCGCATGCCGAACAACCAGCATACCTTAACAAAGAATTACTTTTTCGAAGGAAAAGGCCTTCACACGGGCACCTATGCCCATATGACCGTCCTGCCCGCACCGGCCGGAAGCGGAATCCGTTTCTGCCGCACCGACCTCCCCGGCCAACCCGTCGTCGAGGCCGTGGCAGAGCATGTCACCAACACGGCCCGCAGCACCACCATTTCGCAGAACGGGGCCGATGTCGTCACCATCGAGCACATCATGAGTTCCCTCATGGGCCTTGGGGTGGACAACGCCCTCATCGAACTGGACAATCTCGAAGTGCCTATCCTGGACGGCAGCGCCCAGCCTTACTGCGAGGCTTTCCTGAAGGACAGCCTTGCCGACCAGGGCGTCCCGCGGGACTACACGGACATTCCCCTCTCCCTGGAAGTCCGGGACCCGAAATCCGGCTCCTGGGTAAAAATCGAGCCCGCCGAAGCCCCCTCGGCCGATATCACCGTGGACTTCGGCTCCCCGGTCCTGGGCATCCAGAGCGCCCACTGGGACGAGGGCACAGACTACGCCCGGGAAATCGCGCCCTGCCGCACTTTCTGTTTTTACCGGGAAATCGAGCCGATGCTCAAGGCCGGCCTCATCAAAGGCGGAGACCTGAGCAACGCGCTGGTGGTGACCGACAACGGATATATGGACAACCCCGACCTCCACTTCCCCGACGAATGCGGCCGGCACAAACTGCTGGACCTCCTGGGAGACCTGCGTCTTGCCGGCATCCGGCTGAACGCCCGCATCACCGCCTACAAGCCCGGCCATTCCATCAATACCAAGGCTGCCAAAGCCCTTCGAGCCCTTCTAAAATAAGCAAAGCATGAACAAGATCCATCCCATGGCTTACGTGGACCCGGCCGCCAGGCTGGGTGACCGAATCGAAGTCGGACCCTTCGCCTTCATTGACGCCAACACAGAGATTGGCGACGGCTGCCGCATCCTGAACGGCGCCACCGTCTATAACCATGTCAAAATGGGCAGGGACTGCACTGTCTTCCCGGGCGCCGTCGTAGGTGCCATCCCCCAGGACCTCAAATTCGAGGGTGAAGAATCCTGGGTGGAAATCGGAGACCGCGTAAATATCCGGGAATGCGCCACCATCAACCGGGGCACCAAAGCCAGCGGAAAAGGCACCACCCGGGTAGGCAGCGACACGCTTGTCATGTCTTATGCCCACATCGCACACGACTGCCAGATCGGCAATCACTGCATCATAGTCAGTTATGCCGGACTGGCCGGCGAGACCGACCTGGAAGACTGGGCCGTCATGGGCGGCAAGTCCGGATCCCACCAGTTCTCGAAAGTGGGTACGCATGCGTTTGTCGCCGCTTACGCCAAACTCACCAAGGATGTTCCGCCCTATGTGCTCGCCGGCCGCGAACCCATCGCGTTCGAAGGGGTCAATCGCGTGGGCCTGCTGCGCCGGGGCTTTACAGAAGAGCAGGTGAACGAAATCAAAGACATCTACGACACCCTTTATTTCAAGGGAATGAACGTGAGCCAGGCCGTCGCATTCATCGAAGCCAACTTCCCCGCCACGGTCCACCGGGATACCATCCTCCGCTTTATCCGCGAATCCAAGCGCGGGATCATTTCCAAACCGCGTCCCGCCCGCTAGTGCTCCTGAGCACGGCATATTTCCCGCCCGCAGCCTGGCTGGCCCTGGCCGCACGCGATATGACCCTGTCCCCGGACAGGGTTCTTCCGTCCCGTATCTTCCTGGAAGCCTGCGAGAACTACCAGAAGCAGAGTTACCGGAACCGTTGCTGCATCCTGGCGGCAGACGGCATGCAGATGCTTCAGGTCCCGGTGGTGCACCGGGCCGACATGTCCATCCGCTCCGTCCTCGTGGACTACTCCACCCCCTGGGTGATCCGCACGCTGCGGGCCCTCGACGCCGCCTACCAGACATCGGCCTGGTACGACTACTACCGGGACGAGGTGTCGGCCCTCCTGCAGGCCAGGCCCGAAACCCTCTGGGAACTGAATCTCTCCACCATCCGCTGGTGCCTGAAGCGCCTGGGAATCGCCTGTGACATCTCCCCCACTTCCGGCTTTTCCCTTCCGGGCACGGTGGCCGATGACTACCGCGAGGCGGTCCACCCCAAACGGCCCTGTACGGTCCTCGAAGCCCTGGGACTGGAGAAACCATACTACCAGGTGTTCCGCGACCGGATGGGCGGCTTCACCCCGGGTATGAGCTGTCTGGACCTCCTCTTCAACGAGGGGCCCGACAGCATTCTCTGGCTCAAAAAGATTTAACGGGCTTCCCGCGAGAGGAAGCAGTGGATGGTGTTCTGCATGAGCATGGCGATGGTCATGGGACCTACGCCGCCGGGCACGGGAGTAATCCAGCCGGCAACCGGTTCGCAGGAGGCGAAGTCGGCATCACCGCAGAGTTTTCCTTCCGCATTCCGGTTCATGCCCACGTCAATGAGCACGGCGCCCGGCTTGACCATGTCTCCGGTCACAAGGCCGGCTTTGCCCACGGCCAGCACCAGGACATCGGCACCGCGGGTCACGGCGCCCAGATCGGCCGTGCGGGAATGGGCGATGGTCACCGTGGCGTGACGGTCCAGGAGGAGTTTGGCCATCGGCTTTCCTACAATATTGCTGCGGCCCACCACGACGGCATTCTTTCCCTTCAGTTCATAGCCGATACTGTCCAGCATGCGCATGATGCCGGCCGGCGTGCAGGGGACGATGCAGTCCTTGCCCAGCCACAGGCCGGCCACGTTGCCGGGATGGAAACCGTCCACATCCTTTTCGCGGGCGATGGCGTCGATGACTTTCTCCTCGTCGATGTGTTTCGGGAGCGGCAACTGGACCAGGATACCGTCCACCAGGCGGTCTTCGTTCAGCGCGGCGATCCGGCCCAGCAGGGCCTCCTCGCTGATGTCGGCCGGAAGTTCGACGAGCCGGGATTCCATTCCCGTGTAGGCGGCCGCCTTCACTTTGTTCCGGACATAGACCTGGCTGGCCGGGTTCTCCCCGACAATGATCACCACCAGGCACGGCTTGCGGCCGTATTTGGCTTCCAACTGGGGCACCAGTTCTTTTACTTCGTCTTTAACGGCCTGGCTCAAAGCCTTACCGTCGATAATATTTCCCATAATCCGTTATTATTCAAAAGCGATGTGTGCAATGTCTTTTCTGTAGAAGAGGTTTTCGCAGGCAATCTTCCCCACCTCGGCGTACACCCGGTCGCGGGCGTCGGAGAGGTCGGTCCCGCCCGAGACCACCATCAGCACGCGGCCGCCGCTGGTGAACACCTTTCCGTCCCGGACGGCCGTCCCCATGTGGTACACCTTGGCTTCCACCCTTTCAAGGCCGCCGATGTCGTAGCCTTTCTCGTAGTGGCCGGGATATCCCTTGGAGGCCAGGACCACGCCCAGGGTCACGCCGTCGGACCACTCCGGCCCGGGAACCGGCGTACCGGTGGCCACGCCCTCGAAAATCTCGTAGATGTCGCTTTGCAGCAGCGGAAGCACCACCTCTGTCTCCGGGTCTCCGAAGCGGGCGTTGAACTCGATTACCTTGATGCCCTGCGGGGTTTTCATCAGGCCGCCGTACAGGACGCCCGAGAGCGGAAGTCCCTTGGCGCACATGGCCGATGCGGCCTTGCACATGATTTCCCGGAAGGCAAACGCACGGTCTTCTTCGGTGATGAAAGGCAGGCCCGTGTAGGCGCCCATGCCGCCGGTATTGGGCCCTTTGTCTCCGTCGAAGGCCCTCTTGTGGTCCTGCGACAGGGGCATCGGATACACCCGCTCCCCGTCCACAAAGCACAGGAAGGAGAATTCCGGTCCGGTGAGGAAATCTTCCACCACCACCCGTCCTTCGCCGAAGCTGTGGTCCAGGAGCATATCGGCCAGGGCAGCGCGGGCCTCGGCCTCGTCCTGCGCAATGACTACGCCCTTTCCGGCGGCCAGCCCGTCATACTTGAGAACGGCCGGGAAGGGACGTGACAGCACGTAGGAGAGCGCCTCGTCAAAGTCGGAAAAACTGCGGTAGGCAGCCGTAGGAATGCCTGCGTCCTGCATCAGTTCCTTGGCGAACTCCTTGGAACTCTCGATGGCCGTAGCGGCCTTCGTGTGGCCGAATATCTTGAGCCCGGCCGCGCGGAAAGCATCGACGATCCCGGCCGCCAGGGCGGCCTCCGGGCCCACTACGGTCAGGTCCACGCCATTGTCCTGGGCAAAAGATTTCAGGCCTTCCACATCGGTGTCTTTCAGCGGGACATTGAATGCCAGCTGCCCGATTCCGGCATTGCCGGGGGCGCAGTAAATCTTGCCGACCTGCGGGCTGCGGCTCAGGGCATCCACGATGGCATGCTCCCGTCCGCCGCCGCCGATCACCAGGACGGTTTTCCCCAGGCACTTTTCCAAATTGATCTCCTTGGCTCCGGCACCGGAACGTTGGGAAGGAAGAGGATAGACTAAACCCATATTGTTTTGATTTTTACCTGTTTAAGTTCCTCCCCGAGGGGAGGGGTTTCGGGTGGGGGTAACGTATATTGGTCTTTAAGACACTTCAAGCATCTCAATGCTTGAAGTGACGGATGCCGGTGAAGAGCATCGTAATGCCCAGTTCGTCGGCCTTCTTGATGGCGTCCTCGTCACGGATGCTGCCGCCGGGCTGCACGATGGCGGTCACGCCGTACCGGGCGGCGAGGGCCACGGTGTCGTCGAACGGGAGGAAGCCGTCGGAGGCCAGCACAAGGCCTTCGGTAAATCCGGCGTTCTTCGCCTCGTTCAGGGCGATTTCGGCAGAGCCGACGCGGTTTGTCTGACCGGCGCCCACCCCGATGGTGTGGTTGTCACGGACGACGCAGATGGCGTTGGATTTCACGTGCTTGACAATCTTCCAGCCGAAGTTGAGGTCGGCCATCTGCGCCTCGGTGGGCTTCACCTTTGTCACGCACATCCCGGGTGTCACGGTTTCCACCTGGGTGTCCAACTGCTGCACAAGCAGGCCGCCGTTCACGCTCACGTACTGCGGGACGGGCTTGCCGTCGCGGGTCATATCGACCTGCATGACGCGGAGGTTTTTCTTGGTGGAGAGGATCTCCAGGGCCTCCGGGGTATAGGACGGGGCGATTACGATCTCCAGGAAGATGGGCTTCATCCCGCGGGCCACCTCGGCGGTGAGTTCGCGGTTCACGCCCACGATGCCGCCGTAGATACTCACCTTGTCGGCCTCATAGGCGGCCTGCCAGGCCTCCTCGATGGTCTTGCCCACCGCCGCGCCGCAAGGGTTCATGTGCTTGAGGGCCACGCAGAAGGGCTCTTCGAAGTCACGTAGCACGTTCAGGGCCGCATTGGCATCCTGGATATTGTTGTAGGAGAGTTCCTTGCCCTGGATCTGCTTTGCGAAAGCCAGGGAGAAGGGAGCCGGCTCCAGGGCGGCATAGAAGTTCGCGCTCTGATGCGGGTTTTCGCCGTAGCGGAGCGGCTGCTTGATGTCGTACTCGAGGAAGAGTTTCTCCGGCAGCCCGGCCTGGGCGCGCATGTAGGTGGCGATGCAGGCATCGTATTCGGCCGTATGGGTATAGGCCTTGGCCGAAAGTTTGAGGCGGGTTTCGTCAGAGGTTCTGCCGTTGGCCTTGAGTTCCTCCAGGACCGTGCCGTAATCGGCCGGATCGCAGACGATGGTGACGTCTTTCCAGTTCTTGGCGGCGCTGCGCACCATGGAAGGGCCGCCGATATCGATATTCTCAATGGCCTCCTCGAGGGTAACGCCTTCCTTGGCGATGGTCTGGCGGAACGGGTACAGGTTCACGCACACCAGTTCGATGGTCTGGATGCCGTTCTCCTTCAGGGTTTCCATGTGGGCAGGCACGTCGCGGCGGGCCAGGATGCCGCCGTGCACCTTGGGATGCAGGGTCTTCACACGGCCGTCGCAAATCTCCGGAAAGCCGGTCACCTCGCTGATGCCGATGGTCTTCACCCCTTTGGATTCCAACAGTTTCTGGGTACCGCCCGTGGCGATGATCTCCCAACCCAGGTTTACAAGCCCCTGGACGAACTCAACGAGTCCGCTTTTGTCACTTACACTAACTAAAGCTCGCATAATAGTTTATTGATAGTTTCTACATATAATTCATGTTCGATCACCTGGCCCAGGCGATGCACTTCGGCCGGGTCCGACCCTTCATAGGGGAAGGCCCGCTGGGCGATGATTCTGCCTCCGTCCAAATCGGCATTGACCCAGTGGATGGTGATGCCATAGACCTTGACGCCATAGGCCACCGCATCTTCCACGGCGTGGGCTCCCTTGAAGGAAGGGAGCAGGGACGGATGGATGTTGACGATCTTTCCCTCATAGGCCTTGAGAAGGGTTTCCCCCACAATGCGCATATAGCCCGCCAGGCACACCAGATCCACTTTTTTGGCATCCAGCACCTGTACGATCTCCGCCTCGAAGGCGGCCTTGGAAGGATAGTCTTTCGGGGAAAAGACAAAGGTTTCCACGCCCAGTTCCCGGGCCCGGTCAATCACTGCCGCACCCGGCTTGTCACACACCATCACGGCTACATCGGCGTCAATCACACCCGCAGCGCAGGCCTTGGCGATGGCCACGAAATTGGTGCCTGTTCCGCTGGCAAAAACCGCTAACTGTTTTTTCATAGCAGGACAATGTTTACGCCTTCCTGATCCGTAACCCGGCCGATGACAGAGGCATTCTCTCCATGCGCCTCCAGGATGGAAATGGCCTTGGGGGCCTCTGCGGCATCCAGGACGGCAATCATGCCGATGCCCATGTTGAAGATGTTGAACATCTCGCGGTGCGGAACGCCGCCCCACTTTTCCAGCATCCGGAAAACGGGCAGAATCTCCCAGGTCCCTTCCCGGATTTCCAGGCCTTGTCCTTTCTGCAGCACGCGGGGGATATTCTCGTCGAAACCGCCGCCCGTGATGTGGCAGATGCCATGCACGTCGCACTGGCGGATCACGTCCAGCATCTGTTTGACATAGATCCGGGTGGGGGTCAGAAGCACGTCTCCCAGCCGGCGGCCGCCGAATTCGGGAATTTCGTCCGTATAGTTCAGGCCGGCGTCGGCCACAATCTTCCGCACCAGCGAGAAACCGTTGGAATGGACGCCGGTGGAAGCCACGCCCACCAGCACGTCGCCCACCTTCACTTTGGAGCCGTCGATGAGTCTGGACTTCTCGACCACGCCGGTCGTGTAGCCGGCGATGTCATATTCGCCGTCCGCATACATGCCGGGCATTTCGGCCGTCTCCCCTCCCACGAGGGCGCAACCGGCCTGGCGGCAACCTTCGGCCACACCGGCCACGATTGCCTCCACTTTGGCGGGGATGTTGTGCCCCAGGGCCACATAATCCAGGAAGAAGAGGGGTTCGGCACCCTGCGCCAGCACATCGTTCACGCACATGGCCACGGCATCGATGCCGATGGTGTCGTGCCGGTCCATGGCGAAGGCGATTTTCAGTTTGGTCCCCACTCCGTCGGTTCCGGATACCAGGACAGGTTCCCGGATGCCCAGTACGGAAAGGTCAAACATCCCGCCGAAAGAGCCGATGTTGCCCATCGAGCCCGTGCGGGCCGTGGAGGCCACATGCTGTTTGATGCGGCGTACCACCTCGTATCCGGCTTCCAGGTTTACGCCGGACTGTTCGTAAGATTTTGCCATATCTGTCAGTCGTTGTTTTCGATTTCGTTTTCATACAGGAGCGTGGGATACTCACCCGTGAAGCAGGCCTGGCAGGGATTCGCACAGCCGAAGCAGGAGTCGCGGGTGGATTCCGGGCTCAGGTAGCCCAGGGAGTCGGCGCCGATGGCCTGCCGGGCCTCCTCGAGGGTCCGGTGCGAGCAAAGGAGTTCCTCGGGGGTGGAGGTGTCCACGCCGTAGTGGCAGGTGAAGCGCATCATCGGGCTGGCGATGCGCACATGGACCTCCGTCGCCCCGGCTTCCCGGAGCAGGCGGACGATCTTCAGGGAAGTCGTTCCCCGGACGATGGAGTCGTCCACCAGCACAATCCGCTTTCCCTTCACGATGCTGCGCACCGGGGAAAGTTTCATCTTCACGCCCAGTTCCCGCAGGGACTGCACGGGCTGGATGAAGGTGCGGCCCACGTACTTGTGCTTCACGAGGCCCATTTCATACGGAATGCCGCTTTCCTCGGCATATCCCATGGCGGCACTGAGGCTGGATTCCGGGACGCCCACGACCATGTCGGCCTCCACCGGGCACTCCCGGTACAGACGGCGGCCGGCCTCCTTGCGGTATGCATGGACATTGCAGCCGTCGATGTCGCTGTCCGGACGGGCGAAGTAGATGTACTCCATCGCACACATCCGGTGTTCCTTGATACGGGAATACCGGTTGGTGCGGATGCCCTTGCCGTCCACACAGATGATCTCGCCGGGCTCGATGTCACGGATGAACTCCGCCCCCATGATCTCGAAGGCGCAGGACTCGCTGGAAATCACCCAGCCGTCGCCCAGTTTTCCGAGGCACAGCGGCTTGATGCCGTACTTGTCCCGGCAGGCGTAGATGCGGTTTTTGGTCATCAGGAGGAAGGTGAAGCCGCCTTCCATCATATTGAGCGCCTTCATCAGGCGGAAGATGCGGTCCTCCTTGCCGTTTTTCTTCACCAGATGCGCCAGCAGTTCGCTGTCAGTATCGGTCTGGAACAGCGTGCCGTGCTTCTGGAGGTAATCCATGATCTGGCGGGAATTGACTACGTTTCCTTCGCCAGCCAGGGCGAAATCGCCGGTCTGGTGATGGAAGAACAAGGGCTCCACGTTGTCCAGCCCGCCCTTGGAAGCATTGGCATACTTCACGCTGCCGAGTCCCAGCGTGCCGGGAAGGGTCTTGAGTTCCCCGTTGGTGAAGATTTCGCTCAGAAGGCCCAGTCCGCGATAGCGGTGTGCCTCTCCCCGCCCGTCGAACGTGCAGATTCCGCCGCCTTCCTGCCCCCGGTGCTGGAGGTTGTGAAGGCCGTAGTAGATAAAAGTAGCGGCGTCCGGGACGCCATAGACTGCCAGTACACCCATATTCCTTTATTCTTCGTCGATTTCCAATACGCTTTCGAGCCGTTCCAGGACGGTCCGGTAACTTTCCGTGACATCACCGAGGTCCAGGCGGAAGCGGTCCTTGTCCAGCCGTTCTCCCGATTTCTCGTCCCAGAGGCGGCAAGTGTCGGGGCTGATTTCGTCGGAGATGATGATCTCGCCGTTGTCGGAAGCCCGTCCGAACTCGATCTTCATGTCCACGAGTTCGATGCCTGCCCGGTGGAAAAGTTCCTTCAGCAGGTCGTTCGCCTTGCGGGCGATGTCATACATCCCGTCCAGTTCCTGATAGGTGGCGAGGCCCAGCGCGACGGCGTGGTCCCGGTTGATGAACGGGTCCTCGAGTTCGTCATTATTGTAGCGCAGGTCCACGACCGTGTTGGCGGGACGGAAACCGTCATCCACGCCCAGGCGCACCGCCAGGGAACCCGCAATCCGGTTGTGGACCACCACCTGCAGGGGGATGATCTCGATCTTCCGGCACAACTGCTCGTCCGGGCCGACGGTCTTCACATAGTGAGTTTCCACGCCGTTCCCGTTGAGGTAATCCAGCAGCAGGGCGGAAATCCGGTTGTCCAGCGCGCCCTTTCCACGGAAACGGGCCCGCTTGATGTTGTTGTAGGCGATCGTGACATCCGTATAGCGGAAGATCACCATGTGGGGATCGCTGGTCGCATAGACCTGCTTTTCGTTCCCCCGGAACACACATTCTCTCTTGTCGATCATTTTCTGAAATAGTTGACAGCGTTCTCGAAGAGCGGCTGGAATTTTTCGCCGCTGATGTTCTTCATAAGGTTCGGTTCATAGCGCTCCGTGTGGCCCATCTTGCCCAGGATGTGTCCGTCGGGGCTCACGATGCCCTCGATGTCGTAATGGGAGCCGTTGGGGTTGTCCACATAGCGGAAGGCCACCTGACCGCGGGCGAAGAGTTCGCGCGCCAGGGCTTCATCCACCACGAACTTGCCCTCGCCGTGGCTGAAAGCGATGCTGTGGCGGTCCCCGACGGAAAGGCCGGCGAGCCAGGGCGAATTCACCGTAGCCACCTCCGTCGTCGCGACGAGCGAGATGTGGCGGTTGATGTCGTTGCGGAACAGGGTCGGGGAATCCGGCGTGACACAGCCAGGCTTCCCGTACGGCAGGAGGCCGCTCTTCACAAGGGCCTGGAAGCCGTTGCAGATGCCCAGGATCAGGCCTCCGCGGCCCAGGAGGCCCTCAATGGCTGCGCTCACCTTTGCGTTGCCGATCACATCGGCGATGAACTTGCCGCTGCCGTCCGGCTCGTCACCGGAGGAGAAGCCGCCGCAGAAGGCGAGGATATGGCTTTCCGCAATCCTGGCGGACAGGGTGTCGATGGAATGAAGCACATCCTCCGGGGTCAGGTTCCGGAAGATGAAGGGACGGACTTCGGCGCCCGCTTTCCGGAAAGCCTTGGCCGTGTCATAGTCGCAGTTGGAGCCCGGGAAGACGGGTAGGCATACGACGGGGTGCTCTACGGCTTCGCCGGGATACACGAGGTTCCTCCGATCGTAGGGGACCGGCTTCACGGCCGGGACCGGCTCTTCGAACTGGGCCTTCACGCGCGGCGGATACAACTTGAAGTACCGGGACTCCCAGGCCTTCTCCAGGGAAGCGAGTTCCATCGCTTCACCGTTGACCTCGAAAGCGCCGTCCGTCACCGTGCCCAGAAGGAGCGCATCCGGATGGACAAGTTCTCCGACGGTTTCCACGACCACCGAACCATAGCCGAGCGAGAAGAGGTCGTATTCGGGGACGGACACCCGGACACCCAGGCGGTTACCCATGGCCATCTTCACCAGCGCTTCGGCGACGCCGCCGTAGGCAAGCGACCAGGCCGATACAATCTTGCCGCTTTCCACGGACTCGCGGAGGAAGGTCCAGTGGGCCTTCAACCGGTCCGTATCGGGCATCCGGTTGGCAAGAGGCGTATGTTTCAAGAGATAAATCCGGTTCCCCGCTTTCTTGAATTCCGGGGAAATGACGGTCCGTGCGTCCACCGTGGTGATGCCGAAGGCCACCAGGGTGGGCGGCACGTGGATATGCTCGAATGTGCCGCTCATGGAGTCCTTGCCGCCGATGGAGGCGAGGCCCAGTTCCTTCTGCATCTTGACCGTGCCCAGAAGGGCGCTCAGCGGCTTGCCCCAGGTATGCGGGTCCTGGGTCATCCGCTCAAAGTATTCCTGGTAGGAGAAACGCATGCGGGACCAGTCGGCGCCGGTGCAGGCAACTTTCGTGCAGGCCTCGACGACGGCGTAGGCCGCGCTGTGGTAAGGGCTCCAGACCGCGAGGTCCGGATTGTAACCGAAGGCCATGACGCTCGCCGTGTCGGTGTACCCGTCCACCGGAAGTTTCTGTACGGAAACCTGCGTCTCGGTCAGTTGGCGGGCACCGCCGTAAGGCATGAGCACCGTGGAACGGCCGATGGTGGAGTCGAACATCTCCACAAGTCCCTTCTGGGAAGCGACGTTCGGGGAGGCCATGACGGAGAGCATCTTCTCCGTGAGCGTATCCCCTTCCGGAGTGCGCACGAATGGATCCTTGTCCTCCACCGGCAGGATTGCCGCTTTCGCAAAGTGCCTGGCGCCGGCACTGTCGATGAATTCGCGGGAGAGGTCGCACACCTTCTCCCCGTGGAAAAACATCCGCATGCGTCCCGTATCCGTGACGTCGGCCACATGGGTGACTTCGATGTTGTCGGCGCTGCAGAGGGCCATGAAACGCTCCTTGTCTGCGGCTTGCACGACCACGGCCATGCGCTCCTGGGACTCGCTGATGGCGAGTTCCGTCGCATTGAGGCCGGCATATTTCGCAGGCACGCGGTCCAGGTAGATGTCCAGGCCCCCGGCCAGTTCGCCGATGGCGACGCTCACGCCGCCGGCGCCGAAGTCGTTCGATTTCTTGATGAGGCGCGTCACCTCCGGGCGGCGGAAAAGACGCTGGAGTTGGCGCTCTTCGGGGGCGTTTCCTTTCTGGACCTCACTGCCGCAAGTCTCCAGGGATGCCTCCGTATGTTCCTTGGAAGAGCCTGTCGCTCCCCCGATGCCGTCCCGGCCCGTCCGGCCGCCCAGCAGAAGGATCACGTCGCCGGGCGCGGGACTTTCCCGCCGGACCGCGGAGGCCTTTACGGCTCCCACGACAGCGCCGATCTCCATGCGCTTGGCGGTATAGCCGTCGGCATAGATTTCCCGCACGTGCGTGGTAGCCAGGCCGATCTGGTTGCCGTAACTGGAATAGCCGGCGGCGGCCTTCCTGCTGATCATCCGCTGCGGCAGTTTGCCGGGGATGGTGTCCGCCACGCGGGCCGTGATGTCACCGGCACCGGTGACACGCATCGCCTGATAGACATAGGCGCGGCCGGAGAGCGGGTCGCGGATGGCGCCGCCCAGGCAGGTAGCCGCACCGCCGAACGGCTCGATTTCCGTGGGGTGGTTATGCGTTTCGTTCTTGAACTGCAGGAGCCATTTTTCCGTCTCCCCGTTCACATCCACGTTCACGAAGATGCTGCAGGCATTGTTCTCCTCGCTCTGCTCCAGATCGTCCAGTTTGCCCTGCTTGCGCAGCCAGCGGGCCCCGATCGTGGCGAGTTCCATCAGGCAGCGGGGCTTCATCTCCCGGCCCAGGTCGGCGCGCATCTGCCCGAAAAGGGCCAGGGACTCTTCCAGTTCGGCCTTCAGGAAGGATTCATCCACCGTAATCTCCTCCAGTTCGGAGGTGAAGGTGGTATGGCGGCAATGGTCGCTCCAGTAGGTGTCCAGGATCCGGAGTTCCGTTTCGGAGGGATTCCGGCCTTCCCTTCGGAAATAGCGGACCACCTCGGCAAGGTCGTCGGTGTTCATGGCAAGGCCGTGTCCCTGGCAGAAGCCGGCATAATCGGCCGGGGCCATGTCCGTGAAGCCGGCAAGGTTCTCCAGGGACTTCACGTCGGCCTTCTCGCTGAGGGTGAGGACGGAAAGGTCCTTCTCCCGGCTTTCCACGGGATTGATGAAATAGTGGCGGATCCGCTTCAGGGTGTCCCCGTCCACCGAATCGTCGAAGACCAGCAGGCGGGAACTTTTGATCTCGATATCCGCCGCCGGGTCTATCAGGTGGACGCAGTCAACGGCGGAACTGGCCCGCTGGTCGAACTGGCCCGGAATATACTCCACGGCAATGTACCTCTTCCCTTCCAGGGGAAGGCTGTCCGTCACGGTGTCGGTCACCACCTCGCCGAACACACTGTAGCGGGTCTGTTCGAGAAGTTCATCCGAGAAACCGAAAAGGTCATACACATTGATGAGCCGGAGGGACCGGAGGTTCAAGGAAAGGTTTTCGTTGAACTCGGCAAGAAGGCTCGCCGCTTCCACCCGGAACCGGTCTTTCTTTTCTACGAAAATGCGTCTGCTGTTCATGGACGTTAAATGATATGCCCACCGGCGCGGTGGCGGGGGTGGGCATGAAAGTTTAAATAATCGTATTCAGTACTTTTTCGCTCTGGGCCTTGCGGAACTCCTCCAGTTTCAGGCGGAGGGCGTCATCCTTCAAGGCAAGCATCGCTACGGCGTAGAGGGCGGCATTCCTGGCCCCGTCGATAGCCATTGTCGCGACGGGGATGCCGGAGGGCATCTGGACGATGGACAGGAGTGAATCCAAGCCGTTCAAGGCCTTGGACTTCACCGGGATGCCGATGACCGGAAGGGTGGTCAGGGCGGCGATGACCCCGGGAAGATGCGCAGCGCCGCCGGCGCCGGCGATGATGACTTCGAACCCGTTGTCGCGGGCGGCACGGACATAGTCCGCGAGCGGTCCGGGATTCCGGTGGGCGCTCAGAACCTTCTTCTCGTAAGGGATTCCGAATTCTTCCAAGGTGGTGCAGGCCGGGGACATGACGTCCCAGTCACTGGCGCTGCCCATGATGACGGCTACCTTGCTCATAGGGCTCAAAGGAATTAGGCGTTCGTTTCCAATAACGGATTGCAAAGATAGGCCGAATATCTCAAGGACGCAAATCCTTTTCCGCTTTTTCCGAAAAGTTTTTTCAACAAAAGAAATGTTGATATTTTCCCGGAAAAAATTTGGAGTTTTTTCCCAAAAAGCAGTACCTTTGCAGTCCGAGAAATGATGCGGAACACCCTCATATCCCGGAAAGTCTGTATCGGCAGAGCCGAGGATGTCACCCGTTTCCCTATTCATCCATTTCCATTTGTTATTGGCAGCCCTTCGGGTTGTCTTTTTTTTATTATCGGAGCATGATTACGCTACCCGCATTCGCCGACCTTCACGTACATTTCCGTGAACCGGGACAGACCTGGAAAGAAACCATCCGCACCGGCAGTCAGGCCGCGGCGCGCGGCGGATATACGCTCGTGTGCGCGATGCCCAATCTCAATCCGGTGCCGGACTCCCCCGAACATCTGGCCGTGGAGCAGGATGCCATCGACCGGGACGCCCTGATCCGGGTACTCCCCTACGGGTCCATCACCATCGGACGGCTTGGAAAGGAACTGGTCGATTTCCATGCCCTCAAGGGCCGGTGCGTCGCCTTCTCCGATGACGGAAGCGGTGTCCAGAGCCGGGAGATGATGCTGGAAGCGATGCGCGCGGCGGCGGCCGAAGACGTCATCATCGCCGCCCACTGTGAAGACAACACCCTCCTGCGGGGCGGTTACATCCACGACGGACGCTACTGCCGGGAACACGGACACAAAGGAATCTGCTCCGAAAGCGAATGGGGACAGATTGCCCGTGACGTGGAACTGGCGGCCAAGACGGGCTGCCGCTACCACGTGTGCCATATTTCAAGCGCCGAGAGCGTGGACATCATCCGCCAGGCCAAAAGGAGCGGGGTCAAAGTGACCTGCGAAACCGCCCCCCATTATCTTGCGCTCTGCGAGGACGACCTTCAGGAGGACGGACGTTTCAAGATGAATCCGCCGCTCAGGACCGCCGGGGACCGCGAGGCGCTGATCGAAGGATTGGCCGACGGGACCATCGATGTCGTCGCCACCGACCACGCACCGCATTCGGCCGAAGAGAAATCCAGGGGCCTTGCGGGCAGTGCGATGGGCATCGTAGGGCTCGAAACGGCATTCCCGGTGCTCTATACCCGCCTGGTGAAAACCGGCCGCATCGGCCTGGAACGCCTGGTGGAAGTGCTGTCCACCGCCCCGCGCCGCATCTTCCGGCTCCCGGAAGCGCCGACGGACCGGGTCGAGGTGGACCTGGACACTCCTTATATCATCCGCAGCAGCGAGTTCGCCTCCATGGGGCGCGCCACGCCGTTCGAAGGGGCGAAGGTGTACGGAAGGATCCTCAGAACCGTCATGGAAGGAAAAACAGTATATCATAACAACTTGACAATATGATCAGACCCGAGAAAAAACTGGTGCTGGAAACCGGCCAGGAATTTTACGGGACCGGCTTCGGAGCCGATTGCCGCAAAGTCTGCGAACTGGTGTTCAACACATCCGTGGTCGGGTATCAGGAAATCATTTCCGACCCCTCCTACGCCGGACAGATCGTCGTGATGACGTACCCCCTCATCGGGAACTACGGCATCGCGGACGAAGACTATGAATCCCGTTCTACGGACATCGGCGGACTCATCGTCCGCGAATGCTGCGACACGCCCAGCAACTTCCGCTCCACCAAAACCCTGGAAGAGGAGTTGGAGGACCACGGAATCCCCTGCCTGAGCGGCGTGGACACCCGGATGATCACCAAAATCATCCGTGAGACCGGCCGGCCCATGGCCGCTATCGTAGAGGCGGACATGCCCCGGGAGGAAGCCCTCGCCCTCATTGCGGCGACGCAGCGGCCGAAGGACCTCCTGCGCCGCGTGAGTTGCCGCAAGCGCTGGGTCACCCGCACCTCGAACCACCGCTTCCATGTCGTGGCGGTGGACTGCGGCGTCAAGCAAAGCATCCTCACCTGCCTGAAGCAGCGCGGCTGCAACGTGACCGTGGTTCCGTACAACACCCCGGCGAAGGACATCCTCGCGTTCAATCCGGACGGGGTCCTTCTGTCCAACGGTCCCGTTTCGGCCCTGGAGGCCCCGGAAATCCGCACCCTGTTCGCCGAGATCAAGGGCCGCGTCCCCGTGCTGGGCATCGGCCTGGGCATGGAAGCCATCGGCCTGGAATATGGCGCCGCTCTCGCCCCGATGGGCTGCGGCATGCACGGAGACCACCCGGTGCGCGACCTCGCCACCGGCCGGATCCACATCGCCGTCCTCAACCAGACCTACCGTTTCGACAGCTTGGAAGGGACGGCGCTCACTCCGACACACGTCCTTGTCCCCGAAGGATTTGTGCTGGGATTCGAGAACCGGGAAGACAAGGTCTTCGGCATCCAGTTCCACATGGAATCCGCTCCCGGTCCGCTGGACTACGTGAACCTTTTTGACAAGTTTATCCAAATGATGGAGGGCCCGAAGAATGCCTAGAAGAAAAGATATCCGGAAAGTGCTCGTGATCGGCTCCGGCCCAATCGTCATCGGCCAGGCGGCAGAATTCGACTATGCCGGCACGCAGGCCTGCATCGCCCTCAAGGAAGAGGGGTACGAGGTGATCCTCGTGAACTCCAATCCCGCGACCATCATGACGGACACCCAGATGGCCGACAAGGTCTATATGGAACCCCTCACCCTGGAATATGTCGCCAAAATCATCCGCTACGAGCGTCCCGACGCCCTGGTGCCCGGCCTCGGCGGCCAGACCGGCCTGAACCTCGCCGTCCAGCTCGCCAAGAAGGGCGTCCTGGAAGAATGCGGCGTGGAAATCCTGGGCACGTCCTTCCAGGGCATCGAGAAGGCGGAGGACCGCGAACTCTTCAAGGAACTGTGCCTGTCGATCGACGAGCCGGTCATCCCTTCCGAAATCACCTACAGCGTAGAGGAGGCCGTGGCGGCGGCGGAGCGGATCGGCTACCCGGTCATCCTGCGCCCGGCCTTCACGCTGGGCGGCACGGGCGGCGGTTTCGCCTACAACGAAGAGGAACTCCGCGACATGATGCGGAACGCCCTCGCCCTCTCCCCCGTCGGCGAAGTGCTGGTGGAAAAGAGCATCAAGGGCTACAAGGAGATCGAGTTCGAGGTGATGCGCGACCGCAATGACACCGCCATCGCCATCTGCTCGATGGAGAACATCGACCCCGTGGGCATCCACACCGGAGACTCCATGGTCGTGGCGCCCGCCCTCACCCTCACCGACAAGGAGTACCAGATGCTGCGCTGCAGCGCCCTGAAACTCATCCGCGCCCTCAAGATCGAAGGCGGTTGCAACGTCCAGTTCGCCCTGGACCCGCTGTCCTTCAAGTACTATATCATCGAGGTCAACCCGCGCGTGTCCCGCTCCTCCGCCCTCGCCTCCAAGGCCAGCGGCTTCCCGATCGCCCGCGTGACGGCGAAAATCGCCGTGGGCTTGACCCTGGACGAGATTACGGTGGCCGGCGCTCCCGCCTGCTGCGAGCCGGCCATCGACTATGTCGTCGCCAAAGTGGCCCGTTTCCCCTTCGACAAGTTCAGCGAGGCTTCCAACGAACTCGGCACCCAGATGAAGGCGACGGGCGAGGTGATGAGCATCGGCCGCACCCTCGAAGAAAGCATCCTCAAGGCGATGCGTTCCCTGGAAAGCGGCTGCTGCCACATCCACAAGAAAAAGTTCGACGACTGGTCCGAGGAAAAACTCCTCGACTACATCTCCACCCCTACCGACGACCGCATCCATGCCATCGCGCAGCTTCTGCGCCTTCGCATCGACCTGTCCCGCATCTACGACCGCACGAAGATCGACTGGCTTTTCCTCGAGAAGATTTACAACATCGTCCGGATGGAACGCCGCGTGAAGGCCGCCCCGGGCGACGCGGAAATCCTCCGGGAAGCCAAGCGCATGGGCTTCGGCGACCGCTTCATCGGGCAGCTCTGGGGAAAGACGGAGGCCGACATCATCCGCTTCCGCTTCGAGCACGGCATCGTCCCGGTCTATAAGATGATCGACTCCTGCGCCGCCGAGCACGACACTTACGTCCCGTACTTCTACTCCACCTACGAACAGGAGAACGAGTCGGTCCGAAGCGAGCGGAAGAAGATCCTCGTGCTGGGCTCCGGCCCCATTCGCATCGGCCAGGGCGTGGAATTCGACTACTCCACGGTCCACGCCATCTGGGCCATCCGCGAGGCCGGTTACGAGGCCATCATCATCAACAACAATCCCGAGACGGTCTCCACGGACTACACCGTCTCCGACAAACTCTATTTCGAGCCGCTCACCACGGAGGATGTGATGAACGTCATCTCGCTCGAGCGTCCGGACGGGGTCATCGTCTCCCTGGGCGGCCAGACGGCCATCAACCTCGCCGGTCCCCTCTCCGAGTTCAACGTTCCGCTCATCGGCACCGGCCTGGAGGCCATCGACAATGCCGAGGACCGCAAACTCTTCGAGGAGATCATGCGCCGGACCGGCATCCGCCAGCCCAAGGCCCATGCCGTCACCAACGTGGAGGACGGCGTGAAGGCGGCCGAGGACATCGGCTACCCGGTCCTCGTGCGTCCGAGTTTCGTACTCGGTGGCCGTGCGATGATGATCGTCGGCAACGAGGACACCCTTCGCCACTACCTCCACAACGCGGTGGAAATCAACGAGAACTCCCCTGTCCTCGTGGACAAGTACATCCAGGGCAAGGAGACCGAGGTCGATGCCATCTGCGACGGGACGGACGTCTTCATCCCGGCCATCATGGAACACGTGGAGCGCACCGGCATCCACTCCGGCGACTCCATCAGCGTCTATCCTTCCTTCAGCCTGAGCCCGAAGGTGAAGCAGGAGATCATCGACGATACGGTGAAACTCGGAAAGGCCATCGGCATCGTGGGCCTGTTCAACATCCAGTTCATCGTGGACAGCGACGAGAACGTGTACGTGATCGAGGTCAACCCCCGCTCCTCCCGCACCGTTCCGTTCATTTCCAAGAGCACGGGCATCCCGATGGCAAAAATCGCCACGCGGGTGATGCTGGGCCACTCCCTGAAGGAGCAGGGCATCACGGAGGTCTATTTCCCGGAGCGCAAGCGCCACTTTGTCAAGACGCCGGCCTTCTCCTTCGGAAAGATCAAGGGCATCGACACCTATCTCTCCCCGGAGATGAAGTCCACGGGCGAGGCCATCGGCTATGACGATTCCCTGAACCGTGCCCTGTACAAGTCCCTGCAGGCCTCCGGCATGGACATCAAGTCCTACGGGACCGTCTTCGCCACCATCGCCGACAAGGACAAGGAGGACGCCCTTCCGCTCATCCGCCGGTTCTACAACCTGGGCTTCAACATCGAGGCCACCAAAGGCACGGCGGCCTTCCTGAAAGAGCACGGCATCCGCACCAAGATGCTCCGGAAACTCGGGGAAGGCAGCGACGAGATTTACCAGGCCATCCGCAAGGGACACGTGAAATATGTCATCAACACCATCGACCTGAACCAGAAATCCAGCCACTTGGACGGCTACGGCATCCGCCGCTGCGCGGTGGAGAACAATGTCACCATCTTCACGGCCCTCGAGACCGTCCGGGTTCTCCTGGATGTGCTGGAAGAGATTACGCTGGGGATTTCCACCATTGACGAAGAATACAAAAAGTGAATAAAAGCCTTTATACGATCGCGGAGAATACGCTCCTCGCGCCCAAGACCTATCGCTTGGTTTTGGCGGGCAAGGCCGATGTGGAAGGCGAGTTCGTGGACATCGCCATCCCGGGATTCTACCTCCGGAGACCACTGTCCGTCTGTGACCGGGAAGACGGGAAACTGACGCTGGTGTACAAGGTTGTGGGAGAAGGGACGAAGGCGCTGTCTCAGATGCAGCCCGGGACGGAACTGGAAGTGCTGACCGGCCTGGGGAACGGATTCCATCCGGAAGCGTGCCGGGAAGAGGCGTTGCTTGTGGGCGGCGGACTCGGGGTTCCCCCGCTGTACCTGCTGGCCAAGGAGTTGAAGGCGCGCGGGAAAAAGGTCACGGCCGTGCTGGGGTTCAACAAGGCCGGGGAAATCATCCTGGCCGAGGAATTCCGGGCGGTCTGCGACGAAGTCCTGCTGTCAACGGCCGATGGCTCCGCGGGCGTAAAGGGCTTCGTCACCGATGCGATCGCCGCGGCCCGTCCGTCCTACGATTTCTTTTATACCTGCGGGCCGATGGTCATGATGAAAGTCGTGTGCGGCACGCTGGAGGGGCCCGGTGAAGCCTCGCTGGAGGAGCGCATGGGCTGCGGCGCCGGCTTCTGCTACGGCTGCAGCATCCAGACGAAAAACGGTCCCCGGCGCGTGTGCAAGGACGGTCCGGTGTTCAAGAAGGAGGAACTGCTATGGTAAAGGATCTCTCCGTGGGCCTGTGCGGCCTGACACTCAAAAACCCGGTGATTCCGGCCAGCGGAACCTTCGGTTTCGGGCTGGAACTGGCCGATGAGATGGACCTCAACGTCCTCGGCGGCATCTCCCTCAAGGGGACGACGCGGGAGGCGCGTTACGGAAATCCGACGCCCCGCATCGCGGAGTGCCCCGGCGGGATGATCAATTCCGTGGGCCTGCAGAATCCGGGCATCGACGTGCTTGTGAATGAGAAAGTCCCTTCGCTCCGGAAGGTCTATGACGGCTGCATCATCGCGAACATCAGCGGTTTCTCCCTGGACGAATACCGGGAATGCTGCGCGAGGGCCGATGCATGCGGGGGCATCGACCTCATCGAAGTCAACATCTCCTGCCCCAACGTACACAACGGAGGCATGGCTTTCGGAACTTCCGCCGAATCGGCCGCCGAGGTAACACGCACGGTGAAAGCCGTTTGCCAGAAACCCGTTTTCATCAAACTGAGTCCGAACGTGACGGACATCGTCTCCATCGCCCGCGCCTGCGAGGATGCCGGGGCCGACGGCCTCACGCTCGTGAACACCTTCCTCGGGATGCGGATCGACATTCATCGGCGCAAGCCGGTGATCGCCAACAAGATGGGCGGTTTTTCCGGCCGGGCCGTCTTCCCCGTCGCCCTCCGGATGGTTTACCAGGTGGCGCACGCCTGCCGGATTCCCGTCATGGGCTGCGGCGGTGTGGCATCGGCCGCGGACGTCATCGAAATGATGATGGCCGGTGCGACGGCCGTCCAGGTGGGCGCGGAGAACCTTCGCAACCCGCTGGCCTGCCCCGAAATCATCGAAGAACTCCCCGTCCTCATGGACGAATTGAACATCAATACCTTACAAGAAATCATCGGAACCGTATGACCCACCGAGACGTCATCATCGCCTGCGACTTCGCCAGCCGTGAAGCCACGCTGGAATTCCTGGACCGTTTCCCCGAGGGACGGAAACCTTTTGTGAAAATCGGCATGGAACTTTATTATGCCGAAGGTCCCTCCATCGTCCGCGAGATCAAGGCCCGCGGACACCGGATCTTCCTGGACCTCAAACTCCACGACATTCCCAACACCGTCAAGAAAACGATGCGGGTGCTCTCCGGCCTGGACGTGGACATGGTCAATGTCCATGCTTCCGGCACCGTCGCGATGATGCGCGCCGCCCTGGAAGGGCTGACCCGGGAGGACGGAACGCGGCCGCTCCTGATTGCCGTCACCCAACTCACTTCCACGTCGGAAGAGGTCATGCAGAAGGAACTGCTGATCGGCACGGATCTTCGCCGGACGGTGGCCCAATATGCCCTGAACGCGAAGGAAGCCGGGCTGGACGGGGTCGTCTGCTCCCCCCGGGAAGCCGGCCTGGTCAAGGAAGCCTGCGGAAAAGGATTCCTCGCCGTCACCCCCGGCATCCGCTTTGCCGACGCCGCCGCGGACGACCAGGTGCGCATCACCACCCCCGCCGACGCCCGGGAAATCGGCTCGGACTACATCGTCGTAGGCCGCCCCATCACCGCCGCCCCGGACCCTGTCGCGGCGTATGAGAAATGCTTAAAAGAATTCATATAATGGAAAGACAGATCGCTTCCTCCCTCCTCTCCATCGGCGCCGTGTTCCTGCGCCCCGAAGAGCCGTTTACCTGGGCCAGCGGCATCAAGAGTCCCATCTACTGCGACAACCGCCTCACCCTCTCCGCCCCCCGGGTGCGCGAGCAGGTGGAGAACGGACTCGCCCGGCTCGTACAGCGTTACTATCCGGATTGCGAGATGCTGATGGGCACCTCCACGGCCGGAATCGCCCACGCCGCCATCACCGCCACCATCCTGGACCTGCCCATGGGCTACGTCCGCGGCGAGGCCAAGACCCACGGCCGGACGAACCGGATCGAGGGCAGAATGGCCCCGGGCACGAAGGTCGTCGTCATCGAAGACCTGATTTCCACCGGCGGCAGTTCCATCGAAGTGGTGGAAGCCCTTCGGGAGGCCGGTGCCGATGTGCTGGGCATCGTCTCCATCTTCACTTACGGGATGAAACGCGGCCTGGAACGCATCGCCGCCGCGAATACGGAAAACCATTCCCTGTGCAACCTGGACGTCCTCGTGGACGTGGCCGTGGAAGAGGGACGCATCACAGCGGACTGGAAGGGACGTATCCTCGCCTTCCGCGACAACCCCCAGGATGAAAGTTGGATTAAACAATCATAAACCAAAACCATATGAAACACCTCATCGACCCGATAGACCTGACCAAGCAGGAGACCGACGAAATCATTTCCCTCGCACAGGACATCATCGCCCACCGCGAACGCTATCAAGGCAGCATGTCCCATAAAAAGCTGGCCACGCTCTTCTACGAGCCCAGCACCCGCACCCGCCTGAGTTTCACCTCGGCCATGATGGAATTGGGCGGCAACGTCCTCGGTTTCTCCGACGCCCGGAACTCCTCCGTGAGCAAGGGAGAGACCGTCCAGGACACCGTCCGCGTCGTCGGCTGCTTTGCCGATGTCATCGCCATGCGCCACCACATCGAGGGTGCGCAACTCTATGCCACAGAAGTATCCCGCGTCCCGATTATCAACGCCGGCGACGGCTCTCACAGCCATCCGACCCAGACGCTGACCGACCTGCTGACCATCCAGCGCGAACTCGGACATATCGACGGGATCACCATCGGCTTCTGCGGAGACCTCCGCTTCGGCCGGACCGTCCACTCCCTCATCAAGGCCCTCTCCCGCTACAAGGACATCAAAGTGGTCCTCATCGCCCCCCCGGAACTCAAACTGCCGGACTACATCAAGCACGACGTTTGCGAGCGTACCGGCATCCCCTACCGCGAAGTGGAGACGATGGAGGAAGTGATGCCTCAGTTGGATGTCCTGTACATGACCCGCGTGCAGAAGGAGCGTTTCCTCGACGAGGACGAGTTCGACCGCGTGAAGGACAGTTTCGTCCTGGACGCCGCCCGCATGTCCCTTGCCAAGGAGAAGATGGCCGTCCTCCATCCGCTGCCCCGCGTGAATGAGATCCTCACCGAGGTGGATGCCGACCCGCGTGCCGCCTATTTCCGCCAGGTGGAGAACGGCAAGTTCGTGCGGGAAGCCCTGATCGTCAAACTCCTGGAATGGAAGGACGACCCCGAGCACGGCATGCCGGCCGACGAGGAACCCGTCACCGACCCCACGGCCCGCTGCACCAACCGCAAGTGCATCTGCAACAACGAGAAAGCGCCGCACAAGTTCCGCCGCGGAGACGACGGCGTCCTTCGCTGCTGGTACTGCGACTCGAAGGTGCGGTAATCCGCCGGGACATCACTGGTCGATATATCCGGAAAACATTTGCAGAAACGGGATTAGCATTTTAACTTTGTACAATTATTATTCTCCCATGAAAGCCGTTGTAAAAACCCAATTCCAACTTCCCGGTCAAGTTTCCTTGTACACGGGAAAAGTCCGTGACGTTTATTCCCTCAGCAGTGGCTACCTGGTCATGGTGGCCACCGACCGCATCTCCGCCTTCGACGTCGTGCTGCCGGAAGGAATTCCCTGCAAGGGGCAGGTGCTGAACCAGTTGGCCGCCCAGTTCCTGGACCTCACGGCCGACATCCTCCCCAACTGGAAAGTCGCCGTTCCGGATCCCATGGTCACCATCGGCTGGCGTTGTGAGCCTTACAAAGTGGAAATGGTGGTTCGCGGATATCTCGCCGGTCATGCCTGGCGGGAGTACAAAAGCGGCAAACGCAGCCTCTGCGGAGTCACGCTTCCGGAGGGCCTGCGCGAAAACGAGAAACTGCCCCATCCCATCATCACCCCCACCACCAAGGCGGCCGAGGGGCACGACGAAGACATCAGCAAGGAAGAGATCATCGCCCGCGGCATCGTCCCGGCCGATGAATACGAACAGTTGGAGCGTTACACCCTGGCCCTGTTCCAGCGCGGCACCGAAATCGCCGCCCGGAAGGGTCTCATCCTGGTGGATACCAAGTACGAGTTCGGCAAAAAAGACGGCCGGATTATCCTGATGGACGAAATCCATACACCCGATTCCTCCCGGTACTTCTATGCCGAAGGCTATGAAGAGCGGCTGGAGAAGGGGGAGCACCAGAAGCAGCTCTCCAAGGAATTCGTCCGTGAATGGCTCATGGCCGGAGGCTTCCAGGGCCGCGAAGGGGAAAAGGTGCCCGAGATGACCCCCGAGGTGGTCACCGGCATCACCGACCGGTACATCGAACTGTATCAGAAACTGAGCGACACGCCTTTCGAACGGGCCGAATGCGAGGACATCCCCGCCCGCATCGAAGCCAATATCCTGAAGTTCCTTCAAAACCGATAAAGCATGATTGAGCGCTATTCCCGGAAAGTAATGCGGGACGTATGGACCGAAGAAAACAAGTTCGGTGCCTACCTGCAGGTAGAGATCCTCTCTTGTGAGGCTTGGAGCAAACTGGGTGTCATCCCGGCCGAAGATGTGGAAAAGATTAGGGTCAACGCCCGCTTCGAGGTTTCCCGCATACGGGAAATCGAAGAGCAGACCCGTCATGACGTGGTGGCTTTCACCCGCGCCGTCAGCGAGAGCCTGGGCGAAGAACGCAAATGGGTGCACTACGGCCTCACCTCCACCGACGTCGTGGACACGGCCAACGGATACCTGCTCAAGCAGGCCGATGCCATCCTCCTGAAAGACCTGGAGGAATTCCTGGAGGTGCTCCGGCGCCGTGCGCTGGAGTTCAAATCCACCCCCTGCATCGGCCGCACGCACGGCATCCATGCCGACATCACCAGTTTCGGCCTCAAGTGGGCGCTCTGGTATGAGGAAATGAAGCGCAACCTCGAGCGCTTCCGCTATGCCGCCGCCGGTGTGGAAGCCGGCAAGATGAGCGGCGCCGTGGGCAACTTCGCCAACATCCCTCCCTTCATCCAGGACTATGTCTGCGGAAAACTGGGCATCGAATCGGCCCGCATCTCCACCCAGGTGCTGCAACGCGACCGCCATGCCTGCTATGTGGGCACCCTGGCCCTCATTGCCTCCACCCTGGAGCAGATGGCCTTCGAGGTGCGCAACCTCCAGCGCACCGAGGTCCGCGAAGTGGAAGAAGCCTTCCGCAAGGGGCAGAAAGGCTCCAGCGCCATGCCGCACAAACGCAACCCCATCTCGTCCGAGAACATCTGCGGCTGCGCACGCGTGATGCGCGGCTATATGGCCACGGCCTATGAGAACGTCGCCCTCTGGCACGAGCGCGACATCTCCCATTCCAGCACCGAACGGATTGTGCTTCCGGATGCGACCGAACTGCTGGACTACATGCTCCAGCGCTTCAAAGGCATCCTGGAAAACCTGGTGGTCTATCCGGAAACCATGCTCGCGAACATTTACCGGACACGCGGGGTCATCTTCGCCCAGCGCGTGATGAACGCCCTCATCGCCAAGGGGCTTTCCCGCGAACAGGCCTATGACACGGTGCAGCCCATCGCCATGGAAGCCTGGACCCAGAACAAGGACTACAAGACCCTGCTGGAGGCTTCGCCGCTGGTGAGTGAAAAAATATCCAGGGAAGAACTGGATCAGTGCTTTACCCTGGATTATTACTTCAAGAACGTGGATGAGATTTTCTCCCGTGTGGGCATTGCCTAACGGAGAACGGTATCTTCCCGGTCCGGCCCGACGGATACGATTTTGATCCGGCAGCCGGTTTCCTTCTCGATAAAAGCGATATACTGCTTGAATGCCTCGGGGAAATCCTCGTAGCGGCGAAGGCCGCTGAGCGGGGTTTTCCAGCCGGGGAATTCCTGATACACGGGCTTCACATGCTCTCCGCCGTCATAAGGGAAATCCTTGACCGTTTTCCCCTCTTCCTCGTAGGCCACGGCCACCTTGACGGTGTCGAAACTGTCCAGGACGTCGGATTTCATCATGATGAGGTCTGTTACGCCGTTCATCATGACGGCATACTTGAGGGCCACCATATCCAGCCAGCCGGTACGGCGCGGACGCCCGGTGGTGGCGCCGAATTCGTGGCCGATTCTACGCAGGCGCTCCCCGTCTTCGTCGAAGAGTTCCGTAGGGAAAGGCCCGCTGCCCACCCGGGTGCAATAGGCCTTGAAAATGCCATAAACCTTGCCGACGCGGGTGGGCGCGACACCCAGGCCCGTGCAGACGCCGGCCGAAAGCGTATTGGATGACGTGACAAATGGATAGGTGCCGAAGTCGATGTCCAGGAGGGCGCCCTGTGCCCCTTCGGCCAGAATGGGGGTGCCGCAGGAAAGGGCCTCGTTCACGTAAACCTCGGAGTCGATGAACGGGAACCGCTTCAGGCCCTCGACGGCCTCCATCCACCGCTTCTCGTAGTCGGTGATGTCAAAAGAGAAATCGTACTGCGCCAGAAGGCCGAAATGCTTCTTCTTGAGGGCTTCGTAGCGGGCCTGGAAATCCCGGGAAAGGATGTCTCCCACCCGCAGGCCGTTGCGGCCGGTCTTGTCCATGTAGGCGGGGCCGATTCCCTTGAGGGTGGACCCGATCTTGGACTTTCCCTTGGCGGCTTCACTGGCGGCATCCAGCATGCGGTGCGTGGGCAGGATAAGGTGGGCGCGCTTGGAGATGAGCAGTTTCCCGCTGATGTCCACTCCCTTGGCTTCGATGGCGGCTACCTCCTCCATGAGGATGACAGGGTCGATGACGACGCCGTTTCCGATGATGTTGACCGTATCCTTGCGGAAGATTCCGGAAGGGACGGTGTGGAGGACAAAACCGTCGCCGTCAAAAACCAGCGAGTGTCCGGCGTTGGGACCGCCCTGGAAACGGGCTACCACTTTGTAGGAAGGAGTGAGCACATCCACCACCTTGCCTTTTCCCTCATCCCCCCACTGGAGGCCGAGTACGATATCTAATTTGTTCTGTTCCATATTTGCAAATTTAACAAAAAAAAGAGTTCCTGTCAACACGGATTTGGTATTTTCAGAATAAATATGTATCTTTGCGCCCGTGAACGAGATAGAGGACGGAGGTCCCCTATCTTTTTTATATGGAAGGTTATGACAAAACAGCAGATTGAACAGGCTGTCCAAGCCGCCGTCGCAGAAAGGGGCTGCTTCCTGGTGGAAGTCAGCGTAAGCGCGGAAAATGACATTGAGATTGTCATCGAGAAGGAAGAAGGCATCGTGGACTGGGATGACTGCGCCGCCATTGACAAAGTGATGCACGAGTGCTTCAACCAGGACGAAGAAGACTATGCCCTCACCGTTTCATCGGCCGGGCTGGACCGTCCCTTCAAGGTGCTCAGGCAGTACCTCAAGGCCGTCGGGACCCAGGTGGATGTCAAGTTCAAGGGCGGGAAACGCCTCATCGCCACCCTCGTCGCAGCGGATGAAGAATCCGTCACCCTCCGCTACTCGGCCCTGGAGGCCGTGGAAGGCAGGAAGAAGAAAGAGAAGGTGGAGCACACGGACACCTGTCCCCTCTCTGAAATCAATTCCGTCACGCCTTTTATCGATTTCAAATAATATTCTATCATAATGGCTAAAGAAAAAGAAAAGGAAGTAACCTTGATTGACGCCTTCAAGGACTTCAAGGAAGAAAAGAACATCGACCGCGCCGTGATGCTGGGTGTGCTGAAGGATGTGTTCCTCACCCAGATTTCCAAGACCTACGGCAGCGCCGACAATTTCGACGTGATCATCAACGTGGACAAGGGAGACTGCGAAATCTACCAGAACTTCGAAGTGGTGGAGGAAGTGGAAGACCCCGTCACCCAGATTACCCTGGACGAAATCAAGGCCGAGACCGGCGACGACGACTACGAGATCGGCGACAGTTACACCCGCAAACTCTCCCTGGCGTCCTTCGGCCGCCGCGGCATCCTGAACATCCGCCAGAACCTGCAGGGCCGTATCATGGATATCGAGAAGGCCAATGTGTTCAAGAAGTATTCCGAGCGCGTGGGTGAGATTTTCACCGGCGAAGTGTATCAGACCTGGAAGAACGAAGTGCTCATCCTGGACGAGGAAGGCAACGAACTCCGCATGCCCAAGAGCGAGCAGATTCCCGGGGAACGCTTCAAGAAAAGCGACTCGGTCCGCGCCATCATCAAGAGCGTGGAGATGAAGAACAACACCACCCCGTACATCGTCCTCTCCCGTACCACCGACAGTTTCCTGGAGAAACTCTTCGAGATGGAGGTTCCGGAAATCTACGACGGACTCATCACCGTGAAGAAGGTGGTCCGCATCCCCGGTGAAAGGGCCAAGGTGGCCGTTGAATCCTACGATGACCGCATCGACCCCATCGGCGCCTGCATCGGCGTCAAGGGCTCCCGCATCATGGGAATCGTCCGCGAACTCCGCAACGAGAACATCGACGTCATCCAGTGGTCCGGCAACCCGCAGTTGATGATCCAGCGCGCCCTCAACCCGGCCCGCATCTCCCGCATCGACCTCGGAGACAGCCCTGAAGAGAAAATCAAGGTTTACATGCAGGCCGACGAGGTGAAAAAAGGCATCGGCAAGGGCGGCGTGAACATCAAGCTCGCCGGCATGCTGGTGGGCCGCGAAATCGAAGTCTGGCGTGAACTCCCTCAGAACGAGGAAGAGGAGGACGACGTCCTGCTGAGCGAATTCGAAGACGTCATCGATCCTTGGGTGATCGAACGGCTGCAGTCCATCGGCTGCGACACCGCCCGCAGCGTCATGGCGCTTTCTCCGGCCGACATCGCCTCCCGGGCCGACCTGGAAGACGAGACCGTGGAAGAGGTGCTCCGCATCCTGCACGAAGAATTCGAGGATTAATCATTTAGACAAAAAAGGGGTTATTTATGGCAGAAATCAGACTATCGAAACTTATCAAACAATTCAACATCGGGCTTGACACCCTGGTGGACTTCCTCAATTCCAAGGGCGCCGGCATCGAAGGCGCCAATCCCAACATGAAAGTGTCGGACGAGTATCTTCCGGAACTCCATAAAAAGTTCGGAAAAGACCTGGAACTGAAGGAAGCCGCCGAAAAGGTGGATGTCAAACTGACCGAAATCCTGGACAAGGCGTCGAGGAAACAGGACGTCGAAGAAGACGAGTTCGAACCCGAACGCGTGACGGTCATCAAGAGCAACAACCTGTCCCGCAACATCGTGGAACCCGAGCCCGTGGCCGAGCCCGAACCGGAGCCCGTTGCAGAGCCCGAACCCGTGGCCGAGCCTGAACCGGAGCCCGTGGCGGAACCCGAGCCCGAACCCGTGGCCGAGCCTGAACCGGAACCCGTGGCCGAGCCTGAACCGGAACCCGAACCGGAGCCCGTAGCGGAACCCGAGCCCGTGGCCGAACCCGAACCCGCCCCCCAGGAAGAGCCTGCCACCGCACAAGAAGAAGAGAAGCCCGCCCCGACCCCAGCGGAAACCTCTTCGGCCCCGGCAGCAGCGCCCTTCAAGGTCCTGGGCAAAATCGACCTCTCCCAGTTTGATCCCAAACGCAACAAAAAGCGCGAACGCATCAAGAGCAGCGGGTCCCAGAAGGTGGACGTAACCAAGGTGCAGGCCGAAAAGGCCCCCAAGAAGAAGGAAGAGAAGAAAGCCCGCCCCGCCAAGAAGGGCGAACGCTTCAAACCCGCCATGACGGAGGCCGAGCAGGAAGAACTGCAGAAGGAAATCCAGAAGCAGGTGAAGGAAACCTACGCCAAGATGAACGAGAGCAAAAACAATTTCGGCGCCAAGCACCGCAAGGAGAAGCGCGAAATTGCCGCCATCCGTTCCGAAGAAGAGATGCGTGCCGCCGCCGCAGAGAACAAGATCCTGAAAGTGACCGAGTTCGTGACGGTGAACGACCTGGCCACCCTGATGAACAACACCCCGGTGGTGAAGGTGATCGGCGCCTGCATGTCCCTGGGCATGATGGTGTCCATCAACCAGCGCCTGGATGCGGAAACCCTGGTCCTCGTGGCCGAGGAATTCGGCTACAAGGTGGAATTCGTCACCGCTGAACTCACCGAGGAAATCCAGCAGCAGGAACCCGACCGGGAAGAAGACCTGGTGGAACGCCCGCCCGTGATCACCGTCATGGGCCATGTGGACCACGGTAAGACCTCCCTGCTGGACAACATCCGCAAGTCCAACGTGATTGCCGGTGAGGCCGGCGGTATCACCCAGCACATTGGCGCCTACAACGTCCAACTCCCCAACGGCCGTCACATCACTTTTCTGGACACCCCGGGTCACGAAGCCTTCACCGCCATGCGTGCCCGCGGCGCCCAGATGACAGACCTCGCCATCATCATCATCGCGGCCGACGACGCCGTGATGCCCCAGACCAAGGAAGCCATCGCCCATGCACAGGCCGCCGGCGTTCCCATGGTCTTCGCCATCAACAAGATTGACAAGCCCGGTGCCAACCCCGACACCATCCGCCGCCAGTTGTCCGAAATGAACATCCTCGTGGAAGACTGGGGCGGCAAGTACCAGTGCCAGGAAATATCGGCCAAGAAAGGCATCAACGTGGACAAACTGTTGGAAAAGGTGCTCTTCGAGACCGACCTCCTGGAACTCAAGGCCAATCCCAACAAAATGGGAAGCGGCGCCGTCATCGAAAGTTCCCTGGACAAGGGCCGCGGCTATCTGGCCACGGTGCTGGTGCAGGACGGAACCATGCGTGTGGGAGATGTCATCATCTCCGGCTGTTACTACGGCCGCGTGAAGGCCATGTTCAACGAGCGCGGACAGAAGGTGGAAAGCGCCGGTCCTTCCACGCCCGTGAGCATCCTGGGCCTCAACGGCGCCCCGGCCGCCGGTGAAAAGTTCAACATCATGGCCGATGAAAAAGAGGCCAAGTCCATCGCCCAGAAGCGCGAACAACTCATCCGCATCCAGGGCATCAAGACGCAGAAGCACCTCACCCTGGAAGAGATCGGCCGCCGTATCGCCATCGGCAACTTCAAGGAACTCAACGTCATCGTGAAAGGCGATGTGGACGGTTCCGTGGAAGCCCTGTCCGATTCCCTCATCAAGCTTTCCACCGAGGAGGTCCGCGTGAACGTCATCCACAAGGCCGTGGGTCAGATTTCCGAATCCGACGTCCTGCTGGCCGAAGCCTCCGACGCCGTCATCATCGGCTTCCAGGTGCGTCCTTCCGCGGAAGCCCGCCGCTCGGCAGAGAAGGAAGGCATCGAAATCCGCCTCTACTCCGTCATCTACGACTGTATCAACGAGGTCAAGGAAGGTATCGAGGGTATGCTCGAGCCGGAGAAGAAGGAGGAGGTCACTGCGACCGCCGAGGTCAAGCAGACCTTCAAGATCTCCAAGGTGGGCACCATCGCCGGCTGCCAGGTCAAGGAAGGCAAACTCACGGCCAAGGCCCAGGTCCGGCTCATCCGCGACGGCATCGTGGTGTATACCGGCTCCCTCGCCTCCCTCCAGCGGGGCAAGGACGACGCCAAGGAAGTCGCCGCCGGCTTCGAATGCGGCTGCGCCCTGGAACGTTTCAATGACATCCACATCGGGGACATCATCGAAGCCTTCACCGTGGTGGAGATCAAGAGAAGTCTGTAAGTCGATGAAATTCAAGAATATCCGCTTTTTGGCGGTTTGCACGCTCGCTCTTGCGGGCGTGTCTTGTAACCCGGACGCCATCGAAGAGGCCGTCGTCCACGTCAAGGACGTTACGGTCTCTCCCCTGACCAAATCCCTGTACGAAGGGGAAACCTTCAGGCTCGAGGCCAAGGTGGTCCCGGCGGATGCCAAGGATCCCGCGGTGGAATGGTCCACCAACAACGAAAAGGTGGCCGTCGTGGATGCTCAGGGCCTTGTCACGGCCCTGGCCGCAGGTAGCGCCAGCATCACAGCGACCAGCCGGGACGGCGGGCATTCGGCCCGCTGCCGGATTACCGTGAAATCCAAGGACAGTCCGCAGCCCGAGCCGGAACCCGAGCCGGAGCCGCAGCCGCAACCCCAGCCGCAGACCCTCCGGACCTGGGAAGACACCGGGGCCGATGTTCCCCGCTATCCTACGTACAACGCCACTACGGACGTGAAAGATTTCCCCCGCATCGACATCACCTGGGAACAGGAGACCCAGCGCCTGGCGGAAGGCGAATACACCTGGGTGGACGGGACCGTCCGCTTCCGGGATCCCAAGGGCATGTACGAGGATGACGACGAAGAGGCTTACGAAAACGACTCCCAGGTGCTCCAGATGCGCATCCGTGGCCGCGGAAACACCTCCTACGACGCCGAGGGAGGGATCAAGCATTCCTACAAGATCAAACTGGCCGAGCATCGGAAAGTGTTCGGGATGAAGGGCGACAAGGACTGGCTCCTGCTGGCCGACGTCCAGGATCCGACCTTGCTGCGGAACGCGGTCGCCCTCCGCATCTCCCGCCTCGTTTCCATGCCCTGGACTCCGAAATACCGCGCCGCCGAAGTCTATTTCAACGGCCGGTACGGCGGCTGCTACCTGCTGGTGGAAGCCAAGGAAGCGGACCGGGAGAACAAGATCCCCATCACGGTGGTGGGTCCCGGCGAGACCGACGGCGGCTATCTCCTGGAAATCGACAACAAGGGCGACTATGACCGCTACTTCCGGACCGAGACCTTCCAGAAGAAGATCAAGTTCAAGGACCCCGACTTCGGAGACCGGAACAATCCGGACAACTCGGCCGACGCCCAGGCCCAGATGGCCTATATCACCGAGTATGTGAACGACGTGGAGCGCCTCCTGAAGGAGCGTTCCTTCGATCCCGAGACCGGTTACCAGTCCAAACTGGACCTGTACACCTTCATCGGGAACTACATCGTCCAGGAGCTGACCATGAACGTGGACGGCGGCATGCGCCTTTCCACCTACTTCGCCAAGGACAGGGACACCAAGCTGTTCATGCCCATGGTGTGGGACTTCGACCTGGCCCTGGGCAACTGCTCCTACATCGGGAGTGATTTCAACCTGGACTACGGCATGGACGGTCCCAAGGGATGGTTCATCAAGATCCGGGGCGGTTCCTTCGAGAACGGCGACCGGGACGGCTCCCAGAAGAGCTACTCCCAGTACCTGTTCGAGGATCCGCTCTTCGTGGCGGCCCTCAAGGAGCGCTGGAACCTCGTGAAGCCCCGGCTCGACATGATCCCGGATTTCATCGACAAGATGGCGGAGTATAACAAGCCGGCCTACGACCACAACGTGAGCGCCGGAAAGAATCCGCGCGCCGCCCGCAACTACTACTACCCGCCGGACAATTTCAACTCCTGGTCGGAGGCGGTCGCCTACATGAAGGATTTCTATACCCAGCGCCTGTCGTGGCTGGACACGGAAATCAACAAGCTATAGCAGCAGAAGCAGCGCCACGAGGTACAGGGCAAACCCCTGTGCCTTGATCCGGCGCTGGACCGTAAACTCGGTGGAAACGTCCACCGGATCCCGCTCCAGAAGCCCTTTCAGATCGGAGCCTTCGGGAACATCCCGAGGGCTCCATTTGGCGACCAGCTCCCCGTCATTGAAATAGGTCGCGCCGCCATTGGCCCGGTTCAACGTGATCAGCGGCTTGAAATCCGCGAAACAGGCATCCTGCGGAACGTTTTCGCCGGGAACGGTAAGAAGGAGGGGCGTGGCACCGCAGG
>JAFSMS010000107.1 GCA_017447815.1 Bacteroidales bacterium | reverse complement strand
TTCTCTTTCAGCAGGCCTTTCAGGGATTCGAAGGCTTCCATCCACTTCTTGGGCTTGGGGCCGGAATAACCGTACTCGACAAGGGCGGAGTAGAAGGCGTCGAGTTCTTCGGTGCGGGTGCCGCCGATAATGCCTGTGGCGTCAAAGGTGAACTGGTTGTCGAAGAAGGTATTCACCAGGTACGTTTTTCCTACACGGCGTCTGCCGTAGATGGCAATGAATTCGGCTTTGCCGGATCTGTACCAGGACTTGAGTTTTGCGTTTTCCGCATCGCGGCCAATGATTTTCATATAGACGAACTTTACTTGATGCAAATATACTGAAATATATCGGATAATGGGCTAAAAACATCAAAAATCGATGCTTTTAGCCCGCTATACGAATTGGAATCGGCCTTGCAGTGCGCTCTATTGTGTCTTGTCCGAAAATGATGGTCGTGTAAATTTTGCTGATTAAGCCAACAAAAAAACAGCACCCGAAGGTGCTGCGGGATTACTATCCTACTACAAAGACAGGTATGACATCTGCCCCTTCCGCAACGTATTTGTCATGCGGTGGGCGCTGTCCATCGTTCTCGCGGTCAAAGACTTTCCTTCTGTCTTTAAGCCGCTGTTGCAGATAAGCTTGATAGCGGGCGTCCGAACTGTCAACCCATTCAAGGTTGTCGGATGCACAGTTCCTGTAGTTGTTGTCCTTATGCAAGATGGCAGGATTACTTAATACATATGGATCTCCCTGCACATATCCGCATTCGGCCATGAGGTTCTCCACGTACAGCGGGTGTTGTAAGTCCAGACTGACGAAGACGCCATAGTGGGGCCAGCGTAGCCACACATCATTGTCCCAACTATATTCGAGGACTCGAAGGTCGTCGTCCGGGTCGTGACACCATACAGTTCCATTACAGCGGACTCCTATCATGTTGTTTTGGCGGTACAGATACTCCTGGACAGCTGTTGAATGGCGATACACTGGCTTTACCCACTCAAGGTTGCTGACGTCGTTATTGTGTTTATCGCTGTCCTTCCAGTTAATGATGTAAGGGTCGCCCTTCCCGCAGGATATGGCTCACCAAACTCTTTCAGTATAACAGGAGCAATATCAATATAGTTGTAGGTAACTATCATCTGTCAACTGATACAGCCCAGTCCAATCCTGTCGACAAGTCCAGTAGAGATACTGATAGCGCGTGGAATAGTAATGCATGAACTCATCCTTCCCCATCGTGCTCATATCCCGTACCAAATCTTCGTCAAAGACCACGCCGCCATCACTGTCACTATCCATCAACGCGTCTGACGCTTCAGTCTGGGTGGGGAAATCTGAAACGGAGTATATCCAGCCGCTATTATATGTCTCCGGATTACCATAAACCCCATTCATATACTGACAGGGCCTAGTTCCGCATTCATCTTCCATGGGCTCTGCGGTGTCAATCACAATTTGGTCGTTTATGGCTTGTGATATCCGTTTCAAATCATCCCGTCCGACAATCTGATCCAGTACATACACCAGCCGGAACCTTCTCGAAACTATTTTTCTCTTACCTTTCGCAAGGCCATCCGAATAACTCATGTATACACAGGACGGCTGGTAGGACAACGTGGCGATATACTTCTCCACCGACGTGAACCTCGTGTAATCCACGTCTACAAATACCGTCTGGGCGCCTTTAAAGAACTGATCGGACTTCGTCGTCAGCTTCATCGCGCCTTTATTCGGTCCATTCTTGTAGACTGGATACGCTTGCATCTTCTTGCCGTCGGGAGTCTCTATCCAATACCTTTGGTCGGGATCGTATTCGAAGAGATTGCAGAAAGCATATCCGGAAGTCGCATATTCCAAAAACTCAGGAATGGTAACGGAAACTTCCCGGAATGCCATTTTGCTTTTACTGATGGCCTTTGCGCCCGCTTTGCTTAAGCACGCGGTAGCCTCCGTCTTTTTCTCATAATAATCCAGACTTACACTTGTCCGGAACGTAAAACTATCATCAGAATGCATGATTTTGTTTTTAATGGTTAAAAAACGATGTCGAGCGCTTTGAACAGGGCTCCAAAAAGCATCTCTCCATCTTTCAGGGCACGATTATATCTCCTGTGCCCCATCATCTGTTTGGCTTCTTTGCGATTCGCGTACACCTTGCCAGTGGGTACGTGCTTAACTCTTGTGTCCATCTTGTGGTGTTTTAATGGTTTTCCACAAATAAGGATACAAGTGCTCGATAATACTAAATCGGGGCATTTCAGCCACGAAAAAGCCACCCCGCAGGGTGGCAACTACTCATTTGAAATATGCGATTTAGATGGTTCAGGCAGTATTTCATGCATTGACCACAACCGCTCAATCCCCTCCAACAAAAGGTTCGAGAATACCACGGTTAGGGGAAAGGACCGAATGCTCGGTCCTTTTTTGGTGCCCTGTCTTCGACTTTATTGGATTACCGGCTGATATTGAGGGACCTGATGGATTTGGCCATGTTGATCATGTGGTCGGCGATACGCTCTGCGTTGGAGGAAAGTTCCAGATACTGCGCGCCGACGGAGGGCGTGCAGATTCCCTTCTCCATGCGGGAGATATGCCCTTCTTCCATTCTGCGGGTATAGTCGTCGATTTCCTCCTCCACGGCGTTGGCCCGTTCCAAAGCGGCAAAATCCTCGTCGGAATAGGCCGTTATGGCATTTTTATACAACTCGTGGAGCAGGCTTTTGAGTTGGCTGATTTCATACTTGGCATCGTCGGAAAACTGCTGCGACGTGTCGGCAAGGACCGTGGCATATTCCACGATATTCTCGGCATAGTCGCCGATTCGCTCAAGGTCCCGGATGTTTCGGTACGTACCGGAAAGATATGCCAAGTCCTTTTCTCCAAGGCCGTTTCTTCCGCTCAGGCGCGCCACGAATCCGACCAGTTCCCGGTTGATGAAATTGAGTTGGCGCTCATCTTTTTCAAAGGCCGACTTTTCCGTAAAGTCCAGATGGACGGCCATATCCAGGCTCCTGTCCATATTTAATACGGCGATGCTTGCCATCCGGAGGATTTCCCGTTTCACCTGAGAAACCGCCACCGGAGGCGTCCGGAGCATGTTGTCGTCCACATAGCGCAGGGTGAATTCCGTACTGGCGGGAACCGGCTTGTCCGGAAGCATCCTCTTGACCAGCGCCACCAGAGCCCCCGTAAGCGGGAGCATGATGGCAACGGTCACCGTATTGAAGAAGGTGTGGAACATGGCCAGCTGGACTTGCGGGGCCGACGGGAACAGATGATTGAAAATGCTTCCGTAAGAGATGTCCCACCAACCGAGTCCCCATGCCGCAAGCAGGAAGAGAACCACACCCGCACAGTTGAACAGCAGATGGATGAGGGCCGTGCGTTTGGCGTTGGTACCGCTGGTTACACCCGCGATGACGGCCACCACGCAGGAGCCGATATTGGAGCCCAGGGTAAGGTAAATGCCCTGGTCGATGCCGATCAGCCCGGTCACCACCATGGCGAGGGCGATGGAGGTCATCACCGAGGAACTCTGGATAATGGCCGTAAAGATGGCGCCCAGAAGCACCAGCAGCAGCGGATTGCTGATTCCGGCGAGGATGGTTTTCACCCCGTCAAGGGCGGCGAAGGATTCCATGGATCCGCTCATGAGTTCCAGACCCACGAACAGGAGGCCGAAACCGGCGAGGATCCCGCCAAGGGTCTTGTACGTACTCCGCTTGGCGAAAAGGCTCAGGAAAGCGCCCAACCCGGCGAAGGCCGAGAAGATGACGCTGGTGGACACGGAGTTTCCTCCGAACATACCCAGCGCCACGATCTGGGCGGTGACCGTGGTACCGATGTTGGCGCCGTAGATGATGGTCGCGGCCTGGGTAAGGGAAATGATGCCCGCATTGACAAAGCCGATGGTCATGACGGTGGTGGCGCCGGAACTCTGGATGGCGGCCGTGCCCAATGCACCGATGCCCACGCCCAGCAGTTTACTGCCGGAGGCCTTGGAAAAGAGTTTTTTCAGTTTCTCGGAACTCGCGGCTTCCAGATTGGAACTCATCATCTGACACGCGATGAGGAATACGCCGATTCCCGCGAGAAGGGTCAGTAAAGAAGTAATGACTGTTGTTAATTCCACATTTCTATCGTTTGCCGGCTATCCTGCAATTATTGTACCCGAAAACAGCCCTGTTTCCCCCGCAGTGTTTGGTAAAACGCAAGAAAGAATTATATTTGTAAAAAGACAGTATCCGCAGTTATGATTTCCTCCCTTCTTCTTTCCCTGTTTTTTGCAGCGGCTGCCCCGGCAAGTGCTCCGGACAGCCTGGTCCAGTCTTTTCAGAACCCCTCCCGCGCCGCCAGGCCGTATGTGTGGTGGCATTGGATGGATGGGGAAGTGAGCCTGGAAGGCATTCGGAAAGACCTCCTGTGGATGGACAGCGTGGGGATCGCCGGTTTCCATCAGTTTGACGCCGGAGGGGTCAATATGCCCAAGGCGGCCCCCTTCAAGCGGCCTTATTTGTCCGAAAGTTGGAAACAGGCCTACCGCTATGCCATTGCCCTGGCCGATTCCCTGGGCCTGGAGGCCACCGTGGCCAGCGCTCCGGGATGGAGCAGCACGGGCGGTCCGTGGGTAACGCCCGAAGATGCCATGAAAAAACTGGAGTGGCAGACCGTGGACGTGAAGGGCGGGGATATCGACCAGGTCCTTCCCGAACTCCGCAAGATAACGGGGCAGTACAGGGACTTGCCTTACAACCCGACGCATGGCGTGGAAGTGCAGGACTACGGCTACGATGTGGCCGTGGTGGCCGTGCGGCTTCCCGACGCCGATGTGAGCATGGAAGAGATGGGGGGCCGGGTCTCCCGCAATGCCGACGGCATCACCGTGCGTTTCCCGCGTCCCCGCCAGATCCGCTCCTTCACGGCCCAAAGGGACGCCGGCGGATATCGGCCCAGGGAAGGGGACATCGATACCGATTCCGAGTTTCAGTGCAGCCAGGACGGGAAAAACTGGAAAACCGTCTGCCGCGTCCGGAAGTCTCCGCTGGGATACGTCACCATGAACATCCCTCCCACCAAGGCCCGCTACTACCGGATTACGGGAGAACAGTCCAAGTCCCTGCAGTTGAACGGGGTGCGCAAGATAGAAATGTTCGAGGAGAAGGCAGGTTACTGCTTCCCCTACGATTTTGACCGCTTCCCGACGCCGGCGGAAAGCGGGGAGAAAGGCATCCGGCCGGAAGATGTCGTCATCCTCACAGACCGGATGGCCGCGGACGGGCGGCTGGTCTGCCGCCTGGGAGAAGGGAACTGGAGGATTTACCGCTTCGGGGCCTCGCTCACCGGCAAGGTGAACCACCCCGCCTCGCCCAACGCCACCGGCCTGGAGGTGGACAAACTGGACAAAAACGCCTGGGAGCGCTATTTCCACACCTACCTGGACATGTACAAAGAGGCCGCCGGCGGCCTGCTGGGGCAAAAGGGAATCACGCACCTGCTGGTTGACAGTTATGAGGCCAATTCTGAAACCTGGACCCCTTCCCTGCCGGAAGAATTCAGGCGGCGCCGGGGCTATGACCTTTTCCCCTGGATGCCGGTGCTGGCGGGGGAAATCATCGGCGATGCCGCCACCAGCGAACGCTTCCTCTTTGACTGGCGCAAGACCCTGGGAGAACTTTTCACGGAAAACTATGCCCGGATCGGGGAGATCATCCAGGACTTCGGCATGAAGGGAACCTATATCGAGGCCCATGAGACCGGCCGCGCCTTCGTGGGAGACGGCATGGATGCCAAGCGGGCCGCCACCATCCCCATGTCGGCCATCTGGATGACCGACAGCCCTTCCGGCTCCATGGTGCCGTCGGCCATTACGGACATCCGGGAAAGCGCCTCGGTGGCCCACATCTACGGACAGAACATCGCCGCCGCCGAATCGTTCACCGTCAACGGAGAACACCAGAAGGCCTACACCTATCACCCGGGAAACATCAAGCCCGTGGCTGACATGGCCCTTGCCAGCGGCCTCAACCGCTTCATCATCCACGACTCGGCCTCGCAGCCCTCGGACGACTACCTGCCCGGCCTGGGTCTTTTCAAATATGGCCAATGGTTCCACCGGAACGAGACCTGGGCACCCTACGCCAAGGTTTGGACCGATTACCTGGCCCGCAGTTGCCAACTGCTGCAGACGGGAAGGAACGTGGCCGACATCCTCCTTTTCTACGGGGAGGACACCAACGTGACGGCGGTCTATGGAGGCGAATTCTTCCGTTTCCTGCCGTACATCCCCTTCGGTTTCAACTTTGACTACGCCAGTCCGGATGTCCTGCTCAACCGGGTGCATGTGGAAGACGGATGCCTGGTCACGGAGAGCGGGCAGCGGTACAGCGTGCTCATGCTGGGCCGAAGCGCCCGCATAGTCTCCGAACAGCTGCAAAACAAGATAGAGGCGTTCCGCGCGGCCGGCGTGAAAATCATGGCCGAAACCGACGCCCTTCCCGACGGCATCCTTCCCGACGTGGTGTTCCCGGAAGGGACCGTCCCCGACAGGATGTACGGAAGCGATGCTCCCATCCCCCTGAACGCCCGGGGACACGAAACCCTGCTGCAAGGGATCCAGTTCGTGCACCGGACCGTCCCGGGGGCGGGTACCGAGATTTACTGGCTCCGGAATTTCACCGGAAAGCGGCAGGACGCGGCGGTCCGCTTCCGCACATCGGCCCGGTTTGCCGCCCTGCTGAATCCCGAAACCGGCGAAGCCTCCGCCCTGGAATGCACCCCGGACGGGAACGGCTACACCGCCCTGCAGGTTTCCCTGGCCCCCGGAGACGCCATGTTCTATGTGCTCTCCCAGAAGCCGCTGGGCGTCCCGGCCGCCAGGAAGGCCGGGGCCGAAAAATGGTCGCTCCCCCTGGACCGCTACTGGGACGTGGCGTTTGTCCAGAAGGGCGGCGAGCGTGCCCTGGAAACCTTCTCGGTGCTGAACGACTGGACAGGCAACAGCGACCCTGTGGTCAAGTACTTCTCCGGAACGGCGCATTACACCACCCGCTTCACGGTGGAGAGCCTGGAGGGCCTGGGAGAGGCGCGCCTGGACCTGGGGCAGGTGGCCGTCATGGCGGTAGTCATCGTCAACGGGCATCCGGCCGGCGTTTTATGGCACGCCCCCTACGTTTCGGCCGATATTCTCCCTTATCTGAAAAAGGGAGACAACATCCTGGAAGTCAAAGTGACCAACCTGTGGGTGAACCGGATGATCGGCGACCGGCAGAAAAACGTGGAGCCTGTCACCAGCGTCCGCCGTTTCTACGAAGCGGGAGACAAACTTCTGCCTTCCGGCCTGCTGGGGCCCGTGGTTTTGAGAGGTTACGAATTTTCTTCTCCGCGCTTTTAACATTTTCATGCCCTGCTGCGTCTAATCATCGCAAGCGCTTGAAAGACCGACATGAAAAAAGCATTACTTACCTTGATTTTAGCCCTGGCCACCCTGGCCTCGGCATGGGCGGGAAAGCCCTCCCAACTAATCCGGCTGGCCCGGCAGTACAAAGGGGTGGACGGATTCGAGATGCTGTCCCTGGGACCGATGGGAACGGCGCTCCTCAAAGGCACCGTCTCCCTGTCCGGCAACCTGGACAAGGAGGACCGGGCGGCCCTGAAGGCCTTCACCGACATCCGACGCTTCACCCTCATCGACTTCGAAGACATCCCGGCCGACAAGAAGGCCTCCTTCACCGCCAAAGTGGAGCGCATCCTCAAAGGCATGGACCTCATCCTGGAGGCCAAGGATGACGGTGAAATCCTCCGCATCTACGGCATCGATAAAGGGAAACGCCTCAAGGACTGCATCCTTTACAGCAGCGACGGCACCCTTCTGGTCACGAGCGGCAGCATCGGCCTGGAGCAATTGGGACAGTTGATGGAGGTGGCGGAATGACCTCGGCCGACTTCCATAGCACCTGGCTTCCCCTGCAGGGGCGCTTCTACCGCGTGGCCTTCTACCTCCTCGAGAACGAGGCCGATGCCAAGGATGCCGTACAGGAACTGTTTCTCAAACTCTGGGGCCTGAGGGACCACCTGGATCTCATCCGGGAACCCGCCGCCTACGGCAGCCTGATGATGCGGAACCTTTGCCTGGACCGCATCCGGCGCCTTCGGCCCTCCGAAGAACTCCGCGAAGGGATGGCTCCCGCCAAGGCACCGCCCGACGAGCAGTTGGAGCAGCGGGAAGAACTCCGGGACGTGATGAACCGGATTTCCCGCCTGCCCGAAAGCCAGCGGAAACTCCTCACCCTCAGGGTGATACAAGGCCTCTCCTATGAGGAAATCAGTAAAATCACGGGGCTGAGCCCCCTCAACATCCGGGTGCAGGTGAGCCTGGCCCGAAAAAAACTCAAGCCATGAAAAGAATCGAAGACATCGAAAAACTGAGCGCGGAAGACCTTCTGCGCATCGGGGCCGATGAAAGCGTCCCCCTCCCGGAAGACCTTCAGGTACGGCTTCCCCGGCCCGGCCGAACCGTCCGGGGCTGGAGCATCGCCGCCGCCGCGGCTGTCATGGTGGGCATCGCCGGCTGGAGCCTCAGCCGTCCGGCCGAACCCAAGGACACCTTCGACGATCCTTACCTGGCCTATGCCGCCGTGGAGCAGGCGCTGATGAAGACATCGGCCAAAATGCAAGCCGCGGCACAGAAAGTTTACGAAACCGAAAATGTTATTGACCAATTAACCTACTGGAAATGAAAAAGATAGTCACCCTACTCGTTCTCTTTGCCATGAGCGTCGCCGCCTTTGCCCAGAGCGGGCGGGAAATCTACAACAAATACTCCGACCTTCCCGGCGTGGAAGCCGTCTATATCTCCCAATCCATGTTCCGGCTGATCGGCCGCGTCCCCGACATCGAAGTCAATGACAAGGACGTGAACCTTTCCACCTTCATCAAAACCCTGAGCGGGTTCTACATGATCAACTGCGAAAAAAACAAAGCCGCCGCCAAGGATATCTATGACGATGTGAAAAAGTACATCGGCTCCGGCAAGTACGAACTCCTCATGGAAAGCAAGGACGACGGCGACATTGTCCGGATTTACTCCCTGGGGGACGAGAAGACCATCGAATCCTTCGTGATGCTGGAACGGGACGACGACGAAACCACCTTCATCTGCTTCGACGGCAAAATGGCCCGGAAAGAAGTGGAAAACCTCCTCGGCAGCACCCTTGCCCATTAACCCTCCCCGCACCCGCCCCACAACGGTGGCACAACGGTGGCACATAAATACTTGATACAAAACCATTTACGTACAATCCTCTGCGCTTTTTGCGCAGAGGATTGTACGTAACAACCTATGTATCAAATGATTACTCGTCACCCAATCCGGTGAACTTTCCGGCGAAGAGAAGGGCACCGGTGCTGGATTCGGTGATGAGGTACAGGAAGGGATGGTCGGCATGGAAGACGACGATTTGCTCGGAGGGACCTCCGATGCTGTTAGTCTCCACGGCGCCGATGGAGACGGCGGCGGCTTCCGCTCCCTCTTCGCTCACCTTGATGACGGCTTTCTGCTTCACGAAGTCGAGGTGGCTGGCAGCGGGGGACATGGGGGAGAAATCGGCCTTTTTGCCATCAAAAGCCGTGGGCATACCCATGCCGGCAAGAAGGTCTTTCAGGTCCAGGAAAGACTGGGTTTCAAACTTGGGAAGCCCCACATGCACGAGAACTTCTTCCATCGCACCGGTAAAAGCCCGCCACTTCTCTTCGTCCAGATAGCCGATGACATCGGAAAGCGTTTTGCCCTCTGAAGGGAGGATGACGGTCATGGAAAAGGCTCCGTTGCCGTACGGGAGCCTGACAGCCCGGAGCGTCTCGTTCACATTGTAAAGAAAATGCTCCCTGTTGTACATCATCGGAACTGTGACCTCTTTACCAGCGCCGGTCGTGAACGCCGCTTTCTGACGGGTCCCTTCCTTCGGGAAAGGCTTCTCCCATTCGCTCTTGAAATACAGGGCGTCCAGCAGATAGGCCAGGATGCGGGGGTTCACCTCGTCCAGGATGCTGGGGATGAGCCCGTTCGTGTGGTCCGAGCACCATTTGTTGATGATATCGGCCGATCCCTTGCTGTCGTAGAAATCCAGGCTGGAGGCCTCTGCCTTGTAGTATTTGTCCAGGAGGCTGACGTAATCGGCATTCAGGCTCCACCCGCTGTTCACCACCAGCGCATTGGCTATGGCCAGCGTTGTCTTGCTGTCCAGATTGGGAAGTTGCTCCAGCATGGCCTGGCAGTAGGCGTTCACGGCAGCGGTTTCGCCGGCACCGTAACCCAGCACCCGGCAGATTTCGTCGGCCGTAGCCCCGGCCGTTCCGTTAAGGATCATGCCCAGCAGAAACTGCATGCTGAGCGGGGAGATGACATAGTCCTTGGACTGGCTTCCGTCCACCTTTTCCAGGAAACGGAAGGCAAAATCATTGCCCTTCTGCACAAATTCGGCCGATTTGGTCGTGAGGTCGATGACCGGGGCCTCACCGCTCCCGAAGGGATCGTCGTTTCCGGCTTTCTGGCAGGAAAAAAGGCCCAGAAGCATCACCATTGCGGTGAAAAACAGGGAAAAACGTTTCATACTCAGTTACTTTAAATTGATTCTTATACCGGTTTCAACAGAGAACATCACGGGATGCACGCTGCGGTACGTTTGCAGGACAGGGGTTTCCATGGGGATTCGCCAACTGATTTGCGGCTCTACATACAGGCCGACGTGCCGGCTCATATTGAACTGGATGCCGCCGGCGCCCAGAAGCGACAGGCTGAAGCCGTCTTTGCTGATGCGCTGCCCCTCCAGCGTGGCTCCCACGCAGAAGGCACCCTCCACGCCGCCTCCCAGGTAAACGTCCAGCCATCGGCTTTGTGCGAAGGTCCAGTCCAGCCGGACGGGAATGCCCAGATAATGGGCGTTTTGGCGGTATCTTCCCGCAATCCGGGAACTGTAGAGGCTGTACTGTACGCCGGTGGTGACCTGCAGCCGCTCCGTCAGCGGAATCCGGGCCGACAGACCCAGTTTCAGCGGGAAGTAATGGGTGGTGGCATCCTGCAGGGTGGCGGGGTCGTCCGTTTTGCCGATGGAGGGGGTTGTCCCAGGTTCCGTGCCGGGGTCTGTGCCGGGGTCTGTGCCTGGATCCGTACCTGGATCCGTACCGCCATAGTTGCCGTTGCTGCTATCCGGGCCGGGATCCGTCGTGGGAACGTCAGGGGTTACGGGAGAGGGACCACCGTTGGTATAGCCGTTGGTCCCAGGATTCGGAACCGGCACGGAGCGGTTGCTGACAAGGGGGACCAGAACGCCGGCCAGGAGGCCTCCGCCGGCCACGATTCCGGCAGCCGCACCCACGTTGAGCCGTATCGGCCTGGCAGGTTTGCCCTGGGGGATGAACGGTGACGCCGGCGTTACGGTTACGGTTTCCGCTTCAGCCCCGGCGGTGGGTTCTCCGGCCGTTTGGGGAAACGTCGCGGTCTGGGGAGTATCGGCCGAAGTATTCTCTTCAACCGGGGTCTTTGTATCGGCCCGGGCCTGGAGGGGACGAGGCCGGGAGGGAGGGAGGGAGACTTCCGGCGGAACCTCCGTCACACGGACATCTTCCCCGGCCACACGGATTTCCTCCGTCACACGGGTATCCCCTTCCGCCACACGGATGTTCTCTTCCGGAACGGCGGGCTTCCAAAGGAAGAGGAGCGCGGCCAGGGAGGCGGCGACGGCGGCTGTTGCCACCAGGCCCCACGGGAAGCGGCGGGAAGCCTCGCCGGCCTTCATGCGACGGGCGCGGAAATCGGCCAGATGCCCCTCCGGAAGGGGACTCTCATACCCTTCCAGTTTATCTTTGACTATTTCTTCCCACTTTCTCATGTTTCTTTCAGATAGCGTCTGATTTCTTCTTTCAGTTGTTTCCGTGCTTTCGCCAGCACGCCGGCCGATCCTTTCTCGCTGATTCCCAGCATTTTTCCGATATCCCTATGCGAGTACCCTTCTATGCAGTACAGGTTGAAAACCGCTCTGCGGAGGTCTGGCAGCCCGGCGATCCACTCCAGCAACTTCTCTTCCGGGATGGTCTCCATCTCCTCGGCCGACAAATCGGCCACCGTGTCCTGCTCCCGCCTGTCCAGGGAAAGCCACCTCCACCGCTGCCGCTTGATGTGATTGATGGCCTTGTTCACGGCAATCCGGCTGATCCATCCATACAAGGAGCCTTTTCCGGTATAAGTGTAGGTGTCGATTTTGTCAAGCGCCTGAATGATGGCGTCCTGCATCAAATCCTCCGCTTCGTCCCTGTTCCCTGCATAACGCCGGCAGAGTGAGAGCACCTTGGCTGCATATCTTTTATACAGCTCCTCCTGGGCCCATCTGTCCTTTTTAGTGCAGAGCCGGGCCAACTCTTGCTCTTCGAGACTCTTATACACGTTTCGAACCTATTTACTCCCCGAAGTTACTCCATAAACACAAAAAAAGGACAAATACGTCTCCCATTTTTTGCAAAAAACCGCATCCCTTGCAGGAAAACGCCCCAAGGGTGACGCGTAACCACTTGTGACACAACACATTACGTACAATCCTCTGCGCAAAATGCGCAGAGGATTGTACGTAACAAACTGTGTGATAGGAAGTTAATTGTCACCCGGATGGAGGAGTTTCTCTTCCACGTTCCAGCCTTCAACGTGGATGACGGGGTTTGCGGGGGCGTCGGCATGCGCTATCTCCAGGGTCACGGTGCGGGAAGCGCCGGGCAGCAGGGTGAAATAGTTGTCGGTCGTGAACGTGTAAGGCACGGGCAGGCCGTCTTCGCCCAGCAGCAGCACTTCGTTGAAGAAGGCGATCTTGTCGGAGGGGTTGCTGAGCGTGACGTCGAAGTAGAGGTTCTCCGCATCACGGCGCCGGCTCAGGCTGGTCTCCACGACGGCGCGCGGCATCCGCTGCAGGGACTGGAAACCGGAGGCGCAGGGGCCTGTCAGCGTGCCCGGCTTGTAGGTGTCGCGGGATCTCCAGTAGAAATTGGCCGACAGCAGCCGGCCCTCGGCATCCCGGCATTCCAGGGCGATAAAGTGTACCGGCGTAATCCTCCGGGGAATGGAAAGTTGCAGCACGTCGCACTGCACGCCGTCGGCCGGGACCGATACGCCCTGTTCGCTCCAGGAGGCAATCAGTTTGCTGTCCAGGTTGTACAGGCGGGCGGTTACGGTGAGGCCGGAAAGCGGGGACAGCCTGTCGTTGTACACCGACACCGTGTTTTTCAGGTAGTCGTACTGGACATGGACCGGCTCCAGCGCATGCATGGTGTGGTAGAGCGATGCCGTGGGAATCAGGTACCAGTCCCACATGTGGTTCTTGACCATGGGAATGGGGCTTGCATGGCTCCAGAACAGGGTTCCGGAACAGAACCGGTCACCATATTCCAGTTTGTTGTAATTCCACACATCCCAGATGGATTTGGCATTCATCGCCCCGAGAAGCTGCGTTTTCCAGCCGTATTCCTTGATGGACTGCGAGGGGCCGTATTCGTCGGCCAGGGCCTTGACGGTGGTGGTGACTTTGCCGAAACCGCTGCCGTCCAGATAGTCCCACACCGGCTTGTCCATCGGCCAGATTTCTTCCGGACGCAGGAACCGCTGCAGGGAGGTGTAGTGGGGCATTCCGGTGAAGCCGTACTCGGGATTGAAGCCATTGACGCGGCTGCCGCGGGGGGAGGCCTGGTCCAGATAGTGCAGCATCGGGTTCACCTGGACATAAGGGCTGCCGTCGTGGATGCCGTCACATTCGCTCTGCTGCTGCCACGGGCGCGTTCCGTCCAGTTTTTCGATGAGTTCCGCGGTGCCGCTGACCTCGGTGCTCTCGTTGGAAGCCACATAGAAGGCCACGCAGGGATGGTTTCTCACCCGTTTTACACTGGATTCCACATTGGCGAAGTAGGTGGCCCTGTCGTGCGGATGGCGGGTGTCGCCGGTCATGAAGAACTCTTCCCACACCAGGAAGCCGTACTCGTCGCAAAGTTGGTGGAAATAGTCACTTTCCACGATTCCGCCGCCCCAGAGGCGCAGGAGGTTGAAGCCGCACTGGGCGCTGAGCCGCAGCACTGCCGCCATGCGCTTGTCGTTGTCTTTGAGCATCGCCTCCGGAATCCAGTTGGAGCCGCGGATGAAAACGGGCTTGCCGTTCACCATGAACAGTTTGCTTCCATCCGGCGTATCGCGGGTAGTCCGGATTTCCCGGATACCGAAGGTGGCGGATGTTTCGTCGCTGAGTTTTTCGCCCTCGAAAACGCGGACGGACAGCGTGTAAAGCGGCTGGTCGCCCTTGCCCAGCGGCCACCAGAGCGCCGGCCGGTCGATATGGACGGGGTCGAAGTGCACTTCCTGCAACTGTTCGCGGTACAGTTCCACCTCTTTCTCGAATTGCAGCGGCCGCGCCAGACCGGGGCCCGTAATCTCTCCGGTCACCCGCGCCTTGTGCGTTTTGGGACTGTCAACATACCGGCTGCCCACCTCCACGCTCACGCTGAGCTCGGCCGAATCGTAGTCCGGGTGCGCCAGAGACGCCTTCACGAAGGGATGCCGCACCGTCATGTTGCCGGTGGAATAGAGCGAAATGCTGCGCCAGATGCCGGTATTGCGGTCCCGGACGCCATCCCAGAAGGTAAAGTCCCAGCCCACGCTCATGAGCATGGTGGAATTCAGGCCGATGTTGCCGTCTCCGCCGTTGTTGTATTCGCCCGGGGCCCCCCAGGTCTTCTTGCCGGGGCGGCCGGGGGAATCGACCGGATAGACCAGGACGGCCAGCGCATTGCGGCCGCCGATGTTCGCGAATTCGGTGATGTCGATGTCATCGTCGCGGAACATGCCGGTAAGGGTGCTGAAAAGATGCCCGTTCACCCAGAATTCCGCACGGTAGTTGATGCCCTCCGGATGCAGCCACACCTTTTTTCCGGCATAACTTTCCGGGATGTCGAACTCGGTCCGGAACCAATAGGTGTAGTAGCCGCGGCCCACCTGGCTGATATCCGGAATAAGCCCCTTGGAAAGACGGTTGTTGTCGGAAAAATAAGGGTCCGGAAGCAGCCCGTTCTCCACCAGGTTGGTCAGGACGGTGCCGGGGACGCGGGCGCTGAGCCAGGCGGAGTCGTCAAACCCGGGCAGGGAGAGCGTTTCGCCTCCCTCCGTCCGGTCCTGGCGGCACATGCGCCACTCCGAACCGCCGCCGTTCCCTTTCACGGAATCCAGGTAGATGCGGTCGGCCCTGCGGGCATGGTTGGGAGAGCCTGCCGCCCCGAGCACGAGCGGTAGCAGCAAGGTTGACAGTAACAGGAACTTCTTCGTTTTCATGGCGGTTGGTTTTTTCAAAATGGGAGTTACCACTGTACGTTGACCGTGACGCCGTCGGGGTCGTTGGGGAAACGGAGGAAGGCTGTGCGGCTGGCCTCGTCCCAGTCCCAGGGGCAGGACTCGCCGTTCACCCATACGGCCGACGGGGCCTTGGGCAGAAGGATGCGGGTGACGTTGAAGGTGTCCTCCGGGCCTTTGCACAGGTAGGAGAAGTTGTGACGGGTGCGTTTCTGCTCATAGGCGCGGCTGGCGGCGGCAAGGATGCAGGGCGCCTTTCCGGCCCGCGTCACCTCATAGAAAAGCGCCTGCGTGCCGGGCCGGACCTCGCGGCGGGAATAGACCGGAAGCGCCGGGTCATACAGGTCGATGAGGCAGCCCTCGGCCACGTAGGGCACGGTCACGGGGCTTTCGTCCATCACGGCCACCACGCGGTACGGACCGCGGTCCAGCACCAGGGCATTGCTCACTTCCATCGGGCCGATGCACGCCTCGACGGCCTCCAGCAGCGGCTTCTCGGCCCCGGCGGAAAGGACGAAGGAGGAAGGGTCTTGCCGAAGCACGGTAAGGCTGCCGCGCCCCACGGGATAGACGCCCGACGAAAGCCCTTCCTGCAGCCCCAGCAGGCCGAAAAGATGGTCGGAGGGCGCAGCAAAGGCGTTTTCGCCCGTATTCCACCACTCCTCGACGCCCTGGAACGGGTCTGTATCCGTTCCGCAATAGACCAGATGCCCGCCGCGGCGGACCCAATCGGCCAAGAACCTATGGGCCGAAGGATCCAGCGGTTTCATGTTGGAATAGGTCATCAGAAGCACCTCCACGCCCTTAAGCGCCTGGGCGAATCCCAGGTTTTCCAGGTGCGTGACGCCCACCGGGCAGCCCCGCTTGAGAAACGGCATCGCCAGGCCGAAGAAGCCCGACAGCGAAGTGTCCCGCTGGAACATCAGCGAATTAGCCATGACCACCGACACCCGCGAAGGCCGGGACGGCGCCAGGGGCATTTCCTGCAAAGCGCCCGTCATCACCTGCATCATGGAGGCATAGGAGGAAGGGATGCGGGACTTTTCCGCCGAACCGGGGCTCACCGGATAGAGTTTTTCGTAAATGCGCTCCGGCCAGGGCATGATCTCGTAGGTGTTCACCTGCGGATAAAGCAACTGGGCCGTAAAGGTGGCCTGGTAGTTGCGGCGGAAGTCTTCCCAGTCGCGGGGACGGTCCTCGATGGGGTCGGTGAGGAACCAGAGTTCGCGGCCGGTGGGCGCCGTCATGGAAGCCATGCAGCCGTATTCCAGGAAGGCCGTCTCGAAAACCCGCTCCCGCGAGGTGCCGCCATAGCAATTGAGCACCCGGGAAGTACCGGTCCACACCTGGGCGATGTACCCGTCCACGGAAGGGAGCGAAGCCAGCGAGGCCTCGGGGCTCACGATCTGCCACTGGGTGTAATTGATGAGCGAGTGCGTGGGAACGTAGCAGCGCACCTCCCGGCCCAGGCTCCGGCCGTACTCCTTGGCGAAGGTAAACGCCTCATCCAGCGCACGGCGGTACAGGTGATACTTGAGTTTGGCCGTAAGATAGGCGGCTTCCGGGGACTCTTCCTGTCCCCGCCAGGGCGTGCCGTAAAAGGCCGTCCATTCCCGTTTGAAGGCATCGGAATAGCCGGCGGCCTGCCAGAATTCCGGCTCTTCCAGGAAGATGTGGTCCACGCCGGCGTCGATGACCCGCTTGATATGCCGCTCCTTGAAATAGGCCAGAAAATTTTCCGTAGGGACGATATAGGGCACCAGACGGCCATGCCAGAGCGTGTCGCCCTTGGCCGTTACCTGCCCTTCGTCCAGGTGCCACTTCCCGTCCCACTGTCCGGTGAAATAGTCCTGGTAGCCGCCCCAGGCGATTCCGGTCATGAAGTGGGTCTGGTAGCCCCGCTCCCGCCAGGAGGCCAGGCGCTTTTCCAGGGAAGTGTTGCCCGGGTCCGACGGGTTTCCGCCCACCCCGTACACCATCACCGCATCGGCCCGGTTGTCGATGGTGGGACGCCACCCCCGGGAACTCTGGAAGGTGGTTTTGGCCGTCGGCCGGGCCGGACCGGAGCAGGCGGCCAGGGACAGGGCCAGCAGAAGCGGGAGGGCAAACAGGCTGCGGCCGCCCATCGCTACAGCGTCTTGATGTGCAGGTTGCGCCAGCGGACTTTGATGCCGCCGCCGTCGTGGATCTGGAGGGCGATGCGGCCCTTGCCGGCGCCCACCTTGGCGTCCGTGATATCCACCATGGGCTCTCCGTTGAGCCAGGTCTGGATGCGGCTTCCTTCGGCCAGGATGCTGAGGGTGTTCCATTCGCCTTCGCGGAGAATGTTTTCCTTTTCGTCGGGAATCTGCACCAGCCAGCCGCGGCCGTAGGACTCGTAGATGCCGGCGGTGTCATGCCCCTTGGGGGCCACTTCCACCTGCCAGCCGTTCACATGGTCGGGCGGAGTGACGGTGCTGCGGAAGAACACGCCGGAGTTGCCGTTGGCCTCCTGCTTGAACTCTACCGTGAGGTCGAAGTTGTCATAATATTCGTCGGTGGCCAGATAGCCGTACTGGGAAGGGTCATCGGCACTTTCGCAGATGAGTTCGCCGTTTTCCACATACCACTTGTCTTTTCCGTAGAGGGTCCAGCCGGTGAGGTCTTTGCCGTTGAAGAGGTCTTTCTCGACGGGTTTGCCGGGAAGTTCCTTGATTTTGATGTTGCGGAACCAGGCGGGATAGCCGTGGTCCTGCAGGCAGATGTGTCCGCTGCGGGCCAGACCGTATTCAGGGGCGTTCTCCCATTTGCCGGAGTTCTTGCGGGCGAACCAGTCCGGGGTCCAGGCGTCGAATTCCACGGTGACCTGGCCGTTGAGCAGATAGGTGACATGGCCGTTGTCGAAGATGATCTCCGACTTGTTCCACTCTCCGGCGGGATTCAGGAGACGGGTCTCGAAGTCCGGGATGTACATGGCGTAGTCCACGGCGCAGCGCTGCCAGGGCTCCAGCGGATAACCGTTCACCTCCTCCCAATTGTCGTCGTCGATGAGTTGGTATTCGGGGCCCGTCACGTAGGGAACGCTGTACTGAGGGGCTTCCACCACATGATAAAGCATCCCGGAATTGCCTCCGCGGGAGATTTTCCATTCCCATTTGAGGTCGAAGTTGGCGAATTCGCGCGCCGTCACGATGTAACCGTTGGCGTCGCTGCCGCCTCCTTCGGCCCGGATGCAGCCGTCTTCCACCTCCCACGGGCCGGTGAGGGCCGTTCCGCCAAAGTCGCGCCAGCCGTCCAGGGTTTTGCCGTCAAAGAGGAGTTGCCAGCCCTCGGCCTTTTCCTTGGAGGTGAGGGTGTTGTTTTTATCCGTACAGGAAACGGCCGCCAGGGAGAAAACCAGGGCCGAAAGCATCAGGGGAATCAAAAACTTTTTCATAACTCACATTTTAGATTCTGCAAGATAGTGATTTTTTTCGTAATTTTGTGAATCGAAAACTGTACTTTATGAAACGCCTCTTCCTGCTGTCCCTCCTGGCCGCCTGCATCCTTTCCGGCTGCAAGGCAAAAGACCATTACACCGTCATCATTTCTTTGGACGGAAGCCGCTGGGATTATGCCGATTATTACGACATGCCCTTTTTCGACTCGCTGGCCACGGTGGGCGTGAAGGCCCGGATGGAAGCCTCGTTCCCTTCCTCCACCTTCCCCAACCACTATACCATGGCCACCGGCCTCGTGCCGGACCACCACGGGCTGGTGAACAACAGTTTCTGGAATCCCGACACGGAGCACGGTTATTCCCTGGGAGACCCTGAATCCCGCTACGACCCCCGCTACTACGGCGGAGAGCCCGTCTGGATCACGGCCCAGAAGCAGGGCGTCAAGTGCGGCGTGGTGTACTGGGTGGGCTCGGACATTCCTGTCGGCCCGGAAGGAAACGCGTATCCCACCTATTACCGCAACTGGGACGAGCAGCCGCACTGGGATTTCGACCAGCGGGTCGATGAGATCGTGCGCCTCGTGAGCCTTCCGGAGAAGGAGCGTCCGCGCCTGGTGATGGGCTATTTCGACGAGCCCGACCACCAGGGCCACGTACACGGCCCCTTCGCCCCCGAGACCAAGGAAATGGCCGAGCAGATGGACAGCCTCATGCATGCGCTGTACCTTCGGCTGAAGGCCCTCCCCCACGGGAACAGGATCAACTTCATCCTGGCCGGAGACCACGGCATGACGGACATCTCCCCGGAGCGTTTCATCGCCTGGTACGATGTGATTCCCGAGGATTGGACGGAGCGCGTGGTGGGCAACAACCCCACCAGCATCTGGGCCAAAGAAGAATATGTGGACAGCCTCTACAACCGCCTATCCAAGGTGGAGCACCTTCGCGTGTGGAAGCACGGGGAAGTGCCTGAATATCTGCATTATGGCACCTCCAACCGCCTCGGTGACCTTATCGTAAGCCCGGACCTGGGCTGGCAGTTCAACTTCGCCCCGTCCCGCAACCTGGGCACCCACGGCTTCGACTGCAAGGAAACGGACATGATGGTGGCGTTCCGCGCCGTCGGCCCGGATTTCAAGGTGGGCTATGACGCGCCCTTCACGGAGGGCGAAAAGTCTGCGTTCCGCAACATCGACCTTTATCCCCTGCTGTGCAAACTGCTGGGAGTGAAGCCCGCTCCGGTGGACGGCAAATTGGAAAGAATTCAACATATCCTTAAATAATGGCAAAACACTTCACGCTCCCTTATGAAGGCGGGCTCATCGACAAGAACCTGCCGCAGGGTATCCTCCACTCCTATGAGAAGATTTGGGCCCACGTCTATCCCGAATCCCGCCCTGCCTCCTATGAAATTGCCGACTTTATTGTTAATTCCATCAACGCCCACAGCCAGAGGGACGGCCTGTTCCGGCTGGGGCTCACCACGGGAAACACGCCCACATCCCTGTACAACGAACTGGCCCGCCGCTGCCATGACGGAAAAGTCTCGTTCCGGAATGTGGAAATCGTTTCCATCGACGAGTATTACCCTTCTTCCAAGGACGAGGCCCAGAGCCGCAACCACCTCCTCCACGAGGCCTTGCTGGACAGGGTGGACATCCTGAAAGAGAACATCCACATCCCCGACGGCACCGTTCCGCAGGAAAACGTGAGCAACTACTGTGTCAAGTTCGACGCTCTGGCCCGGGGGCTGGACCTCCTGGTGATCGGCGTGGGAGAACAGGGCCAGGTGGGCTTCAACGAGGCCGGCTCCAACGAAAAGACCCGCACGCGCGTCGTGCGCCTCTCCTACGCTTCCCGCAAGCGCCAGGCCGATAACTTCAACAACGACATCTCGGCCACGCCCGACAAGGCCATCACCATGGGCATCAGCACCATGATGAGCGCCAAGAAGATCATCCTGATGGCATGGGGCGAGGACAAGGCCAACGCCGTCAAGGCCATCACCGAGGGGCCCCAGACCACGGACTGCCCCGCATCCCTCCTGCAGGACCACGACCACATCTCCTTCTATGTGGACGAGGCGGCCGCCAGCCTTCTCACCCGCAGCGAAGCCCCCTGGCTGGTGGGTCCCTGCGACTGGACGCCCAAATTCATCCGCAAGGCGGTGGTATGGCTGTGCGAAACCACCGGAAAGCCCATCCTCAAACTCACGGAAAAAGACTACCTGAACAACAACCTGAGCGAACTCCTGGAAGTGGCCGGCCCGTTTGACAAGATCAATATCAATGTCTTCAACGACCTGCAGCACACCATCACCGGCTGGCCCGGCGGCAAGCCCAATGCCGACGACAGCACCCGTCCGGTGAAGGCCACCCCGTTCCCCAAGACCGTCCTCATCTTCTCCCCGCACCCGGACGACGACGTGATTTCCATGGGCGGCACCTTCATCCGCCTGGTGAGCCAGGGACACAACGTACACGTGGCCTATGAAACCTCCGGCAACGTGGCCGTGCATGACGACGTGGTACTCCAGCACATGGACGCCGCCTTCCAGTTGGGATTCGCCGACAAGTTCGCCGAGGTGAAGGCCCTGGTGGACAGCAAGGTCCCCGGAGAGCCCGAACCCCGCGCCCTTCTGGAGATGAAAGGCGCCATCCGCCGCAGCGAAGCCCGGGGCGCCGTACGCTCCTTCGGCCTCAACGACGACACCAACGCCCACTTCCTGAACCTCCCGTTCTACGAGAGCGGCGGCATCAAGAAAAATCCCCGCACCCAGGCCGATGTGGATATCATCAAAGACCTGATCCAGCAACTGAAACCCCACATGATCTTCATGGCCGGCGACCTGGCCGACCCGCACGGAACGCACCGCGTGTGCACCGAGGCCGCCATGGAAGCCCTGGACCAACTCCGCGAAGAAGGCAACGACTGGATGAAAGACCTCCACGTCTGGCTGTACCGCGGCGCCTGGATGGAATGGGAACTGGGCCGTGTGGACATGGCTGTTCCCCTGAGCCCCGACGAAGTGGTGAAAAAGCGCCACGCCATTTTCCGCCACCTCTCGCAGAAGGACATCGTTCCCTTCCCGGGAGAAGATCCGCGCGAGTTCTGGCAGCGGGCCGAGGAACGCACCCAGAACACCGCCCGCCTCTACGACCGGCTGGGCATGGCCGAATACCAGGCCATCGAAGTGTTCCTGAAACTGTATTGACCGGCCCGCCGGCGCCCGTTTCCGGGTGGCCGGCAACCGCCTGATTATCATCTATTTACGTACAATCCTCTGCGCAAAATGCGCAGAGGATTGTACGTAATTGCTTGATGGAGAGGGGGTTACTTGTCACCCTGGGAGAGGGTTTGAATCAGGTCGTCGAGGGTTCCGTACAGTTCCGGGGCCGACTCCGGCGTGATGCTGCGGCAGGCGACGGCCTTCCCCACTTCGAAGGGGATGCATCCCGCCTTTTCCTCCAGGGCGCGGCCCTTGGGGGTGAGTTGTACAATCACCTGGCGGGCGTCGGTCCGGCCCCGGCTGCGGGTCAGGAAGCCCTCGGCCTCCATGCGTTTGAGGAGCGGCGTCACGGTGTTGGTCTCCAGGTACAGTTTCTTGGCGATGTCGTTCACCGGCTGGCCGTCCTGCTCCCACAGCACCATCATCACCAGGTATTGGGGATAGGTGAGGCCGATGCCGCTGAGCAGCGGATGATAGGCCTGCGTGATGAGCCGGGAAGCAGTGTACAGCCTGAAACAGAGCTGATTACCCAATTTGAGTTGCTCCTGCATAGGGGGGGATTAAAGCATTGCTTCAATGTCCTTGGCAAAGTCTTTGGGCTCCGCCACGGGAGGGAAACGCTTGACGGTGGTGCCGTCGCGGGACACGAGGAACTTGGTGAAGTTCCAGAGGATGTCGCTGTCCTTTTCGACGCTCTTGCTGATGCCCTTGAGCATTTTCCGGGTGGCTTTGGCCTTCAGGCCGTTGTATTCCTCGGTGGGAGCCTGGGCTTTCAGGAACTCGAAGACAGGCTCGGCCTTGGGGCCGTTCACGTCGGTTTTGGCCATCAGGGGGAAGGTGACGCCGTGGTTCAGGCGGCAGAATTCCTCAATCTGCTCGTTGGAGCCGGGCTCCTGGCCGGCGAACTGGTCGCAGGGGAAGCCGATGACCACCAGGCCTTTGTCCTTGTACTGCTGGTACAGGGCCTCCAGGCCGTCGTACTGGGGGGTGAAGCCGCACTTGGAAGCGGTGTTCACAATCAGAAGGACTTTGCCTTCATAGTCTTTGAAGTTCACCTCCGCACCCTTGTTGTTAAGGGTCTTGAAGTCGTAAATCGTAGCCATGTTTTGTTCGTTTTGTGCGGCAGCGCCCAGGGCAAAAAGGGCCGTAAGCGCTGCCAGGATTAATTTTTTCATTTATTTTAGAGTTGTTTGGTGAGCCAGTTCTGGAGGCCGATGCACTCAATCAGTTCCAGTTGACCGCGCATCCAGAACATATCCTCCTCCTCGTCCTGGTAATAGCCTTTCAGGAGGTCGAAGGTGGTCAGGTCCTCGGCTACGGCGCAGGTGGCCTTCCCCAGGTTGGGAACTTCGCGCTCGGAGACTTCAAGGTCGGCCTTGATGAAATCTACCGGGTTTTTGTAGATGGTCTGGGCGGGAGCGGCCTCTACTTTGGCCTCGCCGCCAAGGTCGATGATGCGGTCGATGAACTTGTCAACCCACTGCATTTCCTCGGTGGAATGGTCAGCATACTTATCGGCAAGTTTGGTCAGTCCCATGGACTTGAAAACCTTGCTCTGGACTTTGTGTTGCATGCTCTGGGCTGCCAGGCCGGTAGCGTAGGCCTGCAGGATCTGGATAGAAGTTTGTGCGTTCATAATGGTATAGGGTTTATTTATATCGTTCACGATGCAAATATACGACAAATATTTTATATCGCAAACGATATTTTAATTTTTTTGCAGTTTTTTTTGCTACAGGCGCGCCACGGTGCCGGCAATCTGGTCACCGAGGCCGATCGTATAGCCTTCCGAACAGAAGAAAATGCGGTTGAAACTGTCGGCCACCACCACCAGCGGGAGACGGCCCTTGCCGGCAAGTTTCTGGTCGGCCACGATGGCCTCGCGGATTCCGGCGGTGTCAACCCCCAGCACGATGGGAATGTTGCCGGGAACCGTTCCGTAGCGGCCTTCCATGGCCTCTTTCTTCAGACGGTCCAGCGCCTGGGCCGATTCGCACAGGAGCACGATGGGACGTCCCCAGGCCGCCAGGCGCTCGCGCGCGGCGATAAGGTCGCGGAGGGCGTGGTTCGTGGGTTCCTTGCCCGGCTCCAGGATGGCCACGACATAATAGCCGCGTCCCACGGCCGAAAGCAGGGACTGGTCGATCTCGCCGCCGTCCGGCGTGAAGAGTTTTTCGGCATCCAGCGAGCCGATGACCGGTACGGCGCCGGTGCCCTCGTCAATGCGGAGCGGGACCACCGTCTCCCGGCCTTCCTCGACACGGAAAAAGAGCATGGAAACGGGCACGGAGCCATTGGAAAGGCGGTTTCCGGACACCAGGAGATACTGGCCGGCGTCCATCGTGAAGCCGTCCTTGAACACGTGGGCCCAGTCAACGCCGCCGCCCATGTCCACCTCGCCCTCGTCAAAAGCCATCAAATGGGGACGGCCGTTCTCGATTTTGGAGAGGGAGAAATGCGTATAATACTGCGGATTGGCGATGGTGGCCGAAGGCTTGTAGGAGAGCCTGAGAACGCCCTTGGGAGAGACCGCCGCCTCGGAAGCGCCGTCAAAATGCACATCCAGCCACTGATCCCCGGAGCGGTACTGGACCTTTCCAGTCACCGGGTCTTTCTGCGCCTCGATGCCGTTGGCGCGGGCGGCGCAGACAAAGAAGATATCGCGGGAACGGGGATCGGCCAGGCGGCTCTCGAAAACGCCGCGGGGCGACATGGGGATGCGCCAGGCCTTGGGGTCGTCCACGACCGTGATGTTGTCACGCACCCAGTTCACCATTTCCTCGGGGGTATTGATCACCTCCAGCATGTGCTCATAGAAATAGCCGTAGAAGGGTGTCAGGAACTCGTTTTCCACGCGGGAACCCAGGAAATTGTCGGTGCTGTAGTAGTCCTTGAGGTTTTCGAGGGTGATGTCGTGCAGGTCTTTCCCGCTCAGGGAGGCCAGTACATTCTTCACCCGCACCTGGTTCTCCCAGCCGCGGAAGTCCTGGATGAGTTTCCAGTTGCCGCGGGCGGGCTCGCCGGCGGGGAAAGTGGCCTCGTAGGCATGCCGCAGGGAATCTTCGTAGGCGAAACGCTTGTCGTTAAGGGCGCGCTGCTCGCCGCTTACCTCGGGAAGCGCCACGTTCTCCGGCGGAGGAACGATGGGGAAAGCCTCGCTGCCGAAGGGGCTGTTGAGCACCACCTTCACTTCCTTGTCCTTGCCGAAGGAGGCGCGGGCATAGCCATAGGCACCGTCCTTGGAGGCCCAGATGAGCATGTCGCCCAGGCCGGCGCTGCTGAAGGTGTGCCCCCCGGCATCCGTGTATTTGGTGACAGCCGGGTAGAATTCGGCATAATTGTAGATGCAGAAATCCACGCGGGCGCCCTCGACGGGAGCGCCGTCCGCATCCTCGACGGTGAAGTCGATGCGGGCGGTTTTGGCGTAGTTGTCAATGAGGTTCACCTCGGTGAAGTTGGGGCTTTCCAGCACCACTTCCTCGGGACCGTCATACTTGCCGAACACCTTGGTATGCATGAGCATGGCGCGGGAGGCGGGTGCATTGAACCAGCCCAGGTTCAGGACCGGTTCGGGCTCGCAGGCACCCAGGAACCACCATTTTCCGTCGGCCCAGGCTTCCACCCAGGCGTGGTTGTCGTCGGTGTGGGCCCAGCGGGGAGTATAGACCTGACGGGCCGGGATGCCCACGCTGCGGAGTGCCGTGACGCAGAAGGTGGACTGCTCGCCGCATCGGCCCAGGGCGTTGCACACAAGGGCCAGGGGGGAGGAAGTGCGGGCGTCGGAAGGCTGGTACGTAACCTTCTCGTGGCACCAGTGGTTCACTTCCAGGATGGCGTCCTGCATGGACATTCCCTCGATGCGCGGCAGCAGTTCCCGGGCAAACACCACGCGCGCGCTGTCCAGGTTCTCATTGTTCACGCGGAGCGGCAGCACAAAGTGGCGGAACTCGCGTTCCGGCACGCCCCAGCGGTCTTTCAGCGCCAGTGCGGCCCGCACGTTCTCCAGATAGAAGTCGGCAGGGTAGTCGGTGACATCGGCCAGGGGCATGTAGGCATAGAGAAACTCCAGCGCCTCCTTTTCCGGCAGCGTCGCCTCTGAAGGGAGGGTCATAAAGGGTTTCAATGCGTTACCATGCGCTTCCAGCCGGGCTTTGTAGTCCCTGGAGACCGTTTCACGGAATTCCGCATCCTTGATAAAATGGCTCTGGCAGGAAGCCAGCAGCAGGAGGGCGCTCAGGCCCAGCACGAATTGTTTCATTTATTTTTCCAATTTACGGGCGATGGCGGCCAGTTGGGCGCCCATGCCGATGGTATATCCTTGTGAAGAGAAGACGACATCATGGGTGGCGGCGTTGCCCAAAATCACCAGCGGCAGACGTTCGGCGCTGAGATTCAAGTCCTTGCACAGGCGCGGAAGGATGTCTCCCTCGCTGTCCAGCACAAAGGACACCGTGGTGGGAAGGGTGCCGTAGCGGCCCTGGGCGATCTCGCTGTGCAGGCGCTGCAACTGGGCCTCGCTGGTGGCCACGAGGAAGATGGGGCGGCCCCAGGCTTCCAGGACGGCCTTTTCTTCGGCAATGTCGTGCAGCACGTGGTTGGTGGGTTCCATGCCTACATCCAGGACGGCAGCGGCATAGTAGCCGCCATCGGCCACCTGGAGGAGTTTTCCGGGAGTGAACTGCCCCTGAACTTTCACCTCTTCCAGCACCGATTCGATGACCACGGGCACCTCCAGGCTTTCCCCGGCCGATACGTGGAACAGGGTCACCGTTACGGGCGTAGAGCCGTCGGAGAGGCGGTTTCCGGAGGTGAGGATGTAATCTCCTTCGGGGACGTCATTGGTCAGGCCGAAGCGGCGGCCTTCCCCGCCGAAGCCCAGGAAGACCATCTGCGCCTGCCCGTCCACAATGCGGCTCACCGTGTAATGGCGGCCGTATTCGGGCCGATCGACGCCTTCCACGGGCGCATAGGTGAGATCCACGTGGCCGGTGGCCACATCGGCCTTGTCTCCGGCGAAGCGGAGCGACCCGGTATTGCGGTCCTTGCGCATCTCTACGCCGAAGGTGCGTGCCAGGGCGATGGTGAGGAGGTCACGGGAGCGGGGGTTGGCCCAGCGGCTCTTCCAGACGCCCACGGGCGACATGGGAATGTCCCAGAACAGGGGGTCTTCGTCCAGATAGATATTCTCGTCCACCCACTTTACGATGGCCTCGGCGTTGCCTTTGAAGGAGGCCTGGAGGTCGGCCGGGATGTTTTGGAGGAACCAGCCCTTGTACGGGGTGAGGAATTCACCCTCGATGCGCGGGGCCAGGATGGACTCGGTGGCGCTGTAACTGTCCCAGAGGACGGCCGGCGTCACGTCGGAGAGGTCTTTGCGGGTGAGGCTGCGCAGCAGGGCCACGGCGCGCTCCTTGTCGTCGGCCTCCATGAGGAAGCGGGTGATGACGGCGTGGTTGCCCGAGGAGCCTTCCACCAGGCGCACGGCCTCGGCCGGAAGGCCGAATTCGGCCACGAAGTTCTGGGCGGTCTCACGAGTGGGGAAAGTGGCCATGTAGGCCTTGCGCACGGAGTCTTCATAGGCCATTTTTTGGTCGTTGAGGGCGCGGAGTTCCGGCGTCACTTCCGGCAGCACCACCTGCTCCGGCGGCGGGACGATGTCCATCAGTTGTGAACGGACCGGTTCTCCCTTGGGACTGTCGAGGGTCACGGTGACTTCCTTGTCCTTGCCGAAACGCACGCGGGCGAAGCCGTAGGCCCCGTCCTTGGAAGCCCAGGCCAGCATGTCTCCCAGGCCGGCCGACAGCGAGGTCTCCCCCTTGCCGTCCGTATATTTGGAAACGGCCGGGGAGAACTGGGAAGAGTTGTAGATGCAGAAGGCCACGCGGGCGTCTTTCACGGGCTTGCCGTCGGTGTCCAGCACCTTGACGGTGGCCCGGGCGCTCTTGGCATAGTTGTCGATGAGGTTGATTTCCGTGTAGCCGGGTGTACGGAGGACCACTTCTTCGGGACCGTCATACTTGCCGAACACTTTGGTATGGGTGAGCATGGCGCGGGAGGCGGGGGCGTTGAACCAGCCCAGGTCCAGCACCGGCTCGGGCTCGCAGGCGCCCAGGAAGCGCCACCGGCCGTCGGCCCAGGCCTCTACCCAGGCGTGATTGCTCTCGGTGTGGGCCCAGCGCGGGGTGTACACCTGGCGGGCCGGGATGCCCACGCTGCGGAGGGCGGCCACGCAGAAGGTGGATTCCTCGCCGCATCGGCCCAGGGAGTTCTTTAGGGAGGCCAGCGGGGCGTGCGTACGGCCGTCGGAAGGCTGATAGGTCATCATCTCGTGGCACCAGTGGTTCACTTCCAGGATGGCGTCTTCCATCGAAAGGCCTTCCACGCGGGGCTTGAGCATCCGGTAGAACACGACGCGGGCGCTGTCCAGGTCCTCGTTGTTGACGCGAAGGGGCAGCACGAAGTGGCGGAACTCCCGCTCGGGGATATTCCAGCCCATCTCCTCGCGGGCCTTCAGGCTGGCCCGAACGTTCTGCAGATAAAAGTCGGCGGGATAGTCGGTGACATCGGCCAGCGGCATATAGGCGTAGAGAAACTCCAGGGCCTCTTTTTCCTGGGCCGATACCCCTTCGGGCAGGGTCATGAACTGTTTCAGGGCGCCGTCATGCGCCGCCATGCGCGAAACATAGTCGGCATGAAAGGTATTCCTGCCGCAGGAGACCAGCAGCACCAGCAGCGTGATGAACAAACTTTTTTTCATATCCACAAGATTCTGAATCATACAAAAATACGAATAATTTAAAAATTACCGCCTCGACACGCAGAAGGCCCCAGAAAGAGGTTTGGCGTCGAGGCGGCAATCAAACCGGCCGTTTTGCCCCAAATTAGCACCGCCTCGACACACGGCCCTCTGTAAAAAGCCATTTTCACGTCGAGGCGGTAAGGTTAAAAAACTATTCAACGGTTATCTCGTAGTACACTCGTTCCGATGTCCCATCATAATACGTAAGGCGTGCCATATACGTGTGTGTTCCCGCCGCCAGGGCACTGGTTGCTGTCGGAGATGCCTCAACCGCCCCGTCCAAATACCAGGTTGTACTCTTGAGAGACTTCCCGGCCGCCACTTTCACGGTAGGAATGCCGGCCTCGACCTTGATGTAACTGACACCTAGAGTAGAGAATTCAATGTCGGTGGTGGTGGCCAAGACCGCCGAGACGACGGCCCCGTAGTAGTTTCCGCCATTATTAAAAGAATACCACCCGTGTTCGCTCAGGAAGTTGATGCAGTAATAAAAGCCGCCATTATCAACAGTTGAAGAGCCATAGGCTGTTAACGGATAACTCCCCGCTGCAATATTATCAATTCCATATCCGATATTGATTCCCTTCCCCTCAGGAATGATGATCCCGGCATCAGACACATCGACGGTGATGAAGCTATACTTGCTATATTGAGCTGTAATATTTCTTCTCAACGTGGTCTCTCCGTCGATATCCACGACAATATACACGGACTCTCCCTCTGTGCTGCCCGTGGCAGCAGAGTAGATGGTAACTGTTTTCAACAACGCCCCCACTGCGTTTTCGGCGGCCAATTCTTCCGCAGAATAATGCATCCCGACGGCCATCTGTGTTTCACCGAAACTCCAATTGGCCATTCCCAAACTCGAATCGTATTTTGAAAGGCCTACCGGAAGCCCCTCTCCTTTATGAAGGAGAGTGATGTCCAGCTCTGTAAACAAGGAGGAAATTGTCAAGTTGAAAGAAGACGAAACTAAACCATCCTTATCGGCGCGTAAAATTTGATTGGCCGTAGCAGCATCGTCCAGTTCCAGTGAATAATTACCATCGGCATCTGTCATACAATAGACACTGCCTGAAAGCAAAGACGGGGCGGGAGTAAAGGCCCCCGTACTGGGAGTCAGGCTGACCTGGACATTCTGGAGAGGGTTTCCTTCTGTGTCTGTTACACGGCCAAACACCGTCCGATGTGTGGAAACAACGGCCGTAAAGGAACTCTTTGTGCCATCATGGGAAATATTATCAAAAGATACGCCGGCCGCATTTCCATCCCAAGCCTTTGGCGTGAAAGAGGCCACAGAACTGTAACCCGGGAAGACATACTGATTCAGATATGTCGGCTCCTCCACGGTGGGAAGAATACGGAAGCAAGGATGCCCATAATAACTGTTGATGCTATTGGTGTCCCATAATTGTCCCGCCGTCATTCCGTCTCCGACAATTCTTGCCGACTTATCAATATGATAAAGCAGCAGGCCGGAAGGGATTGCGCTGTCCCACTTGTTCCCATTGCGGGATTCGAGGACAAAATACTCACCGGTTATCGATGTGGCAAATTGGTAGGCTTCGTTGTTCTGAACGGCTTGCAGAGAATAATTACCAGAGGTGGTAAGCCCTGTAGGATAGTCCATCCAGCCCAGCATATTCCTTTCCACAGCATTCAAATACGGCGGTCTGCGCCCGGCATCGTTATAATTGCCTGCCGCCATCAGATCAAAATCACCGGTTGTGAACGCATTCTGTCCACCACTACTGGCATAATCCGTATCATAAAAGTCTGGAAGACCCAGCGAGTGGGCAAATTCGTGGCATGTCGTTCCGATAGCGGCTGGTTCAGTACCCGAGCTCCCCCTTAATTCTGACGTGCAGAAATAGCGGACAAAGCGCTTGCTGTCCATCATCCCAAAAAAGCCCTCGCTCTGATGCGGCCAGATGGTGTTTTCAGGACCGCCCTCCGCCTCATTGTAACCCGGATAATAGAAAAGAACCATATCCACCGCGCCATCGCCATCCGTATCGTAGTCGGCAATATCAAACTGCGTTTTCAAAAGTTCATAAGCCTCCAGAATCGCGACGTCGGGACCTTTGTCGTCGTAGTATTGAGAGGTGTTGGTGAGCGAGACGGGACCGTAAACGTCAAACTGAGGGCGGTATTGGTTCATCGAGTTGTCTATATAGTAATCCCGCACGGACCCGATGGCGCCATTCTCGCTATAGCCCTCTTTGTTCAGCATGTCTTGGAAATGCTGTTTGGGGTTTTCGATGCTGTAATTCATATCAGAGAATGAGGCCAAAATGCAAAGCACCTTTCGGTCCCCAAAATTGGTCGCAGGCGGATTGTCATAAGAAGACCATGTCGCATGCAGATTCTTCCTGCTCTTTTGGGCTGCCGCCGCCATAGATGAAAAAGATTGACCGGAGGGACGGTAAAATCCGTCGGCTCCCAGAACCACGACCCGTCCGGAAATATCGGTGGTCCAGTGGAAATGCTCATCACCGTGCCGTTGGAGAACGATAACTGAACCGTCAGGCTGGGTGTACTTGAAAGGGGTGGGGTCGGCCGGAGAGGCCAGCACGGCCACAGCGGCCAGCAGAAATGATAAAACAGAAATCAATATCTTTTTCATAGGGCTGCAAATTAAAAACGGAATACATAACGGGCGCCTTCATCGGAGACCGCATTCATTTTCCCGGCTATCACCGACTGAACCGTAATACGACTGTTTTCCGGCATTCCGCTCACCACCCCATTCACATATGTGGTTAAAGTGACATCCAAAACGTCGCCGGCACTGGCACTCAAAGGAATGGGGCCCATCTCACGCATGGTAAGGGTTGGTATCTCCAGAAAACGAACCCAAGCGTTCCCTTCGGATTCATAGATATTGACCTGGTCGGTTACTTTATTAAAGACATATCCCGTACCGATGAAAGGATAAATACCCTGCTCTAGTGGGGCTAATGCCTCATTCTTGATCTCAAATGCGGCCATTGTGACCCGCTTGTTGCGCGTGTATGCAACATCTTTCGTGGTAGTCTTTTCATGGATTCCACCGGCACTGTCAATAACGGTTATTGTAAAACCGCCCGTGAAATGGACCGGCGGGATGACCATCCAGAAGGTGACGGCCTCCGCCTCCGAAGCGCCCAAGGCGACAGGGGTATCGGCTTTCAAGACAATCTCCTTGTTCAGCTTGGACGGGTCACTGTCGTCAAACACCATAGTGGGAATATTCTCCGTGTCAAAAGAAATCTTTACAGGCCCGGATAGCGTTTCTCCGTTATTCCCCTTGAGAAGAATAGATCTCACAGAAAAACCATTGCCATATAGTTTAAAGCAGAGATATCCCCCTACGTTTTTGAAATTCAGGTCTGTCGTGCTGCTCTTTGCCACCATCAAATTGGCTTCTCGGCCAAAAGTGTTTGCCTGATAATTCTGTATTTTTGGAAAATCCACTTGAATTATATCGTCAAATAAATAACCCGTATTCTCCAAATACGGATAGATGCCATAATTGAAGTCAATATCGGAGTATGAGCCGAATTCTCCGCTTGCCACTTCTTCGAACGTACCTCCCGTTGCACCATCCGCTCCTTTAAAACGATACTTTTTGTTCAAAGTCTTTTTGGCAAAAATGGAAATATTATCATTTGCATTCCACAAAACATGGAGAGCATCATCGGTATAAACCTTCGTGGGATCAGAGAAGTCCGAATTTTCGATGGTGGCATGAAAAACTGTCGGAATGCCGGAAGTAGGTTCTGCGACAACGGGGGTCTCCTCCTTCATTTTACAAGAAGAAAGACACGCCACGAACATTAGGGCAAAAAACAAGCGCTTTTTCATCGTGTCGTCAAAATTAAAATAATTCGTTTAGGAAACTTGGCTCTGCCACCCAATTTTGTTGTCCACCCTCTTCAATATTCTCATTTGAGCCACATATAATCTGAGATGGAGAGATTCTTATAATCTCAACCTGAGGCGCTTGATATTCCGCGCTTTCTGAAACACAATACTCTTTTTTCATAGGCAAATTGGCTGGTTCCCACAAATATAATCATCCTTTTTCAAAAGTCAAACGCCTTTTGGACAAAAGCGTCAGAAGTTCCAGTTGACGCCGAGGATGACAACGCGGCGGTTGAGGCGGGTGACTTCGGCCCACATCTCGGTCTGGTCGGCCGACAGGTAACTTTTTTCCGTCTCGTTGTCCAGGAGGTCGCGGCCGTTCAGGGACAGGGTCACCTTGCCGATTTTTTTCTCCACCTTGACATTCAGCGCACAGTACTGCTTGAAAATGGTGAAGAAGGTGGCCACGTTGCTGCGGTAGTTCATGTCGGCGCTTATCTTCCAGTCTTTCGGGAGGGAGAGGGTGGCATCGGCCCAGACGCGCCAGTCGAAACTGCGCTTGAACTGACCGGATTCCCGGTTCCTGCGCTCGTTGCCGTTGTAGGTGACTCCCACGTTGGCCGTCAGCTTTCTGCCTCGCCAGCCCAGAATTTCAGTGGCCCCGTAAATGTGGCTGTCAGAGGCGTTTACCCAGGTAAACACCTGGTAATTCCGGTCTTCGATGACTTCCCGCGTGTAGGTTTGGTCCACTTCGTCCATCCGGCTCGAATAGGACAATTTGGTGGTGGAAAGGAAACGCTTGTACTTGAACTCGTATTCCAGGCCGAGGGCAAAGGTGTGGGTCGATTTGAGGTCTTCCTTTCCCCGGAAAATCTGGGTGAGGTAGTTGCCGTGACGCTCATACCAGCAAATCTGGATGTAGGAAGGATGGTTGACCGACAGGTTGTTCCGGAAAGTGAGTTTGTGCTGGGGCGAGAACGTCCAACTGAGCCAGCCCGACCCTACGGGATAAGGCCGGACGAAATTGAGATGCTGGGTGTGCACCTCATCTGTCAGGCGACGGAAATACAACTGGGGGGAATAGTCGATGTGGGCGCGCAGTTTGCTCCAGGACAGATCGGCCGCGAAATAAGGTTCGGCCCTGAGGGTGAGATAGTTGAAGTTTTCCCGAAGACGGGTGCTGTCCCGCCAGATTTCCTTGTCGATATCCTCCAGGACGGCCCCGGAATTTCGGTCGCGGGTATTGTCCAGGGCCAGCCTCAGTCCCGGGTCGATGACCAGCCGCACAGGGCCGGTCCGCAGCACGGAATCCATATAATGTATGGAGGCTTTGAATCCCTGATTGCCGGTGTAAGGGGTTATCCGGTAGATGCGCTTGGCCTTTTCGCGCTGCGAGTCCGCCTCGTACAGCAGCCAGGTGTTGTATCGGCTCAGATATTTGTTGTCTATGGAAACTTCCCCATTGAGAACTCTCCGGGGCCCGGCCAGTTGATGGCGGACGCGGGTCCCGGCCTGCACTCCGTGTTCCGTGGAAAACGGATTTTCCATATAAAGGCCGATCTGGCTCAGTACGTCCTCCTTCTCCTGGCCGCCCGTTTCTCCCTGAATCCGGACGGTGGTGGTGTTTCCCTTGTCATCCTTGTATTGGTAACGAATCCACGCATCGAAGGCAAGGGAGGGCGTCGGCTGCCAATGGAAGTCATTCTTGAAATCCACCCCTATTCCCTGGGTGGTACCTCCCTTGATGGTGAAATCTCCCTTCTTCACGTCTCCGATGGTTTCCAGATTCAGATTCGATCCGGAAACGGACGCCCGGTACGTGTCCGTATCCCTGTAGTCATAATTGCCTCCGAGGCTGCCTGTCCAGGTGAATTTGGGGGAGCGGTATCCCACACGGACGGTTCCTTTTCCAAAATACCGGTACAGCGGCATGTCCAGATCTTTTTCCCGCTGCGGCATATAGTCGAAGCCGCCGGACGCGTCCAGCCCGCCGGACCACTGCGCATACAGGGACGGACCGGCCAGAACTGCCAGCCATACAAGGATATAACGGAATGCCCTCTTCACAAGGGGCAAAGATACAAAAACCGTTTAAAAAGTGAAACGGTATCCAAAAGTAAATTCCGGAGAAAGCGGGTGAGCCGAGTAGTACGACTCCACTCCGCTGCCGGCAGGAAAATGCCAACTGATTCCGGGCTGCAGGAAAAGGGCTCCATAGCGGAACAGTTGATACTGAATCCCAACCCCGGCAAAAACGGACCAGCGCGGGTCTTTCACCGGGCGCGTCTCCTCCTGCTGCGACAAAAGTTTGCCGGAGACAAAGGTTTGCGTGTTCTCCCGGGAGCCCACCGCCCATTCGAAGAGCGGACCGGCGCTGAGGTTGATACTGAGCGCCTTCCACTGGAAGGCCTGCCATTGCAGCGTAATCGGGACGCCCAGATAGTACAGGTGCCGGACGGTATGGGTGGAGGCCTCTCCGGACACGGTTTCGTAGTCGGAGCGCAGAGAAGTATAGGTGAGGCCTGTCCCGATGCTCCAGCGCGGGGTGAACGCATAACTCACGCCCAGGCTGAGCCGCAGGCTCTGCCGGTGTTTCACCTCCGTTTCGCTGGCTTTGTTCCGGCCCAGCGTATAGACGTTGACTTCGTCCTGGGCCTTGGTAAAGGCGGGCGGCAGGCCGGGATGCGCCGGGAGGCCGAAACCGCTGCTGGACGAGCGCGCCTGTGCCAGGTAGGCGCCGGACGAAAACTGCACCGCCACGCGGCCCGCCTTCTTTTTCCGCGCGAGGGGAACCGCTTCGAAAGGCAGGTCCTCCGTCTCCGGCTGTTCGGCGGACGGGCCGGCGGGTTGTGCGGCCTCGGGGTGCGCGACGGCTGCGTTTTGGGCCGATTCTGCGTCTGCCGGGGCACCTTGGTTGCACGGCGGCTGCGTTTCGGGCCGATTTTGCGTCTGCCGCGGCACCGTCATCTTTTGCGGCACCGTCACCTGTCGCGGCGCGGCCGGGGCCACCTCGGCCGGCGGCATGGGTTCATCGGCCGGGAGCTGAGTTTCATCGGCCTGGACGAGGGCGTCTCCGGGGACGACGGAGACGGAATCCTCTTGCCGGGGCTTCCAAAGGAACACGGCCAGCATCACCGCCGCGGCAGCCAGCAGGCCGCCGGCCACATACCACCACCCCGCGGCAAGGCGCTTTTTGGGGGCAAGACCGGTCTGGACTGCGTCCCACAGCCCTTCCGGCGCCACTTCCTCGTAATCCTCCAGGAGGGAAGGAAGGGAATCTGTCCATTTTTTACTCATGTTCCTTCAAATATTGATTGATTTTCTGCGCCAGAGCGGCCCGTGCCCGGAAGAACTGGGAGGCCGAAGAGTCTTCCTTGATGCCCAGCAGCGCGGCTATTTCCTTATGGGATTTCTGTTCGAATACAACCAGGTTGAACACCGTCCTATACCCGTCCGGCAGGGACTTGATAAAGTCCTGGAGCACGGCCGGAGGCACTTTTTTGACATCGGCCACTTCCTCTTCCGGCCGTTCCGGCAGCGTTTCCAAAAAGCGGAGCCTTCCCCGCGCCTTCAGCCATCTGAGCGCCCGGTTCACGGTGATGCGCGCGGCCCACGCCTTCAGGCTGCCTTCACCCCGGTACTCGAAGCGCGGAGCGGCATCGAAAATCTGCAGAAAGGCGTCCTGAAGGATGTCCTGGGCCGATGCACGGTCCGGGACATAACGGGAACACACCGCCGTAAGATACCCCGCATAGCGCTCATAAAAGAGGCGCATACCCTCGGGATCCTTGCGGCGGAGTTCCTCCAACAGCCTTTTTTCACTGCCTGCTTCTGTATTTGAATTCTTTTGAGGCAGCCTTTCCCTCAAGGGTGGTCCATTTTAAAGTTAACGTCCTATATTCTCCCTGCGTCGGCGTGAGCAGAGGGTCGATATCGAAACAGACGAGGGCATCGGCCTTTTCCAGGGCTGTGTCCCCGTTGTCAAAGTGCAGCAGCGTGAGTTCGAAGGTGTTTTCCTGCCCGGGGCTCCGGTACAGCCGGAGGGTGTGCGGCACCTTCCCCTCTCCCCACCAGGCCGAATAATGGACCGTGAGGAAACCGTCCTCGACGCTGGTCGTCCAATCGTCCAGAATGTCCAGTCCGACCGGGATGGCGCCCCCGCCGGACGCCGTTGCCGGATCCTGCAGCACGGTCTCTCCGCGCTCGATTTCGAACATCCAATAGATGTAACATTCAGATTTGTCGTTCGGCCGGGAAAGTTGACAGAAGATGCGGCAAAGACCCTCGTAAGGCCGCCCGTAGTTAAGCGGATAGGTGCGGGTGCTATCGTTCAGTTGGAGGTAAACCGCTCCTTCCGCATCCTGTTTCACGGTTGCAATGGCTTTGATGGCCCGTTCTCCTGCCATATCAGACAACGCTTGTGTTGACAGCTTCTCCAAATCCAAGGGAGCCTCAGCCTCGCTTTTGGAGCAGGCAGCCAGAAGAGCCAGCACCGGCAGTATGTACAACAATCTTTTCATACCTGACCTATAAATCCCCGACCCTGTGAAATCTTGCACGAAAAAAGAAACTTTTTTTCGGACAAAGTCAAATAACCGGCCGAAAACGGGCCCGGGACCTTCAGGAAGCGTCAAAGCCCCAGGGCACGGAAGAACTGTTCGGGCGTGCAGTCTTTCAGGAGAACGGTTTTGTCCTTGTCCAGCAGGTACAGGGAAGGGAGGGCGCGCACGTTGTAGAGAAGGTCGGTACGGATGACGAAGTCGGGGTCGTAGCCGTTGATCCAGTCTTTGGGGTAGTCCGGGATGCGTGCCTTCCAGATGGTGATGTCTTCGTCGATGTAGATGTCCACCACCTTCAGTTGTCCGGAGCGGATGGCCTTGGACAGGGCGTCGATGGCCGCGATGGACTGCTGGATCTCCTGGCAGGCGCGGCAGTCGGGGTTGCCGAAAATGAGGAGGGTGAGGTCGGCATCGATGCTGTACAGGGTGCGTTTGCGGCCTTCGGTATCGATGAAGGAAAAATCGGCCGCGGGGGTGCCGGGAAGGTTCAGTGCGCAGGTTCTGGCTTCCCACTCATAGCGCTGCCTCTGGGCGGCCGATACCCGGGAACTCCCGGCCAGCAGTTTCACATAGGGCAGATACAACTGCTCGCTGCGGACGGGAGAGTTGGGGTCGTAGAAATACTTGTCCACCAGGGCGTTGAGTTTTTCGAAAAGGTTGGCCGACGGATGCGCCTCCTGGAAGGCGTCCATGCGGGTGAACAGCCTTTCCATCGCTTTGCCACCCCCCTCCGGCGTCACCTGCTGCAACAGCGTCGCATAGGTTCCCATCTGCTTTTCCACCTCGTCGGCAATGACGCCGTTGATGTGGAGAGAGTCGGAGAAATACAGGCTGTCCGGGGCGGTGAACGGGTCCCAATAATGCTGCACCAGCCAGGTGATGCGCTGGTTGGGGTCTTCCATCATGACGGGGACGACGGCGGACGGGAAGGGGCGGGGGTCCACCCTGGCTTCCGATATTTTCTTGGGGCCGCAGGCTGCCAGACAGAGCAGACAGGCCAGGCCGATGGCTGTTCTTTTCTTCATACTTCCGCAAATGTAAGGAAAAAACCGTAAATTTGTGCAGTATGAGACGAACGGTTCTGACACTCCTCGCCTTCGTTTTGGCAGTCCTGCCCCTGAAGGCGCAATTCTATCTGGCCGGTGACGACCCCGGCCACCTTCGCTGGAACACCATCGAAACGCCCCACTATCAACTCATTTATCCCGTTGGGGCCGATTCGCTGGCCCGCACGTATGGCCGGCTGCTGGAGCAGTTCCGTGTGCCGATGGGCCGGAGTTACGGCATTGCCCCGGGCGAGGGCCAGCGCCGCAAGATGCCCGTGGTGCTGCACGCTTTCCATCCCTACTCCAACGGTTCCGTGGGCTGGGCGCCTTCCCGCATGGACCTGTACACCATGCCCGAAACCGGCGGTGCGGATCCGGAGCCCTGGGCCCTCCAACTGGCTTCCCACGAACCCCGCCACCAGGCCCAGTTCCAGCAGGGCAGCCGCAAATACTTCCGGCTCTTCAATGTCCTCAGCGGCGAAATCTGGAATCCGCTCACCTACCAGACCTTCCTGGGGCTGTCGCTGGGCGAGGGGGATGCCGTATCGGCCGAAGCCGGGCTCTGGAAGGCCTCGCGCGCCCGTACGGCCGATTTTCTGAACTATTACCAGGTGGCCCTGGACCAGGGAGATTACCGCAACTGGTTCCGCTGGCGCTACGGCTCTTACAAGCACCTGACGCCGGACTATTACACGGTGGGCTATCTGGCCGTGGCCGGCGCCCGCTACCTCACCGGCAATCCTTTCATCATGCAGGAAACGGCCGATAACGGCCGCCGGAAGCCCTGGCTGCTGTCGTCGGCCTTCCGCAGCACGGTGAAGAAAAACACCGGCGGACAGCCGTACAACGCCACTTTCCGCGCCATCCTGGATACGGTGAACGCCCATTGGCGGGCCGAGGCCGAAGCCCGCGCCCCGTTCCAGCCCATGGAACAGATCTCCCGCTCGGAATCGTTCCCGGTCGATTATTCTTCGGCCCAGATGGCGGATGACGGAACCCTCTACGTGCTCCGGAAGGGTTCCCTCCACCCGGCCGAACTGGTCGCCATCCGGGACGGAAAAGTCAAGCACCTGATGGACTTTGCCTCCACCGAGATATCCCTTTTCTATGAAGGGAACAAAAACCGGATCTACTGGGCGGAAAAAAGACTGGACGCCCGGTGGAAACTGGCCGGCGCATCGGCCGTCTGCTATTATGACATCGCTTCCGGAAAGCCCCGTGAACTGGTCACGGGACACTATTATTACAATCCCCAGCCTTCTCCGGACGGGCGCCTCCTGGCCGTTTGCGAACTCCTTCCGAGCGGGGAAAACCATGTGACGCTGCTCTCGACGGAGGATGGTTCCGCCGTCCGGCGCACGCGCGTTCCCGACGGAATCCAGGCCTCGGAATTCGCCTGGCTGGAGAGCACCGTCTATCTGTCCGGCATATCGGCCGGAGGATACGGCATCTACCGGATTACGCCGGAAGGCGTCTGGGAAGAGGTGCTGGCCCCCTCCATCCAGAAAGTGGTGAACATGGGCAACGGGGACGGCTGCGTGGAATGGGTGTCGGACCGGACGGGCGTCAACGAGTACTATCAGTACTACCCGGCCGGGAACCGCCTGCTGCAGGTGACCTCCACCCGCTACGGCTGCACGGACCCCGCCTCGGACGACCGCTTCCTCTACACGGCGGCCCAGACGCTCGGGGGAATGATGCTATACCGCACCCCGCTGGACAGCCTCCGCCCCCGCGAGGTGTCCTACGCCGACGTCCACTCCTATTTCCTGGCCGACAAACTCCGTGAGCAGGAACAGGCGCTGGGACCCTTGCCGGACCTTTCTTCGGCCGTTCCCATGAGCGCCCCCAAACGCTACTATAAGTTCCTGCATCCCCTGCGCCTGCACTCCTGGCTGCCGTTTTATGTGAACTACGACGCCGTGAAGGAAGGCAGCATGGACTTCTCCTATGAAACGGCCTCCCTGGGCCTCAGCGGCTTTTTCCAGAACACGCTGGGCACCGTTTCCGGCATGGTGGGATACGGCCTGCACCGCAGTCCGGACAACCCGGAGAACTGGCGCAACGCGTTCCACGCCCGACTGGTCTATACCGGCCTTTTCCCCGTCTTTGAAGCCAGCGTGGATGTGGGAGACCGCCGCGCCCGCCAGTATTTCCTGAATGCCTATGACCAGACGCTCATTGTGAACCGGACCATGGGCTCCTTCCTGCGGAAAGACCCCTTTGTAGAAGCCTCCATCCGAGCCTATATCCCGTTAAGTTTCAAGCGTTTCGGCGTTAATTACGGCTTTGTCCCGCAACTTGGTTACACCTTCTCCAACAACAGCCTGGCCACCGATCCGGTCGTCTGGAAACTGTCCCGCTTTCCCCAGGGCATGAAAACCCGCTGGCGCCTTTCCGGCGAGACCGGCACCGATGCCCGGGTGTTCACGCAGCGCCTCAAGGCATCGGTCCGCGGCTATGCCATCCTTTCCAAGGGCGACAGCCAGATTTATCCCCGGCTGGGCATCGGCGCGGAAGTGGGGGCCAGCCTCCGGCCCGGCCTCACCCGGGAGTTCACCCCCAACCTGTATGCCTATGTGTACGGCTATCTTCCGGGCCTCTGGAGAACCCAGGGCCTGCGCCTCACGGGCACGGTCCAGCAGCAGATCAGGCCCTCGGGGCCGTATTTCGGGGAACTGAGCGCGAACACCCTGCCGCGCGGATTCGACCCCGAAGCGGGAACGGCCTTTGCCCAGGCCCATCCTTTCCAGTGGAAGTTGACGGCCGACTATGCCATCCCCATCTACGTGGGAGACATCAACATCCCCGGTATCGCCTACATCAAGAACTTCGTCCTCACTCCGCACGGGGACTTCACCGGCTTCTCCGGCGGCAACCTGTGGAGCGCCGGGGCCGATTTCACCGCCGAAATGGCCAAACTCATCCTCCCCTTCGACGCCTCGCTGGGCGTATCGCTGTCCTACCTGGGCGGGTCCTGGTATAAAAACATGGACCAGGAAAAACCCTGGTCCGTGGAACTGATTCTGGGAATGGATTTTTAACGGGCGTCGAAGGCCCAGATGACGGCCTCTTCCAGCACCTCTCCGGGACGGAGGACGGTGGTGGGGAAATCGGGCCGGTTGGGGGAGTCGGGGCAGTGCTGGCACTCGATGGCCACGGCGTCGTAATCCTCGTAGGCGTGGCCGGATTTGCCTTCCGGGCAGCCCTTGAGCCAGTTTCCCGTATAGATTTGCACGGCCGGCTGGGTGGTAAGGACCTCCAGATGGCGGCCGCTGCGGGCTGCCCAGAGTTCCGCCGCCGTGCTCAACTGGCCGGGCAGGGCGCCGTCAATCAGGTAGCAGTTGTCATAGCCCTTGCCGTACTTGAGGGCGGGGAAATCGGCCTGGATGTCCCGGCCGATGGGCTTGGCCTCCACGAAGTCCATGGGGGTGCCGGCCACGTCCTGCGGTTCTCCCTGCGGGATGAGGGTTTCGTCGGTGGGAAGCCACTGCGAGGCGTTGAGTTCCAGTTTGTGGTCCAGAACGCTGCCGGAGGCCTCTCCGTCCAGGTTGAAATAGACGTGGTTGGTGAGGTTCACCACAGTGGGCTTGTCGGTCTGGGCCGTAAGGATGAGTTTGAGGGAATTGTCCTCTCCCCAGGTGTAATGGGCCACGGCCTTCAGGTTGCCGGGGTAGCCGGCCTCTCCGTCGGCCGAATAGTAGAGGAACTCCACGGAATCGCCCTCCACACGGCTTTCCCAAACCTGGTTCTGGAAGCCCTCGGGACCGCCGTGCAGGTGGTTGGGGCCGTTGTTGACGGGCAGCGTGTATTCCACCCCGTCCAGGGTGAACTTGCCCTTGGCGATGCGGTTGGCGAATCGGCCGGGCACCTTTCCGGAGCAGGGGCCGTCGGCAAAATAATCGTTGGCATTCTTATAGCCGATCACGACGTCTTCCAACTTGCCGTCCCGGTCCGGGACCACGATGGAGACGATGCCCGCCCCCACGCTGCATAGTTTCACATAGGCGCCGGAAGCGTTCTTGAGGGTATAGAGGAAGATTTCCTTCCCGTCGGGCGAAGTGCCCCATAATTCTTTGGTAATAGCCATGTCTATTAATCTTTCTATACAAAGGTAAAACTTTCTTTAATAAGAGAAGGGCAAAACCACCGCTCGTGCACCAAAACACCCCTTTTCGTGCACAACCCCGCCGAAAACCGGTCCTCGTGCACCAAATCGGCCCTTTTCGTGCACGGGCGCCGACGGGACAGGCCCCGAGGTCAGGCAAGCCGTTGTTTTTTGCGGTAAATGACAAATTCAAAAGTGAAGCCTGTTTCGGGATCGGTGCGGGTTTCGGAGGTGCTTTCGCGCTCCCAGACGGCGGGGTCGATTTCCGGGAAGAAGACGTCGGCCCGGTCCAGGACGGTGTGCACATGGGTGATGTAGAGTTTGTCCATGTCCGGCATGGCGGCGCGGTACACGGAAGCGCCGCCCATGACGAAGCACTTTTCAGCACCGGTGGCTTCGGCTTCTTTGTAGGCCTCGTCGAAGGAGTAAACGCAGGTTACGTCCGGAATCGGGTCCCCACCCAGGTTCAGCACAATGTTCTTGCGGCCTTTGAGGGGGCGGAAAGGCAGCGAGAAGTACGTGGTGCGTCCCATGATGACCGGGAAGCCTTTGGTGATGTTTTTGAAGTATTTAAGGTCTTCCGCGATATGCCACGGAAGTTGGTTGTCAATGCCGATGCCCCAATTGTCGGCCACGGCGACGATCAAACATTTCTCCATAAGATTCTTCACTTCGTTCAGAATGACAAAAAAAGTGCCTACACCGCGACCGGCGCCTTGATGGCGGGCCAGGGATCGTACCCTTCCAGGGTGAAATCTTCGTAGGTGAAGTCGAAGACGGACTTCACCTCAGGGTTGAGTTTCATCACGGGCAGTTTCCGCGGATGCCGGGAAAGTTGCAGGGCCACCTGCTCGAAATGGTTCTGATAGATATGGGTGTCACCGGTGGTGTGGATGAATTCTCCGGGCTGCAGGCCGCACACCTGCGCGATCATGAGCGTAAGCAGCGCATACGAAGCGATGTTGAACGGAACACCCAGGAACACGTCGGCGCTGCGCTGGTACAGTTGGCAGGATAGTTTTCCTTCCGCTACATAGAACTGGAACAGGCAGTGGCAGGGAGGAAGGGCCATCCGGTCCACCTCGCCGGGGTTCCAGGCGGTCACCAGCATGCGGCGGGAGTCGGGATTGCGCCGGATGGTTTCGATCACCTGCGAAAGCTGGTCTATGCTGCGGCCGTCCGGAGCGGGCCAGGAGCGCCACTGGTGGCCGTACACCGGGCCCAGTTCCCCGTCCGGGCCGGCCCACTCGTCCCAGATGGTGACGCCGTGGTCCTGCAGGTACTTCACGTTGGTGTCTCCGGCGATGAACCAGAGGAGTTCATAGATGATGGACTTGAGGTGCACCTTCTTGGTGGTGAGGAGGGGAAAGCCATCGGCCAGATTGAAGCGCATCTGATAGCCGAACACGCTCTGCGTGCCCGTCCCGGTGCGGTCCTGCTTCATGACGCCGTGCTCCCGGATATGTGTTAAAAGGTCCAGGTACTGTTGCATACTACAAAAATAAGAAGAAATCGCTATCTTTGCAAACGGGTATGTGTATTCGAACGATATGCAGAAAAGAGAAAATTTCGGCAGCCGTCTGGCCGTGATTATGGCCATGGCGGGAAGCGCCATCGGCCTTGGAAATATCTGGCGATTCCCCTATCTGGTGGGCCAGAATGGCGGAGCGGCCTTTGTTTTGGTCTATATCGCAGCATGCGCCCTGCTGGCCATGCCCATCTTCATGGCCGAGGCCGTCATCGGCCGACGAAGCGGCAGCAATACGTTCGGGGCCATGCAGAAACTGGCTCCCGGCACCCGCTGGAAATGGCTGGGGCTGGTCACCGTGTGCACGCCGGTCCTGCTGTTGAGTTATTACAGCGTGGTCGGCGGCTGGTCGGTGGACTACTTCGCAAAAGCCTGCGCCGTCCGCTTCTCGGGAGACACTTCCGGGATTTTCGGCTCCTTCATTTCCTCCACCTGGGAACCTGTGGTCACCCATACCGTTTTCATGGCCCTCACCGCTGGCATCATCCTTATGGGCGTCACGAAAGGCATCGAGAAGTTCACCAAAATCACCATGCCGATGCTGTTTCTGCTGATTGTGGTCATCGTCATCTACGGGCTCACGCTGCCCGGAGCATGGAAGGGCGTGGAATACATGGTGAAGCCCGATTTCTCCAAGATTAATGCGCAGGTAGCGGCCACTGCCATGGGGCAGGCTTTCTTCTCCCTGTCGCTGGGCGTGGGAACCATCCTCACCTATGCCTCCTACATGCGGAAAGAGGAGAATATCGTGTATTCGGGCAACTGCACGGCCCTTTTCGACCTGCTGTTCGCCCTGCTGGCCGGTTTTGCGGTGATGCCCGCCGTCTTTGCCGCCGGCATCCAGCCGGAGGAAGGCGCCGGCCTGGTGTTTGACACCCTGCCGTATGTCTTCAGCCGGATGGGCTGGGCCGGCACCGTGGTATCGGTCCTGTTCTTTTTCAGCATCCTCATCGCGGCCCTCACCTCGTCCATCTCCCTCCTGGAAGTAGGGGTCGCCTACCTGGTGGAAGAAAAGGGCTGGAGCCGGCGCCGGAGCACCCTTGTGCTGGCACTCGGCACCTGGGCGCTGGGCGTGCTGTGCTCGCTGTCCTTCGGCCCGATGTCCGGGGTCAAAATCCTGGGGCTGGGACTGTTTGATTTCCTGGACAAGTTCTGCTCCAACTGGCTCATGCCGTTCGGCGGGTTTCTTTTCACCCTTTTCGCGGGCTGGAAAATGTCCAAGGCCGATGTCCGCGACGAACTCACGTGCTCGGGCAAGTGCAACCGCCGCCTCTTCCCCCTGCTGTATTTCCTCATGCGCTACCTGGCCCCCGTCGGCATTGCGGTCATCTTTCTCACCAACCTCTTTCTGTGAGCGGGGCACGTGTTTGCCTTGCCGCGTTTCGGGAAAATGATTAACTTTGCCGTATGGCGAAAATTGCGGAAGATACTCCCCTCATCAAACAGTTTTTCGAGGTGAAGGCGCAACATCCGGAAGCCCTGCTGCTTTACCGGGTGGGAGATTTTTATGAAAGTTATTCGGACGACGCCGTGACGGCCTCCCGCGTGCTGGGACTGGTCCTCACCAAGAAATCCAACGGAGACAAGGGGCCCATCCCCATGGCGGGCTTCCCGCATCACGCCATCGAGGGATACCTGACCAAACTCATCCGCGCCGGCTTCAAGGTGGCCGTCTGCGACCAATTGGAAGATCCCAAACTCACCAAAAAACTGGTCAAGCGCGGCGTCACCGAAATCGTTACGCCGGGCATTTCCTTCGGCGAGGGCATGCTGGAGCAGAAAGAAAACAACTACCTCTGCGGCCTCACGGTAGAAAAGGACCGCTGCGGCGCCGCTTTCCTGGACGTTTCCACCGGGCAGTTCCAGGTGGCCCAGGGAACGCTGGAGTACGTGGGCACCCTGCTGGGGTCGCTCAAGCCCAAGGAACTGGTGGTGCAGCGGGGGTATGAAAAAGGGCTCCGGGAGCGTTTCGGAGACTTTTACACCACCTCCATCGACGAGTGGGCCTTTGTGTACGATGCCGCCGTGGAGCGCCTCAAGCGCCAATTGCAGGTGGACAGCCTCAAAGGCTTCGCCATCGACCCCTATCCGCTGGGCATCTGCAGCGCCGGCGCCCTGCTGGTGTATCTGGAGCAGACGCAGCACGTGGGGCTCAAGAACATCTGCAGCATCGGCCGCATCGATGAGGCCAAGTTCGTGTGGATGGACCGTTTCACCCTCCGCAACCTGGAAGTTTTCCAAAGCGCCGCCGGGGCCGATGGCGTTTCGCTGGTGCAGACGCTGGACAAGTGCTCCAGCCCCATGGGCGCCCGCATGCTCCGCAGTTGGCTGGCCATGCCCATCCTGGACCTCAAGGAACTGAACGCCCGCTATGACATGGTCCAGTACTTCCTCGATAATCCCGAACTGCTGCAGCAGACGCAGACGGACCTCGGGAAAATCGGAGATATGGAGCGCATCCTGGGCCGGATTGCCACCGGCAAGGCTTTCCCGCGCGAGGTGATGCAACTTTCCCGCGGCCTGGCCCTTTCGGAGCCCATCAAAGACCGGCTGCAGGGCTCCGAGGCCATTTCCAAACTGCTCAAGGGCCTTCGCAACTGCGACCGCCTGCTGCAGGAAATCGTCCGCGTCATGGACCCGGAGCCGGCCATCCAGATCGGCAAGGGACCGGTGATTGCGGAAGGGGTGGACGCCGAACTGGACGAACTGAGGGCCCTGAGCGCCGGCGGCAAGGACTACCTTCTGCAAATGCAGCAGCGGGAGGCCGAGCGCACGGGAATCGCCTCGCTCAAAATCGCTTACAACAACGTCTTCGGCTACTATATCGAGGTGCGCAACACCTACCGGGACCAGGTGCCGCCGGAATGGATCCGGAAACAGACCCTGGTAAACGCCGAGCGCTACATCACCGAAGAACTCAAACAATACGAGGAAAAGATTCTCACGGCCGAAGACCGCATCTATTCCATCGAAACCCGCCTGTACGGGGAACTCGTCGCCCGCATCCAGCAGCAGATTCCCGACATCCAGTGCAACAGCCGCATCCTGGCGAAGCTGGACGTGCTCTCCGGTTTTGCCGAGCAGGCCGCCGCGCGCCATTACTGCCGCCCGGACATGAACGGCGGCAAGGCGCTGGACATCCGGGAGGGCCGGCATCCGGTCATCGAAACCCTGATGCCGCCGGGAGAGGAATATGTTCCCAACGATGTCTATCTGGACGACCGGAAGCAGCAGATCATCATCCTCACCGGTCCCAACATGGCCGGCAAGAGCGCCCTCCTGCGGCAGACCGCCCTCATCGTCCTGATGGCCCAGTGCGGCTCCTTCGTGCCGGCGGCCGAGGCCCATATCGGCTGGTTCGACAAACTGTTCACCCGCGTGGGCGCCACGGACAACATCTCCCGCGGAGAATCCACCTTCATGGTGGAGATGCTGGAGACGTCCATGATTCTCAATAATTTAAGCAGCCGATCGCTGGTGCTTCTCGACGAGATCGGCCGGGGAACCTCCACCTACGACGGCATGTCCATCGCCCGGGGCATCGTGGAATACATCCACGAGTACGGCAAGGGCGCCAAGACGCTCTTTGCCACGCACTACCACGAACTGAACGACCTCGAAGGCCTGTTCCCGCGCGTGAAGAACTTCCACGTGACGGTGAAGGAGGTGGGCCGGGAGGTGATTTTCCTCCGCAAAATCAAGGAAGGCGGCACGGCGCACAGTTTCGGTATCCATGTGGCCCGTATGGCCGGCATGCCGGGGCCGGTGCTGGAAAGCGCCGAGCGCACCTTGAAGGCCCTGGAAAACAGCGGGAAACTGGACGCCGTCGGGGCTCTCACCCCCGTGAAGCCGCACAATGTGAAAGAGGGCCATGTAGAGAAGGACGGCAGCCTTCAATTGTCCCTGTTCCAATTGGACGACCCCTTGCTGGAATCCTTGAGGGACCGTCTCCGCCAGGCCGACATCAACAACATGACACCCCTCCAGGCCTTCGACCTCCTGCGGGGAATGAAAGAGGAATTGGGGCTATGAAACGCGTGCTGGTCATAGCCTATTACTGGCCACCGTCCGGGGGATCGGGCGTACAGCGCTGGGTGAAGTTTGTGAAATACCTCCCCGCCGAGGGTTGGGAGCCGGTGGTCTGGGCCCCGGAAAACGCAGACTACCCTTCGCTGGACCCTTCTTTCGAGAAGGAAGTCCCCTCCGATGTGGAGGTGCTCCGCGGCCCCATCTGGGAGCCCTATGCCGCTTACCGGCGGCTCACCGGCGCCAAAAGCACCGAAGTGACGGAAATCTCTTCCGGCCCCAAGACCTTCAAGCAGCGCCTGAGCCTCTGGATCCGCGCCAACCTCTTCGTCCCGGACCCGCGCGTGGGCTGGGTGCGGCCTTCCGTGAAACGCCTCCGGAAATACCTGAAGGAGCATCCGGTGGATGCCATTGTCACCACCGGGCCGCCGCACTCGGTACACCTGATCGGCCGGAAGCTTCACCGGAAACTGGGCATTCCGTGGGTGCCGGATTTCCGCGACCCGTGGAGCCGGATGTATTACCTGAAACACCTGCCCATGAGTGCCTTATCCTGGAAGCGGCTCCGGGCGATGGAGCAGGCTGTCCTGGACGAAAGCTCGGCCGTCCTCGCCTGCACTCCCCTCATGCAGGAGGAGTTCCAGGCCCAGACCCGCACACCGGTGGCCGATATCACCAACGGCTACGACGAGGAAGACTTCGCCGGAGCGGCCCCTGCCCCGGACGGGAATTTCAACCTGGTACACACGGGGCTGTTTGCGGCCGACGGCAACCCCCTCACGCTCTGGAAAGTCCTCGGAGAGATGGCGGCCAAGGATCCGCGGCTGCGGGCCGCCCTGCGCATCCGCCTCTGCGGAAAAGTGGACCGGGAGGTGCTGGAAGCCATCAATGCCAACAGGCTTATCGACAACGTGATCTCGCTGGGCTACTGCCCGCATGGTGCGGCCGTCCGCGAGCAGCGGAGTGCCTCGGTGCTGCTGCTGCCCCTCAGGAACGACCCCCAGTACCGCCCCATCCTGCCGGGGAAACTCTTCGAGTACCTGGCGGCCCGGCGGCCCGTGCTGGGCATCGGCCAGGCCGACGGCGCCATGGCGCGCGTGCTCACGTCCACCGCTGCCGGTTCCACGTTTGACTGGGCCGATGCCGACGGCATCCGCGCCTTCCTGGCCGAAGCCTGGAAGCAGCACCTCTCCGGGGGTGTTCCGGCCACGTCCGGGGAAATCGGCCCTTATTCCCGCCGCGCCACGGCCCATGCCCTGGCCCAACTGTTGGAAAGTGTCGCCATCGTCCCAAAGAATGGGACGACAGAAGCAAAAAACCCTTAAAATGCCGTTAACGTCCCCGTTTTCGGGACGATAGCAGCACCACAAGATGACAGAATGAAAAGTATCGTGAAGAATATCGCCATCGGCCTGGGCGCCATTGTCCTGTTCCTGGCGCTGAGTTACGGTTTTGTGCCGCAGGTGCTGGATGGAAAAATCGTGAACCAAAGCGACATCTCCGGCTATGTAGGCATGTCGCACGAGATGACCGAGTGGAACAAGGCCCACCCGGACAACCCCACCTACTGGACCGATTCCATGTTCGGAGGAATGCCCACCACGGCCATTTCCACGCAGAACAAAGGGGATTACACCCAGTGGATTTACGATGTTCTCCTCACCGGCAAACGACCGGCCACTTACCTGTTCATCACGCTGCTGGGGGCCTTTCTGCTGTTCCTGGCGCTGGGGGTGAACTGGACTGTCGCCATGGGCGGCGCCGTGGCCGTCGCCTTCTGCAGTTACAATTTCCAGATTATCCAGGTGGGGCACAACACCAAGATGCAGGCCATCGCTTTCATGCCCTGGGTGCTGGCGGCATTGGTGTACACGTACCGGGCGGCAAAAGGGCAGGCAAAGCCCTTTAACTGGCCATCTGTGCTGCTGGGAGCGGCGCTTTTCGGCCTGGCGCTGAGCATGCAGATCAAGGCCAACCATCAGCAAATCACCTACTATCTGGCCCTTGTGGTGCTGCTGTATGCGCTGGTGGAACTCATTCACACCATCCGGACCAAGGCTTGGAAGCCCTTCCTGACGGCTTCGCTCCTGCTGCTGGTGCTGGGAAGCGCCGGCATCGCCACCAATGTGAACAAACTGCTGCCGCTGGCCGAATATACGCCTCAGACCATGCGCGGCGGGTCCGAACTGTCCCAGGACGGGGCGAACGCCAAGGGGCTGGACCTGGACTACGCCACCTCCTGGAGTTACGGCTGGGAAGAACTGCCCAACCTGATGATTCCCAATTTCAACGGCGGCGCATCGGCCGGGGCGGTGAATCCGGAGAAATCGGCCACCATCAAACTGCTGCGCCAGGCGGGGCAGAAAAACCTCAGGGAGACGGCCAAGCAGCTTCCGATGTACTGGGGGCCGCAGCCGTTTACCGCCGGGCCGATGTACATGGGCGCCATTACGCTGTTCCTCTTCGTGCTGGGACTGGGCCTGTACCGGGGGCGCGAGAAATGGTGGCTGGCGGCAGCGACGGTGCTGGCTGTGCTCATGGCCGTAGGCAATCATTTCATGGCTTTTACCGCCTTCTGTTTCAAGGTTTTGCCGCTGTATAACAAGTTCCGTACGGTGTCCATGGCGCTGGTGGTGCTGCAAATGACCCTGCCGATGCTGGGCTTTATGACCCTGGACCGCATCGTTCGGGGCGAGTACGACAAAAAACGCTTCATGAAGGCCTTCTGGTGGGCTTTCGGCATCACGGGCGGTTTCTCGCTGCTTTGCTGGCTGATGCCGGGGCTGTTCGGCAACTTCGAAAGCGCCGCCGACGCCGGCATGCAGGATGTCCTGGTGGAGGCCCTGGTGCAGGACCGCATCGCCCTCTTCCGGGCCGATGCCCTCCTGTCCTTCGCCCTCATCGCCGCAAGCGCCCTCCTGCTGCTCTGGGCCTATCTGCCGAAGGGGCAGACGGAGCATGCGAAGGAGTTCGCCGGATTCGGCCGCAAGTGGGTGGCCGCCGTCGTCATCTGCATCCTCAGCGCCGCCAACCTCTTCGTCACAGGCAAGCGCTACCTCAACGCCGACCACTTCACCACGCCCAAGGACTTCGGGAAACCCTTCGCCGAGCGCCCTGTAGATCAGATTATCAAGGCCGACAAGGACCCGCAGTACCGCGTCCTGGACCTCACGGTGAACGTTTTCAACTCCTCCACGGCGTCCTTCCACCACAAGACGGTGGGCGGCTACTCTCCGGCCAAACTGCAGCGCTACCAGGACCTCATCGAGCACTACCTGACCGGCGAAATCAACGGCCTGTACAAGCAGTTGAACGAGGTCGGCCAGTTGGAGGAGGTGGAGGCCTGGATGGCTTCCAACACACCGGTCCTCAACGCCCTGAACACCCGATACGTGGTGCTGGACGGCTCTTATCCGCCGCTGGTGAACGATGCCGCCCTTGGCACCGCCTGGTTTGTGGACAGCGTGGCCGTAGCCGCCAACCCCGACGAGGAAATCGCCCTTCTGGGGGCCGTGGACCTGCGGCACCAGGCCGTGGTAACCACTCCTGTCACGCTGAGCGAAGCGAAGAGTCTGTCCGGCTCCGAAGACCACATAGAGATGACTTCCTATGCGCCCAACGAATTGCACTACCGATATTCGGCCTCCGGAGACCGCCTGGCGGTTTTCAGTGAAATCTACTATCCCAACGGCTGGCATGCGTCCGTGGACGGGCAGCCCCTGGACCTCTTCCGGGCCGACTGGACCCTCCGTGCGGCCCTTCTCCCCTCCGGCGAGCACGAGGTGGTGATGACCTTCCTGCCGGACAGTTACCGCATCGGCGCCACCTTCTCCCGCATCGCCTCCATCGGCCTGCTGCTGGTGCTGCTGCTGGCCTTGATCCTTCCTTTTATCAGCCCCTCCCGATGCGTACCGCCTCGCTCATAAAGACAGCCCTTGTCACGGTTCTGTCGGGCCTTTTCCTTCTTTCCTGCAAGGAACAGGAGCCGGAAGCGTGGTCTTGCGACCTTACCGTACAGGTCACGGACGCTTCCTCCAAGCCCGTCGCGGGGGCCGTGGTAACGGTGGACCGGGATCAGAAACAGACAGACCAGGACGGAAAATGCGTCTTTCCGGGCCTCAAAAAGCAGCGCATTTCCGTGACGGTTTCGGCCGATTACTATCAGCCGTTCTCCCAACAGGTGAACCTGGCGGGTCGGGAAGACAGCCCCCTGATCATCCGGCTTACGGACAATCCGCCGTACCTGAGGGTGGACACGGAACAAATTGATACGAAGGTAAGAGGGGCCACGGCCACCCTGCAAATTGAGTCCAATACAGAATGGCGGGTAGAATCGGCGTCCGAGGCGCTGTCGTTTTCGCCCACGGAGGGCAAAGGCGACGGCTCCGTCCATGTCTATTGGGATTTTCCCAAGGAGCAGGATGCGGAAGACCTTGTATCGGCCGAATTTTCCATCCTCTCCCGGGCCGCCCCCATCACCATCCCCGTCCTCTATCACCTGCCCATCCGGCTCACCGGGACGGAAGTGACGGTGCCCAACCTGGCCGTGCACAGCAAGGCTCCGGCCATTGTGCGGGCAAGTTTTTCCCGGAAAGTGCGGCCGGTCCGGACTTGGCTTTCCTCCCTCAAGGAACTGGATATGCACGTTGTCGATGACTATACTGTCAGCATCGATATCCCCTATAATATGGTCGAATTGGGGGCCGACCGAATCCTGGACCATGTGGTGGTGGAATCGGCCCAGGGCGACGGCGTGACGTTCGATGAGACGGTGGTCGTTCCGCTTTACGACGGAAAGGTTTCCCTTGAAGGTTGCTTCCGGCACTGGACGTTCGGCGAAGATGAATCGACCCTGTGGGTCTGCACCGACCTGCCCAAACGGATCTACCAGTTGGACGCCCGCACCTTTGAGGTACGCAAGTCGTTCGATGTGAACTGGTTGCCGGAAAAGATTGCCTACAACCGCTACAACGGACGCCTGTATGTGGTGGGAGACGGCGTCCTGAAGGTGCTGGATGCCGAAACCGGTGCCGTCCTGAAAGTCATTTCGAAAAATACGGACAGCCTGGACCATCCCCAATTCCCTTGCAATACCATCTCCAACGTACTGCTTGCCGACAACGGCTTCGGCATTATCATTACCACCAATGAAAGAGGGACATTCCGCTGGTTCTATCTCGACAGCCGCAACGACGACCGGGTGGAACATACGCCGCTGGAGGAAGAATTCGGCAATTCGTTCGACGAATACACCTTCTATGATGCGCTGCTGGATCACAGCCGTTCCAAAATCATCGGCCGGTATTTTTACAGCAATGTCCTCCGCGTGGTTGACAGCCGCGACAAGTCGCTGTCCTCGTTTGCCGTACGGCTGGACGCCAACACCCCCGAAGAAGAGTATGCCGGCGGCAACATCCTGGACCAGAAGACACACCGGGAGAAAGACCTCATGCTGCACTGCTACCCCTACTCGATGGTGGTACAGGACTATGTGAACGACACTTATACCCCCGCCTTCGTGAATTATGAGTTCCGCAGTTCGGCAAACGATTTCTGCTATGGCGATTTGTTCGGGGACGACCTCTGCACCTACAGCGTCCTGTGGAAAGAGGGCAGGATGACGATTTATAACCATTCCACCCACAGCGTACAGTATGGCACGTACACCGCTGCGGGCGCATATCAGATGGACCTGATCACTTTCCTGGAAGGCGACCGGATTGTGTTCCTCACCACCGACGGAAACGGCGCCAGTTACTTCACAACCATCAACACCTCCCGCTTTTTCGAAGAGTAAAGCCCGCCTGCGGGTGGCCGCCAACTCGCTGAGACATAGTCGTTTACGTACAATCCTCTGCGCTTTTTGCGCAGAGGATTGCACGTAAAGTGCTGTGAGACAGGTTCTTAGCAGCCACCCATGACGGCGTTGAGGAGTTTTTGGGCCAGGTCCGTGAAGGCTTGGCTGTCCGGACGGTCCAAAAGGGCCACGGGGGCGCCGTCGTCGGCCCCTTCGCGGATGTCCTGCACCAGGGGAATCTGCCCCAGGAAGGGAATGTCCAGGTTGGCCGCCATCCGGGCACCGCCGTCCTTACCGAACAGGTAGTATTTCTCCTCGGGATGGGCCGCCGGGGTGAACCAGGACATGTTTTCCACCAGGCCGAAGATGGGCTTCTGCACTTGCGGATTCCGGAACATGTTCACCCCACGGAGGACATCGGCCAGGGCCACCGTCTGCGGGGTGGTCACGATGACGGCTCCGCTCATGGGCACGTCGCCGATGAGGGAGATATGGATGTCGCCGGTTCCCGGAGGCATGTCGATCAGAAGGAAGTCCAGCGGACCCCAGGCGGTTTGCAGGATAATCTGCTTGAGGGCGGTGGAGGCCATCGGCCCGCGCCAGATCAGGGCCTGGCCGGCCTGGGAAACGTGGCCCACGGAGAGCCATTTGACGCCGTATTTTTCCACGGGGATGAACAGGTTGGTGTTTTCGTCCTCGCCTTCCATCTCGATGGTCACCCCTTCGGTGCCGGTCATGGTGGGGATGGAGGGGCCGTAAACGTCGGCATCGGCCACCCCTACGCGATAGCCCAGGCGGGCAAGGGCCACGGCGAGGTTCACCGTGACGGTGCTTTTGCCCACGCCGCCCTTTCCGGACGCGATGCCGACGATATGGCTCACTTCGCGCAACTGCTCCAGATTGAACTCGATGCCCTTGGGGGCCGATTTGGCAGGCTCCTTGACAATGGTATCCACCTCGATGGCCGTACCGCCGGGCAGGTGCCGGTACAGACAGGCCTGGACGGCGCCCACCAGGTAATTCTTCAGGGGATCCGGCCGTTTGGGAAACGCCAGCGTGACGTGCACTTGATTCTCTTCTATCTCTATCTTTTCCACCAGACCCAGCGCCACGACGCTCTGGTCTTCCTTGCCGGGATGCTGCACCTCCTGCAGCCACTGCCGTATTTCGTTCTGATTCATAGGATGCGTTTTGGTTCGCAAAATTACGAAATAAAAGCCAGGATTGCAACGCCACCGGGTGGCAGCCAAATAGCTGTGACACAGCATGTTACGTACAATCCTCTGCGCAAAAAGCGCAGAGGATTGTACGTAAAGCATTGTTCCATAGGAACTTAAGTGTCACCCACGGAGACCGCGGAAGCCACGGGGCGCGGAAGGGACACGGCCCGTTTTATTTGGCGAACGAAAGTTCGTTGATAATGTTGTGGGCGCCGCCGTATTTCTCCACCAGCCAGAGGACGTAGCGGATATCCACGCAGATGCAGCGCTGGAGGTCGGGTTCGAACATGACGTCGGAACTCATGCTTTCCCAGTTGCCGTCAAAGGCCAGGCCGATGAGGTTGCCCTTGGCGTCCAGCACGGGCGAACCGGAGTTGCCGCCGGTGATGTCGTTGTTGGTGAGGAAGCAGGTGTGCAGGGTGCCGTCCTTGTCGGCCCAGCGGCCGTAGTCGCCGGCCAGGAGCAGGTTCTTGATGCCTTCAGGCAGGATAAATTCCGGATTATTAGGATCTTCCTTCTCCAGGAGGCCCTTGGCGGTGGTGAAGTGCAGGTACTTGAGGCCGTCCTTGGGGCTGTAGGGCAGCACCTTGCCGTAGGTGAGGCGCATGGTGGAGTTGGCGTCCGGGTACATGGCCTGGCCTTTCTGCCACTCCATGAGGGCGGCGGCGAAGTGCTTGCGGGCGGTGTCGTACTTCTCGTCATTGGAGAAGAAGGCCTTCTGGTAGTATTTCATCAGCACGGTGACGGCGCTGTTGTAGAGCGCCACGGCGGGGTCGTCGGCAAAGGCGGAAAGGCCCTTGGAAGCGGCTTCACGGGCTTTTTCATAGGAGGTGAAGACGCTGTTGTCGAAGAGTTTCTGCACATAGGCGGGGATGTCCAGGGCAGTGAAATCAACCCCGTCCAGGCCCTGCAGGAAGTCCTCGGGCTTGGCGTTCTTCCGGTAGAAGTCCAGCAGGGCCACGGCTTCCTTGCGGTCCAGCGGTTCCACATAGTCGCGGTACTGGTCCTTCATGGCATCCACGGCCTGCAGGAGAAGGGCGGTGGTGTCGGCCCCCTCGGGAATGCCGTTGGAGAACAGGCGGAACGACCCGGCGGCCAGGCCCAGGAGTTCGATGCGCAGCGGAGCCTCGGAGAGGAGGGTGATGGCGCGGTTGTCGGCCTCGTTGGCCTTCACATAGGCGGCGATGTCCTCAACGGGGGTGCCGTACAGGGCCTTGCGCTCCGGCGAGGCTTCGATCCAGGCCTTCAGCGCGGCCTCTTTCTGCTCTTCCCGGCCGATGATGTTCAGGTTCTGGAAGGCCAGTTCCTCGCCCTGCCACTTCTTCCAGCCGTTGGCGCTGCCGGCGTACTTGTCGGCATACTTGAGTTGGACGGAAGGGTCGGCGCACATGGCTTCCCACATGATGTCCTGGCGGACGGTGCGGGCGTCGATGCGGATGCGGTTGGTCTCGATCATGTTATTGAGTTGGGCGGCCGTCTGGTAGCGCTGGGTGCGTCCGGGATAGCCCATGACCATGGCGAAATCGTTCTCCTTCACGCCTCCTGTGGCGATTTTAAGGCTGCGGGCGGGCTTGTAGGGAACATTGTCCGCACTGTATTCGGCCGGCAGGTTGTCCTTTCCGGCATAGACGCGGAACATGGAGAAGTCGCAGGTGTGGCGGGGCCACATCCAGTTGTCGGTCTCTCCGCCGAACTTGCCCATGGATGCCGGAGGGGCGCCCACGAAGCGCACGTCCGTATAGGTGCGGTACACGATGAGGTAGTGAACGTTGTCGTTGTAGAAGCCGGTGACGGTGACGCGGCAGCCGGGATTGGCTTCCTGGGCGGCCTTTTCGATGTCTTCGGCCTTGGCGCCCTTGTTTTCAATGGCGTCGGTCACGTCCTCCATGGAGACGAGGAAGGTCACCGTAAGGCCCGGGCAGGGGATTTCTTCGGCATAGTTCTTGGCCCAGTAGCCGTCCATGAGGTAGTTGTGCTCGTCGGTGGACAGGCCCTGGATGCTGCTGTAGCCGCAGTGATGGTTGGTCACCAGCAGGCCCTGGGCCGATATCATCTCTCCCGTGCAGCCGCCGCCGAAGTGGACGATGGCGTCCTTGAGGGAGGTTTTGTTGATGCTGTAAATCTCGTCCGGGCTCAGGCGGCAGCCGGCGGCCTTGAGATCTTTTCCGTTAAGTTGTTTCAGGAGGGGCAAAAGCCACATTCCTTCGTCGGCCATGGCGCTCACCGTGATGGCGAGGCCGGCCAGGATTGCGAAAATACGTTTCATGAATATAGAATTTGTACAAAGATACATAAAAAGAAGGAGATTCCCCCGCCCTTAAGCCCCGGAAAATCAGGGCTGAAGTCCTGTCTTGGCGGGCAAGCGGTTGCAGGCCCTGATTTTGCCCAGCATGCTTTCCGCCCATGCGGCGTCACCGGCAATCTGGTACCGGCAGTTCCCGTCGGGAGACGCCGTAAACGTGGTGACCGCCTTGTCGGACAAGGTCACCGTGCCTCTGGGAGAGAACGTAAAGAGCGGGTCTCCTTCCACGGCGTTGATGACGGTCAGCGGGTCCCACATCTTCTGCCCGGTGTCGCATTCACAGGTGAGATAGACCTGCTTGATGGGATGGACATCCGTCCAGGATATGTCTGCAAGGACCTGTTCAGGGGTATATTCGACAGGGTCGCCCGCTTCCATGGGCGTAAAAACGATATCGACATCCCGCGGCCAGAGCCGGAAGAAAGTCTGCGCGAAAGAGAGGCCCTGGGCAAAGTTGAAATCCGGTTCCACGGAATCCCCGAAAACGCCGCCCATCAGTTGAATCCTCCGGACCTTCCTGCGAACCAGGTCCACGCCGCTGAGGGGCGAGTACCCGTCCGGCCCGGATTCCAGCAGTTGCGCGAGCGAAGTGACAAATCCGATGGAACAGATGGTGACGGACTTGTCCGGGGCCGATGCAAGGAGCCTGCGGTACAGTTCCCAGCCGTCCGGCAGGGCGGAGCAGTCGCTGACGCTGCGGCGGAAAAGCGCCTCTCCCCGGTCATCGGCATAAGCCGGAAGAGACTTGTAATCAATCCACACCCGGGGAGAAGGAATGCCCTTCCGTATCAGGCCGATCGGCATATCGGCATGGTTGAAATAGGTATTCATCACGTCCGCAACGGCGGCGCAGGCTTCCCCTTCCCGGTCCACGACAACCCCGAGGAGTTTGCACTTCCCCTCCTCCTCGTACCGGTAAAGCATCTCCATGGCGAACAGGTCGTCCGTCGAAGAGCCAAGGTCCGTATCCAGGATGACGAGCGGAATGCCGTCATAAGACGTGCCGTCCTTGCCTTTTGCACAGGCGGCGAGCATGGCGACGGCAAGGAGGAAGAGGCTTGTTTTTATTCGTCCATACATGGGGCTTTCTTTTACTGACACATTGTTGTAAAGATACCCTTTTTTTAGGATAATCCAATTAGAATTGCGAAATTTGAACACTACTTTTTCCGGACGATGATGGACGCATTTCTGAAGGCCGTCAAGGGCATCCTGCCCAAGGACCGCATTTATACGGACGAACTTCGCACCCTTGCCTGGGGGGCCGACGCCAGCGAATACAAACTGAAGCCCCGGGTGGTTCTGCGGGCTGCCGACGAGGATGAAGTATCCAGGATTCTTACCTTGGCGCATAAAATGGGCCTTCCGGTGACTTTCCGCGCGGCAGGGACCTCCCTTTCCGGGCAGGCCGTCACGGACAGCATCCTTCTGGTAGCCGGCAAGCATTGGGAGAGATGGGAGTACCACGATGACACCACCGTAACACTGCAGCCCGGCATTGTCGGGGCAAGGGTGAACCGGCTTCTGGCACCCTACGGCAGGTACTTCGGCCCGGATCCGGCCTCCATCGGCAGTTGCATGGTGGGCGGCATTGTGGCCAACAACGCTTCCGGCATGAGTTGCGGCACCCATGCCAACTCGGACAAGATGCTGGTGAGCGCCCGCCTGGTACTGGCCGACGGCACCGTCTTGGACACGGGCTCGGCAAGTTCCCGGGAGGCCTTCCGGAAGACGCATCCGGAAATTCTGGAGGGATTGACAAGACTCCGGGAAGAAGTGCTGGGGAACGAAAAGCTGGCCCGGCGCATCCGCCATAAATACAGCATCAAGAATGTGACCGGCCTTAATCTGAGGCCTCTTGTGGCATACGAGGACCCCTTCGAGATGCTCTCCCATTTGATGGTGGGCTCTGAAGGGACCTTGGCCTTCCTGTCGGAGGTGAATATGAAAACCCTTCCCATCGCCCCGTACAAGGCCAGCGCCATGATTTATTTCCCGGACATGGTAACGGCCGCCAAGGCTGTTGTGGCCATGAAGGGGAAACCGGTATCGGCCGCGGAACTGTTGGACAAGCGGAGCCTGGCTTCCGTGAACGACCCTCATTTACAGGCCGATGTACCGGACCTCACAGCCGTCCTGACGGAGACGCAGGCTCAGTCGCCGGAAACGCTGCAGGAGCAGATAGACACCATCATCCATACACTCAGGCCGTTCCGGGCAGAGGTCCGCTTCTCTTCAGACCCGGCCGAAGTGATGCAGTACTGGGCCATCCGCTCGGGTATTTTCCCCACCGTGGGCGGCATGCGGAAAGAGGGAACCACTTGCCTGATTGAAGACGTGGCTTTCCATATCGAAGACCTACCGGCCGCCACCGCGGATTTGTCGGCCCTGTTGGACAAGCACGGCTACACGGATTCCTGTATTTACGGACACGCCTTGGAAGGAAACTTCCATTTCATTATCAACCAGGCGTTCGAAACAAGGGAGGACATCCTGCGCTACGACGCCATGATCAAGGATGTGGTGAATCTGGTGGTGGAAAAGTACGACGGTTCCCTGAAAGCGGAACACGGCACCGGCCGCAACATGGCGCCTTTCGTGGAACAGGAATGGGGAGCGGAGGCCTTCGGCCTTATGAGACGCATTAAAAAACTGCTGGACCCTAAGGGCATCCTGAATCCGGGCGTGATTTTCAATGAGGACAAAGACTGCTACCTCAAGAACCTCAAAGCCATGCCCGTACTGCCTTATGAAAGCGTTAACAAATGCATAGAATGCGGTTTCTGCGAGGTAAACTGCGTAACCTGCGGTTTCACGCTCAGTTCCCGTACCCGGATTGTGGTCCAGCGGGAGATCGCCCGCAGAAAAGCCGCCGGAGAGCCTTGGGAAGCCCTGGAAAAGGCCTATGGCTATCCCGGACAGGTTACTTGTGCCGGAGACGGCCTGTGTTCCTCCTCCTGCCCCATGCGCATCAACGTGGGAGACATGACCCATGAACTCCGCAAAGAGCATCTGGGCGTTGCCGGAAACTGGCTGGGAGCCTGGGTGGCAGAGCATTTCAGGGGCACCAAAACCCTGGTGCGCGGCACCTTGGGCGTGGCCCACGCCGCCCATCTGGTCCTTGGCGACACGCTGATGGGCGCCGTCGGAAAGGGATTGCACACCATGGGGCTCCCGCTCTGGACTCCCGAAACGCCGCTTCCCTTGAAAATGAGGAAGCCGTCATCCCCTCAAAGTCCGCTCAAGGTGGTTTATTTCCCCAGTTGCCTCAATCAGACCATGGCGCAGGCGCCGGCCGATACAGTCAAGCCCCTCATGGAAGAGACGGTGGAGCTGCTGAACAAAGCCGGCTTCGAGATCATCTTCCCGCCCAGGATGGAGAATCTCTGCTGCGGGACCATCTGGGAAAGCAAGGGTATGCCGGAGGTGGCCGACAAGAAGATTCGGGAATTGGAAGCCGCCCTTTGGGAAGCATCGGCCCAAGGGAAATATCCGGTGCTTTGTGACCAGAGCCCTTGTTTACACAGGATGCGTAAGGAAATCAAAAACATCCATTTATACGAGCCGGCGGAATTCCTTCTGCGCTTTGTGGCTCCCCGGCTGGAGTTCCATCCCATGGACACGCCCGTGGCTGTGCATGTGACTTGCTCCACCCGCCTGATGGGGCTCAAGGATGCCTTGGTACAACTGGCCCAAAAATGTTCCACGCATGTGTTTGTGCCGGAAGAGATTGGTTGCTGCGCCTATGCCGGGGACAAGGGCATGACCCATCCGGAGATGAACGCCTATGCGCTCAGGAAACTGAAACGGGCATTGAAAGAGCATGGCGTAAAAGAAGGATACTCCAACAGCCGCACTTGCGAGATAGGTCTTTCCACCCATGGAGGAATCACCTATCGCTCCATCGTTTATCTGGTAAACGCCTGTACTACGGCAGCTTCCAAAGCCTGAGCCTCAAAACAGGGAAGGTTCCAACTCTTTCACATGGAAAGATTTGCGATGCCAGGGGGTGTAGCCGTATCGGCGGATGGCCTCGATGTGCTCCGACGTGGGGTAGCCCATGTTGCGGTCCCAGCCGTACCAGGGGTATTCGGCCGCCAGTGAACGCATGAATTCGTCCCGGTAGGTTTTGGCCAGGACACTGGCCGCCGCGATGCTGGCATAGGTGGCATCCCCGTGCACCACCGTCTGGAAATCCTTGCATCCGTACGGGCCGAAAGGACGGAACCTGTTGCCATCGATCAGGAGAAAATCCGGCCTGGGGTTCAGGCGCAGCACCGCCCGCTGCATCCCCGTCACCGAAGCCCAGAGAATGTTCAGCGTGTCAATCTCCCGGGCCGATACCGCCTCTACCGCCCAGGCGATCGCTTCGGCCTCGATAATGGGCCGAAGCGTTTCACGGGCCTTTTCGCTCATCTGCTTGGAGTCGTTCAGGAGGGGGTGGTGGAAATCCGGCGGAAGAATGACCGCGGCGGCATACACCGGCCCCGCCAGCGGGCCGCGGCCGGCTTCGTCGCAACCGGCTTCCAGTCGGCCGGCCTCACAATATGCCTTCAGGTTCGGTTTCATCACTACAAAAATACAAAATTCCCGGCATTCCGCCTCCTCGCCTTCACCTCGTGCACGAAAAGGGGTGGTTTGGTGCACGAGGGGCGGTTTGCGGCCGTCTCGTGCACGAAAAGGGGCGGTTTGGTGCACGAGGGATGGTTTGCGGCGGTCTCGTGCACGAAAAGGGGCGGTTTGGTGCACGAGGGGTGGTTTGCGGCGGTCTCGTGCACGAAAAGGGGTGGTTTGGTGCACGAGGGGTGGTTTGCGGCCGTCTCGTGCACGAAAAGGGGTGGTTTGGTGCACGAGGGGCGGTTTGCGGCGGTCTCGTGCACGAAAAGGGGTGGTTTGGTGCACGAGGGGTGGTTTGCGGCGGTCTCGTGCACGAAAAGGGGTGGTTCGGTGCACGAGGGGTGGTTTGCGGCGGCCTCGTGCACGAAAAGGGGTGGTTTGCGGCGGCCTCGTGCACGAAAAGGGGCGGTTTGGTGCACGAGGGGCGGTTTGCGGCCGTCTCGTGGTTTTTTACTAACTTTGTGATATGATTAAGGAATTGTCTTTTTGGAAGTGGCTGGGGCTGTTGGCTTTGGCCCTGTTGCTGTCGATGCTCCTGTACGGTTTTGCCGGAATGGTGGAGTTTATCCCTCACGGGTGGCTGTACTGCCTGGTGTGCCTTGCCGTGTCAGGCCTGATGATTATTCTGTATGCCGTTTTTGTAAAGGTTTTCGAGTCGCAGCCCGCACAGGACTTGCCGCTGTGGAAGTGGAGCGCACACACGGTAGCGGGCCTCGGAATGGGCCTGGGATACTTCTGCGTGGTAACGGGAATCCTGGCGCTGGCCGGGGCGTACAAGGTGACGGGCGTCAATGTGCCGGGACTGGAACTGCTCTGCTCGTTCTGCTTCTTTTCCATCGTAGCGGTGGGTGAGGAGATTCTGTTCCGGGGCGTTCTGTTTCGCTGGCTGGACGAAAAATGGGGCTTCTGGGTGGCGATTCTCGTATCGGCCCTGGTATTTGGCCTCATCCATATTACCAACCCCGGCGGAACGCTGTGGAGCAGCATTGCCATTGCCATCGAGGCGGGGCTGCTGCTGGGCGCGGCCTACAAGTGGTCCGGGACGCTGTGGATCCCCATCGGCATCCACTGGGCCTGGAATTTCTCCCAGGGCAATCTCTTCGGATTCCTGGTGTCGGGGCAGGAGGCCGGCGAAAGCCTTCTGCAGGCGCAGATTGACGGAGCCGACTGGCTCACGGGCGGCGCGTTCGGGGCCGAGGCTTCCGTGGTGGCCGTCGTGGTGGGGCTGGCGGTGTCTGTCTGGCTCATCTGGCGTATTTACCGCAAATAGCAAAAATGCGCAGGCGGGGATTCCCACCTGCGCAAATTCTTTTGTAAAATAAGCAAAACTAGTCTTCTTCCTGCTCCTGGGCGGCGTATTCGGCCAGCAGTTTGGTCTGGACGTCGGCCGGAACCTGCACGTACTCGGCGAACTTCATGGAGAAGGTTGCGCTGCCACCGGTGAGGGAACTCAGGATGGTGGAGTAACGGTAGAGTTCTGCGAGCGGAACACGGGCGTGAAGCACGGTGAAGCCCTTGTCCATATCCTGGTTCATGATCATGCCGCGACGGGTGTTGAGGTCGCTCATGCAGGGGCCTACGTACTCGTTGGGGGTGATGATATCCACATTGTAGATGGGTTCCAGGATCTTGGGACCGGCATTGCGGAAGGCCTCCTTGAAGGCGTTGCGGCCGGCGATGATGAAGGCGATTTCCTTGGAATCTACCGGGTGCATCTTACCGTCGTACACATAGACGCGGATGTCACGGGCATAGGAACCGGTGAGCGGGCCTTCTTCCATCTTGCTCTTGATACCCTTCAGGATGGCGGGCATGAAACTCAGGTCGATGGAACCACCCACGACGCAGTTGTAGAATTCCAGCTTGCCGCCCCATTCGAGGTCGGTGATGTCCTGGCTCTTGAAGTTGAACACCACGTCCTTGCCGTCGATCTTGAAGTTCTTGGGGGCTTCCTGGCCTTCCACGTACGGGCATACGAGGAGGTGGACCTCACCGAACTGACCGGCGCCGCCGGACTGCTTCTTGTGACGGTACTGGGCCGTTGCGATCTTGGTGATGGTTTCGCGGTAAGGCACCTTGGGAGCGTAGAGTTCGATGTTCTGCTTGAACTCGTTGTTCACTCTCCATTTCACATAGTTGATGTGCTGCTCGCCCATACCGGAAAGGATGGTCTGGCGCAGTTCCTTGGAATATTCCACGCCGATGGTGGGATCCTGGGCCGCAATCTTGTTGAGGGCGTCGCCGACCTTGGCTTCGTCGTTCTTGTCCACGGCCTTGACGGCGCAGCGGTACTTGGCATCCGGGAACACCATGTGCTTGATGGCCTCTACGCCATTCTGGGCCAGGGTGACGTCCGTCTTGCCGGCCTTCAGTTTCATGACGCAGCCGATATCGCCGGCGGCGATCTGGGTCACTTTCTCCTTCTTGGAACCGGCCACGGCGTAGATGGCGCTGAGGCGCTCACTGTTGCCGGTCTCGGGGTTCACGAGGTCGGCGCCCTCGTTGAGGGTACCGCTCATCACCTTGAAGTAGGAAACTTCGCCGAGGTGCTGTTCCACGGAAGTCTTGAAGATGAAAAGGGACACGGGGCCGGCAGGGTCGCACTTGATGGTGCCGCCGTCCACGGTGGGCTCTTCCTTTCCTTCCGGAGAGGGAACCACGTTCACCACGAATTCCATGAGACGCTTTACGCCGATGTCTTCCTTGGCGGCCACGCAGAACACGGGGATGGTTTCACCCTTCTGCAGACCCAGGCGGAGACCTTCGCGGATTTCGTCGGTGCTCAGTTCCATGGTCTCGAAGAACTTCTCCATGAGTTCGTCGGAACCTTCGGCAGCCTTCTCCATGAGTTCTGCGCGGAGTTCCTCGGCCTCGTCGGCATAGGCGGCGGGGATGTCAAGTTCCTCGTTCTTCTTGTTGTAGAATTTCATGGTGATGACATCCACGAAGCCCTCCAGGCCCACGCCGGGATTGACCGGGAACTGGCACAGGGCGGCCTTTTTGCCGAACTCTTCGTTGATGGCGGCGCGGACACCGTCCCAGTTGGCCTTGTCATGGTCCAGCTGGTTCACGGCGATGACCATGGGGATGCCGTACTGGTCGGCATAACGGGCGAACAGGGTGGTTCCCACCTCGATGCCGGCGGTGCCGTTCATCACCATGATGGCGGCATCCACCACTTTGAAGGCAGACAGGGCGCCGCCGGAGAAATCGTCGGAACCGGGGGCGTCGATGAAGTTGATCTTGCAACCGCCGAACTCCGCATACAGCGGGGTGGCGTTGATGGACTTCTGGTTGGTCTGTTCAAACTCGGTATTGTCGGAGACGGTGTTCTTGTCTTCTACAGTACCGCGACGGTCGATGACCTTGCCTTCGAAGAGCATGGCCTCGGAGAGTGTGGTTTTACCGCTGCGCGGAGCGCCGATGAGGACGACGTTGCGGATGTTTTTAGTTGTGTAAGTTTTCATCTGTGTTATTGATTATTTTTGCTTATTTTCAACGCAGTCTGCAAATATAAGGATTTTTCGCTCAAAAACAATATATTTACCCCTGCAACGGGATATCGCTCAGGCGAAGAAGCGCTCAATCCAGGCGGCGTCCACCTCGGCGAATCCTTGCGCAGGACGCACGGAGGGGTTGCGGGAGAGAATGCCGCGGGCGTCTTCATAGACGTTGAACCCCACGTTCACCACCTGCATCTGGCCCTCCAGGGGGAAGGCGAAGACCAGTTCGTTGTCGGCCCCTTCCGTGCGGAGGAACTTGAGGGCGGCCGTGGCGGCGGCGGGGTTTTTGGCCGACAGTTCCCGCCGGGTGACCCATTTGCACATTTCCAGGACGGTGTCTTCCAGGCCGGCGTCGTGGACGTTCACCTTTTCGATGAGGTCCCCCACCTCCCGCACCCGCCGGAGCGTGTAGCCTTCCAGCCCCTTGACGGCCTCTTCCACGGCTTTTGGCGGCTCTTCGGCCCCGGGAAGGAGCCAGACCATGAGGCGGGCGTCGGGGTCGTGGTAGAGGGTCTGGTAGCGGGCCAGGTTGCGGTGGCCGCAGTAAGGACATTCCCAGATGAATAAAGAGCCGTCCTTGACCCGGGCTTTGAGCGACGGGTCAAGGGCGACGTTGATGCTTTGGCAGACCTCGATCCGGGTCTCCCGATGGCAGTGACTACAGTTTGCGGGCACCATCGCTGATGACGACATCGTAAACCTTGGGGGCGTGGCCGAACTTCTCCGTGAATTTCTCCACGGCCGTGTCGATGAAACGGTCGTACAGTTCGTCCTTCACGAGGTTGATGGTGCAGCCGCCGAAGCCGCCGCCCATGACACGGGAGCCGGTAACCTCGCACTTGCGGGCCAGTTTGTTCAGGAAGTCCAGTTCCTCGCAGGAGACCTCGTACAGGTGGCTGAGGCCGAAATGGGTCTGGTACATCATCTCGCCCACCGTTTCGTAGTCGTCACGCTCGAGGGCGTCGCAGACATCCAGCACGCGCTGGACCTCTCCGATGACATATTCGGCCCGGAGGAAGTCTTCCTCGGTGATTTCTCCGCGGACCTCGTCCAGCCAGAGGCGCTTGGCATCCGAGAGGAATTCCACGTCGGCGTGGTTCTTGCGGATGGCGGCGGCGGCCCTTTCGCAGGACTCACGGCGCTTGTTGTAGGCGCTGTCGGCCAGGAGGTGCTTTACGCAGGTGTCGATGAGGACCAGTTTGTAGCCCTTGGGATGGAAGGGGAAATACTTGTATTCCCCGGTTTTGCAGTTGAGGCGGATCAGGGAGCCTTCCTTGCCGAAGAGGGAGGCGAACTGGTCCATGATGCCGCACTTCACGCCGCAGTAGTTGTGCTCCGTGCTCTGGCCGATTTTGGCCAGTTCGAATTTGTCGATGCGGCCCTCGTTGAACAGGTCGTTGAGGGCGAAGGCGAAGGTGCTCTCCAGGGCGGCCGACGAACTGAGGCCGGCACCGTTCGGAACGTCTCCGGCAAAGACGGCATTGAAGCCTTCCACCTTGCCGCCGCGTTTGAGAATTTCCTGGCACACGCCGAAAACATATTTGGACCAGTGCTTGTCCGGGGCCGTTTCGGGGCCGATTTCGAACTCTACGTATTCGTCCATGTCCAGGGCGAAGACTTTGACCGTATTGGTTCCGTTGGGCTTGATGGCAGCCATGATGCCGAAGTTGATGGCGCCGGGGAACACATAACCGCCGTTATAGTCCGTGTGTTCACCGATCAGGTTGATGCGGCCGGCCGATGCATAAAGGATTCCTTCTTCCCCGAAGAGGTTTTCGAATTTTTCTTGGATTTTGGCTTTCATATCTTGTGTTTTTTTATGTGCGTCCTACAAAGATAGTAAAATCTTGGAAAAAAGGTGAAACATGAAGCCCGTTTGGAAAAAGAAAAGGAAAGGGTCTGTCGGTTTTTGTGTACACCCGTGGTTTCATTTTATGAAAAAGTGGTATCTTCGTAAACACAAACTGCACATTCTATGGGACTTTTTCTATCTAAGGCCGCCAAGGGGTTTGTTGATAAGAACAAGGTGGCGACAAGTTATTTCCTGACCGGCGCATGCTTTTTCCTTATCGCCTGCAATGTGGGTCTGTTCATTTTCTTCCCGAAACTGATGGCTCCGCTGGCAATCATCCTTTCCAACGCCATTACGGTCGTTCTGATGCTGGCAGCCCTGCAGCCCATTAACCGCCTTCTGCGGCATGAGTTCGAAAAAAAAGCCGAAGAACTGGCAGCCCGGCGGCAAGAGGAAGAAGCGCTTCGGGAACGCGTTCTTGCGTTGGAATCGGCCAATCAGGAATTGGAGCGAAAGATTGATTCCTGGAAGCAGACTGCCGGCGTTCCAGCGAACCTGAATCTCAGTTTCAAGGTGGAAACGATGACTTACGACAAGTCCGGCTACATTGTGAAGGAAGAGCCGCTGGAACGTTTTCTGGAAGACCCGGCCTACGGCCTCGCCGGGAAGGACGGCCTTATGGACCGTTTCGGCAAGTGGCTGGACGCCGTTTCGCATCCGGGAGAAAGGAGGGTCCTTTACATCGGCAAATACTATATCAAGGCTTCCATCGGCCTGGATTTTACCCGGATCAAGTTTTCCGTCCAGGATGGCGTCCTGACGCTTTTCGGGGTACGTTTCACAAAACTCAACGACCTTGCCATCGTCCGGGACGAAGACGAAGTGAACCACTGCTGGCTGTTGAACGAGGGCTTCGAAGGGCCCTCCATCAACCGCAGTGAAATCTATCGTGAATTCACGGAAGTGTATGCAGAATATCGCGAGCAGGAGGCGCAAGAGGCGTTGGAGAAAGAAATCGAGGGGATCTGCGACCGCTATACGGCCGTTTTCCGCACAAACCTGGCCGACCGTTTTCCGGGGATTGAGTTCTGCGACCATATCGAGGATTCTCCGGTCACCTGGTACTCCCTGAAAGAGCATATGCAGGACCAGAGGGTTTTCCCGATTGCTTCCAACATGCTCCTGATGGCTGACGTCCTGAGCGGGACGACGGATATTCAGAATGACAATGTGAGCCAGATCGGACAATGGTCGGAGACGCCGCCCAGATAACGGGGGCCGGAGTAGGTTCGAAGGGGTTTGGTGCCGGCGTGGGACCCGTCCGGGGTTTGCAGGAAGGGAATCCGGAGAATCTCCATGGCGGCGGAACAATCTCCGCCCACAAAGAACATGTCAATCAGTTCCCAGACCCCTTCGTACTTGATGGTGCCCATCCCCTTTTTGAAAAGGGGTTCCGCCAGGTTTGTCAGGGTGGGCTCCAGAAGCCGGTACAGCGGATTGTCCGGCGTGTCGTTGAAGTCTCCCATGGCTACGATCCGGGGGATGCCGACGGCCCGGAGGGAATCGGCCAGGGCCTTGAGGCGCCGGACGGCCGCTTCGCGCCGGGGCTCCGAGACCGCCGCCCCGCCGTATTTGGAAGGATGGTGATTGACCAGAAAGGCCGTTTTCTCTCCCCCCGTCCGGCCGATGAACAGCAGGATGTCCCGCGTGGCCATCACGGTGGAATCCGGATTGTATAGGTGGCAGGGCTTCTCATCGGCCTTCTGCAGGCGGGATGCGCGGTACAGGAGGGCCACATCGATGCCGCGGGGGTCCGGCGACTCGAAATGTACGATTCTGTAATCCAGTTTCCGAAGCGCCGTACTTTGCAGTAAACGCCTGAGTACAAATGCATTCTCCACCTCTGCCAGGCCGATTACATCCGGCAGTCCACCCTGCCGGGAGGCCGACCAGAGGATGCCCTTGGCCACCGCCTGGCACTTGGTCTGAAACTTTTTCCGGCTCCAGTGACGTGCCCCGAAGGAAGAGAACTCCTCCTCGGAGAGGCTGGTGGAATCGGCCCGGTTGTCGAAGAAATTCTCCAGGTTCCAGAACATCACCCTCAATGTGTCGGCCGGCCGGTCAATCGGCCCGGCGGCCCGCCCCCTTTCCGGAAAAGCCCCCACCAGAAGCCCCTCCAGCAGCAATAAGCACAAAAATCCTCTCTTCATGCCCCAAATATACACCCAATCCCCTCACCCCGGTGGCAAGCAACTCGCTCATAGTCAGGTATTTACGCACAATCCTCTGCGCATTTTGCGCAGAGGATTATACAGAAAACATTGATTATCAGCTTGTTAGCCGCCACCTTTTTGTGGACAAAGGTGCCGGAAGGGGCAAGGCGACGGGCCGAAAAGGCGGCGGCTGAGATGGGGGCTCAGACGTTGAAGAGGAAGTGGACGATGTCGCCGTCCTGGACGACGTAGTCCTTGCCTTCGATGGCCATTTTACCGGCGGCGCGGACGGCCGCCTCGGTCTTGTACTGGACAAAGTCTTCGTACTTGATGACCTCGGCCCGGATGAAGCCGCGCTCGAAATCCGTGTGGATGACACCGGCGGCGCGGGGGGCTTTGTCCCCTGCCACGATGGTCCAGGCGCGGCATTCGTCGGCCCCGGCGGTGAAGAAGGTGCGAAGACCCAGCAGACGGTAGGCGCTCTGGATGAGGCGCACGACGCCGCTCTCCTCCAGTCCCATCTCCTCCAGGAACATCTGGCGGTCTTCGTAGTCTTCGATTTCGGCAATCTCGGCCTCGGTGCGGGCGGCGATGACCAGAATCTCGGCGTTTTCTTCGGCCACGGCGGCACGGACGGCATCGACATAGGCGTTTCCCTTGGCGGCCGATGCCTCATCTACGTTGCAGACATACAGCACGGGTTTGTTGGTGAGGAGGTAGAGGTCCTTGGCCATCTGCTCTTCCTCGGCATTTTCGGGCACGACCGTACGGCAGGATTTTCCCTGCTGCAGCACCTCACGGTAACGGAGCAGCAGCGAAAGGAGTTTCCTGGCCTCCTTGTCTCCCCCGGTGGTGGCCATTTTCTCCACCTTCTTGATGCGGTTTTCCACCGTTTCCAGGTCTTTGATCTGGAGTTCGGCATCGACGACTTCCTTGTCGCGGACGGGGTTTACGGAGCCGTCCACATGGACGATATTGTCGTCGTCGAAGCAGCGGAGCACATGCAGGATGGCGTCGGTTTCACGGATGTTGGCCAGAAACTGGTTGCCCAGCCCCTCGCCCCGGGAGGCACCCTTCACCAGACCGGCGATATCGACAATCTCCACGGTGGCGGGAATGGTGCGCTTGGGCTGGCAGATTTCCGTCAGGACCTCCAGGCGCTTGTCCGGAACATTGGTGGAGCCCACATTGGGGTCGATGGTGCAAAAGGGGAAGTTGGCGCTCTGGGCTTTCCCGGAACTTACACAGTTAAATAAAGTAGACTTGCCCACGTTGGGCAAGCCTACTATTCCACATTTTAAAGACATAGATTCTTCACTTCGTTCAGAATGACAGACTAATAGAAACGGGCGCGGTTGTCGTCCACGGTCTTGTCCATCATCAGCGGGAGGAGCATCTGGGCATGGTAGGAATCCATGCGGGCCTGGGCGGCCTTGGCATCGTCCTCGGTGTAGAAGGCGCCGGTCTCACGGCTGTTCACCTGGAACACGTAAGTACCCATGATGCCGGCGACAGGACCGGTGATGACACCTTCCTTGGCCGCGGCCACTGCGCCGATGAAGGACGGCTCGGTGGTAGGGGCGGAGTTGGTGGAGAAGGATACATCGGAGAGGTTGGACACGGTGGAACCGAGTTTATCGGCGATGGCATCCAGGGAGGTGAGGCCGGCAATCTTATCGGCCACGTCCTTGCAGTGCTTCTCGGAGTACTTCTCGCGGTAGAGTTGGGTGCGGATGTTCTCGGCGACCTCGCTCACCTTGGCATAACCTTCCTTGTGGGCGTCCTTGACGGCCACCACGAAGAAGTAGTTGTTGTCCACGGTGATGATGCCGGAAGCCTTGCCGGGCTTGTTGTCGAAGGCCCAGCGGGTCACTTCCTTGGCATGGCCGATGGAACCGTAGGTATCGGTGCCCTCATTGATGGTCATGGAACGGGAGTAGATACCGGTAGAATCGCAGGCGGCCTTGTAGTTGGCGTACTTGCCGGCGGTGCGGACAGCCAGGATGTTGGCCTTGTTGTAGATTTCGGCGTAGGTTTCCTTGCTGGGAAGGGTGGCTTTCTCGAACACGGCCACTTTCTTCTTGGCGACGGGTTTGGTCGTCTTGGTAACCTCAACGATATGGGTACCGTAAACGGTGTTGACGATATAAGGCTTGCCGACAGGGGCGGTGAGAACGGACTCGAAGCCGGGAATCATGGCGTTCTGGGTCATCCAGCCGAGGTTGCCCTGCTCGCCGTCGGCGGCATTGCCCTGATCCAGAGAATAGAGGGCGGCCAGGGTGGAGAAGTTACCCTTGCCGAGCACGCCCAGGAGGCTGTCGGCCAGGTGGCGGGCGTCGGCACCCTGCAGCATGATGTGGCGCACATACACGGAATCGGGCACATTGGCGGTTTCCATGATGCGGGCGGCATAGAAGGTTTCACCGGACTTGTAAATCGGAGAGACACCGCTGTTGTTTTCGGCCACGAAGGTGTCGATGTCCTGGTTCACGGTGCGGAGGTCTCCGCCCTTGTACCAGCTGTCGGACCACTGGCGGTCGCTGTTGCGCTGCAGGAAGGAACGGACGTTGTCGGCCGTGGAGAACTCGTCGTACAGGGTGACGAACTCGGCGTTCTGGGCCTCGATGTCCTTGGCGGAAGGCGTAACCTCATAGACGACATATTCGATGTCGCGGGTGGCCTTCTGGCGGAAGTTGTCCTTGTGGGCGTCATAGAACTTCTGAATCTCTGCATCGTTGACCACAACCGTGCTGTCCAGCGGATAATACGTGTTGGGAACCATCACGAAACTCACATCGGCGGTGGTGTTGTTTTCGGCCACGGCGTTCTGGCTCTCCAGGGAGTTCACATAGGAAGCGGCGTTGAACAGGCCGATGTACTTTTCGTTGTAGCGGTTGCTGCGGACGGCGTTCTGCAGGTAGTTGCGGAGCATAACGCCGCGGCCGGACTCATCGGAAGAGACATTCTCCATGAAGTCGCGGACCAGGGCGGGAGAGAAGTTGCGGTTCTCATCCAGGAAAAGGCCGGTGGAGGAAAGGACCGGGGAGATTTCATCGCCGATGAAAAGGTCGATCTGTTCCTGCTGACCTACCTTGAGGCCGGCTTTCTCGATGGTGGGGATAACCAGGTAGCGGTCCACGAGGTTGTTCCAAGCCATTTCACGGGTCTGGCGCTGAGCCTGCTCGCTGGAAGCGGACTGGCCGGTGAGCATTTCGCTCACGTCGGCAAGAGCCTTCACTTCCTGCTCAAAATCCTGATAGGAGATGGATTTGCCATTGATTTTGCCGACATCGTACTTGGAAGAAGCGGACTGGATGGTCTGAATGATGTCGGACGGGTTCACAAGGAAGAGTAAAAGACCGAAGGCAATGATGAGCGATGCACCAATGCCGAATTTAGTTCTGATGGTCTCAAGAGCTGCCATTTTCGTATGTGTTTTTTAATATTTTCGATTTTTTTTGCTTAAGGGCTGCAAAATTAGTAATTTTATTCCAAACAATCACTATTTTTTTAACATCGGGCCGATAAAATTGACCGAATCCACCACAACCTTGGTGCTGTCGGCGCCGAGGAGGAACTCATTGTCGAAGGGCTGTTTAAGGATGGCGTTGCGGGCCATTTCGTCCGAACGCATGCCATATCCCTGCATGGAACCGTCGGGAGAATACATGCGGATGTAGCAGTGGGTCCAGATTTCGTGCTCGGTACTGTCCCAGTACAGCGTATCCGTCTCCATGGTCTCCTGCTTCAGGATATTCTTGATGACCACGTTGCCGAAGGCGCTCCACTGCTCCTTCTTGCCGCCCGGATACTTGTCGTGGCGGGCGTGTTTTGCGTCGATGGTGGTTTCCAGGGTCCCTTCCTCGCTGTAGGCAAACACGTGGATGCCGTCGGGGAAAAGGTCGTAGGAAAGGGTATCGCGCTCGTAAACCTCCATCCTGGGGGCCTCCACACGCATTTTGAGCCGGCCGTTTTCCGACTGGACGAAGAACATGCTGTCCACCACCTGGACGGGAATGACATTCAGGTCCAGTTTTTCGGCCTCGGAAAGATTGCTCTTGCAGGAAATAACGACGAAAGCAACCGCCGCAGCGGTTGCCATCATCTCAAGTATTTTGCATCTGACCACTTACTGTACGCGTACGGTGGTCGTGGCCGTCATGCCGTTGCAGGAAACGGTGTAGGACTGACCCTTGGTGAGGTCGTACATGAAGGCCTCGGAAGCTTCAGGATAGTAGCGGCTTACGCTGCCAAGGGAAGCGGCGGCCTCGTCGGCGACGGAAGGATCGGCGCTGCGGGCCTTCTGGTAGTAGTCGGCGGCAGCCCAGTAGCGGGCCCACTTGTCAACGGTTTCGCCGCAGGTGGCGGAAGCCCAGAGGTTGCCCAGGATCAGATAGGCCTTGCCGGCATAGCCGAAGTCCATGTCAACAGCCTTGCGGGCGGCCTCGGCGGCCTTGCCGCGCATGCCGTTCTTGTAGCAGAAGGCGGCCATCTCGTAGTAGTACTGGGCGTCGGTGGCCTCGTCGGACTCGGCGGAGGCAATGGCCTCTTCCAGGTACTTGGCGGCGTCGGCCACATTGCCGCGGGCGGCATTCAGACGGTACAGGCCGAAGGCGCTGCGGTAGGAAGGATCCAGTTTGTACATGGAGGTCACGGCGTTGAGATAAAGGTCGTTGGAGGCGCAGTCATCGGCGGTGTTCATGAGTTTCACGATATTGGAAACCAGGGCGAGGTTATCGGGATCGGCCTCATAGCGGGGACCGAAGATGGCGATAAGGTTCTCGCAGGAGGCTACCTTGCTGTCGGCGAAGATGCTCTCGATGGCGGACTTGGCCTTGGCATTGTCCTCGGCATCGGCTTCGTTCTTGGGGGTAGCGCCCTCCACGTTGGCGGTCACCTTGTCGTACATGGCGATGACCTCGTCGGCGGTGAGCTGATTCTCACGGTACATCGTGATGGTGGCCTGCAGGAGGTTCACCAGAAGGCCGCCGTTGGACTGGGTTCCCAGTTCGTCCACAATTTCGTTGAGGTTCTTGTAGATGTAGGGAGCGTCGGCATTGCGGTAGTTAATCATGTACTGGCCCTTGTTGTTGAGGATGGACACCCGGTTCTTGGGATAGGTGGCCATACGCTGGTCCTGAAGGGTGAGGATGGTATCGACAATGGCGCTCTTGTGGGCCTCATCCTTGACCTGGTTGTACAGACGGGTCATGAGGGTGGTGCCGTGCACGAACATGTTCTGCGACGCGGTGGGCGGGCAGAGGGAATAGGCCTTGCGCCAGTTGGGCAGGGCGGATTCGTAGTTCTTCTGCTTGTAATACTCTGAATAATAGGAAAGGTACTTGATGCATTCCTCCCTGTTGGGGCCGGAACCGTACTTGTCCTGAGCCGCAACTTTCTGTCCGGCAAACACGGCCATGACGGCGAAAAGAATGAGTGTTAACTTTTTCATAATATCAGCATTTTTATTTATTGTTTTCAAGTATTGTGCCGCCGCTTATTCATAAGGGCGTTTCTGGAACCAGATGTCAAATACATTGAAGCCCAGGTTGAAGCCGAAATACGTCTCTTTCACCTGCGAGGTAGCCAGGCCCCTGCGGCCGAAATCCAGGCCCACGGTGATGCCGTTGTAGCCGCGGAAAACGGGAACCGTCATGCCCAGGGTGACTCCCACGGAATTGACATGGGCGCCGTCCACCGTGTAGTAGGACTGGTCGAAATAGGCGCCCATCCGGTAGGTGCATCTTTTCATGAAATAGCGGATGTCGTTGCGGTTGGGCGTGAAAGCCACGCCGGCGCGGACCGACTGTCCCACACCCTGGGAGAAAGTGACGTCTCCTACATTGGAGAAGCCTTTCACCTGGTCCAGATTCGTGTTGGCCCAGTTGGTACGGGTGTAGTCCAACTCCACCAGGAACTTGTCGGTGTTTCTGAAACTGATGCCGATGCCCAGTTCGTCTCCCAGGCTGAGGTTGTTTTCGCTGAGGGTCTTGGAATTGCGGCGACGGTCGTAACTGCCCCTTTCCTCGTAGTGGATGGAATAGCCGTTGAGTTTGGTGGAGAACTTGTACGTGGCTCCGACGGTGAGGAAAGTGGAATGCGTGAGGGGCTGTTCGTACTGGATTCCCAGTTTGGCGGTGATGTTGTTCACCTGCAGGGAGTCTCCGGAAGCCATGTCGCGCAGGGATTCTTCATCGTAGGAAGTGGAGGCTTTCTTGTTGATGTTTCCGAAGCGGTAGTTTACCTCGGCCCCCAGGGAAAGCCGGTTCCAAAGCGTTCCGGCGAATGCGCCGAACACCTGGTAGATGCCGCCGTTGCCGCTGGAGGAGAAAGTGCGGTAGCCCGTATCCACATCCATTTCCGTGTAGGAAATATTGTATCCCACATCGCTCACCGGCGTAACGCCCAGCATCATGGCGGTGTGCTTCCACAGCGGGAAGGAAATCACGAAATCGTCTATGCTGAAGGTGGTGTTGAGGGCTTTTTTGTCTCCTTCCGTAAAGAGGGAAATGCGGCCGTCCAGGCCGAAGTCGGCCATGAAAGAAAGCGAATCCCGCGCTGTGATGGAAGCCGGGTTGAGGATATTGACATAACGGTTGCTGCGGGCAGCGATTCCTACGCCGCCCATACTGCGGTTCCAGGCCGTTCCGGGTTGATGCAGTTGGCCCACACCAAACACGGAATACGGGGAAAAACCGCTGTATGTGCCGTCCGTCTGAGCCTTCGCAGCCCAGGCGCACAGCAGCAGTGCAACCACCGCTAAAAACCTATTTGTCAGTTTTCCGAACATATTCGTCAGCAATTAGGGCCAGGCCCATCAGCACAAGGTTACAAATTGCAAAGATGGAACTTTTCATCCGTTTTGCAAAATAATTCGCATCTCCGCCGGTAAATACGGCGATATTTTCCGGATGGAGCGCCAGGTAGCCTTCCATTTCAAATATAATGCCTGAAACGACTCCGGCGGCAATGGAATCGGTTTCGGAAAAGCCTGTCTCCGGCACATTTTCCGGCATATTCACCAGGGGAAGGGAACGGGAATACCGGTTTACCGCCTTGAAGCGGGTGCGGCATCCCAGCGACACATTTCCCCCCTGATACTGCCCCTGAGGGCCGATATAATCGATGGAAAGGATGGTTCCTAAATCCACGATGGTGCATCCCCGTCCCTTGAAAAGGTACCGGCATGCCAGGATGGCGGCGGCACGGTCGTAGGAGAGATAGGAAGGAAGGCCCTTGGTGATGAGCCACTCTTTGTTGTTGCTGTCCAGGATGAGAAGGCTGCCGCACACTTCCCGGAGGCTGAGGACATCCTGCTCTGAAATGGGATAAACCGATGAGACCACCATGGCTTCGGGTTTTTCCCGGCGGGTGAGGGAGAGGATGAAATCCATGTATTTCTCTCCCTGGTACCGGAAGGTTTTCCCGAGGGTCATCCGATCCGACCAGGCTGCCTTGAGTGCCGTGTTTCCTATTTCTACCAAAAGATTGGACATATCTTGCAAAAGTAAGAATTATTGCAGTTTTTTCAAAATATCCAAGGCCTTCCGAAGGGTATCCACCCCGCGGGAAACGGTGCGGAGTTTTCCTCCGTCCTGGTTGAATTTGTACAGGGAAGGATTCTCATTCACCTGGGCGAGCACCTTCTCGAACTTCCGGGATTGATAGTAGGCCGACAAGGGGTTGTTCACGAAGAACATGATGAGCATCCCGTTCTTGATGATGATTTTCTCAAATCCGGTAGAGGCTCCCAAATTCCTGATTTTCACTACGGTAAACAGATTCTGCACCTCTTCGGGCATGGGGCCGAAACGGTCGGCCACCTGTGAGGCCATGCGGTCGATTTCCCGGTCTTCCGTCTGGGCGTCCAGCAGTTTGTAGATGCGGATTTTTTCGGCCGGGATGTCGATGTAATCGTCCGGGATGAAGGCGGGCTTGTCGGTTTCGATGGTGCAGTCTTCCACGAATTTTTCGGACCCGCCCCGCTTGGTGATGCCGGTCTCGACGCCCAGTTCCTCCATGGCCTCGGACAGGATTTTCTGGTAGGTTTCGTATCCCATGTCGGAAATGAAGCCGCTCTGCTCGGCCCCGAGAAGGTTGCCGGCGCCGCGGATGTCCAAATCCTGCATGGCGATGTTGAAGCCGCTTCCCAGGTCGGAGAATTCTTCGATGGCCCGAAGGCGCCTTCTTGCCTCGTCGGTAAGGCTCACCAGCGGCGGTACAATGAGATAGCAGAAAGCCTTTTTGTTGGATCGGCCCACCCTTCCGCGGAGTTGGTGGAGGTCGCTCAGGCCGATATTCTGCGCCTGGTTCACGATGATGGTATTGGCATTGGGAATGTCCAGGCCGTTTTCGATGATGGTGGTGCAAAGGAGCAGGTCATAGTCTCCCCTCATGAAAGACAACATCCTGTCTTCCAATTCTTTGCCTTCCATCTGTCCGTGCGCCACGCAAATCTTCATGTCCGGTACCAGCCGGTGCAGGATATCCTCGATGGCCGGCAGTTCCTCCACTTTGTTGTGCAGGAAGAAAATCTGCCCGCCCCGGTTGAGTTCATAATTGATGATGCTCTTGATTTCGGCCTCGTTGAACAGAATGATTTCCGTCTGGATGGGGATGCGGTTGGGCGGCGGGGTCTGGATGATGGAAAGGTCCCGCGCCCCCAGCAGCGAAAACTGGAGGGTTCTGGGAATGGGAGTGGCCGTAAGGGTGAGGGTGTCCACCGAATGTTTCATCTGGCGGAGTTTCTCCTTGGCCGTTACCCCGAATTTCTGCTCTTCGTCGATAATCAGGAGACCCAGGTCCTTGAATTCAAAACCGCCGCCCAGGATTTTGTGCGTGCCGATCAGGATGTCGATCTTCCCTTCCTTCAGCCGCTTCTTGATATCCGTAATCTGCTTGGCTGTCCGGAGGCGGCTCACATATTCCACCGTGCAGGGAAATTGCTGCAAGCGGGACTTGAAATTCTCATAATGCTGCAGGGAAAGGATGGTGGTGGGGACCAGGACGGCCACCTGCTTTCCGTCCGTCGCCGCCTTGAAGGCCGCCCGGATGGCGATTTCCGTTTTGCCGAAGCCCACGTCACCGCAGATGAGGCGGTCCATGGGGCAGTTGTCCTCCATGTCTTCCTTCACGGCCTTGGTGGCCCGTTCCTGGTCCGGCGTATCCTCATACATGAAGGACGATTCCAGTTCTTCCTGCAGATACGTATCCGGGGAATAGGCAAATCCGGTGGAGGCACGGCGCTTAGCATACAGTTGGATGAGTTCCTTGGCTATATCCTTCACCCGGGATTTGGCGGCCGATTTGAGGTTTCCCCAGGTTTTGGAGCCCAGTTTGTTGATGCGCGGCGGCTCCCCCTCCTTGGAACGGAAACGGGAAATCTTGTGCAGGGAATGGACGGAAACGAATACCACGTCTCCTCCGCTGTACAGGAGTTTCACCACCTCGTGCACGCGGCCGCGGTCGTCCTTCATCTTGACCAGACCGCCGAAAATGCCCACGCCATGGTCGATATGGACGATATAGTCTCCCAAGTTGAAGGCGCTGAGGTCGTTGAGGGTGAGTTGTTCGGACTTTTCCACCGTCCGTCGGATGTGTACGCGGTGGAAACGGTCGAAAATCTCATGGTCCGTGTACCAGCACAGCTTGTCGTCATGGTCGATGAAACCGGCATGGATGTTCTTTCCCTTCACAAACTCCGGCAACAGGGCGTGCGGATCCTGGAGCATGATGGAGCGAAGCCTTTCCAACTGGCTTTCCTTCTCTCCGAAGATATACACCTTATAACTGTTTTCCAGGCAGGAGCGGATATCCGAAATGAGCAGTTCGAAGTTTTTATTGAAGACCGGCTGCGGGGAAATATTGAAGCGGACGGCATCGGCCTTTTCCTTCTGAAGGGGAGTGTCCAGATAGACATGCTTGAATTCCAGCAGTTTTCCGAAGAAATCCCGGTCCTTGTACATATCGGACGAATCCAGCCACACGACAGTGTCCTTCGGCAGAAGGTGGGTGATATTTTCCCCTTCATCGGCCTCGCGGGCGGCGATGTCGGGATAGATATCGGCCCGGTCCATCTTCTGGACGGAGAGTTGTGTATTGCAGTCGAAGGTATGGATTTTCTCCACTTCGTTTCCGAAGAAACTGATACGGAAGGGTTTGTCGGAGGAGAAGGAGAAAATGTCGATGACGGCGCCGCGGAGGGAAAACTGGCCCGGGGCCGATACGAAATCGACCTTTTCGAAGCCTTCTTCCATGAGGCGGGTGCGGATGGTCTCATAGGGAATTTCCTCTCCCTCCCGGATGCTGAAAAGCGCCCCGGTGAGTTTTTCGGGGGTGGGAATCTTCTCTTCCAGCGCTTCGGGATAAGTGATGATGAACAGAGGAGATTCTTCGTCGCTATGCTCCTCAGAATGACAATTTTCTATTTGAAGATGTTGTGTCATCCTGAGCGAAGCGAAGGATCTCTCCATGAGTTTTCCGATGGCGGCTGTGCGCTGCACGCCCAGGGAAGATTTGTAATTGCTCCGCTCGACGCTTTTTCCCGATTCCGGCAAAAAGAAGACGCAGTCCCCTTCCACCATATTATATAAGTCGGCCGAGCAGTATTCGGCCGCTTCACGGGTGGGGAGGACAATGAAATGAACGCCTTCAGCGGCTGCCTGGGAGACAACGGCCCAGCGGGCGGACAGGAAAAGACCGCTGCAAACGACTTCTCCCGATTTTGAGAGCGCTGTTTGCAGTTTCGCAGAGGCTTTTTGACTTATCAACATTCCCTTCGTTTTCCCTGTTGATAACCTGTTTATAACCCTGTTGATAACCGCCCTTCCGGGAGTTTACAAAAACCTTGGAGCGGCCATTCACAGGCCATCAACAGGATTTGAAAGGGTTTTCAACAATTTATTTTTAATGTATCTTATTGGTTTTTAGAAACTTATCTATATTTTTCAACATTTCAACAGCTTCATAAAAACCATTAATTCTTAAAAATAAAAACTATATTTGTATCTGAATTAAGCAGAGCGCCATCCATGACAGATTTCGACCCCCATAACCCAGCAGACCGCAAAGATAGTGAATTTGACGGAATTATCCGCCCGCAGGAACTCAGTGATTTCACCGGGCAGAAGGAAATCGTCTCCAATCTGGATATCTATATAAAGGCTGCGAAACTCAGGGGCGAGGCCCTGGACCATGTCCTTTTCCACGGGCCTCCCGGCCTGGGAAAGACCACCCTGGCGCATATCATCGCCAATGAGATGGGGGTGAACATGAAAGTGACTTCCGGTCCCGTGCTGGACAAGCCCGGAGACCTGGCCGGCCTCCTGACTTCCCTGGAAACGGGGGATGTACTGTTCATCGACGAAATCCACCGCCTGTCTCCCGAAGTGGAGGAGTATTTGTATTCGGCCATGGAGGATTATGTGATCGATATCATGATCGACAAGGGTCCGGGCGCCCGGTCGGTGCGCATCAATCTGAATCCTTTCACGCTGGTGGGGGCCACTACCCGGAGCGGTCTTCTGACGGCGCCGCTGCGGGATCGGTTCGGCATCAACTGTGCCCTGGAGTATTATGATACGGAGGACCTGGAGAAGATCGTGATCCGGAGTGCGGGTATCCTGAATCTGGAAATCGATGCGGAAGCCGCGCGGGAGATTGCCCTTCGGAGCCGCGGCACGGCCCGTATCGCCAATGCGCTCCTGAAGCGTGTGAGGGACTTTGCCCAGGTGCTGGGAGACGGACGTATCAATTTGGAAATCACGCGTTTCGCCCTGAATAAACTGAAGATTGACAAGCGCGGGCTGGATTCCATCGACAACAAGATCCTTCGCACCATGATCCTTACTTTCAAGGGCGGGCCCGTGGGAGTGGGAACCCTGGCCACCTCCATCAGCGAGGATGCCGGTACGCTGGAGGAGGTGTATGAGCCTTTCCTGATCAAGGAAGGCTTTATCATCCGCACCCAGCGGGGCCGCGTCGCCACCGAACTCGCCTATGCCCATCTGGGCATGGAAAGTTACCTGAACCAGCGGAAATATACCCAGGACGAGAGCGGTTCGCTCTTCTAAATGCAGTAATTTTAAGGTATAGTAGTAAAAAATCACAATTTATTCACGAAAAATGCTTATTTTTGTGGACTAGCAATTACAATTACTAATCTATATGGCCGATTCTAAACTTATTTCCAAGATTCCGGACGGACCGCTGAAAGACAAATGGTCCAAGCGTAAAGCCGAAATCCGGATTGTATCTCCGAACAACAAGCGGAAACTGGAAGTGATCGTGGTAGGTACCGGTCTTGGTGGTGCATCCGCAGCCGCCTCTCTGGGCGAAATGGGATACAACGTCAAGATTTTCTGCATCAGCGACTCTCCGCGCCGGGCACACTCCATCGCTGCCCAGGGCGGTATCAACGCTGCCAAGAACTACCAGAACGACAACGACTCCATCTACCGTCTGTTCTACGACACCATCAAGGGTGGTGACTACCGTTCCCGCGAAGCCAACGTCTATCGTCTGGCCGAGGTGAGCGCTTCCATCATCGACCAGTGTGTGGCACAGGGCGTTCCTTTCGCCCGTGAATACGGCGGTTATCTTGCCAACCGTTCCTTCGGCGGCGTGCAGGTGAGCCGTACTTTCTATGCCCGCGGACAAACCGGTCAGCAACTTCTGCTGGGTGCCTATGCTTCCCTGAACAAGGAAATTGCCGCCGGCACTGTGAAAAGTTATCCCCGCCACGAGATGCTGGACCTCGTCATCATCAACGGAGAGGCCAAGGGTATCATCGCCCGCAACCTTGTGACCGGTGAGATCGAGCGTTTCGGCGCCCATGCCGTGGTTCTGGCCACCGGCGGTTATGGAAATACCTATTTCCTGTCCACCAATGCCATGAACTCCAACGGATCGGCCGCCATGCAGGCCTACCGCAAGGGTGCCTTCTTCGCCAATCCCTGCTTCGCCCAGATCCATCCCACCTGTATCCCGGTGCACGGTGACCAGCAGTGCAAACTCACCCTGATGAGTGAGTCCCTGCGTAACGACGGCCGTATCTGGGTTCCCAAGAAGATGGAGGATGTGCTCAAACTCCGCAAGCATGAGATCAAACCTTCCCAGATTCCGGAAGAAGACCGCGACTACTATCTGGAGCGCCGCTATCCCGCCTTCGGCAACCTGGTTCCCCGCGACGTGGCTTCCCGCGCCGCCAAGGAGCGTTGCGATGCCGGTTATGGTGTGAATGAAACCGGTCTGGCCGTCTATCTGGATTTTGCCGACGCCATCAAGCGCCTGGGTCACCAGCGTGTACAGGAGCGTTACGGCAACCTTTTCGACATGTACGAGAAGATTACTTCCACTTCTCCCTGGGAGGAGCCGATGATGATTTATCCCGCCATTCACTACACTATGGGCGGCCTTTGGGTCGATTATGACCTCCAGACCACCATCCCCGGCCTGTATGCCATCGGCGAAGCCAACTTCTCCGACCACGGCGGAAACCGCCTGGGTGCATCGGCCCTGATGCAGGGACTGGCCGACGGTTACTTCATACTGCCTTACACGATCGGCGATTATCTTTCCCATAAGTTTGCAGAACCCAAGACGGACACCAATGCCCCCGAATTCGCCGCTGCCGAAAAGGCCGTGAAGGAGCGCATTGCCAAACTCTTTGCCGTAAAGGGCACCGAGCCTGTGGACGCCATCCACAAGAAACTGGGTCACATCATGTGGGAGTATGTAGGTATGGCACGCAATGAGGCCGGCCTCAAGAAGGGTATCGAGGAAATCAAAGCCCTCAGAGAGTACTTCTGGAAGAATGTCCGCGTTCCCGGAACCAATGAGGAATTCAACCAGGAACTGGAGAAAGCCCTGCGTCTGGTGGACTTCTTCGACATCGGCGAACTCATGGCTTATGACGCCCTCAACCGCAGGGAATCCTGCGGCGGCCACTTCCGCGAGGAAATGCAGACCGAAGAAGGCGAGACCAAGCGTGACGACGAGAACTTCATGTATGTAGCCGCCTGGGAATACAAGGGCGAGGGCAAGGAACCTGAGCTGCACAAGGAAGAACTCAAGTACGAAAACATCAAGATTGCAACCCGTAACTACAAAGACTAATCCCGATTATGGAATATAATGTGAAAGTATGGCGTCAGAAGAACGCCAAAGCAAAAGGCCATTTCGAGACCTACCACGTTACGGATGTGGAGGAAGATGCATCGTTCCTCGAAATGCTTGATATCCTGAACGACCAGCTCATCCGCAAGGGAATTGAGCCCATCGCTTTCGACCACGACTGCCGCGAAGGCATCTGCGGAGCCTGCTCCCTGTATGTGGACGGCCGCGCCCACGGTCCGGACGACCAGGTGACCACCTGCCAACTGTTCATGCGTCATTTCAAACCCGGCGCCACCATTACGGTGGAACCTTGGCGCAGCGGCGCTTTCCCGGTGATCAAGGACCTGGTGGTGGACCGTACCGCCTTCGATAAGATTATGCAGGCCGGCGGTTTCATTACCGTCCGTACCGGCAGCGCCCAGGATGGCAACAATATCCTGATTCCGCACGACGATGCCGAACTTTCCATGGATGCCGCCGCCTGCGTAGGTTGCGGTGCCTGCGTGGCTACGTGCAAGAACGGCAGCGCCATGCTGTTCGTGGCCGCCCGCGTGAGTTCCCTGGCCCTGCTGCCGCAGGGACGCCCGGAGGCCGCCCGCCGCGCCCGCGCCATGGTGGCCAAGATGGACGAACTGGGCTTCGGTAACTGCACCAACACCCGCGCCTGCGAGATGGAGTGCCCGAAGCATGTGACCATCGACCACATCGCCCGTCTGAACCGCGAATATCTGAAAGCCCGTTTCAGCGAATAAAGGGTATCCATACCGAAAAGGGGAAAGGTGATTTTTTCATCTTTCCTCTTTTTTTATGCAAGATTTTGTAATACACGGTATTATATAAACATATTTTTCATAAATTTGTTTTCATGAAAAAATGGTTGGTATCAATATGGGTGTTTTCTTGCATCTGCATCCCTCTTACCGGACAGAATGAAAAAAAGCCCTATTTGAAAGAAGTCGGGGCTTTGTCCACCTTGTACAGGGGTACATTGCCCACGCAGTATCCGTATCAGATCAACGGTACTTATTTCTGGGAAAGCAAACTGTTCCGCAGCGGTTCCGTCTATTACAACGGCAAGTTGTATGAAGATGTTCTGATCAATGTGGACGCTTCGCGGCAGGACCTTCAGGTCCGGGTCGATAACAGTACGGCTCCCGTGGTGCTCATCAAGGACTGGGTGTGTTATTTTACAATCGGCAAGTCCTTTTTCGTGAACCTGAATTATCTGGGGCATCCGGAGGCTCCGGACGGCTATTTCGAACTTGTCAAAGACGGAGACGAACCTGTATTCGTGCAGATTAAGAAGATTTTCACCAGCCGCCCCGGCAATCATAACGGACGGGAAATCGGATATATCGATCCCGATTACAACGATGCCCTGGTCAATTACTTTGCCAAGCAGGAAAACTATTATACCATCGAGGACGGAAAGGTGGTGAAAATGAAAAGAAGGGCCTTCAAGAAGGCCATGAAAACCCCTGCCGTCGGCGAGAGTTTCTTCAAGGAGCCCCGTTGGAAGGGAACGGACGCTCCGGTTGCCGTGGCCATGGAGGATATTAAACTGAATGGCTTGGGCCTTCCGGACGGCTATTTCTCAGAAAATATCCAAAAGGAGGAAACCAGCGGGCCGACAACACAGATCAACGTCAGTTACCGTAACAAGATATATATCGTGGGTACGGGAAACGGAAACGGTCCGGTGAAGGTGAGCGGAAAGGTGACAGACCTGGAAACCGGAGAACCCCTGCCCGGCGTGGTTATTTTTGACGACAATACATCCACCTATGCCCGTTCCAATGCAAAGGGCCTGTATTCCATTTCTTTGCCTTCCGGTGAGAATGTAATGCATTTCAGTTATGAAGGCAAGGAGGAAATCGATATCCGGGTAAATCTCAAGGGAGACGGTTCCCTGAACGTGGAACTTCCGGAAAAGGTGGAACTGCTGAAGGCTTCGGTGGTATCGGCCCAGAGCATGGCCAATCACCGGACCACCACCATGGGCGTGGAGACGGTGAATATCCGCACGATGAGCAAGATTCCTTCGGCCTTTGGCGAGGGAGACATCCTGAAGGCGGTGCTTACGCTGCCGGGCGTGAAAACGGTGGGCGAGGCTTCGGGCGGCTTCAATGTGCGCGGCGGCGCCCAGGACCAGAACCTGATTCTGTTCAACGGGAACACCATTTACAATCCTACGCACCTGTTCGGCATTTTCTCGGCCTTCAATCCCGATATCGTGGAGGATGTGCAACTGTACAAGAGTTCGATTCCGGCGCAGTATGGCGGGCGCATTTCTTCCGTGCTTACCGTGAGGAGCAAGGAGGGCAGCGACGAAAGGATACAGGGTTCCCTGGGGGTGGGTCTTCTGACCAGCCGCCTGCATCTGGAAGGACCCCTGAGCCGGAGCAAGAAGACCACCTTCATCGCTGGCGGTCGCATCACCTATTCGGACTGGATTCTGAAACTGCTTCCCGCCAACAGCCATTACAATGGCGGAAGCGCAGGTTTTGCCGATGCGAACGCAGGCATTACCCATCATTTCGATTCCGAGAACAGCCTTACGGTGAACGGTTATTTTGCCACCGACCGTTTCGCATTCAGCGGAGATACCACCTTCCGTTACACCAATATCAACGGGTCGGCCCAGTTCCGTCACCGGGAAATCGGAGGAAAGAGTTATTCCATCAGTGCCGGTTACGACCACTATTCCAACCGGACGGGCATCCACAGTTGGGAAGAAGGCGCATTCGACCTGGACACCTATATCCGTCAGGCGTTTGTGCGGAGCAATTTCTCCCATCCGCTGGGTAAGCACGTTCTGGGCTATGGCCTGGATGTGGTGGGATATGCGCTGGATCCGGGCATCATGAATCCTTTCGGAGAGGAATCCCATATTGTGTCACGCAGCCTGAAACGGGAATATGCCGCGGAACCTGCCATTTATGTTTCCGACACCTGGCAGGTGATGGACAAACTTTCCCTGGAAGGGGGCCTTCGGCTTTCCTCCTTCCTCTTTGCCAATCCTTCCAAGTTCTATGTAGGGCCGGAAGTGCGGCTGAGTGCGCGTTACACGCCCCTGGACAATCTTTCGTTCAAGGCCGGGTTCAACACCATGACGCAGTATATCCACCTGATTTCCAACACATCCTCGGTTTCTCCCATGGACACCTGGAAACTCAGCGACAGCAAGATTGCCCCCACCACGGGCTGGCAGGCTGCGGCCGGTGCCTATTGGACGCATCTGGACACGGGAATCGACTTTTCCCTGGAAGGATACTTCAAGCAGATGAGAAATGTCCTGGACTACAAGCCGGGCGCCACGCTTTCCATGAATGCAAACCTTGCCGATGACCTTCTGCCCGTGTACGGCCGCGCCTATGGCGTGGAAGCCATGATCAAAAAGACCACCGGCAAACTCACCGGCTGGGTGAGTTATTCCTATTCCCGCGCCCGGTACAGGGAAATGGCCGACCGGGGAGCGGCAACCCTTTCCAACGGAAATTGGTACAACGCCCCCTATGACAAGCCGCACGAAGTCAAACTGGTGGCCAACTGGGCCATCACGCACCGCTACAGCATATCGGCCAACCTGGACTATTCCACCGGACGCCCGGTGACAATTCCGGTAGGGAAGTATTATATGGGAGGCACTTACCGTTTTGCCTATTCCGAGCGCAATTTCTACCGGATTCCGGATTACTTCCGGCTGGATCTGGCTTTCAACATCGACCCCGGTCATTACAAGAAGGCCTGGGTACACACTACTTTCACGATCGGCGTATATAACGTCACGGGCCGGAAGAACCCCTATTCGGTGTTTTTCAAAGCCAATCAGTCGGGCTATGTCCAAGGCTACATGCTTTCCGTGTTCGGCACGCAGATCCCTTATGTCAACATTAATTTCCTGTTCTAAGCGTATGAAGAAGATTTTTTACCTGTTTGCAGCGCTCACGCTTAGTTCCTGCGTGTATCCCTATAATCCGGAAATTAAAGAGAACGAAGCGGAAAGGTCGCTGGTGATCGATGCCAATATCCTTTTGGGAAACACATCCACCATCACCCTTTCTTATTTGCAGCCGCTGGATATCGACCACAGTCTGGTGTACGGGCGTCCGAAGGGGGAGGTTTACCTGGAAGACAGCGAAGGCGGAAAGTATCCCGCATACGGTTACTATGACCGTTACCGGATAGCCCCTTTTCCCGCAAAGGACAATGCCCAGTACCGGCTCACGGTCATTGTGGACGGAAAAACCTACCATTCGGAATGGATAGAGCCTACGGCTCCGCCGGAAATTACGGATGTGAAATTTACGGCTGACGACACGCAGGTCTTTGTGATGCTTTCCATGGAAGACCACGGACAGGGCAGCGGTTACGCCTCGCTCACCTTTGAAGAGATTTGGCGGTTCCATACGGATTATATCCGCTTGTACGGGTATATTCCGGAATCCAATTCGGTGTATATGCTCATGGCTCCCGATAAAGAGCATCACTGGTGCTGGAGAAAAAATAGAACGGGTTATTCATACAATATAAACTATTCCGCCCTGGACGGTGTGGTGGATAATTACGCCATTTTCAGTTTTCTGAGGACGTCGGACCGCAACCACCAGGAATACAATATCCGGGTAAAGGTATGGAATCTGACACCGGAGCAGTATCGCTATCGCAAAATGCTGGAAGACAATGAATCTATCGGCGGGAATCTGTTTTCTCCGGAGCCCGGCGAAGTGAGCGGCAACGTGTACTGCGAAAGTGATAAGACGGAAAGGGTCTATGGCTATGTTAATGTTTCCCGGGTGGTCACGAAGGATGCGACACTGAATAACCGCTACGACCGCTGGGTGGCTCCCAAGAACTTGATAGACATCAATCCCGAAGACTACCTGAAATACTATGAGAATGGATATAATCCTGTAGAACAGATTACAACTGCCGCTGGAACGGTTGTAGGATGGGGATCGGGTCGTTGTTACGACTGCGTGCTGGCCGGCGGAACTTTGGAAAAACCTTCGTTTGACTGATGAAAAAATTGCTGATTCTCATATTGGGCCTCTTGCCGATAATGGCCGCGGCCCAGGGTGTGGAAAGAATGTATGTTTCCACCGACCGCAGCGTTTACATTGCCGGTGACGAAATCTGGTGTTCCCTTTTCTGTCTGGACGCTGCCACCCATAAACTGTCCGGCTACAGCGCCGTTTCTTACGTGGAGTTGGTATCGGCCGAAGGGACGGTGGCGACGGCCAAGATTTCGCTCATGGAAGGCCGGGGCGGCGGCAAGTTCCGCATCCCGGCGGGAACCCCTACGGGAAATTACAGGCTGCTGGCCTATACCGCCCGGTATCCGGATGCCTTTGCGCCCGGCAGCAAAACAGTTTCGGTTTTCAATACCACCTCCACCGCCCGGGTGAAGGGCGGGGTGAAGATTGTGAGCGACTATAAGGCCGAAACGGCCGCTCCGGCGCCCTCAAACGGTGTTTTGTCCCTTTCTACCCGGGAAATTCCGCGCACGGGAAAGAGTTTTTCCGTCGCACTGAAGAACAATGCCGATGCGGCCACGCTGTCCTTTTCCGTCTATGAAGTGGACGGAATCAAGGAACCGGCGGGCGGCAGCATGGAGACTTTCCTGCAGGAGATTCCCTCCGCCGGAGGGACTGAGCGCTCTTCCAAGATAGGAGAGTATGAAGGGGAGGTGGTGTATGCCGCCGTGGAGGGACTGAGCGCCCTGCAACTGGAAAACCTTTCCGGGATGGCGGTGGCTACGCTCTCATCGGCCGGTTCCCCTTCCGACGTGTATATGGGAAAGGTGGGAGACAACGGACGTATCCTGTTCTTTACCAATAATATATATGGAGACCGGGAACTGGTTTGCGAAGTGAGCGGCAATGCCGGCTATATCTCCCTGGTCGATCCTTTCCGCTATCCTTCCGTGGGAGAACCGGAGCCGCTGGAACTGTCCCAGGACTTGTTTGCCGACCTTGTGCAGCGGAAGGCGGCCCTGGAAACCAGCCTGCAGGTAGATACGCTGGTGCAGTTCATGACCCGCCGGCAGGACATCCTGCTGGAGAATGTGAACAAGAAGGTCTATCATCTGGACGACTATACGCGCTTCCCTTCCTTCGGGGAGGTGATTGTGGAGATTGTCCGGGAACTGCGGATCCGCAGTTCGTATGGGAAGCATCGGCTCGTGATGATTGTCCCCGACGCCGTGGGAACGCGGCGGGTGGTGAAGGAGAACATCCTGGTGATGCTGGACGGCGTGGTGATATCGGACCTTACACTGCTGGAGAACATGGACGCCATGCTGCTGGAAAACGTGGAACTGTATAACGAAGACATTGCCATGGGCGGTCTTTCCTATCATGGCTGCGTAAACTTTACCACCAAGAGGAACTATGTGAAAGCCCTGCAGTTCCCTTCCAATGTGCGTGTGGTGGATTTCAAGGGCGTCTGCTATCCGGTGGCCTATCTGGGAAAGCCGGTGGGCGGGAAAGACTATCGGCCGCTGCTGTATTGGAATCCCCTGATGCGCCTGGAGGCGGGCGAAAGCCGGGTCCTTTCCCTGACGGCCCCTTCCCGGGCGGGCACTTATCGGATGGTGGCAGAGGGACTTACCACATCCGGAAAGCCGATAAAAGAAGTATTTGATTTCGAAATCAGATAATTTTTCAAAAAAATTTAAATTATAAATTGTGAGGAAAGTGCTTTCTTTTCTCACAATTTTTAATTATCTTTCCCTTTGATTGGAATAAAATTTTTTAAAAATCGTTGAAAACACTTTATTTTAGGTTATTGCAGACACTTTTTACATACTTGCAATTTTCAATTTGTTTTACAATATTTGCAACCGATTAACCTTGTAATTTTACAGGATTAAGGTAGTGTGTTCGATACGAAAATCAAAAGTTTTGTATCAATATTTATGTTTAATTAATGTATCGCTTATGAAAAAAATGAAACTTTTTTTCACAGCTGCGGTAATGCTGGCTTTCTCTGTAGCCGCCCTTGCACAGAACATCACTGTGAAAGGTACGGTGAAAGACGAAGCCGGTGAACCCATTGTGGGCGCCAATGTGATCCTGGTGGGTTCCAATACCGTTTATGCCCTGACCGATTTCTCAGGTGCTTTCACGCTCTCTGTTCCCAAGAACGGAAGTCTGGATGTCAGCTGCCTGGGCTATAGCACAGTGGTGGTTCCCGTCGAGGGAAAGACCACGCTGGAGATAGTCCTTCCGCTGGACACCACCGTCCTGGACGAGACCATTGTAGTGGCCTACGGTACGGCCACCAAGAGTTCCTTCACCGGATCGGCCGCCGTGGTGGATGCCGAATCCATCGAGAAGAAGATCGCCACCAGCGTCACCAGCGCCCTGGCCGGTACCACCCCCGGTGTGCAGGTAACGTCCGCCAGTGGTGACCCGACCGGTGGCACTCCCACCATCCGCATCCGCGGTATCGGTTCCATCAGCGCCTCCAACACTCCGCTGTACATTGTGGACGGTGTTCCGTACGACGGCGCCATCTCCGACATCAACCCGCAGGATGTCGAATCCATGTCCGTTCTGAAGGATGCCGCCGCCAGCGCCATCTATGGACACCGCGGTGCCAACGGCGTGGTGATCATCACCACCAAGAAGGGTAAGAGTGGCGACGCCACGGTCAAGTTTGACGGCCGTTGGGGCGTGAACTCCCGCCTCATCCCGCAGTACGACGTAATCAAAGATCCCGGCCAGTACTACGAGACCTTCTATCAGCGCCTCTACAACAAGTACTATTATTCCGGTCACACCGTGGCAGAGAGTTATGCCTATGCCAACAAGTACCTCCTGGACGAGGCCAACGGCGGTCTGGGTTACCTGGTGTACACCCTTCCGGAAGGCCAGAACCTGGTGGGTACCAACTTCAAGCTGAACCCCAACGCCAAACTCGGCTACTATGACGGCACTTACTATTACACGCCGGACGACTGGTACAAGGAAGCTTTCCACAATGCCTTCCGTCAGGAATACAACGTTTCCGCTTCCGGCGGCTCCAACCGCTTCAACTACTACGCCAGCGTAGGTTTCCTGCAGAACAGCGGTATCGTAAACAACTCTGACTACAAGCGTTACACCGGCCGTGTGAACGCCGAATACCAGGCCAAGAGCTGGATGCGCTTCAGCACCTCCCTCAACTTCTCCCACTCCGACAGCCAGAACATCGGTTTTACCGAAAGCACCTATGGATCTTCCGGCAACCTGTTCTATATTACCAACAACATAGGCCCCATCTACCCGCTGTATGTGCGCAAGATGGACGAAAACGGCAAGCCTTACATCGTGACCGAGAACGGCCGTACGCTTTACGACTCCAACAATACCAACCAGAAGCGTCCTTCCATCGTGGGCAACGCCGTCCGTGACAACGAATACGACAAAAACCAGTCCTACGCTGATGTTCTCACCGGCAAGTTCGGTGTGTTGCTCACTCCGTTCAAGGGCTTCTCCCTGAATGCCAACGTGGGTTTCACCTCCGACAACACCCGTTCCAGTTCCCTGGGCAGCCAGTTCGCCGGCTCTTCCGGCACTGATGGCTATGTCGGCGTGTCACATTACCGCATGTTCACCGTGAACCAGCAGTACCTGGCCGAATACAAGTTTGACATCGTCGATGCCCACCACTTCGACTTCCTGGCAGGTTTTGAAAAATACAGCCTCATGGAACAGCGCTTGAGCGGCAGCAACTATCACCTCTACAACCCGTTTGTGGGTGAACTGAGCAACGCCGACGGCACCGGTTCCATGGTAAGTAACTCTTCTCGGACCGACCGTTATGTCACCCAGGGCTTCCTGGGCCGTATCCAGTACGACTACAACGGCATTTACTTCCTGTCCGGATCGTACCGCCGCGACTCCTCCTCCCGCTTCGCGGAAGGTCATCGCTGGGGCAACTTCGGCAGCGCCGGTGTGGCCTACCTCATGAGCAAGGAAAGCTGGTTCAACGTTCCGTGGGTGGACATGCTCAAACTGAAAGTGAGTTACGGTGTCCAGGGTAACGACAACATCGGCGGTTACTATCCGTATGCCGACCAGTACTCCCACTCCTGGAACGAGGAAACCGGTTATTCCATTTCCCTGACCTATGTAGGTAACGAAGAACTCACCTGGGAAACGTCCCACTCCCTGAACGTGGGTGTCGATTTCGAACTCTTCAACAATTACCTCAACGGTACGGTGGAGTTCTTCTCCCGCAAGACCACGGACCTTCTGTACTACAAGAATGTTCCGCTGAGTTCCGGCAACCCTACCGGTGAGATTCCGGTGAACGTGGGTTCCATGCGCAATACGGGTGTTGAACTGTCCCTGGACGGCTCCATCATCCGCACCAAGAACGTGAACTGGGGATGGAACCTGAACCTGAGTCACTACACCAACAAGATTCTGGAACTGGATCCCAGCGTATCCGACAACGGTATCCGCGGCTCCAACTTCATCCGCAAAGTGGGCGGCTCCATCTACGAGGCCTACATGTACAAGTTCGCCGGCGTGGATCCCCAGACCGGTCAGGCCCAGTACTATGGTGAATTCCTGAAAGAGGACGACAGTTTTGTGGCCCGTCCCACCCAGAAACAGATTGACGAGGAGGCTACCTACACCAAGACCACGACCAACTTCGCCCAGGCCAGCCAGTACGACCTCGGCTCCATCCTGCCGGCTGTTTACGGCGGCTTCGGCACCTCCCTCAATGCCTACGGCATCGATTTCAGCGTGCAGTGCTCCTTCCAGTTGGGCGGCAAGTACTATGACGGTACTTACCAGAGCCTGATGTGGACCCAGGACAATGCCGGTAACGCCTGGCACAAGGATATCCTGAAAGCCTGGCAGAAGCCCGGCGACATCACCGACGTTCCCCGTAACGACGGCGACATTCAGGTTGCCCAGAGCGCCCTGGACCGCTTCCTTGTGAGCGCCAGTTACCTGAGCGTGAACAATGTGACCCTCGGTTACACCTTCCCGCAGAAGTGGACCCGCAAGATTGGCATCGAAGGCCTTCGTCTCTATGTAGCCGGTGACAACCTGGCTGTTCTCACTGCCCGCAAGGGTATCGACCCGCGTTTCTCCATGGGCCTCGGTTCCATGACCAGCGGCACCGGTCTTAACAGCGGTTACTATTCCGCCATGCGTACCATTACCGGTGGTGTTACCCTTACCTTCTAATCTTAACAGTTTACGAATATGAAACTCAACAGATATATTCCGGTTTTGTTTGCGGGACTCGTGCTGGCGGCTTGCACCGACTTGAATACGATTGTTCCCGAAAGCGGCACCATGCTCAAGAAGCAGGTTCAGGAAACCAACGCTGCCGTGCCCAGCCGTGCCGTAGCTTCCTTCTCCGGTCTGTTTACCATTCTCGGCCAGCCCAACTACTTCGATTATGGGACTCCGGACGATTTCGGTGTGCTGATGATGCTCTTCTGCAACGACCTGGAAAGCGCCGATGCAACGGCCTCCGACAACAACTACAACTGGTTCTCCGTGTGCGGCGAGTATTCTTCCCGCAGCGCCAACTACCGTAACCCGGTTATCCGCTACAAGGCTCCTTATGCCATTATCGCGGCCGTGAACGATTTCCTGGCCGGTTTCGGCGAGGATGAGCAGAACCCCGAGAGCCTTGCCATGATGGCACAGGCCAGAGTGCTCCGCGCCTATTCCTATATGCTGCTGGCGGGCGACTTCGCTTTCAACTATACAGACCACAAGGATGCCCCTTGCGTTCCCATCTGTTCCCCGGAAGTGGAAGACCCCACCAACAATCCCCGCGCTACCGTGGCCGAGATTTATGACATCATCATGGGCGACTTGAACTATGCCGTGGAGACCCTTGAGGGTTACACCCGCTCCGCCAAGAAGTTCATCGACCAGCAGGTGGCTTACGGCATGCGTGCCCGCGCCAACCTGAACATGGGCAACTACGCCGCAGCCGCAGCCGACGCTGAGAAGGCTGCCGCCGGTTATGAGCCCGCCTCCATCGCCGAGGTGAGCAAGCCCTCCTTCCAGGACATCAACGAGCACAACTGGCTCTGGGGTTACGACATGACGGCCGACGAGGCCAAGATCTTCAAGTATGCCACCACCTCCTCCTGGCTGCGTTCCTTCTCCGGTGGGGCCTATGCCGCCGGTACCGCCACCTACACCTGCATCAACAAGATCCTCTTCGACAAGATTCCGGCTACGGACGTTCGTAAAGGCTGGTGGGTGGACGAAAACCTGTATTCCCCGCTGCTGGACGGCCTCACCTGGAATGCCGGCGAGGCGGGTTCCGCCTCCGGTCAGGCCATCGCCGACTTCGAGTATGACGACAAACTCGCTTTCGTTCCCTATACCAACGTGAAGTTCGGCTGCACCCCGCTGGGTACCACCGACAACGCCGAGGACATGCCGCTGATGCGCGTGGAAGAGATGATTCTCATCCAGGCCGAAGGGTATGCCAAGAGCGGCAACGAGGCCAAGGGCCGTCAGATCCTGGAAGACTTCGTGAAGACTTACCGTGATCCTTCCTACAGCGCTTCTGCCAGCGGCCGTTCCCTCTCCGATGAAATCTGGTTCCAGCGTCGCGTGGAACTCTGGGGCGAAGGTTTCGGCATCCACGACACCAAGCGTCTGAACAAACCCCTGGTGCGTTTCCTGGGCACTGCCGAGAGCACCAACGTCTCTCCCGCTTTCCGTTTCAACATGGCTGCCAACGACGGCTGGCTGCTGCTCCGCTTCTCCAACAGCGAGCTCAACACCAATTTCGGCATTGTTGACAACTCGGATGGTGAACTGCCCAAGATGGATCAGAATCCCACCCTTCGTGACGGTGTTACTGACTAATTAATCTGCAGCACGTATGAAAAAGTATATCAATATCATTCTTGCAAGCGCAATTGGCGCTCTGACCGTGCTCTCCTGCGCTCAGAAGGAAACTCCCTATGAGCCCGGCGCGGCCGATCCCAGCGATTGCTACGGCGTATTCTTCCCCTCGCAGGATGCCATGGGCAGCCACACCTATGACCCTACGATGGAGAAAGCCGTCAGCATCACAGTTTCCCGTACCAATACCAATGGAGCCATTACGGTTCCTTTCACCACCACCGTTTCCGATGAAGGTGTGTTCAACTTCGGCACCATCGCCTTTGCCGACGGTCAGTCCGAGACTGAACTGGATGTCACATTCCCCGGTGCTCCGGATGGAAAAGACCTGTCTTTCTCCGTCCAGTTGACTGACGACAACGCCTATATTTCCAAATACAATTCCGGTGCTATCGCCCTTGATTTCTCCGTACTGTGCGTGGAAATGAAGGACTTCATGACCGAGGATGGTTCCAAGAAGGCCATGCTCACCTTCTCGGATGACGTTTTCTGGGGAGAGGTGCACGACGATGTTTATCTTCAGTACTATGAAGTGGACGGAATCCGTTATTGCACCACCACCGGTGGAAAGTTGGTCAGCCCGGCTGACGGGAGCGATGGTGTCGGCCCTTGGGGAACAGATGTCCAATTGAGTTTCAAGTGGTACCTGAACCAAAAGATGACCGTCGGTGAGGGCAGTTATGATTTCATTGAAGTTACTCCCCAGTATCACGGATGGTACAATAGTACCAGAAGTTCCGAAGTCTGGTTTGCCGACTATTACAACTACTATCAGAACAATGCCAGCAATCCTTATAACGGTGATATAATCAAGTTCTACACCAACAACGGAGCCAGCTATCCTCCGTGCTATTATGACGGACACGGCGGATTTGTATTCAATCTGGCTTACTACATGCCTACTTCCGGCGGTTACTGGTATGGTTTCAACCAGAATTCTCCGGTAGCCATTGCTGAAGGTTATCTCCGTGTGGACTATAGCCTGAAACTGGAGACGGATTATTCTTCTGACGGCGTTACCCCCGTTTATATCGAAGCCGGCGCCGATGTCGCTTCTGTCAAGTATGCCGTTTATCCGGGCGAACTCAACTCGGCCCAGACTTCGTCCCGCTTCGAAGCCATGCTCTCCGGAGAAGATCCGACCGAGACGTATGACAGTTTCGAATTTGATGAAGAAACGGCCAAGAATTATGGCGCTTTCGGTATCGAACCTGAAACCTCCGGCATTTATACGGTTCTGGCCATCGCTTGCAGTAAAGACGGAAAGGCCCAGACGCAGAGCGGGGTTGTTGTGAATCACGTCGCTGCCGGTGATGTTGAGGAGAATGAGGTGAATGTAAGCGTTTTCACCGAAGATACGCCGGAGCGCTACAAGCAGCTCTATCCTTATGATTCCTTCGCCTATGGCATCAGCGGTACCGGTCTGACCGAGGTGCATGTCGGCATTATTGCCGCCAGCGCCATCAAGGATGTCAACGCTACCCTGAATGCCGTAAAGAGCAATGCTTCCCTGGCCGTGACCGAGGATGTTCTTGCTGAGATCAATGCCGACGGCGGTTATTATACGGTAGCCACCGGTCTCAATGCCAAGACGCAGTACTATGTGATTGTCTGGGCTACCAACGGCAACATGGACAACTTTGCGGTAGCCTCCTATACCACCAGCAACCTTCCTTACAAGTGGAAGAACCTGGGCAAGGGTGAATATACCGACGATGTAGCCTGCGGTCTCTATGGAATTGATCCCATCACGGTTTCTTGTAATGTTTACGAAGAGGAGAACACCCCGGGCTTGTATGCCATCGACGGCTTCCAACTCCCTCTGGTCGCTACCATCTTTGAAGTTACGGAAGAGGAAATGGCTGCATACGAAGACGGTAACTGGAGAAATTCCTTCATCATCATCGATGCGACCAACCCGGCCTCCGTCACCATCGCCCTTCAGGACTACGGTGTGTGCCTCAACAGCTCGGACGGTTTCCTTGATGGTGTTACCTCCCTGTACAAGGGCGAGCCGTTCTCCGTGGGTACGCTCGAGAATGGCGTGATTACCTTCCCGACCGTTAAGGGTCTGCTTTGCACCCTGAATGGCGAAGGTTATTATTACGCCAACCAGCATGGTGCCTTCAAACTCGTTCTTCCTGAGGCCGTTTCCGGCGCTCCCGCCATCAAGACCGGCGCAAGCACCAAGCCTCAGAGGGTCCTTCGTGAGTTCGCAGGCCTGCGTCCCGTCATCGAGCGCGATGCCCAGCCCGTGAAGGTGAGCGTGGAAATCCCCGTTGCCCGTAAGGAGAAGGAGCGCAGCCGGGCCAAAATGGTTGAAAAAATCCAGTCGGCCCCTGTTCTTCGCTAAACGAATTGATTATCAGACGATGAGACCCGGTGTATTGCCACCGGGCCTCTTGTCGTAAAAACAACTTGAATGAAAAGAAAGTATTTTATCCTCGTTTTGGGCGCTACGGTGGCGGCCCTGGCGTCCTGCCAGCAGGAAAAACTAGCCGATGTCCAGGAGGCTGCCCCCATCATCCGCATCAGCGAGGACATTGCCACGGACGCCGTCCTGGTCAAGTTTGAATCGGCCCTTACCGATGTGGAGCAGAAGGCCGTGGAGAACGCCGGCGGAGTCCGTCTCCAGCGGGTTTTCCCTTCCACTCCCGGCAAGGAAGCCCTGGAAAAGCAGTTCGGCCTGGACCGCTGGTACGAGGCTGTCCTGGAGGAGGGTGCGAATGTCCACGCCAAGGCGCAGGAGATTGCCAAAATCGGCAATGTCCAATTGGTTGAGTATGATGCGTTTGCTACCAAGTGCAGTGAGGGGACGGCTTATTCGGCCCAGCCGGTGGTAAAGGCCGAATCCACCTCGTTCAACGACCCCTACCTGGGCAATCAGTGGCACTACAAGAACTATGGCAACCCTGCCTTCTCCAAGAGCAGCGTGGCCGGTGCCGACATCAATGTCACCGATGTGTGGGCCAACCTCACCTGCGGCGACCCGGACATCATCGTTGCCGTGGTGGACGAGGGTGTGAAGTGGTCGCATCCGGACCTCAAGGACAACATGTGGGTGAATGCCAAGGAAATTCCGAACAACAACATCGATGATGACGGAAACGGTTATGTCGATGATGTTTACGGGTTCAACTTTGTGACCAACGGACCCATTGAATGGACGGCGGAAGGCAATTCCGGGCATGGAACCCACTGCGCCGGCACCATCGCGGCCGTCAACAACAACGGCAAGGGTGTTGCGGGCGTTGCCGGCGGCTCCGGCAAGGGTGACGGCTGCCGCATCATGAGTTGCCAGATTTTCTCCGGAGAGGACGGCGCAAATGGCGCGGGTACGGCCCGGGCCATCAAGTATGCGGCCGACATGGGCGCTTCCATCATTTCCTGTTCTTTTGGTTATAAGACATCCTTTACTTCGGATGATGACTATATCCGGAGGGTAGGGAGCGTCGAAATTGATGCCGTCCATTATTTTGAGGCCTGCAAGAACAATCCGGTGCTCAACGGCAATATCGCCATTTTCGCCGCGGGCAATGACAATCACAATTACGCCCACTATCCGGGCGGCTTCTGTGACATTATCAGCGTATCGGCCTTTGGCCCGGACGGTCTGCCCACGTATTATACCAATTACGGTCCCGGCTGCAACATTGCCGCGCCCGGAGGAGAGGCGTATCACCTGACCAATCGCTGGGAGTCCATGATTCTCTCTACGCTGACTTCTGAAATTCCCCAGTTGGGCATGGACGGAGCATTTAACAAAACCGGCTTGGATTATGGCTACATGCAGGGAACGTCCATGGCCTGCCCGCATGTGAGCGGTGTTGTGGCCCTGGGGCTTTCCTATGCCAAAAAGTTGGGTAAATCGTTTGACCGGGAAGAGTTCAAGCGGATGATCCTTGCCAGTGTGAACGATATTGACCAGCGCATCAGTTCCACTTCTTCCAAGAGTTACGCTTACAGTCACGGTCCGTTGACCCTTTCTCCCTACTATCACCAGATGGGTACGGGCGCCATC
>JAFSMS010000106.1 GCA_017447815.1 Bacteroidales bacterium | reverse complement strand
CTGCCTGATTTACAGCGAGACCTGCATCGAGAATATCCTGGAAGAGGCTGAGGCCGTGAAGCCCCAGTTGATGATCGTGGACTCCGTGCAGACCATGTACACCGGCGCGGCGGACTCCACGCCCGGTTCCGTCACCCAGATCAAGGAGGTGGCCGCCACGCTTCTGCGCTTCGCCAAGGAGAGCGGGGTCGCCATGATCCTGATCGGCCACATCACCAAGGATGGTTACATCGCCGGCCCGAAGATCCTGGAGCACATCGTCGACGTCGTGCTGCAGTTCGAAGGCGAGAACAGAGGCTCCTACCGCGTCCTGCGAAGCATCAAGAACCGTTTCGGCTCCACGGCGGAGCTTGCGGTCTTCGAGATGACGGGCGCGGGCCTGCGGCCGGTCCTCAATCCTTCCGAACTGCTGATCCCGATGCACGAGCAGGGGCTCAGCGGCACGGCGGTCGCGGCGATGCTGGACGGGACGCGTCCCTTCCTCTTCGAGGTCCAGGCCCTGGTCAGCAGCGCCGTCTACGGGACGGCCCAGCGCAGCGCGACGGGCTACGACGTGCGGCGGCTCAACATGCTCCTGGCCGTGCTGGAGAAGCGGGCCGGGTTCCACCTGAGCGCCAAGGACGTCTTCCTCAACATGGCGGGCGGCCTGCGCGTGACGGATCCGGCGTGCGACCTGGCCGTGATCTGCGCGGTCCTGTCGTCCAATTTCGACTTCGCCATCCCGAGCGACGTGTGCTTCGCGGGCGAGGTAGGACTGAGCGGCGAGATCCGGCCGGTCGGCCAGACCGACCGCCGCATCTCGGAGGCGGCCCGGATGGGATTCAGCCGCATTTTCGTTTCCGCTTTCTCGTCCCTGGAGCAGAAGACTCCGGCAGGGATCAAGGTTGTCAAGGTGGCGGATGTGCCCGCCCTGGTCAAGAGTTTATTCAAATAAGATATGGCAAAGCAAGTGCTGGTTTCCGGCGGTGCCGGATTCATCGGGAGCCATGTGACGGTCGAACTCGTGCAGGCGGGTTTCGACGTGGTCGTGGCGGACAATTTCTCCAACTGTGACAAGACCTGTTACGAAGGCGTGTGCAAGATCCTGGGATGCCGCCCGCCCCTGGTGGAGATGGATTTCTGCGACCTGGCCGCGGTGGAGCGGCTTTTCGCTGACTATCAAATAGATGCCGTTATCCATTTCGCGGCCTACAAGGCGGTGGGGGAGTCGGTTGCGGAACCGATCCTGTACTACAAGAACAATTTGCTGAGTTTCCTGAACCTGCTGGAAGTCGCGCGCCGGAAGGGTTGCAACGTGCTGTTCTCCTCCTCTGCGACCGTCTATGGCGAGACGGATGTGCTGCCTGTTACCGAACAATCGCCCCGGCAGCCGGCCACCTCGCCCTACGGCAACACCAAGCAGATCTGCGAGGACATCCTGCGCGACAGCGTGAAGGCCTATCCCGGCATCAAGGGTATCGCCCTGCGCTATTTCAACCCCATCGGGGCCCATCCTTCGGCCCTGATCGGCGAGCTGCCCCGCGGCGTGCCCAACAATCTGGTCCCCTTCATCACCCAGACGGCCATCGGCAAACGGGAGTGCCTGAGCATTTTCGGCAACGATTATCCCACGCCCGACGGCACCTGCCTGAGGGACTACATCGACATCGTGGACCTGGCCAAGGCGCACGTCTATGCCGTGGGCCGCATGGTGGAAGGCAAGATGAAGCAGGACTGCGAGGTGTTCAACGTGGGCACCGGCCGCCCTGTGAGCGTGCTGGAACTGGTGAACGCCTTTGAAAAGGTGAACGGCATCAAACTCAACTACAAGTTCGCCCCGCGCCGCGCCGGAGACGTCACCGCCATCTGGGCCGACCCCACCCTCGCCAACACGGAGATGGGCTGGAAGGCCACTCGCACGGTGGAAGAGACGCTCAAGGCCGCCTGGGCCTGGGAAAAGCACCTGGCCCGGTCTTTATGACTCGGATTGTAACCAGGCGCGAAAAGCGGCCCGGTAACTTTCGCCGACGGGGAAGACGACGCCATCCACTTCCAGGGACGTGGCGTTGGCGCTGCGGATGCGGGAAAGGTTGACGATGTACGAACGGTGGATGCGCATGAAGCGGCTGGGGGGCAGTTGCTCGGCAAGGCGTTTCAGGCTGTACAGCACCACCAGCGGGGTCTCCTGGGTGTCCAGCCAGATCTTGACATACTCGCTCATGCTTTCGATATAGCGGATGCTGTCCCAGGGGACATTCACGGTTTTGTAATCGGTCTTGACGTGCAGCACGCCGGGCTCGCTTTGCCGGGCCGCCTGTTCCACCTCCAGAATGTGCCGCACCCGGGCGACGGCGCGGGAAAACTCATCCTGGCCGAACGGCTTCAGCAGATAGTCCACGGCCTGTACCCGGAAACCCTCGACGGCATATTCGGCATAAGCCGTGGTGAAAACCACCAGCGGCGGATGGACCAGCGAGCGCACCAGGTCCAGGCCATTGACATCCGGCATGTTGATGTCCACGAACAGGACGTCGGCCCGCTCCAAAAAGGGAAGGGCTGCCGAGGCCGAGGTACAGGCAGCCAGCACCTCCATCCCTTCGGTTTTGGAGGCATACAGTTCCAACTGCCGCAGGGCAAGGGGTTCATCGTCCAGCAAAACGGCCTTTATCATAGCACGTCCTCCCTTGCCGGCATGCGCAGGCGCACGTCGTACACATTCACCGTTTCCTCGATATCAAGCGAGTAGCGGGCACCATACAGGAGATCCAGGCGCTTGCGGACATTGTCCAGACCCAAGCCGTGTTCCGCATCGGCCTTGGCCGGGTGCCGGCTGTTGACGCATTTGAAACAGACGGTTCCGTCACGGACAGCCACCGAAATGTGGATGAAGGATTTCTCCTCGTAACTGACCCCGTGCTTAAAGGCGTTTTCCGCAAAAGAGGCCAGCAGAAGCGGAGGCACCTGGGCCTCCGGCATGTCTTCCTGCACATCCAGGACGATATCCACGGACTCCGGATAACGCAAGCGCATCAGGGAAACGTAATGCCCCAGATATTCCGTTTCCCGGGAGATGGAGATGGTGGGCGCATTGCCCTCATAGAGCACGATCCGCATCAGTTTGGAGAACACCTCGATGCTTTCCTTGGCCTTGTCCGGGTCTATATCCACCAGCGCGTGGATATTGTTGAGGGTGTTCATGAAAAAATGCGGATTAATCTGATAGCGAAGTGTTTCCAGTTGCTGCCCCAGACTCTGCGCTTTCAGTTCCTGCAGTTTTTGCTCGTTGCGATAATTCCGGAAAACGGCCTTTACGCCCAGGTTTGTCACCACCACCAACACCCCCATGATTATCTTCAACACTTCCGGGGTAACGGGCCGACGGCCGTCCGGCGGGGCGGGACGGAAGCCCTCTTCCATGCCGAAAGGCCCGCCCGGAGGAGGCGGCGGCCCGCCCCCTGCCATCTCAGGCGGCCTGTTTCCGCTGAAAAAACAGTACACGGCAAAAACCACGAGCAGCGTAAGCGTAACGGCCAGATAGGGCCCGATTCTCTTCCGCTCCAGAAAGGGAGCCGCCAGGTGGTTGTGCAGGACAAACAATAGCAGAAATGGCAGGATGCCGCCCCAGAGGGGAAGGATGTCCCGCCAGGCAAACTGCTCGTCCGTCCCGGAAAGCACGGAGAAAAAAAGTACCAGGGGAACCAGTGCAAACACCAGCCCCCACACGGCCGCATAAAGCCACAGTTCTCTTTTCCGTATCACATCCATTCTCGCAAAAATACAAAAAAATATGTAACTTTACGCCCTGTTTAATTGCTTAACAATGAAACGAATTACAAGCCTTCTTGCTCTGTTTTGCCTGATTTTGCTCCCCCTGCAGGCACAACCCGCCCAAGTCCAGATTCCGGACGTCACCGTCAACCTGAAAGACTTTGGCGCCGTGGCCGATGGTCAAACGCTTAACACACAAGCATTTGAGAAGGCAATATCGGCCCTGGACAAAAAGGGCGGCGGCCACCTTGTGGTACCGGAAGGCCTGTGGCTCACCGGCCCCATCAGCCTGAAAAACTGCATCGACCTTCACCTGGAAAAAGGCGCCCTGGTGCTGTTTTCTCCGGACAAGACCCTGTACCTGAAAGACGGTTCGGTGAAGCCCGGCATATCGGCCAGCAAAAGGCACGACGTGAGCATTTCCGGAGAGGGCATCATCGACGGGAACGGTGCTTTCTGGCGTCCTGTGAAGCGTGGGAAAGTGAGTGACGTGGAATGGAAAGGCTATCTGAAAAAAGGCGGCGAGGTCACGGAAGACGGCAGCCTGTGGTATGCTTTCAACCTGAAAGGTTATGAAAACATCGGCCCGGACGCCCGGACACAGGAAAAGATGCGCACCCACCTGGTCCGCTTCACCGACTGCGAGAGGGTGAGCGTAACGGGGGTCACCATCCAGAACTCGCCCAAGTTCCACCTGGTTCCCTCCCGCTGCAAGGATGTCACCATTGAAGGCGTCACGGTCCGCTGCCCCTGGAACGCCCAGAACGGTGACGGAATAGACCTGATGAACTGCCAGCGGGTGGTAGTGCGCGGCTGCACCGTGGATGTGGGCGACGACGGCATCTGCCTCAAGGCCGGCGCCGGTGCGAAAGGCGTCAAGGACGGCCCCTGCAAGGACATCCTCATTGAACACAACACGGTTTTCCACGCCCATGGCGGTTTTGTGATCGGCTCGGAATTCTGCGGCGGCATGGAAAACATCACCGTGCGGCACAACACCTTCTCCGGCACCGACACCGGCCTGCGCTTCAAAAGCGCGCCGGAACGCGGCGGCATCACCCGGAACCTCCGCATCAGCGACATCGTGATGAACGACATCCTGGAAGAGGCCATCGTCTTTGAAACCACCTATGCCGACCGGCCGGCGGGCTATGAAAACAACCAGGCCGCCCAGACGCAGGCCTATCTCCCCGAGTTTCAGGACATCGTGATGGAACGCATCACCGTATGGGGCGCCGGCACCGGCATCTGCGCCAAAGGCACGCTGCAGATGATTCACGACATCACCGTGAAAGACGCCGTGCTGTATGTGAACAAGGCCACAGACATCGACGACCCCCGGATGATCACCCGGGAAAACGTCCGCCTCATCGAATTCGCTGAGAAATAAACGGCATTCGCTGAATAAGATGCGGCACGGCCGCATCTTTGATTGAACCTTGGCTGTAAAGTATGTGTCAACTAAAACCTTACGGCCATGAAGAAGGTATATTTATTGCCCCTCTGCGTGCTGGTGGCATGCACGGGCTGCAGCAAAGACAATCCCTTTAACAACGGGGATGCCGATTTGAACGGAGCCGGAAGCACGTCGGGCGTCACCGGCGCAACCACCATCGAAGTCTCGACCGACGAGGAAGACCTCATCGCCGGAACCAACTTCGACCGCACCATCACCATCCAATTCAACGAAGGCGGACAAGCCACCGTCGGCGGAGATGCCAACGGTATCGTAAGCGTGAACGGAAACAAGGTGACGGTCAACAACACCTCCACTTCCGAAAAAGTGAAGTACGAACTCTCGGGCTCCACTTCCGACGGATTCCTTAAAATTTACTCGAACAACAAACAGGCCCTTGTCCTGAACGGGGTTTCCATCACCAATCCCAACGGAGCCGCCATTAACAACCAGGGCAAAAAACGCTGTTTTGTGGTGGTAAACAACTCCAATTCGCTGGCCGACGGCGGTACGTACTCCGAAACGAGTGAAAACGAAGACGAAAAAGCCGCCTTCTTCTCGGAAGGACAACTCATCTTCTCCGGCAGCGGCTCCCTCACCGTCACCGCCAAGGGGAATTCCGGAATCACCTCCGACGACTACCTGCATTTCATGTCGTCCCCTACCATTAAGGTCACCTCCAACGCCGGCCATGCCGTGCGCGGCAAGGATGCCGTCATCGTATCGGACGGTGTGCTGGAAGCCATCACCACCCGCGCCATGAAAAAGGGTGTCGCGTCCGACAGCCTGGTCCTTTTCAACGGAGGTGTCACCACCGTCACCGTGAGCGGCGGCACCGCCTATGACGACGAAGACCAGGAATTCAAGGCATCGGCCGGGATCAAGGCCGACCAACTCTTTGTCATGAACGCCGGCACGCTCACCGTAAGCAACTCGGGCTCCGGCGGCAAGGGCATCAGCGGCGACGGCCCGGGCTATTTCCAGGGCGGCACGGTGAAAGTCACCGTCACCGGCAGCAACTACGGCCAGTCCGGAAGATCCTCTTCGAACGACAGTTCCAAGAGCGCCAAGGGCATCAAGTTCGACGGCAACATCTACATCAGCGGCGGCAGCCTGTCGGCCAAAGCCTCCAACCATGAGGCCATCGAGTCCAAGGGCAAGATTGAAATCACCGGCGGCACCGTGTATGCCCAGTCCAAGGACGACGCCATCAACTGCGCCGGCATGCTGGCCATCACCGGCGGCAGCGTCTGTGCCTGGTCGACCGGCAACGACGGCCTGGACGCCAACGGCAACCTCTATATCGAAGGCGGCGTGGTGTATGCCATCGGCTCCGGCGGGGCCGAAGTGGCCGTGGACGCCAACACCGAAGGCGGTTACAAGCTGTACGTGAACGGCGGCACGCTCTTCGCCATCGGCGGCCTGGAAAACGGCGCGCAGTTGAGCCAGAACTGCTATCAGGCTTCTTCCTGGAGCAAGAACACCTGGTATTCCCTTTCCGTAGGCAGTGATACCTACTGCTTCAAGACTCCCTCCAGCGGCGGCAACGGCCTGGTGGTTTCGGCCTCCTCCGAGCCCGAGGTCCTTTCCGGCATATCGCCTTCCGGCGGCACTTCCGTCTTTGGCGGAATGGGCGTACTGGGCGGCTCGGCCTCCGGCGGCAACGCCGTGAGCCTGAGTTCCTACAGCGGCGGCCAGGGCGGGCCCGGCGGCCGCGGCATGGGTGGTCCCGGCATGGGCTGGTAGCCCGTTCGCTGAAAGATTATTTTGCAGCCATCAACCAAAACGACAACATTATGAAGAAGGCTTTTATCCTATGGGCCTTACCCCTCCTTTTGGCGGGAGCGGCCTGTTCTCGGCTGGAAATCGAGAATATCGACCCGGACAGCGGATCCACATCCGGCGGCAGCGAAACCACGCTGACCGATCCGGAACTGGCCTGGAGCAAGGCGGCCTGCGAGGCCACCATCGGCGCGGAAAACACTTTCCCCACCCTGTCCAATCCCTACGGAGTAGAAGTAAGTTACTCCTCTTCAGACACTTCCGTTGCGACAATCGACGAAAAGGGAAACATCACCCTGGTGGCAGCGGGCACCACTTCCATCAAGGCCTCCTCGGCTGCTACCGACACGTATGCCGCCGACAGTGATTCCTATGCCCTCACCGTACTCAAAGCCGGCGACGCCATCACCTGGAGCGCCAACGCATGCACGGTAACATACGGAAAAACAGATACTTATCAGTTCCCCACCCTGTCCAATCCCGGCGGGCAGAGCATTACCTACTCTTCCAGCAACAAGGAGGTGGCTACCATCAGTGAAGACGGTACGGTAACCATCGTGGCCGAAGGCGAAACCACCATCACGGCATCGGCCGAGGCCAACAGCGCCTACGAGGCCGGCAGCGCTTCCTACACCCTCACCGTCGAGGGCACGCTGGAGAAGGCCGGCCTGAGTTGGAGCGCCGAAAACTATACGGCCACCCTGGCTTCCGACGAGAACGTCTTCCCCACGCTGAGCAATCCCAACAAACTGCAGGTGACGTACAGCAGTTCGGACGCCTCCGTCGCCACCATTGCGGAGGACGGTACCGTCACCCTCGTGGGAGAAGGCACCACCGCCATTGTAGCCACCTCCGAGGCCGATGACACCTATGCTGCCGGCAGCGCCTCCTATACCCTGAAGGTGGTGAAGCAGGAAGTGTCCCTCGCCTGGAGCGCCGATTCGTTCAGCGTCGTCCTGGAAGAAGGCAGCAGCAGTTATCCCGCCCTGAGCGTGAGCCCTTCGGCCATCGCCGGCAGCATCACTTATGCTTCTTCCAATACCGCCGCGGCCGCCATCGCCTCCGACGGGACCGTCACCCTCGCCGGAACCGGCAGCACCACGATTTCGGCCAGTTTTGCGGGCAGCGACGTATACAAAGCGGCATCGGCCAGTTACAAACTGACCGTCACCACCAATGCCGATGACGGCGCAGGCACCTATACCTTTGCATCGGCCGGCGACAGCGGTTCCGACGACGATATCTCCAACACCACCTTCACCCGGATGGTCACGGTGACCTACGCTTCCGGCGGTGCTTCCGTGAGCGGATACAACGCCGTGGCCGACGTCATGGACGTGAACGTGAGCGGCAACCAGGTGACCATCACCTACTCCGGCTCCGAAAACGTGGTGTACAGGCTCACCGGCAGCGCTTCCGACGGCTTCTTCAAACTGTACAGTTCCAAGAAGCAGGCCCTCCACCTGAGCGGCCTCAACCTCACCTGCAGCAGCGGCGCCGCCATCAACAACCAGAGCGGCAAGCGCACCTTTGTCTATGTGGAGGGAAGCAACACCCTCTCCGACGGCACCTCCGCCGCCTACGGCACCACCGGCGACGAAGACATGAAGGGCGTGCTGTTCTCCGAAGGCCAACTGGTCTTCTCCGGCAGCGGCACCCTCACCGTCAACGCCAACAACAAGCAGGGCAAATCGGCCGTCGTATCCGACGACTATGTGCGCGTGATGGGCAGCCCCACCCTCAAGGTGACGTCCGGCAGCAGCGCCGGCCACGGCATCCGCGGCAAGGAATATGTGCAACTTTCCAACGGAACCGTGAACGTGAGCACCGGCGCCGCCATGAAGAAGGGCATCGGCTCCGACGACTATGTGCTGGTGGAAGGCGGTACGCACACCATCACCGTGAGCGGCGGCGTGGCCTATGACAGCGACGATTCCGAATACAAAGGCAGCGCCGGCATCAAGGCCGACAATTACTTCGGCATGACCGGCGGCAGCGTCACCATCACCAACTCCGGAAAGGGCGGCAAGGGCATCAGCGCCGGCAGCCAGGACTACTACGACGAAAACGGCTCTATCAAAGACAGTTACATCAGCGGCGGCACCCTGGTTATCAAAACCACCGGCAGCGAGGCCAACGATGTGTCCTCCAAGGGCATCAAGATCGGCTGGTCCACCAAGAGCGGCAACAAAGTGACGGCCTACGCCGGCAACATGAATGTGAGCGGCGGCACCATCCAGGTAAGTTGCAGCGGCAGCGAAGGCTTCGAAGCCAAGGGCAACCTGAACTTCAGCGGCGGCGACACCTATGTCTATTCTTCCGGCGACGACGCCATCAATGCCGGGGCCGAAATGAACATCACCGGAGGCTATGTCTATGCCTTCTCGTCGGCCAACGACGCGATGGACGCCAACCACGACTTCAAGGTATCCGGCGGCTATGTGTTTGCCGTCACCACCAAGGGCTCGCCGGAAGTGGCGATGGACGCCAACACGGAGGAAGGCTACAAACTCTACATCAACAGCGGCGCCACGGTAGTGGCCTACGGCGGGCTGGAAAGCAACTATTCAGCCTCGCAGAGCGTGTACAGCATGAGCTGCACCGCCGGCGGTTGGAACGCCCTGCACAATGGCAGTTCCTACATCGCGGCCTTCAAGGCTCCTTCCGGCTGCTCCAGCGTGGCGGTTTCCGCGCCTTCCCTGAGCAAGGGATACACCGGCGTGAGCGTGGGCGGCACCACGTATTGCAACGGCATCTGGGCCTCGTCCGGCATCTCCGGCGGCAGCGCCGTGAGCCTGAGCACCTACAGCGGCGGCCAGGGCGGGCCCGGCGGCGGTGGCCAAGGCGGCCCCGGTGGCGGTGGCCGAAATGGCGGAAGATAACGAAAACACCTGATAAAGAACGAATTGTATGAAAAAGATACTGACTGTTTTGGCTCTGGCCCTCCTGCTTGTTCCGGCGGCGGGGGCCCAGGAGCCCCAGAAAATGAACAAGAAGAACCTGGTTGTGAAGGAGTGGAACACCGATCCCAAGGGCGGCAACAAGGTGCTGGACCATGTGACCACCTTCTCGGCGGAGGGAAAGAAGATCGAGGAAATCGAGTATTCCACCTCCGGCCAGAAATGGCGCAAGCGCTTCGAGTACGGCCCCGACGGGCGGGTTTCCCGCGAACTGGTGTACGACGAGCGCAACCGGCTCCAGACCTACAAGAAGTTCGAGTTCAACGAGTTCGGGAAAAAGAAAGTGCAGTACACCTACAATCCCAAGGGGAAACTCCTGAGCATCAAGCACTACGAATACATCGCACAGGATGGAGGAGAATAAGCATATCTCTTTTGTCGAGCCCTTGCAGGCCCTGCGGCCCATCACGCTCCCGGAGATGGATTCCATCAAACTGATGAACCGCATCGACTCCAAGTACCTCACCACGGAAGCCATGCTGCTGCGCATTCTTTCGGCCGCGGCGGCAGCCGGCTACCGGGTGCTGGTAACGGAGGACATGCGCATCAGCCCCTACGACTCCGTCTATTTTGACACGGCCGGCCTCAAGATGTTCTACGACCATCACAACCGCCGGCTGGTACGCCAGAAAGTGAGGACGCGCAGTTATGTGAATTCCGGAACCACGTTCCTGGAAATCAAGCGGAAAAACAACAAGGGGCGCACCAAGAAAAAACGCATCGCCATCCCCGTGACGGAACTGATGGACTTCCAGGCCGATGCCCCGGCCTGCGAATACCTGGCGTCGCACTCCTGGTTCCGGGCCGGGGACCTTTTCCCCGCCGTGGAAACCCTGTTTCACCGCATCACCCTGGTGAACCCGGCCCTCACCGAGCGGCTTACCATTGACACGCGGCTGTGTTTCAAGAACTTCCGCAGCGGAAAAGAGACGTCCCTACAGGATGCCGTCATCATCGAACTCAAGCAGGACGGCCGGGCGGCCAGCCAGATGAAAAACATCCTCCTGGACCTTCGGGTGAAGCCTCTCCGCGTGAGCAAATACTGCATCGCCCTCACCCTTACCGACCCGCTGGCCAAGACCGGCCGCTTTAAGATAAAAGTCAGAACCATCGAAAAAACCATTGGAAAAAAACTTGTAACAATATGATTATCGACCACTTATTCCGTTTTGTCCAAGACACGGACCTCGCCGCCTTCGGAGACTTGGAAGAAGAAGCCCTGATGGACGTGCAAACCATCACGGACGCCATGATGACTACCGCCCAGAAAGTGTCCGAACTGGGAATCCGCTTTATCCTGAACCTGGTGGTGTGCTGGATCCTGGTGCACTTCTTCTATTACAGAAAGAGCAAACGCCGCGACTACTACTTCACCTTCATGGTGTTCTCGTCGGCCATGCTCATCCTGCTCTATATCATGGGGAACGTGGAAGTGGGTGTGGGCCTTACGCTGGGCCTGTTCGCCATTTTCGGGGTCATCCGCTACCGCACCGAGACGGTTCCCATCCGCGAGATGACCTACCTCTTCGTGATCATCGCCCTGGCGGCCGCCAACGGCCTGGCCCCGGTGTATCACCTGGTGGATGTGAGCACCGCTCCGCACTACACCCTCAGTTGGGGCAGCGTGGGAGTGATGGCCCTGGTGAACCTGCTGATCATCGTCCTCATCTGGATCCTGGAGAGCGAAAGCCTCGTCCGGCACACCACCACCAAACTGGTGCTGTACGACCGCATCGAACTCATCGTCCCGGAAAAACGGGCCGAACTCATCGCCGACCTCGAAAAACGCATCGGCGTGAAAGTGGAGAACGTGGAAATCGGCCATGTGGATTTCCTGAAGGATTCGGCCTTTATCAAAGTGTACTATAACCTGCCCAAGGGGGAAAGCAATTCCGTGAACACCCTCACCCGGGCCAAAGACTATGTAGCATGAAAAGGATGTTTCTTGTGATGGCCCTGCTGCTGCCGATGGCGGCACAGGCCCAGACCTTCGCCGGACGCGCCTCGGTGGAGGCCGATTACAAAATTGCCAAAGGATTCCATGTGACGGCCGGGGAAGAGGTGCGGACCGCCGACAGTTTCTCTTCCCTCGGAAGCCTCCGCACCACGCTGGGGCTCACCTACAAGCCCGTCAAGTTTCTCAAACTGGGCGTAGGGTACACCCTCATCAACCCCTTCAAGGTGGACAAGGAACTGGACGACGGAACGCTGTACAGCGGTTTCTGGGCCCCCAAGCATCGTTTTTTCGCCGATATCCGGGGCAGTGTCGATCTGGGGTATTTCCAGTTTTCCCTCAAGGAGCGCCTGCAACTCACCCACAACGGGGATGCCGACATGAACGTCTATCAGAACCCGCGCAATGCCCTGGCCCTGAAGAGCCGCCTCGGCGTCAAATACAAGGGATGGCGGGCCGTGCAGCCCTATGCTCAATTTGAGGTGCGCACCGCCCTCAACGACCCCTGGGGCTACACCTCCGGCAGCCAGCAGACCAAAAAGGACGGAACCACCTATTTTGCCTACACGCCCACCGGATACACGCACGTGTACAACAACCGCTACCGCGGAGAATTGGGCCTGGACTGGAAAATCACCAAACAGCATGTGATCACCCCGTATGTGCTGCTGGACTATGTCTCCGAGTATGAGATTGACACCAACAAGGCGGGAACCCGCCTGTTCAGCGCCTCCTACAATGAATTCTTCCGCATAAGCCTGGGCGTCGGCTACGTCTTCAACTTCTGAACCGCAGCAGCGCTAACCCAGATCTCCGAAATCTTCCTCAGAAACAGGGCCGAACCAGTTTGTCAACTGATGTTTGGCCTTTTCTTTTATGGAGGGGGTGATGGCCGTGAGGACATACATGACGGCGGCGAGGAGGGCGCCCCAGTCGTCGGCCAGGCCGGCGGCGGGAATCAGGTCGGGAATGAGGTCGGCCGGGAGGATCAGATAGCCCAGGGCTCCGCCGATGACCGCCTTGTACTTGGTGGGCGTCGCGGGGTCTATGAGGGTATAATACAACACCAAAGCATAATAGACGGTTTTGGCGCCTGCCTTTTTGGCCAGTTTCTGAATCTTTTTCCAAAAAGAATCGTCCGAAAAATGTTTCTGGAATTTCGGAAGATTATCCGAGGAAAGCATATTGTCCATGTTCAGTGTTTTTTTGGTATCTTTGCAAAAATCGTGTCAAACATGGATATTCGAATCGGAAATGGTTATGACGTGCACGCCCTCTCGCCCGGACTGCCCATGTGGCTGGGCGGCGTGCGCATTCCTTCGGAGACCGGCTTCGTAGCCCATTCGGACGGAGATGTGGCCATCCACGCACTCTGCGACGCCCTGCTGGGCTGCCTGGCGATGGGAGACATCGGCCATCTGTTTCCGGACACTTCCGACGAGTGGAAGGGGGTTGACAGCAAACTGCTGCTGGAAAAAGTGGTGGCCCTCGTTCACGAAAAGGGCTACCATGTGGGAAACGCCGACATCACCATCGCCCTGCAAAAGCCCAAACTGGCCCCGCACATTGCCGAAATGAGAAAGGTCCTCGCCGGCATCCTGTGCGTGGGCGAAGACCGTGTTTCCGTAAAAGCCACTACCACTGAGCACCTGGGCTTCGTGGGCCGCTGTGAAGGCTGCCAGGTGTGGGCGACGGCCCTGATCCTGGGTTAATCCAGCGCATCGGCCACTTTCCGGGCCACGACGGTGGCCAGTTCCACCCGGCCTTTCTCGTCGATGAGATAGAGGGCGGGAATCCATTTCACGCCGTAGTCGGTGCCCACGGTGGAGTCTTTCTTGCCGGCCGCGTCAAACAACTGGACGCCGCCCAACTGGTTTTCCCGCACGAAGTTCTTCCAGGTTTCTTCCCGTCGGTCGAAGGAGATGGAGACGAAGGCGACCTTGTCAGGATCGGCCTTGGACTGCATTTTTTTGAGGAGGGGAATCTCTTCGCGGCAGTCGGGGCACCAGGAAGCCCAGAACACCAGCACCACTTTCTTTCCCAGGAAATCCTTGATGCTCACGGGCTTTCCGTTCACGTCTTGCAGGGTGAAATCCGGAGCGGGCGTGCCGGGTTTCAGGAGGGTGGCGGCATACTGGAGATCGGGGTCTTCTTCCGCCACGTTCTGGGCGAAAAGGCCCAGACTTGCCAGCAGGGCCATGGAGAGTAAAAGCATTCGTTTCATCATGCCGTAAAAGTAAGGGATTTCCCCGAATTCTCAAAAAATATCGCTATTTTTGTGATGTTATGGCAACGACTGTGAAGAAAACCAAGTCCGTGTGGTTCTGTTCCCACTGCGGCAATGAATACTCCAAATGGATGGGCCGATGCCCCGCTTGCGGGGAGTGGAACACCATGGTGGAGAAGGAAGTGGTGACCGGCGGCAGCAAGGCCGCGGCGATGACGGTGCCCGGCGGGTCCCGGAAGCCGCAGGCCCTGAAAGACGTGTCCACCACCCGGGAGGACCGCCTGTCCCTGGGCAGCGCCGAGGTGGACCGCCTCCTGGGCGGCGGCATCGTAAAAGGGTCGCTGGTGCTGATGGGCGGCGAACCCGGCATCGGCAAAAGTACCCTTTCCCTGCAACTGCCGCTGCAACTGCCCGGCCTCAGAACCCTCTATGTCACCGGCGAAGAAAGCGTCAAGCAGGTGAAAATGCGGGCCGACCGCCTGGGCGGAGACGCCTCCGGCATCCTCATCTACAGCGAAACGGACATGGGCGAAATCCTTCGGCAGGCGGAAGAATCGGCCCCGGACCTGATGATCGTGGACTCGGTCCAGACCATGTACTGCCAGCATGTGGACTCCACCGCCGGCAGCGTGAGCCAAATCAAGGAAGTGGCCGCGCAACTGCTCCGTTTTGCCAAAAGTACCGGCATTCCGGTCATCCTTATCGGCCATATCACCAAGGAGGGCACCATCGCGGGGCCCAAGATTCTGGAGCACATCGTGGATGTGGTGCTGCAGTTCGAAGGGGAAAACCGGGGCGCCTACCGGGTGCTCCGCAGCATCAAGAACCGTTTCGGCTCCACCTCCGAACTGGCCGTCTTCGAAATGACGGGCACCGGCCTCCGCGAGGTGGCCAACCCTTCGGAAATGCTCATCCCCATGCACGAGGAAGGCCTCAGCGGCACGGCCATCAGCGCCATGCTGGACGGCAACCGGCCTTTCCTGTTCGAGGTGCAGGCGCTGGTCTCCAGTGCCGTTTACGGCACCGCCCAACGCAGCGCGACGGGCTTCGACGTGCGCCGCCTGAACATGCTGCTGGCCGTGCTGGAACGCCGGGCCGGCTTCAAGTTGGGGCAGAAGGACGTTTTTCTGAACATGGCCGGCGGCCTGCGCATCACCGACCCCGCCTGCGACCTCGCCGTCATCTGCGCCGTCCTCTCCTCCAACTTCGACTACCCCATCCCCTCCGACGTGTGTTTCGCCGGCGAAGTGGGCCTCAGCGGCGAAATCCGGCCCGTTTCCCAGGCCGCCCGCCGCGCCGTGGAAGCCGCCCGCGTGGGCTTCCGGCGCATTTTCGTGAGTTCCTACACCCATTTTGACCAAAAGCCGGAAGGCATCGAAATCGTAAAAGTGGCCGACATTCCCGCCCTGGTACGGGCCCTGTTCAAATAAGCGATATGAAAACGAAATCCTTACTCCTCTCCTGTCTGTTTCTAACGGCAAGCCTTGCGGCCCAGCCCAAACTGAGCGAAAACAACATCCCCGAAGTGGTGAAGGCGATGAGCGCCCGGGAAAAGGCGCTCCTTGTGGTGGGGTTCAACAACGGGTGTGAAGGCTATACCCCGGGGCTTCCGGGAACGGGCGGCCTCACGCATCCTTTCCCGCAGTACGGCATCCCCTCCGTCGTCATGATGGACGGCCCGGTGGGCGTGCGGCTGGAGGCCGATTGGAACGACGGCCGGGGACCGGTCCATTTCACGACCAGTTTCCCCACGGGCCTTCTGACAGCGGCCTCGTGGGACAGGGATGTGGCCGAAAAGGTTGGTGAGGGAATCGGCGAGGAAACCCTGTCCATGGGGGGCGACGTAATCCTGGCCCCCGGCATGAACCTGCTTCGCAACCCCCTGAACGGCCGAAACTTCGAGTATTTCTCCGAAGACCCGCTCCTGAGCGGTTCCATCGCCGCCGCCTTCATCAACGGCGTGCAGCGGACGGGCGCAGGCACATCGGCCAAACATTTTGCGGCCAACAGCCAGGAGAGCAACCGCCTGGACGGAGACTCCCGGATGGACACCCGCACCCTGCGGGAACTGTATGTCCGGGGCTTTGAAATCTGTCTCCGGGAGTCGGAGCCGTGGACCGTCATGGCCTCGTACAACCTCCTCAACGGCCTTTATACCCAGGAAAGCCACGATTTGCTCACCCGGATCCTGCGCGAGGACTTCGGCTACAAAGGGCTCGTCGTCACCGACTGGACGGGGAAGCGGAATACGCCGCTGCAGCTCCACGCCGGCTGCGACCTGTTCATGGGCGGCATGGCCGTACAGACTGAGCACATCCTCGCCAGCCTGGAAGACGGCAGCCTGTCCCCGGAAGACTTGGACCGCGCGGCCACCAAAGTCCTGGAACTGGTGGTGAAATCGGCCTCCTTCCGGAATCAGGGCCTTACGCCGACGCTGCAGCCCGACCTGCAGGCGCATGCCGCCCTGGTGCGCTCCATGGCCGGCGAAGGCATGGTGCTGCTGAAAAACGACGGCACCCTTCCGCTGTCCCCTTCCCGGGTGGCCCTGTTCGGCGTCCATTCCTACAGCCTGATCCCGGGAGGAAACGGAGCGGCCTATGTGAGCTGCCCCTACGTCTCCCAGCTGGACGCCGCCCTGCAGGAGGCCGGCTTCGTCCCGGATCCCACCCTGGAGCAACTGTACCGGGGCTATGCCTCCTTCATCGAGGCCGACGTCGCCTTCAACCACAAAGTGAACGTCCACGTGGGCAAGGCCCAAAAAGAAGAACTGGAGATTACCCGCAGCCTCATCGAGCAGGCGGAGAAATCGGCCGATGTGGCGGTGATTACCCTGGGACGCACCTCCGGCGAGGCCCGTGACCGGGTGCTGGACAAGGATTTCCTGCTGCAGGAAAACGAGCGCACCCTGCTGGAGAACGTCTGCGAGGTGTTCCGGGCGGCCGGAAAGAAAGTGGTGGTGGTGCTCAACATCTGCGGCGCAGTGGAAACCGCCTCGTGGAACCACCTGCCGGACGCCATCCTCTGCGCCTGGCTTCCGGGCCAGGAGGGCGGCCACGCCATCGCCGACGTGCTCACGGGCAAGGTAAACCCTTCGGGCCGGCTGCCGATGACCTTCCCCGTGGATTATTTCGACATCGCGGGTGCAGAAGACTTCCCCTACAACTTTATCAGCAACAAGGCCAACGAGAGCGCCGTCCATCCGGAAAGGCGCGGACTGGACCCGAAGAACCTCACCTACACCGACTACACCGAGGGCATCTATGTGGGATACCGCCACTTCCTCACCCGGGGCAAGGAGGTCGCCTATCCTTTCGGTTTCGGCCTCAGTTACACTTCCTTTGCCTATTCCCGGCCTTCCGTCAAGCAGCAGGGCGGGCAAATCGTCGCCTCCGTAACCGTGACCAATACGGGCAGCGTGGCCGGCAAGGAGGCCGTGGGCCTGTACGTCCACGCCCCGCTCGGCCATTTTTCCGACAAGCCGGAACGCGAACTCAGGGCCTTCGGGAAAACGGGGCTCCTGCAGCCCGGCGAAAGCCAAGTGCTGACATTCTCCTTCCCGCTCAAAGACCTGGCCTCGTTCAACGCAGCCCTTTCCCGCTGGGAAGTGGCCAAGGGAAAGTACAGCGTCCATTTCGGGGCCGACTGCACCCGTCCCGCCGCCTCCCTGCCCCTGACAATCGGCCGGGCGCGGAATTATCCCGTGAACAGGGCCTGCGAACCGGAAAAACACTAAAACACACGTTGATATGAACAGAAACCTTTTCATCGCCCTCGCCACCCTGCTCGTGCTGGCGGCCTGCGCCAAGACCCCGGAGGTCCGTTACAAGGTGTGGTACGACTGGCCGGAGCGCCTCCTGCCGGATTTCGCCACCCTGGGAGAACCCGACCTGGAGGGAACCAAGACCAACCTGGACCTGAAGCACCTGGACGACACCAAGAACCACTTCTGCGTCCTGTTCGAGGCTCCGCTGAAAGTGAACAAGGAAGAAGAATATTCTTTCCGCCTCACCACCGATGACGGCAGCCGGTTCTACATCGACGGAGAACTCCTTATCGACAACGACGGCGCCCACGGGCCCATCGAGAAGAAGGCTTCCCGGATCCTTGCCAAGGGCACCCATGCGCTCCGGATCGAGTATTTCGACAATGACAAAGGGCAGTCGCTCATTTTCAAGTACTCCACGCCCACGATTCCGGAAAGGGAGTACAATGACCAGGAATTCCTTCTGGAAGACAAACTAACTGACAATCAGAAGTTTGTGAAGCCGCAGGTACAGGAAGCCCTGAAACGCTTCAAGGCCTGGAAGGGGGACGATGAAACGCTCGTGTTCCCCATCCTCACCGATGTGCACACCGCCGGCAACTTCACCTACAAACATGTCGGCTTTGCCGCCACGCTGGCCCAAATGTTCGAGGCCGACTTCATGGCCAACCTCGGCGATATCGGCCTTAACGCCTATCCCGCCACGGTGGATTCCACCTACGCCCGGTTTATCCTGGACAAAATCAAGGAAGGCATGCTCAAATATGACGGCATGTGGCTCTATGCCCCCGGCAACCACGACTGGGACGGCGGCGCCGGAAAATGGCTCTCGGAGGCCTACCTGTCAGACTTTTTCCAGAAACCCTGGGAGGCCAAAGCCGGCGGAAACCTGCATCTGACCCCGGGAAAAACCTACGGATACTATGACATCCCGGAAAAGAACTTCCGGATTGTCTTCCTGAACAGCGAATCCAGCGGCACCAAGGGAGAATTCTACTATTCCTATGGCGACGAGCAGTTGGACTGGCTCTCCGGCGTACTGGACCAGACCCCTTCCGACAGGCATGTCCTGCTTCTTTCGCACTGGATGCCGCATCCGCTGGGCGTCTGGAACATGGTGTCGATGAACCCCGTGAAAAAGGAACAATCCTCCAAGATGATGGATTTCCTGGCTTCGTACAGGGACAAAGTGACGCTGGTGGGGCTGTTCACCGGAGACACCCACGTGAACTTCCACGAAGTGGCCGATGGCGTAAACTACTATGTATCACAGGGATACGGCTGGGTGAGCCCGGATTTGATGATGCCCGGCCAGAAACACGCCTTCTTCGACTACAAGGAAAGCCTCTGCATCGACGTGGTGGCGGTAAAACCGGCCACCCGTGAGGTACACACCTTCCGCGTGGGCGCCGGCGGGGCCGATTACGACTATCACTTCGGCTACTGATTCCCCTTCCACTGCGCCGGACTCATCCCGGTAATGCGGGGTTCGGCATCGGCCTGAATCTCGTCCGCGATGAAGAATTAACCTTACATAGCAATGGAGACCATCACCCTCAATAACGGCATCAAAATGCCGATTCTCGGATACGGAGTCTATATGGTGGACCCGTCTGTCACCGAGCGCTGCGTCCTTGATGCCATCCGTGTGGGCTACCGCTCACTGGATACGGCACAGTACTACGAGAACGAGGCCATGGTGGCCTCGGCAGTCCGTAAGTCCGGCATCCCCCGGGACGAGTTCTTCATCACGTCCAAACTCTGCCAGTCCCGGCCCTCTTACGGCCAGGCTAAAGAGAATGTGAAGGGCTCTCTCCGACGCATGAGGCTGGACTACCTTGACCTCATGCTCATCCACTGGCCGATGGGAAACGACAGCGATATCTGGCAGGCATTTGAAGACCTGGTAAAGGAAGGGTATCTCCGCAGCATCGGCGTTTCCAACTTTTATCCCAAGACCTACGAGGCGCTGGTCAAGAACGCCACGATCATCCCTGCCGTCAACCAGATTGAGACCCATGTCTTCTACCAGCAGCGGCCGATGATCCGACTGATGGTGGAACATGGAACCGCCGTGGAATCCTGGGGTCCGCTGGCCGAAGGCATGAACGGGATCTTCACCCATCCGGTGCTGACGGAAGTCGGTTCTGCGCACGGAAAGACGGCCGCCCAGGTGGCGCTCCGCTTTCTCATCCAGCAGGGAATCATCGTCATTCCGAAGTCCGTCCACAAGGAGAGGATGATCCAGAACATGGATGTCTTCGACTTTTCGCTCTCGGAAGATGAGATGGCTGCCGTACGTACGCTTGACACCGGTCACAACCTGGAAGGCTGGCCGTCAGATGCATTAAAGTACAATCCAAAGGAATTGTAAACTCATGAAGGAATCCACAAAATCGTTCTTCCGAGCATTCATACCCGGGTTCCTGGCAACCGTTCTCGGCATCCTGCTGACCTTCGGAGCCGATAGTTGGAACAGTGCCCGCAAACGGGAAAAGACCGCAAAACTGCTTGCCGGGCAGATCGTGGGAAAGATGGACCGTACTTACAAGAGCCTCATGGAGTACCAGGAACTCTACGACACCATCGACTCCACCTCGATGTGCCTCCACCTGGCCATCTTGGCGGACACGCTTGAAAGGGTCGATACTTCCGTTGCCATAACCTTTATCAACAGCGCCCTGTCCGAATATGTGCAGGCCGATGTCGACAGCGGCGTGGATGCCTACAAGGATGCCATCCTCTCCAACATCGGCAATGTGGAGTTGCTGGGGCATATCGACGAGTTTTACTCCTGCGCAAGGCAGTATGCCGATGTGTCGGCCCAGGTCGTGAACCAGAAAAGGGTCGTATCGGACCTTGTTTACGGGTATTTCTACGGGAAATGGGATGTCACGGTCTTCGATTACGTGCGTTACCTTCATGAACTGCCGGAATTCAATGTCTATTACTCCAGGATGCAGAATGTCCGCCTGTCCCTTCAGCAGATCGGCTCGGCCATGGACGCGGAGTTGGAGGCTTGCAAGGAAATACTGAACATAAGCTTATGAAAGAAAAACAACTGTATCTCGCACCACAGTGTGAGATGATTTTTCTCCGTCAGGAAGGCGTTATCCCCCGCATCAATATTCAAGAACAATCACTATCGTTGCACCGAATTCATTCGTAAGGTATATGAATCTTAGAGACATCAAGAAAGGCGTTAAAGAAATGTAATGATTGATGTCCGTTATTGTTCTTTGGGTTTCGGGAAAGGCAGTTCTTCGGGTGATTGGATATGGTCTATGGCCTTCTCGGACGAGACGACACTGCGTCCGAGCCGCTTCTCGACCTCCTTGCGGGCCGTTTTGGCAACCTCTGCTCCTTCTTTTGCGACTCCTGCGTTTTCTGACAATCCCTCCGGGTTGCGCTGTTTGCTGATTTCGGTTGCCGTTTCTTCAGCAAGAGCATTGAGCAACAGCTCCATATTGGTCATATTGTCCCGCAGGTTCTCTTTGGTGAGGCCCTTGTATTTTTTGTACTCCTTGGTGGAAAGGCCGCTCCAGGTCTTGGACATCAGGTCTGTCAGGAATGCGAAATCGACTTCCCTGGTCACCCCGCCGCGCTTCCACTCGTCCGTGAGACCTTTGCGGATTTCAATGGTCTTGATGCGCTGGTTGATCCAGGCTTCAGAATATCCGAGCCGGCGATAATCCGCCACCGCCTGGTCGATGCTGCGCTCCGGGTCAATCATCTGATTGATCCTCTCTGCCGCCACCTGGGCCATCCAGCGTTTGAACGGTTCTGCTTTCTTTGACGGGATGGACTGAATAATGCGGAACATCCCTTCCAGATTGGCACAACGCATCTTTTGAGGGCCGCCTTCTGTTTGTATCGAAAGGAGGGGTACAATTTGTACCCACCCTTTGGCGAGTTCAGGATCACGCAGTTTCATTCTCTTGATATACTGCTTGGGGTCGGTGCTTTCTGTGAGGATACCGATAACGTCCTCAAGAACAAAGTACCACTTGTCTTCTTCTTCCACCCATAGTGTCCGGACTTTCTTGCTCTCGAACAACTGTATTTTCTCAATATCAGACATCGCATCATCGTTTTCTACAAAGATAACCCAAAAGCCTTGTGAAAACAAACTTTGGCAAGGCTTGCCAGAATTTGGAGAATTGCGGGAAAATGCTACGTTTCGAACGCTGTCCGGACGGTGTCTTTGTATTTTCTGGAAACAGGGAGTTCCTTGCCGGAAACCAGAACGCAGTCCGAAGTCGATAAGATTGCCCGATTTGCATTAATAAGATAAGAGCGGTGTATCCGCAAAAAAGGTTCTCCAAGCAGGTGCTCCCATTGGTTGATTCCGGTTTTGTTCCTGTACGATTTTCCATCCAAGGTAACGACATGGACCTCCGTGTCGTTGGACTCAATGTAGGCAATGTCGTTTACGGATAAAGTCACGCTCTTGCGGTCCGAGTAAAAGGTAATGGAGCGATTCTCCTCCCGGAATCTTCCGCCAAGCCACTTTCCCCAGAAATAGTCTCCGACAGCCAAAGCGGTCAGGATAACACCCAAGAATGCCGGATTGACCAGCATCGGCGACACCTCTTTCTGCGTGGAAATAAAACCGTCCTGGGTCATGGTGGTCCAGAGACTGTGATGAAGAACCAGGATCAGCAGCGTGACGGTAACCAAGACAGCCAGGGATAAATAGACTTTATCTATCGGCTTTCTGGCCTTCGGCATCCAAAACTCCAATGCAATGGCGCAAGGGCCGAAAACCAAGGAAATCAAAGCAGCCTGGTCTGCCTGATAATCCAGGCTGACCAGCATCGCGATAAGCAGGCCCAGAGCAACCATCCAATATGCTATCCTTCCAGCGGCTTTCATGATACGCAAATTTAAAGGTTTTGCCGCTTATCGGCAAGTCCTAAGGAGAGAGAGAAGGATTCAGCAGTCCTGGAAAGGGTTTCTACATTGGCCGGAGTTCTTTTATTATCTAACTTTGCCACAGGACTTTAAAATTACGTATTATGAAAGTAGAAACCTATTATGTCGTAGACTCCCTGGGAGTATCGCACCCGATGACCGTGGAGACGGCCGATTGGTCTGTCTCCCATTTTTTCGTAGAAGGAGGAGTCCCCGGAATGATTGTATTGACCCTGCTTCTGATAGCCCTGCTCCTGGCAGCCTGGAAAGCACCCGGATGGGTGAGAGAAATCGGCCTGGGAGCCCTGGTCGCTTCCGTCTTCTGGACGCTTCTTGGACTTTATCAGATGTTTGGGGCCATCCAGATGATGGGAGATGTCAGTTTCCCCGTTATTTGCGGCGGTCTCCGGATAGCCATGGTCAGCACCTTTTACGGCCTCATCATTTATTTCATCTCCCTGCTCATCCGCATCATCCAAAAGCCCCGGATTTGATGCTATTTCAAATTAAATTCGTATCTTTGCACCGAATTAATTCAGAACGATATGAGTTTAAGAGACATCAAGAAAGACATTAAAGAATTGTAATCTTTCGAGTCTCTCAAGCATAAGAAAAGGGCGCCGTACGCGCCCTTTTCTGTGTTTATTGATTATCTTTCAATAACAAGTTTACCTCTCTATCGAAGTCCGACACAATCTTTTGTGTCTTGTTGAAAGCCTCATATTCCTCTTCAGCTTTTCGCTGGGCATCTTCGTGGGAGATCTGACCTTTGTTGTGGTCTGGAAGTATCTGAAAGCGCCTGAAGGCCAGGAACTCATTTACGCTTGCCGCAAATTGCTCCATGGTGAAGGTGTTCTCGTTCTCAATTAGGTCTTCAATGTAGTCAAAGTACCCGGCAACGGCTCTTTCGTGGATTGGGGCACATGTCACTTGAAGGCACTCCCGCCAATACATGGAGGACACCCAAGGATACTGAATTCAGTTACCTGATAAACACTCGCACAACTTCCACCGTTTGTGGAACTGCCAACGCCCGATTTGCAAAGGCGACAGTAAATGACATCAACGGCAAATAGCACCAGTATGGCGAGGTCATATTTAGAGCAAGCTTCTGATATAGGTATCTATAACAATAATCATAGATTCCGCTTTTCCGTCCGTCTGATTCACGACATAGACTAAATCGTCTCTCTTTGAATAGCAAAAGCGACCCTTTCCGGGGCCGCTTTTGTTGTATTCAAAATCGTTGAAAAAGCATAAAAACAGACTTGCACTCGCAGAACAAATGGATTATCTTTGTAGAAAACAATGAAGCCATGAAAGATTTTCGTTTGCTCATATATAGCACTCCAACAGAAGACATAAAAGTCGATGTGGTCCTTAAGGATGAGAATATCTGGGCCACCCAGAAGGCGATGGCGAATCTGTTTGGCGTTCAAGTGCCAGATATCAGTAAACATATTAAGGACATCTTCGAATCGGAAGAATTAAAAGCAGATGCGACTGTTTCCAAAATGGAAACTGTCGTGCAGAGGGGCTTCAGAGGCCAAATTCCGGATATGGTGTCGTATTATAATCTTCTTTTTGTCTCATAGGCTTATGTTTTTATGAATTACTGAATACACGAAATACCAGCGGCCCTCCTTGCGGAGTCCGCGCACTGTATGTTAAGTGTCTGATTACAAGATTGTTATACCACTCCCCCTAAAAGCGGAAAGAGCAAGTGACGCAAAAGTATATGAAGTGGTGAAATACACAACCAATACCTTAATCGGATACAAATCTATGCATTATTCGATAAAAATGCAAGTCTGCCGGTATTCTCTCCGGGACAGCATGGGGATTTATAAAGAAGAAATGTTAATGATTCTGAAGAATCTGTATTTGTCGGCGCTTCAAGGCCGTCAGAATGCTACGCTCTGTCATTGGAGTGAGACCTGTAAATGTGGTTTTTGCCTTCAATTCATCCAGCGACATTTCAAGCAGAAGTTTTGCAATGCATTCATCTGCGAACGAATTGGTAACGGTGTCAATACCGGAAAAGTCAAGCACAACTTTCTCTTTCCCGTCCAGAAGTGGGCGGAGATCGGCCCTGATCTGGGCTCCAAGGAGACGTGTCCCCATACTGTCTCCGTATTTGGAAAACTTAAATACTACCATAGTTTGTCTAATCCGGGATCATCTTCCAAAAACAATTCGTTGAATTCTTCAGCAGGGTCTGTTCTATGATCAACCACGGAAGAAGGATCAATATCCATATTGGAACGAAGTTCAAAATAAACGATAGTGCCCGTCCACGGCTCAGATTCTGCAATTTGCATATCGCCATTAGCCGAAAGAGTGTGATTGCCTGAGCGAATAATCAGTTTGTGGCCTGCCGTATTGATCAATCTTGATGTGGAATATAGGCCGAAGCCCATACCCTTACCGTCAGACACCCTGTCCTTGATGCAATACTCAAGTGCCTGCGGTTCCGTGATAGAAGAATACTCGCTGTTCTGCGCCAGTGACGCCTGAATGCCCATTCCATCATCGGCAACAAGAATCTGAATCAAATGCTGATCTTCAGAGTAATTGGTAATGACAATGCCTACAGTTTTGCCGGAGTGAATAAGTACGTTATCCATTACTTCGTAGAAACAATAACTCATTGCCTGAAGCAGGGATGTTTCCACTTCCGGCTGATGAATGAGCACTTCAACCAGTCTACGATACACCTGCTGGATGTTCTTTTCATCGAACATCTCTATGCAGACGCTGTCCGCTACCGGAAAGTACTGATGTAACAATGTGTCTACGTTCATAACAGTTCAACCAACTACTCTCACGCAAAGATAACAACACGATGGGAGAATTCAAAACTTGCCGGGACATTCAAATAAAATTGCTATCTTTGCACCGAATTAATTCAGAACGATATGAATTTAAGAGACATTAAAAAAGGTCTTGAAGATTTGTAGGCAGTCTTATTCTAAGGCGATTCGCCTATCTTAGGAGCAAGTTGATCACAGACATATGCAGCGACTGATATTGTATTTCGCCGCCTTGATCGTTTCTTTGCTGTCCGGTTGTTCCGGAGGAAAGGAGACTGTTGGAGATAAGGTATCCACTCTCACACAAACCGGCGGGTCTACTTCCTATTCCCTGGGCGCGGACGAAAACCGGATTGAAAACATTTCCTTTACTTCTTCGGAGGCCTGGAGAAGCTATGTTTCATATTCAGGTTCCCCGGGATGGCTTTCCGTGGAACCATACGCAGGTCAGGAAGCTGGCACATATACCCTCTCCGTCACTGTGGCCCGGAACAATTCTGCAGATTCCCGTACTGCGACGCTCATTATTAAATGTGGGAACGCCTCTGATCTTCTGTTCACCATCAATCAGGATGGCGCTGAACCGGAAATGCCTGAAGAACCAGATGATCCTGAAGAACCAGATGATCCATCTAAAACCACCGTAGTGACGTCACTGAAGCTGGGGACAGGCATGGCGAACCCATTGTTGGACTTTCAGTTCTGCGCCGACCCTACGGCTATAGAATACGACGGACGCCTCTATGTCTACGGCACCAACGATCACCAGCAATATGAGGAGGCTCAAAGCAACACCTATGAGAGAATCAAGTCCCTGGTGATAATGTCAACTGATGATATGGTAAACTGGACATACCACGGATTGATTCCTGTTGGGGAGATTGCCCCATGGATCATTGCGTCCTGGGCTCCCAGCGTCATCAGTGTTCCCCAATCTGACGGCGGTACGCTTTTCTCCCTTTACTTCTCCAACAGTGGCTGGGGCACGGGGGTCCTTCAATCCAAGTCGCCTTTGGGGCCTTGGACATCTCCGCTGAATACCAGCCTGATTGACGGAAACAATGAGACAGTTAAGGGCAGTGGCGCCATCTTCGACCCTGGAGCCGTGGTGGATGACAACGGCGATGCCTGGGTGGCATTCGGCAGCGGACAGGGCTGGATTGCCAAGTTGAATCCCGATCTTACTTCCATTGAAGGGAAACCCGTTAAATTACCCTCTTTCTATCATTTCGAGGCCAATGAGCTCAATTTCATCAACGGAACATATGTCTACACGTACAACAATGATTGGAGCGATCACTCCCCGTGGACCTGGGGCGGTACAAAGCCCACTATGTGCAGTATGAATTACTTTACCAGCAAAACCCCGCTGGTTACGGATTCCTGGACCTACGGCGCCAACTATTTCAAGAATCCTGGCGAGAACAATATGGGCTACACAAACAACCACACTCACCTGCACAAATACAAAGGGAAGTGGTACCTGTTCTACCAGACCAACCTGATGCAGTCCTGCCTGGGTTCCGACGGCGGCTTCCGCAGTATCTATGTCGATGAGATTGAGGTGGACGAGCAGAATATGGTTATCCATGAGTGCATTCCCACCAAGAAGGGCATAAGTGCCATCAAAAAATTGGATCCCTATGCTAAGCAGTCTGCCGCGACGTCTGCGGCCACACTGGGCATCATATTCAAAGCCACTGATAAGCCTGGTCATATGACCGCAGCCAGGGGCACTCCCTGCATCACCGCCAACAAGCCTAAGACCGGTATTATTGAAGTTCGCGACGTGTCGTTCACTTCCGGTGAACAGACCCTTTCCTGCCGCCTTAAAGGGAAAGGAAGAATCGCTTTCCGTCTGGACAAACAGGATGCTTCTGACTTTGCCTCCTTTTCAGGGACAGGAGATGACTGGACCGACCAGGAAGTATCCTGTACCCTGGAAGACGGGACCCATACTCTTTATATTGTCATCTCCGGCAACATGGAACTGGACACCTGGCAGTTCATTCCATAAAGAATTGGATTCTTTTCCGAAAAAACACTATCTTTGTACCCGTATTAATTCAGAACGATATGAATTTAAGAGACATCAAGAAAGGTCTTAAAGAATAGTTACCATTGATGTCTGTTAAACAGGTCCCAAGGCTATTTGGACGCCTTGGGACCTTTCTTTTTACGGGGCAGAAGGTATTTCCCGATCAATCATGCTGGATTTTTGTCATTCAGATGGGCACTTTCGTCATCGGGAACCCCTGTTTCGTCAAATGAGTCCCTTCAAAGTATTCGTTTATGGGAGATATTCCATAAATTTCGCTAAAAAAATGCCGCTTTTTATGGAAAGGAAAGAAAAAAACATTTATGTTTCTCCCTCTGTAACTGTTCATATTGTTCAGATGGAGAATCCTGTCCTGGATGCTTCCATGCCGGAAGGGACAATTCATAATTATATTTTCGATGGTAACGAGTGGGAGGACTTGATATGAAAAAGTACTATACCTTAATCCAGACCCTTGCATTTGCTGTGATATTGACAGGGTGCGGCAAGATAGAGCCCGAAACAAGTTCCGAACCGAAAGAATCGCCACGGGAATGGAAAGTTAGCATCCAAGCCTCCACAAGTAACGGGACGAAGGCTTTGAGCGAGAGCGGCAATACGATAAGCGCAGCATGGGAGGCCGGCGACGTTGTCTATATCTGCAACAGCAGCAACACCTTCGGACAGATGACAGCAGAAAGCAGCGGTACGGTCACCACGCTTTCCGGCACGGTTACCAAAACTATGACCGCAGGTAAAACCTATACTTTGCGGTACCTCCAGAAGGGTGAGAATCTCTTGAACCTGCGCTCGCAGAAAGGCACTCTGGCAGATTTGGCCAAGAACCACGATATGGCCGAAGCGACCGTCACCGTAAAGAACGTGAACGGAACGGAAGTCGTTTTCGAAGAGAATACAGTCAACTTCGAAAGCAAGATAAGCATTGTCAAATTCACTTTTGACAGGGTCATCAATTACGTGTCCGTCATTTGTTCCAACTTAAAGACATATGTGCGACCGGGGTACAGCTCCAATTACAGTTTTATCGAAGTGAATCCCGAAGAGGCGACCCAGAACGTTTATGTGGCCATGTCCACCCTGGAAGCGCAAAAATCCATTTTCCTGTTTCTAGCCAAGGATGCGAACGGCTTCTATTATATAGCTGCCAAGCGCGCGCAAGTGGAAAACGGCAAGAATTACGGCGTAAACGTAAGCCTGCGGTCGATGCCCGATTATGTTGACCTTGGAATAGTCCGGGACGGCAAATCCGTCTGCTGGGGAACGAAAAATCTCGGAGCAAGCAGCCCCGGCGAGGCTGGAAACTACTATGCCTGGGCAGAGACGTCAACCAAGACCTCATACTCCTGGGACAACTATGCATATGGCTCCTACTCATGGATTACGAAATATGACCCGGACCGCCCCGATCAAGGCGTTGTAGACGGGCTGGCATCCCTGCTGCCGGAAGACGACGCTGCGACCTCTGCCCTGGGCGAAAAATGGCGGACGCCAAGCCTCAATGATTTCAACGACCTTCTTAACAGCGCCAACACAGAGGCGATTTTATCCGGTGCATATGGAAGATGGGGATATACCTTCCTCAGCAAAATTGACGGATACACCGGCCGGTTCATTTTCCTTCCGGTAGGCGGATATTACAAAGACGATACACGCCAGGATGGCGGTTATGGTTATTACTGGTCCGGCCAGATTGACCAGACATCCTGGACGTCATCCTCCTTTGCGAATACGTTCAAGTTTTCGAACAGCATTTATTCTTCCCCTTCGACATCCCGGATGGAACGTGCTTACGGACTGTCTGTACGTCCGGTTTATATACAGTGATTGGAAATAATTGCGTATCTTCGCTATTGATGCGCAAAGTCAACCGATACCTTCTCCCGCTGCTCTGCCTCCTGACGTTCCTGCAGGGGGCAGGAGCAGTGCCGATGTGGGAAAGCAGTCTCAGTTTCAGGCGTTTTACTACCATCGACGGCCTTCCGCAGATGCAGACGGAGACCGTCTGGCAGGATACGGAGGGGTACATCTATGTCGGCACCCTCTCGGGCTTCGTTCGCTACGACGGCCGGAACCTTACACCCTTCCTGGGCGGACGGCGGGAAAACATCGTCCGCTTTTCCCAGGTAGGCGACGAGGTGCGCGCCATGGGTTTCGTGCGGCAGTGGAGCGTCCGGGGAGACCGCTTGAAGCAGTCGCAGATAGACCTTTCAGGGCAGAGACTACTCAATAACCTGAATGCCGCGGACTTGCCTTCCGACCACATCCTTCTTGAAGACCGGCAGGAACGCGGACGCCGGCTCAGCCGCCTGACCGCCGGAGGAATGGAAACCGTGCTGGAGTCCCCTCTTCTGGACGACATGACGCCGGACCGGAAGCTGTACATCGACACGTCCGGAATTTATATTCCCACTCCACAGGGCCTTATCCGTACCCGCGACGGGAAAACAGAAAAAGTCTCCGGCAAGCCCGACGTCTTCTCGCTCATCCGCACCGGAGAGGACCTCGTGGCCCTTTCCGGCGACGGCATCTACCGAGTTGGTCCTGAAAGTCTTACCCTTGTCGCAGAACACCATTTCGATGCGCCCGACCAAGGTCTATCCGTCCGCCGGGACCACAAAGGAGACCTTTTCATTGCCGACGCCCATACTATCTGGCGATTCGACGGGGTAGCACTTTGGCAGCTTGCATCGGGCTTCAACCTCATCCGGGAGTTATTCATCGACCGCTGGGACCGCCTCTGGGCGGCCACCTATCAGGGCCTCTACTGCTTCTACCACTGTGGTTTCACCAGGACTCGCCTCCTGGACCGGAACGATATCGTCCGGGCAGCGGCCGTCTCGGACGGGCATCTGGTGATGGGAACGCTGAACGGCAAGGTGCTGGTGGACGGGGAACTTGCCGCTGAAAGCGAAGCCGATTACTATGAACCCTGGGCTGCCGTCATCGGCGATAAGACCTATCTGGCCGGAGGCAGGGACGTTGCCTGCGTACAGGGACGCCGGGTGCAATGGCTGGGCCTTCCCGAAGACCGCTACAGCTTCGTCGCCGCCGCCGGGAAACAGCTCATCATAGGTGCTTCCCGCAGCATCCTGGCATGGGATCCGGAGCGCCGCTATCTGGATACCCTCACAACGGAGATTGTCCGCCCCTGGTGCGCCGCCCCCGGAATGGACGGACGGCTCTGGGTGAGTGGCAATCCCGGGCTTTACTGCCTGACGGGGACTTCGGGCAGCATTTCCGTCAGGAAGGTGCTCAGCACGCCAACTACACCGGTCGTTACCGCGATGGACTCCGGCGCCGACGGTATTGTCTGTTATGCCCTGGGTGACGAACTCTTTGTCATCTCCGGCGAAGAGATCCGCCCGATGACAGAACTGGCGTCCGCCCTTCACGGGCACGAAATTCGCTCCGTACACATTTCGACGGAGGGCTACTTAGTCGTAGCGGCCATCGACGGTCTGCTGGTTGCCAGACTGAACGCGGATGGCTCTGCCGGCGACATCCACTGGTTCGACAGCCGGAGCGGGTTCACCACCATCGAGCCGCTCATGGGCTCCATGGCAGAAGCCGAAGACGGAACACTCTGGCTCGCAGGACTTGAAGAAATGATTTCCTTCCGTCCGGCGGCTCTTCTGACCGACAATCAGTTATCAACGGTTATTCCCATCCCCCGCCCCTGGTGGCAGCAGTGGTGGGCCGTACTCCTGTTTACAGGGGCTCTCTCGCTTGGCGCCTGGCTGGTGGCCCGCCGCACGGCACGACGCCTGGCTGGCAGGAAGGTGGCTGCAATTGAACGGGAAAAGAAGCTGAAGGAGCTTCAACTCCAGGCTATTCGCCTGAAATCCATCCCGCATTTCCACTCCAATGTCCTTTCCGGCATCGAGTATTATGTGCTGAACAAATCGGCCGACGAGGCCTCCCATTACCTGAAACTCTATTCGGATTTCACGAGCCGCACCCTCGCCGACATTGACCTTCCGTCGCGGCCGGTATCGGCCGAAGTGGAATATATCAAGGGCTATCTTGAGTTGGAGAAGCTGCGCTACGGCGACCGCCTGCAGTTCAGGATTCATGTAGACCCGCTCGTGGACCCCACGACCCAGCTGCCCACAATGCTCCTTCATACCTATTGCCAGAATGCTGTCAAACACGGCATCGCTTCCAAAAAAGGCGTCGGCACCATTGAGGTGGCCGTTGCCGTGCAGCGGCGATGCGGCGTCGAGGGGGTGCTGGTGAAGGTAGAGGATGATGGAATCGGACGCACCGAGGCAGCCCGCACCGGGGGCTATTCTACCGGACAGGGATTGAAAATACTCCGGCAGCAGATTGACCTGTATAACGAGAGCAATGTCCATAAGATTGAGCAGGAGGTACAGGATCTGTTCGATGCCGACGGCCATCCTGCCGGTACCTGTTTCGAAACCTGGGTCCCGCTGGACTACATGTATTGAGATTGCCATGAAAAGACTGAAAACGATTGTTGTGGAAGACGAGCGCCTGCCGCTACTGGCGCTCCTTCAAAAATTGGAGGATCACAGCGTGCAACTGGAAGTTGTGGATGACTGTGACAATTACCAGTCGGCCCTGGAGAGCATACTCCGACACAGACCGGATCTGCTTTTCCTGGATATCCAACTGGGAGGCAGGGATTCCATCCGTCTGCTGGAAGAGTTGCGTCAGACCATTCCGCTTCCCTACGTGATTTTCACAACGGCCTATTCGGACCGGGAGTACCTGATGAGCGCCATCAAACTGTCGGCCGTGGATTATTTGCTGAAACCCATCGGCAAAGCGGAACTTGCGCACGCCATCGCCAAAGCAGTGGACAGGGCCCGGATCGCCAACCTGCCGGAGCCTACGGAAAAAATGTCGTTTAAATCGGTCAACAGTAAACTCTTCCTGATGGTCGATGATATCGCTGGTTTCAAGGCCGAAGGCAATTACGCTACCCTAATCTCTTTCGAAGGGAATCACCTGGTTCTTGAAAACCTGCTGTCGCTGGAGGGGAGACTCCAGGGCAAAGGCCGCTTCGTCAGGGTTGACCGCTGCACAATCATCAATATCGAAAAAGTCAGAAGCATCAACCAGCGCCAACACAGTTGCACGCTTATGTCACAAGATAGCCGCACGGTGGAGATTCCCTTGTCAAACAGCGGAATGAACACCCTCTCCGCCGTCCTGGAAACTATTTGATGTTGTGAGGAAAAGCTCCTGGAGGTATAACAGAAGTTGTTTTGACGTCACAAACGGTCCAAATGATGGGACGTCAGGCGCGAAAAAGGGGGCAAAACGCTACCGACGGTCCCGCGATTGGACCGTCAGGCGCACCTGGGCTTCGACAGTAGAGGTGTATGTGTTATCCTCCTATGGCCATTATGAAGACAAATAGGGGGAGTAACCAAAACATTCAAATAAAATTGCTATCTTTGCACCGAATTAATTCAGAACGATATGAATTTAAGAGACATCAAGAAAGACATTCAGTATGTGATCGGCGCATTCATCGACGACTGCACCCTTTTCCTGAACATGAACCCCGGCAAGAACGCCGAGGAAATCACCGGCCTTATCGACAAAGCCGTTGACCTGTACAATGATCTGCGTGACAAGGTGGTCAAGAGCGCCGGCGCCGAAAAAGCCAAGGTATGCTTCACCAGCATCCGCAAGGAACTGTTGGAGAAGACCGACGCCCTGTACGATGAACTGAGCGATGCCGTCAAAAAAGGCCTCGGCAAATAAATCACCCGCATAAAACATTTGACGCGTGTCTTGCAAGGCACGCGTTTTTTTGGTACTTTTGTGGGTTACCAATCAGACAGCACTATGGCCAATCTGTTCAACTTCGGCTTCTTTGGAGACCAGCCGCACCGCGTTTTCAATTACAAACCCCGGTATTATGACCCCGAGGAGGAAAAGCGCCGGCAGATGTTCGGCGAGGTGGACGGCACCAATGAGGAGGCCCGGAAAAAAAGAGACTATGTGCCCGGGAGCAGCCTCCGGGGGGCTTTCCGGGGTGGAAATTACCAGAAAACCCGCAGCGACATGCGGGTGGCGCACACCGTGATAACCATCGTTACCCTGGTGCTCATCGTCGTGGTGCTCATTTATATCTCCAAATTCTTCGAACTGCTGTAGATTCTTCGCTACGCTCAGAATGACACTACGCTCAGAATGACACTACGCTCAGAATGACATTACGCTCAGAATGACAAGATGGAATTAAGGATACTGCCGAAGAATATCGCCGATATGATTGCTGCGGGGGAAGTGGTCCAGCGGCCCGCCTCCGTCGTGAAGGAACTCATGGAGAATGCGGTGGACGCCGGTGCCACGGATGTGAAAGTGGTGATTACCGATGCCGGCCGCACGCTCATCCAGGTCATCGACAACGGCTGCGGCATGTCCCCTGACGACGCCGTCCTGTGCTTCGAGCGGCATGCCACCAGCAAACTCGCATCGGCCGAAGACCTGCACCACATCCTCACCTTCGGCTTCCGCGGAGAAGCCCTGGCCTCCATCGCCGCCGTGGCCGAAATCTCGCTCCGCACCCGCATCGTCTCCGAAGAGGCCGGTGTAGAGGTGGTCATGGCCGGTTCCGAGAACAAGGGGACCCGCGAGGTGAGCTGCCCGGTGGGCACCAACATCAGCGTCCGCAACCTCTTCTACAACATCCCCGCCCGGCGCAAATTCCTGAAGAGCGACAACGTGGAACTGCGCCACATCGTGGAAGAGTTCCAGCGCGTGGCCCTCACCCGGCCCGACATTGCCTTCTCGCTCACGCACAACGGCCGGGACATCCATGTGGTAAAGCCCGCCAAAAGTTATAAATTCCGCATCCAGGACCTCCTGGGGCCCTCCGTCGTGGGAGACATCGTGGACATCAGCGCCGAAACCAGCATCGCCACCCTGCGGGGCTATGTGGGAAGGCCCGAAAGCGCCCGCAAGACCCTGGGCAACCAGTTCTTCTTCGTGAACGGCCGCTATTTCCGCAGCCCCTACCTGCACAAAGCCGTGATGAAGGCCTATGAAAACCTGATTCCGGAAGGCAGCACCCCCTCCTACTTCATCTACTTGGAAGTGGACCCCGCCACCGTGGACGTGAACATCCACCCCACCAAGGCCGAAATCAAGTTCGAGGAAGACCAGCTGCTGTTCCAGACCGTGATGGCCGCCGTGAAAGAAGCCATGGGCCGATCCAGCATCGCCGGAGCCCTGGACTTCGACAACCCGGAGGCACGGGACATTCCCGTCATCGGCACCCGGTTCGAAGAATATCGGCCCTCCAGCACCCCTACGGTGGGGGTGGACTGGAATTACAATCCGTTTGAGCAGGAGGGAGATTCTTCGCTGGCGCTCAGAATGACAGAAGGGCTCAGAATGACAGAAGCGACCAGAATGACAGAAGGGCCCCGAATGACCGAGGGCACCCGGCGCTATACCGACCCCAACCCCAATTACGGGGCGCTGTTCGAGGACCGGACGCTGCCCACGGCCCAGATGCTCATCGTCCAAGGCCGGTACATCCTCACCCAGTCGGCCTCGGGCATCATGGTGGTACACGTCCGCCGGGCACGGGAAAGGCTGTTCTACGACCGCTTCCTCAAAGCCCTCGGCGAAAACGCGCACGTCTCCCAGACGGCGCTTTTCCCGGTGCAGGTGAACGTGGGAGCGCAAGGGCGGCTCATCCTGGACGAACAGGGAGAAACCCTTCGGAAACTGGGCTTCGACATCGCCCCCTTCGGCCCGGAAACCGTAGTGGTGAACGGCGTCCCGGAAGGCTATGACCCGACGCCCGGCCATGTGGAAACCCTGATTGGCGACCTCCTTCTCATCCTCTCCGACCAAACCCGCGGCCTCCCCGAAGTGATGGAACAGTCGCTGGCGCAGAAGTTTGCCGTCCTGGGGGCGTCGGCCTCCGAAAAAATGACATCCCCGCTGGAGGCGCAGCGTCTGGTCGATGCCCTCCTGCAAAGTGAAAACCCCGAATTTACGGCCGCCGGACGGCGAATCATCTCCATCGTCCCGGCCGATGAACTGGAAAAACGATTCTAAATGGCCCAAAACCCGCTTGAAAATATCCCGGTCGTAACCCGAAACCTGCTGTATGTGAACGTCATCATGTTCGTGGCGACGCTCATCAACCCCGCCTTCATGAAGGACACCTTTTCCATGGCCTTCCCGCTGAGTACGGAATTCCGCTGGTGGCAGCCCCTCACGCACATGTTCATGCACGACGGTTGGATGCACATCTTCTTCAACATGTACTCGCTGGTGATGTTCGGCATGGTGGTGGAGCGTGCGCTGGGCACCCGGAAATTCATCTGGTTCTATCTCATCACCGGTTTCGGCGCCGTGCTGCTGCACACCGGCGTGGAATTCCTCGAGGTCCGGCATCTCATCGGCGAGTATCCCGGAATCGACCCCCAGAGCATCTACAACAGCATTCCGGGCGTGCTGGGCGCTTCCGGTGCCGTTTACGGCGTACTGGTGGCGTTTGCCATGCTGTACCCGCAGGCCAAACTCACCCTCATCTTCCCGCCCATCACCCTGGATGCCAAATGGTGGGTGATCATCTTCATCGGCATCGAACTCGTTACCGGCATTACGGGCACCCAGATGGGGGTGGCGCATTTTGCCCACCTGGGCGGCGCGCTCTTCGGCTGGCTGCTCATCCGATACTGGCGCAAGACCGGCAAGTTGTACCGCTAAATGGCTGACAAGGAAAAAAAGAAGCGGCACTGGCTGTCCCACCTATCGTTCGGCACCGTATCCCTGGTGCTCAGCGTCCTTTTGCTCCTGGCCTACCTGTCGGTGGTGGTAGATCCGGCCAAGGCCTGGTTCTTCACCCTTTTCGGCCTGCTTTATCCGCTGGTGCTGCCGCTCACCGTCGGCCTCTTCGTATGGGCCCTGGTGCGCCGCTCGCACATGCGGGGACTGCTCTTCGTGGCGCTCATCCCCTCCCTCTTCTTTGCCGGCCGATACGTCCAGTTCCGCCATCAGGAGCCGGACGGAGAGCCCACGCTGAAAGTGGTCTCGTACAATGTCGGCCTCTTCGCCCACGGTCCGTCCGGGGCCAAACGGCCGGCCCTCGCCGATTCGGTGAGCCGCTGGCTCCTCGCCCAGGATGCCGACATCATCTGCCTGCAGGAGTTCCATCTTCCGCTGGATGTTTCCATGGACCGCTGGCTTCGGCAGCATTTTCCCGGCTACAAGGCCGATTATTACGTGCTTACGGGCGAAAGCGGGCACTTCGGCAATGTCACGCTGAGCCGCCGTCCGGTCAGCGGAAAGGGGAAAATCGACTTCGAGAAATCCACCAACCTCTCCCTCTGGACCGACATGCAGTTGGACAGTTCCACCGTACGCATCTACAACTGCCATTTCGAGAGTTACAACATCTCCCTTTCCAACCTGGTGAAAAAGGACGGCGCGGTGGAGGAGACCGAGCAGAAGATGCGGCGCTCCATCACCGAACGGCCCAAACAAGTGGCCGAAGTGCTCCGCGGCGTGGACAGCGCCCCGGTGCGCAGCATCGTACTGGGAGACTTCAACGACAATCCCCTGTCGTACACCTACTATCGGCTCCTGAGAGGCCGGAACGACAGTTTTGTAAAAGCCGGTCGCGGCTTCGGCGCCACTTACCGCACCCTGTGGCCGCTCCTGCGCATCGACTATATCCTGTACCCGAAAGACTTGAAGGCCGTTTCCTACACGGTCCCCCATGTGAAATACTCGGACCATTATCCCATCATCGCCACCTATTATGAAAGCGGAAGAAATCCTCTCTGAAGCCCTGCGCACCTTGCGCGAAGGCGGAACCATTCTTTACCCTACCGACACCGTCTGGGGCCTGGGCTGCGACGCCTGCAATGCGGCGGCGGTGGCCCGCATTTTTGAAATCAAGCAGCGCTCCGACAGCAAGTCCCTGGTCCTGCTGGCCTCCGACCTGGATATGGTGGCGAAGTTCGTGAAAGAGGTTCCCGACATCGCCATCGACCTGGTGGAAGTGAACGACGCCCCCATGACCATCATCTACCCGGGCGCCGTGTGCTCCGAGACGGGCGACAAATGGCACCTGGCGGCCAATTGCGTAGCGGCCGACGGCACCGTGGGCATCCGGATTCCGCTCATGGACTGGTGCCGGCAACTGGTCTTCAAACTGGGGCGGCCCATCGTGAGCACATCGGCCAATATCTCCGGCGAACCCACGCCGCAGCGCTTCTCGGGCATCCCGCAGGAAATCAAGGACGCCGTGGATTTCGTGGTCCCGCCCTCCGTGGACACCCAAAGCACCGGCAAGGCCTCCCAAATCCTCAAAGTGGGCCTCCGCGGCGAGATTGAGATTATCCGGAAATGAAACGATTCCTCATCGCCTTCATCCCCATTGCCGTGCTGGTCGCCGTCCTGGCGGCCTCCAGAGGCATGATCGGCATGCTCAATACGGTGTACCTGATCAACATCCTCTCGCCCCTGATGTCCTTCGCCGTGGCGCTGATAGGGTGGAAGATTGAGAGGAAATAATAGATATAACGATGGAACTGTTTTACGCATACGAAGTTGCCGGCGGGATGTGTCTGCTGGACGCAGAGGAAAGCGGGCATTGTGTCCGTGTGCTGCGGCACCGGACCGGCGACGAGATTGACGTGATTGACGGGTTGGGGACGCTGTATCACTGCGCCCTGGCCGACGATTCGGCAAAAGGGGCTTCGGCCCGGGTGCTTTCCTGCGTTCCGGGCTTCGGCGCGCATCCGTACAGGCTCACCATCGGCTGCTGTCCCACCAAGAACAACGACCGCTTCGAGTGGTTCGTGGAAAAGGCCACCGAGGTGGGCGTGGATGAGATTGTGCCGCTCATCGGCGACCGCTCCGAGCGCAAGGTCTATAAGACCGAACGGGCCGGACGCATCGCCCTCTCCGCCACCAAACAGTCCCTGAAAGCCCGCATTCCGAAGATTGCCGAACCCGTGAGCGTCAAGGACTTCCTCCGGGGCTCCGGGGGCACCGGGGGCACCGGGGGCACCGCCATCATGGCCGACATCCCTGGCGGCGACCGGGCGCCCCTTCGGCTCATCGCCTACTGCTTCGAGGATGAGTCCGTTCCCCGCCGCAGCATCAAGGAAGTACTGGAAACATTTGACGGAACGGACGTTACGATTCTTATCGGCCCGGAAGGGGATTTCTCCCCGGAAGAGGCGCGGCTGGCCCTTGCGCAGGGGTACATTCCGGTGCATCTCGGCTCTTCCCGCCTCCGTACCGAAACGGCCGCCGTCACCGCCGCCACCGCCGTCTATCTCCGCTATCTCTAATCTCCTTTGGGGTCCCATTTTTGGTCCCTTTCGTTCCCTTCTGTCTTTCCCTGAAAAAAGTTGACTCGCAAACACGAGTTAACAATGTTTATTTATCAGACCTCGTTAAGGGATCAGTATTACGAAAAGGCAGTTGATCTGTATTACAGAGAAGGCCTATCGGTACGGCGGATTGCGAAAAT
>JAFSMS010000105.1 GCA_017447815.1 Bacteroidales bacterium | reverse complement strand
GAAGAGGAAATTGTTTTATTATCCCCTTTTTACACTCGCGATACGCATCGCGAGGTGGCTCCCTGATGGGTTTGGGACAACTGTATATCTCGCTGGAAACGTCTGTGCTGTGCGAAGATTGGATTTATAGAGGAAATATACGCAAAAATAACTACTTCCGCCAAAAGCGGGAGGTAATGTCTTCCCGGCGGCCGCCAGCCACATGGTAGAGGCGCTGGTTGGTGGTGCGGCTGTCGAGCGGACCGCACTCGCTCCTGTAGGGGCCCAGTTTGATATAATCGAAAGCCTCCCAGAAAGCCGGTTCCACCGTCTCCCGGCCCGTGTACAGGGCTGCATCGAGCCCCAGGGACCGTACATGGCGGGCCAGATCCAGCAAGGCGGACGGATCCCTCCCCTCTCCCAGAAAGAGGAAACAGTTTACGCCGAAATTGTCGGCCGCCAGGGAATCAATCACCCCAGGAGTGAGTTCCTCCCCGATATCCTGCCGCAGGAACGGAGAGTGGCAGCCGATGCAGTTTCCCCGGCAGTTTGAAATGTCCACCGCCAGGGAAACGCGGTCCGGAATTTCCTCCAGGACCACGGACGTCATTTCCGGAACGTACTTGATCACTTGCCGATATAAAAACGGTGTCCGGCCTCTTCCTGACGCATCTCGGAGAACGAAGATACGCGCTTGAGGTAGCCGATGACCCGGGTGAGGTAGTCCAGGTTGGTGCTTCCGCACTTGGGGCACACCGCCAGCGTGTCCTTGGAGATATAGCCACAGTCATTGCACACCGTGTTGCGGCAGTTGAAAGTGAAATAATTGGTCCCGTAATGGGCGGCCGTATTCAACAGTTGACGGTACTGCTCCTTGCTCAGATGCTCCGCAATATTCATGTGCAGGGCGCTGCCGCCGTCCAGGTATTTCACAAAGTCTTCTCCGTGGAGTTTGAACTTGTCGATCATGCTCAGGCCCTCGTCCTCCGGATTGTAGAAGTAGGAACTGTACATGTTGTGCTTCCCGCTTACGAAATAGCCGTCCTTCTTGTCCCATTTGTAGTTCTTGCCCGAAAGGTTCTCCCCGGGCACGAACTCCGTGTTGAACATGGTTTCCTTGGTACGGTCTTTCCGGTTGCATACGTTGATGGTTTCCAGAAGGTTGTTCACGAACTCCTTGTAGGCCGGATTCGGGGAAATCTTGAGGCCCAGGAACTCGGCGGCATCCGTCAGGCCGTTCACGCCCACCGTCAGATACTGCTTCTTCATGTCGATGAAGCCGGCGCGATAGACATCCAGCATATCGGCCTTCAGGAAGTCCTTGATGATTTCGTTGAAGGCGGTCTGGTACTTGTGTACGCGGACGGTCTGTTCCGTCACGGCATCGGCGATGTACTTGTACAACACTTCCTTGTCATACATGGAAGGCTTGAGCGGACGGTCCGGGGCGATGGCCTCCCCCTTCTCCACCTTGAAGTATCTGCGGGCGGCGTCCTGGATGAGGCGGTTCAGGTTGATGGTCATCACGCTCTTGGAGCCGGTGGCCACGGAAGCCGTGCCCATGGAATACTGGTGCGTGGTGTGGTTGTGGCCGTCGTCGTCCAGGTCCTTGAGGGAGTTGCGCAGGCGGCAGCAACTGGAAAGGCTGTCCGGACTGTTGGAGATGTAGCAGAAGAAACTGTGTCCCTTGGCCCACATCTCCGCCGTGAAATCGGCATACTCCTTGTCGGCATAATCGTCCCCGCCGTCGGTCAGGAGGGCCATGGTCTCCACCGGGAAAGTGAGGATGTAGTGGTTGCGCTCTTCGTTGAACCAGTTCATGAAATGCTTCTGCAACCAGGACAGCGTCTCCCACTTGGGAGCGCTCCCGTCCGGGAAACGGAACTCTCCGAACACGCCCTCGAAATAAGGTTTGTCAAAATAGCCGATGTTCCAGAACACCGTCTGGTAACCGCGGTTGCCGGCCGGCATGTTCATGGAATGGACCACCTGCTGGAAGCAGTTGTCGATCACCTTCCGAAGGGTGCGCTGCTTGGTATTGTTCTCCACCACCTCGTCCAGGCGCTCCAGGTAATTGTCCCCGTAGTCCTTGCGGATGAAATAGTCCAGATACATCAGGAACTCCGGCGTGGCCACGGCTCCCATGAACTGGGAGGAGATGGAATAGACCAGGTTGATGAATTCCCCGCAGAAGGACTTGAGGTCGGTCGGGGCGATGGACACGCCGCCCAGTTCCCTGAGCCCGCTCACCAGGAAAGGGTACATGGTGATGGCCACGCAGTAAGGATAGCCGGGGGTGCCGCTTTCGTCATGCTTGTACAGGACATGGGACTCCAGATCCTGGATGTACTGCTGGGCAAGGCTTTTCCCGTACAGGGCCTTGATTTTGTCCTGCATGATGTAGCGGTTCTGCTTGATGTTGTTCTCCTTGTACAGTTCGTTGCCCAGCGTCACGATATTCTTGTGGGTGATGTTGGCGTTGGAGTCGAACTTGGAGCCGGTGGCGGCATTGGAAGCTTTGATATAGTCCCGGATAAAATCCCGCTTCTTGCGGAGGTCCATTCCCCGGTCGAAGGTTTCGATATACTCCAGGGCGGCCTTCTTGTTAATAGACATGAGGGATTCCACCACCTGACGGCGGATTTCCTGGCTGGACATCTTGTCGTAAATGAACAGATTGTCCACTACCGAGACGACGACATCTTCCGGAACGGGCTGTCCGGTATGGACAAAGGCCAGCCGGATCCCGTTACACAACTTTTCGCGGTCAAACTCCTCATAAGAGCCATTGGTCTTTCTTACTTCCATAGTCTATGTACTTAATTTTCAATATCTTACATATTTAGCCGATAAAGAGAGGGGCGAAAAGTGACGGACTGTCTGAAGCGACAATCCGTCATTTTCCTTTACAAAGTTAGATGCTTATGCCCGATTATCCGGGCTGCCGCCGAAAAGTTATCAACAAACTTTTAAACAGCGGGGAACTAGTAGCCGAAAATCTCTTCCAGGGACACTTCCTGCACCGGGCCCAGGGTTTTGAGGAAGTCCATGTCCAAATCACCGGTGTCTCCCAGGATGGCGTAGTTGTATGTACGGCCTGCAATCCATTTGGCATGGACGCTGCGGAGGTCGTCCATGGTGAGGCCGTCCACCTTCTCGAAAATCTGCTTTTCCCGGGGCTCGGTCAGGCCCAGTTCCCGGGCGTTCAGATAACTGTAGAGAACCCGCTCTCCCTTGACGCGCTGGGTGCGGAGTTTGCCGAGGATGGAAGCCTTGGCGATGGCCAGGTTCTCCGGAGCCTCCGGAAGGGTTTCGATGATTTCGTCGAAACCTTCGCATGCTTTGCGGAGTTTGTCGTTCTGGGAAGCGATATAGGCCCGGAAGGAATAGGTGTCACCCTTGAAAACCGGATCGGACAGGCGGGCGCCGGCACCGTAGGCCAGGGCGCGGGATTCACGCATTTCCTGGAACACGATGGCGTTCATGCCTCCGCCGTAATACTCGTTGAAGAGTTCGATGGCCGGATCCTCGGCCAGGTCCAGGGTCTCTCCCCTGTCAGAATACTGGACATAATTGAACTGACGGGCATCATAATGCGTCACGAACACCTGCCTGGCGGGCGTGAGCCGTTTGACGGCGTAGGTCTTTTCCAGCGGTTCCAGATTGGCGGTGCCGTGCACCTTGGCCAGCAGTTCCTTCACCTGTTCCAGGGAAGCGGGGCCGTAATAGAGAATCTTGTGCTGCTTGCCCAGCAGGGCCTTCAGGGACCCCAGGAGTTGCTCCGAAGTGAGGGCCTGCACCTGCGGGTTGGTCAGGGTCCTGGCCTGGATGTAGGCGGGGCCGTAGATCAGATAGTTCTGCAGGGCGCTGTTGCAGGCGCGCTGGTTCTTCTTGGTGTCGGCCCGCATGCGGAAGATGTCCCCCTTCATTTCGGACAGGATTTCCTCGTCAGCCTTGACATTCCGAAGTTGATATTCAAAGGTTTCCAGAGCATCGGCCAGGTTTTCGCTCAGGCCGCTGACAGAGAGGTTGGTGGTGTTTCCGCCCACCAGGACACTGGCGCTGCAGGCCAGGCCGTAAAGGCGGGTGGCATAGTCCGTGGCGCTGTACTTGTCGGAGCCCAGATAACTGAAATAATCGGAAGCCACATTCAGGACCGGATTGTTGTCCGACCCGCAGTCATAGCGGAAAGTTAGGCTGGCGATATCGTTCTGTTCGTTCTTCTTGTACAGCAGTTCCAGTCCCTGGAACTCGCTCACGGTCATATCCTTTGCAAAATCCACGAACACCGGTTCGATGGGGGCGGGCTCGGAGGCGGCGATAGCGGCCAGGAAGGCGCTCTGCTTGTCGCGGTTGGTCGCGATGGGCGTAATCTTGGGAGCGTCGATCTTCTTGATGCTCTTGTCCTCACCCAGGTGCTTGAACACGATTCCATACCCGTTTTCCGGGAGATATTCCTGCGCCCAGGCCACGATATCCTCTTTGGTGAGAGCGGCGATACGGTCCACCCGGCCCACTTCCCATTCCCAGGAAGTGCCGTTGATGAAACTATTCAGGAACATGCCCACACGGGCACGGTTGGAAGTGAGGGCGCGCATCCGGCCCAGTTTGTAGTTGGCCTTGGCGGCCTCCAGAAGTTCTTCGGAGAATTCACCGGCACGGAGTTTGGCCACTTCGGCCAGCATGAGGTCGCGGACTTCTTCCAGGCTTTGTCCCTCCTTGGGGCTGCCTTCAGCGATCATGAGGCCCCAGTCGGAGCGGCCGTAGTTGAAGAAACCGCCGCCCAGGATAGCCTGGGTCTGGTTGAGGTCCAGGTCGGCCAGACCGGCCTCGCCATTGTAGAGGATGGAGCCGGCAATCTCGGCGATTTCGCTCCTGGGGTCACTTTCACCGGGCGTGCGCCAGCCGATCATCACGAATTCGGCGTCATAGCCATAGACGTCCTTCACCCTGGGGGCGGTGACGGGCTCTTCGGCGGCGATGGTGCGCCCGGGAAGATTCGGATTGGGTTTCCAGCCGCCGAAATACTTCTCGATGACCTTCACCATCTGGTCCGGGTCGAAATCGCCGGAGAGGCAGATGGCCACGTTGTTGGGCACATAATACGTATCCTTCTGGTAACGGATGGCCTTCAGGGAAGGGTTTTTGAGGTGGTCCTGCGTGCCGATCACCGTCTGGGTGCCGTAGGGATGGTGGACGAAGAGCATGCTGTCCAGGGCGTCGATGGCCTTTTCACTGTCGTCGGTGAGGCCCATGTTCTTCTCCTCGTACACAGCCTCCAGTTCCGTGTGGAAACCGCGGAAGACGCAGTTCATGAAACGGTCGGCCTGGATCTTGGCCCAGTTTTCCACCTGATTGGAGGGAATTTCCTCCACATAGCAGGTGACATCGTTGGAGGTGAAGGCGTTGGAACCTTCCGAGCCGATGACGGACATCAGTTTGTCATACTCGTTGGGGATGGCAATCTGGGAAGCCTCCAGGCTCACGGCGTCGATTTCCTTGTACAGGGCTTCGCGCTGGGCGGGGTCCGTCAGGGTGCGGTACACCTCGAACAGGGAGTCGATCCGGGCCAGCAGGGGCTTTTCGGCTTCATAGTCCTGGGTGCCGAACTGCTCGGTTCCCTTGAACATCATATGCTCCAGATAGTGGGCCAGGCCGGTGTTGTCGGCGGGGTCGTCCTTTCCGCCGGCGTGAACGGCGATGTAGGTTTGGATGCGGGGTTCGTCCTTGTTCACGGTCATATAGACCTTGAGCCCGTTATCCAGGGTGTAAATCTTTGCCTGAAGGGGGTCTCCCTTCACGGTTTGGTACCGGGAACAACCGGTAAGGGCCGCCGCAGCGACCAGCAAAAGCAGAAAAATTCTTTTCATGACAAGTATCGTTATATATACACTGCTAACTGAACTGCAAAAATACATAAAAATGTCGTATCTTTGCCCATTGGATTGAAAAGAAATAAAAAATCATATGAAAAATTTTGTAGAAGAACTCAGGTGGCGCGGCATGATCCAGGACATCATGCCCGGAACCGAAGAAAAACTGATGGAAGGCCCCAAGGCCGCCTATGTAGGAATTGACCCCACGGCCGATTCCCTTCACATCGGCCACCTCGTGAGCGTTATGATACTCAAGCATTTCCAGAGTTGCGGCCACAAGCCCTACGCCCTGGTGGGCGGTGCCACCGGCATGATCGGAGACCCCTCCATGAAATCGGCCGAAAGAAACCTCCTGGACGAGCAGACCCTGAATCACAACGTAGCCTGCATCAAGGCCCAACTCTCCCGCTTCCTGGACTTCGACTCCGACGCCCCCAACAAGGCCGAACTGGTGAACAACTACGACTGGATGAAGGACTATACTTTCATCAACTTCATCCGTGATATCGGCAAGCACATCACCGTGAACTACATGATGGCCAAGGACAGCGTGAAAAAACGCCTCTCCAGGGATTCCTCCGAGGGCATGTCCTTCACCGAATTCAGTTACCAACTCATGCAGGGCTACGATTTCTACTGGCTCTGGAAGAACAAGGGCTGCATCCTGCAACTGGGCGGAAGCGACCAGTGGGGCAACATCACCACCGGCAGCGAACTCATCCGCCGCATGGACGGAGGCGAGGCCTTCGCCCTCACCTGCCCCCTCATCCGCAAGGCTGACGGCACCAAGTTCGGCAAAACGGAGAAAGGCAACATCTGGCTGGATGCCGACCGCACCTCCCCCTACGAATTCTACCAGTTCTGGCTCAACGTGGCCGATGACGACGCCGAGCGCTACATCAAGATTTTCACCCTGCTGGACCGCGAAACCATCGAAAGCCTCATCGCCGAACACCGCGAGGACCCCGGCCAGCGCAGACTGCAGAAAGTCCTGGCCCGCGAAGTGACCGTCATGTGCCACGGGCAGGAGGCCTATGACAATGCCGTCGCCGCCTCCCGGATGCTGTTCAGCGGCAACTCCGAAGCCCTTCGCAAACTGGACGAGAAAACCTTCCTGGCCGTTTTCGGAGACGTTCCTTCCTTCGACATCGCCAGGGAAGACCTCCCCTGCAACATCCTGGACCTGCTGGCCGTCAAAACCGCCATCCTCCCCTCCAAGGGCGAAGCCCGCAAGATGGTGCAGGGCAACGGGATCGCCATCAACAAGGACAAAGTCGCGGACATCAATGCCGATGTCACCGAGGCCGACATCGTCAACGGCCATTACATCCTAGCCCAGAAAGGAAAGAAGAACTACTTCATCATCAACGTAAAATAAATGGAAAAGCCCGCAAGCACCCGGCAACTCAAGGTTGCCCGTGAAATCCAGAAAGACCTGGCGGAAATCATTCGCGCCAAAGGCATGGCCACTTTCGGCGGCGCCCTGGTGACGGTGAGCGAAGTCCGCGTAAGTCCGGACCTGTCGGTGGCCAAGGTGTTCGTGAGCATCTTCCCCTCCGACCGGCAAACGGCCGTAATGCAGTGGTTCGAGGAGAACAACAAGGCCCTCCGCGGAGAACTGGGGCACGTCGTGGCCAAACAGTTCCGCATTGTTCCGGAACTCACCTTCCTCCTGGACAACACCCTGGACTACGCTCAGCACATCGACGAACTCCTGAAGAAATAGATTCTTCGCTTCGCTCAGCATGACAAGCCTGCCTTTCAGAATCGCGTTCCGCTATCTTTTTGCCCGCAAATCGTACCATGTCATCAACATGATTTCGGGCATAGGAGTGGCTGGAATGGCGGTGGGAACGGCAGCCCTTGTCATTGTCCTTTCCGTCTTCAACGGCTTCGACTCCCTGGTGAGCCAGTCCCTGACGGACGCCCACCCGGACCTGGTCGTGAAACCCGTGTCCGGGAAAGTCTTCACCCCGGAAGGCTTCGACCGGGCCCTGGCCTCCGAAGACGTCCTGCGCCTGTCCAGCGTCCTGGAAGAACAGGTTTTCATCTCTTACGAGAACAAGCAGAGCCTTGCCCGGGTCAAAGGAATGGACCCGGTCTCCGAGGAAGAATCCCCGCTCCGGGGGCATCTCATCGACGGAACCTGGCTGCTCCACCGCGGAAACCTGCCTTCGGCCGTCGTGGGAGCCGGTCTGGCCGCCTCCCTGGGCATGAATCCCCGTTTTGTGGCTCCCCTGGAAATCTACTATCCTTCCCGCACCGGTTCCATATCCCTGGCCAATCCGTCCGCCTCCCTGCGGACACAGAAAGTGCTCCTTTCCGGCGTCTTTTCCATCGGGGCCGAAGCGGATGCCAAACTGGTGGTGGTTCCCATCGAGACCCTCCGGGAACTGCTGGAATACCCCACCGAAGTCTCTTCCGTGGAGATTTGGACGGCTCCCGGCCGGACCAAAGCCGTACAGGAGGATCTTTCCCAAACGCTGGGCCCCTCTTTCCGTGTGCTGGACCGCTACCAGCAGGAAGCGTCCGTTTACAAGATGATGCGCTACGAGAAACTGGCCATCTACCTCATCCTCGTTTTCATCGTACTGATTATCGCCTTCAACATTTACAGTTCCCTCAAGATGCTGGTCATCGAAAAGCAGGGTGACATCGGCACCCTCCGCAGCCTGGGGGCTCCGGAAGGGATGCTGCGCCGCATCTTCCTCCTGGAGGGGTGGCTGGTTTCGCTGCTGGGCATGGTCATCGGGCTGGTGGCCGGGATTGCCCTGGTGCTGCTGCAAGAGCGTTTCGGACTGGTATCCATGCCCGGAAACTTCCTCGTATCGGCCTATCCGGTGGTCTTGAAAGCGACGGACATCCTGTGGACGGTCGCAGGCGTTGCCGGCATCGGCTACCTCATGGCCTACCTGCCCTCCCGGAAATTATGAAACGCCTGGGACTCATAGCGATTCTCCTTGTCCTCGCCGCGGCCGACCTTCTCTGCGGAAACGGTTTCAGCCTCCCGGCCGATGCCATTTTCTGGAAACTCCGGCTTCCACGCATGCTCACGGCCGTCGTGGCTGGAGCGTCTTTGGCCCTGACCGGCGCGCAGATGCAGGCCGTTTTCCGCAACCCCCTGGCCGATCCCCATATCATGGGGGTGAGCGGCGGTGCCGGACTCGGAGCCGCCCTGGCCGCCCTGGCCGTCTCCGGGCTCCATCCCTGGGCCGGCGGCGTCACGATGGTTTCGGCCGCCTTCGCCGGGTCGCTCGTCACCGGCCTGGTCATTGTCGCCGTGGCCGCCCGCACCCAATCCACCGGCACGCTGCTGCTGGTAGGCGTCATGCTGGGATTCGTCCTCAGCGCCCTCAGTTCCATCCTGCAGTATTCGGCCGGAGAAGAAAGCCTGAAACTGTTCTACAGTTGGATGGCCGGCAGTTTCTCGGGCGTATCCTATACCGGCCTGGCCTTCATGGGAGCCATGCTTCTTGGCGGATTCCTCATCGCTTTCGGAAGCGCCAAAGGGCTGGACCTGATTCTGTTCGGAGACCCGTATGCCGCCGTGAGCGGCGCCCCGCTCAAGGCCTTGCGCTTCCGGATTATGCTGGGCTGCTCCCTGATGACCGGTGCCGTCACCGCCTTCTGCGGCCCGCTCGGCTTCGTCGGCATCGCCGCCCCGCATATTGTAAGGCGGGTTTTCGGAACCTCCGTCCACCGGAAGGTCCTTCCCCTTTCGCTGGCCGCCGGCGCCTGCCTGACCCTCGCCGGAGACATCCTGTCCCAAGTGGGCGGCACGCCGCTTCCCGTGGGCAGCACGCTGGCCCTCATCGGCATTCCCCTCATCCTCATTCTGTTATGGAGGAACCGCCTATGATGGAAATCCGGCACCTTCGCCTCGCATACGGCTCCCGAATCCTGGCGCAGAACATCTCCTTCCACCTGCAAGGCGGAGAGTGCGTGCTCCTTGCCGGGGCCAACGGCTGCGGAAAAAGCAGCCTGCTCCGGGTATTGGCCGAAGAGGGAGGAACGCCCTCGGCCAAGTGCATCCTCATCCCGACAAACATCCCCAAAGTGAAAGGATTCACGGCCGAAGAATTCGTACGCACAGGCTGCTTCCGGGAAAGCAACTGGGCCGGGAAACTCCGTCCCGAAACCGAGCGGCGGCTTCAGGAAGCGCTGAAACTGCTGGGGTTGAATGCCTTGGCAGGCCGGGACATCTCCACCCTCAGTGACGGAGAATTCCAAAAAGCCTGCATCGCCGTAGGGCTGGCCCGCCGGGCCGGCGTACTGCTGCTGGACGAACCCACCGCCTACCTGGACGTTGAGAACCGGCAGATGGTGCTGCACACGCTGCGGCAGGTGGCACGGGAAACCGGCACCGCCGTCCTTTTCTCCTCCCACGACCTCGCCGACAGCCTCGCCGTCGCCCACCGCGTCCTGGCCTTCACCCCGGACGGACGCTTCCTGGAATCCACCCCTGACACCCGCGAGGCGGTCCTTCACGCCGCCTTCCCCTCCTGGCGCTGAGTTTCCCTCCCGTCTTGGGCAGGAAAAAGCCCGAAAACAAGACCAAGACCGTTAACAGGGAGGCTTCCGGGAGCGAAAATCAGCCTTTCACTTTTTCGTCAGGGATGTCGGGATAAGGGACCATTTTGGGATGCTGCCGACGCAGTTCGTCCAGCGGGCCGTTGACGTAGCCCGTTACGGCCAGGGCGCTCATCCAATGCAGGTGCTCCTGGGCCGACAGATACTTCATCTGCTCCTTTCCGGGTTCCCCTTCCGGGGCGAGCGCTTTCAAAGTGGGAGCGTACAGCACGCGGGAGATGTCCTCGGCCTGCAGGCGGCGAAGTTGCATCCGCTCCGGGATGCCAGAACCGGAAAGGCTGGCTTTCCTCTTTTCCCACTCTTCGGGATCGGTCCGGGAGGCCTTTTTCAGTTTCCGGCCCGATATGACATCGGCATTCCAGATCGTGCGCATGTCACCGAAGCCGTACAGGACCTTCGTCCCTTCCGGGCAATAGGCTTTGTTGCTGAAGTCGATCAGTTCGCGGACCTGCCGGTTATCCTTGACGTTGCGCACAAGGATGGCCAAGCGCGACAAATCACGGCCGCAGCGCAGGGCGGCCTGCAACAGGCCCACGCCCAATTCGATATTCCTGGGGCCCTCATCCACGGCCACCACCACATAATTCACCTTCTCATCGTTTTCAAACGCCTGCCAGAACCGCACCGTACCGGCAGGTTCGGCCATCCAGCGGAGGGCGTCATCGGCCTTGAGGAATGGCGCCGACTGCAGGAAAGCACCGGCCTGGCGGTCCAGATCCGGATCGTAAACCGTAAAGGAAGTAGGAGCCCGGCGGTAATCCTTTCCCGCGAAACAGCCGAACTCATACAGGAAACGGAGGGCTTCCTGCCCCGTATGGCCGAAGCCCACGATCCAGGCATGCAGGCCGTCTTCCACATATCCCAGCGGCTTGCCCTGGGCATCCACGGCCTTGGAAACGAAGTTTACGGGCATCAGTTGCGGGCAATTGAGTTTGATGTGGCTGAACGCCATCTGGTGCGGATTGATGGAGCGCACCCGGGGCCCGATGGACGCCACCAGCGTATCGATTTCGCTGGGGGTCGAAGCATAGTGGAACACTTTGGCCTTGATGGAAGCGTCGTCGGCGGTCAGGGCCAGCAGCCGTGCATTCTCCTCCTTGTCGTCGGAAAACAGGTACAGGCTGGTGCGCTCGTTGGACAGCCAGGGCTGCAACTTCTCCAGGCCGACGGCCTTCGCCAGGGAAGGGGCGTCGGCATTGGGAACACTGCCGCCGACCAGTTTGATCCGCCGGCTGCCCAGTTCTTCCTGCATCTTCCGCTCGGCCGTTTTGTCGAACGAGTTCGAAAGGTTCACCATCAGGATGCCGCCCTGGTCCTTTTTCTTCTTCTCCTGTTTCCACTCTTTCAGAATCTGCGCGGCCAAGTAGCGGGAATGGACGCTGACGCCCAGAAAGACATGGTGTTTCTTGTTCCGGCGGGCCTTCAGGAAAAAGGGAACGGCCATCCGGAAGGAATCCCGCGCCGGGCTGGGTTTTACGAAGAAGCGGACCAGAAGAATGAGCAGGACAAGGGCGAGCAAACCGCCGACAATGCTCAGGTACAGGGTAAGGGGGTTTGTGAAATCCATAAGGAAAGTCTGTTAAAATGCGTAAGAAAAGCCCTGGATGCGATTCCAGGCGCCCCGGGTGAAATCGGGCACCTCCACCGGTACGCTGCCGTTTTCCAGGGAGATCCGGGAGAGTTCGGTCACGCAGCACCATTCGGCCAGGTCATATACATCCATATCCAGGGGAAGGCCCTTGTTCAGGCAGTAGATGAGGCGGTAGTCCATGATGAAATCCATGCCGCCGTGGCCGCCCACTTCCTTGGCCAGCGCTTCCAGTTCCGGCGTAAGGATGGGGCTGCGATACTGAGCCATCAGCGCATCCAGTTCATCGCCGCGGTAGGTTTTTTCTCCGCCCAGATTCTGGTAATCGACATTTTGGGCGCCCTCGTTCCGGAGGCAAACCTGGCCGACAGGATATTTGGCGGCATAACCGTCCGTTCCCACCAACTGATACATGCGGCTATAGGGACGGGGCGTCATCACGTCATGCTCCAGCAGGATGGTCTTGCCTTTTTCGGTGCGCATCAGGGTGAGGGTGACATCGCCATGGGCGAAATCCGTGCAGGCTTCCCCGGTGGCGGCCTCGACGTGCTTGGGGCCGTTGAAAGGCTTGGTGTCCATGGCCACCAGCGTGGTAAGGCGGTCTCCGCGATGGATGTTCAGCGCCTGGCACACCGGGCCGAAGCCGTGGGTGGGATAAAGGTCTCCGCGGTGCTTTTGGTTAAAGTCCAGCCGCCAGTTGTTCCAGTATTCCTTCCAGAAAGGGTCCAGGTTGTGGTTGTAGGCGCCCTCGGCATGGATAATCTCGCCGAAAACGCCCTCCTGGGCCATTGTGAGGGCGGTGAGTTCGAAGAAATCGTAGCAGCAGTTCTCCAGGATCATGCAGTGGCGGCGGGTGCGCTCGGACGTGTTCACCAAATCCCAGCAGGCCTGCAGGGTTTCGGCCGAAGGCACCTCGATGGCTACGTGTTTTCCGTGTTCCATGGCATAGAGGGCCACGGGAACATGGTGAATCCAGTCGGTACAGATGTACACCAGGTCAACGGACGGGTCTTCGCAAAGGGCTTTGTACGAGTCCTCCGCCCCGGAATAGACGTGTACGGATGGGCCTTTCACCGCCAAATCCTGCCGGGCCTTCTCCGCGCGGTCCGGTTCCACGTCGCAGACGGCGGCGATATGGCAGCCGGGGACAAAGGTGAGGCGCTGGACGGCGCTGGAGCCGCGCATGCCCAGGCCGACGATGCCGATGCCGACATCGGCGATGGGGTCGGCCGCAAACTGCAGCATGTCCTGCTGCCCTGCCGGACGCGCGGGGACAGGGGTCTGGATAACGGAGGGGGCGCCTGGCTTGCAGGCGAACAGCAGCGCCAGGGCCGCAAGGAGAATCAAGGTCTTTTTCATTGTATGTCTTTCAGTTTAATGGCTTGGAAAGTGAGGTGGGCCTGCGAACTCTCATACAGGATTCCCACGGTTTTTTTGTCGATGAGCGTCAGGCAGGAATAGCCCCAGCCGGTTCCCTCGTCCAGCAGCAGTTCCCGCTGCCAGGAAAGCCCTCCGTCCGTGCTCAGCCGGACTGTAATATTCTTCCGCTCCTTCGCATCGGCCGGATTGGAGAAAAGAAGCCTGCCCGGGCCGATTTTCAAAAGGCTGGCCATGCAGACCGGCTCTACCAGGGTCCCGTCTGAAGGATGGGGCTCCCAGGTGCGGCCCAAATCCCGCGTCACATAGACGGCACGCCCGGTTTTCCGGTTGTCCCGCATGTTGAGCATGAGGACGCCGGGCTCCAGTTCCACCACCTGCGATTCCGTGGTATTGATTTTGGCCCATTCGTGTACCGTCCAAGTGGCCCCGTGGTCTTTGGAATACATGATGCCGGAGCCCGGCGTACGGTCCGGCTCCTGGTGCTGGAAAGGCACCACCAGCGTTCCGTCGGCCATGGTGACGCCCCGGCCGGGGCCCTGGAAAGTAAAGCGCCAGGGGGCCCGTTTCACCTGACGGGTCAGGCTTACGGGCGTGCTCCAGGTGAGGCCGTCGTCGGTGGAGCGGGCCATCATGAGTTGAGGCGTTTCGGCAGGCTCGAACCCGGAGCCGGCATTCCACCAGGAAAATTCCCCGGCCTTCCCGCCATGCGCCCAGGCGGCGAAAAGGAGCAGGTCGCCGGTCACTTCATCCACCAGGATACAGGGATCGCCGATTCCGTTCCGGTCCTGGGGCAGGCCGCCGTATTCTCCCATGTCCATCGCCACCGTCATGGGGCCCCAGGTGCGCCCCCCGTCCACAGAACGGCGCACCCCCACATCGATGTCTCCCTGGAGGTCGTGCGAGTTGTTGCGCCGGATATCGAAGACCGCCACCAGCGTACCCTTTTTCGTGGTCACCAGCCCGGGAATGCGGTAGGCGGCCACGCCGTCGTCGCCGGCCGTGCGGACGGAAACGGCCAGCCGGTGCTCCCGGATGCCGCTCTCCTGAACTTCGACCCCTTTGGCCTTCAGGCAAATCCGGAAGGGCTTGGCGAGGTCTTTGATGCGGCTGCCGTCAATATTCACATAGAGTTGTCCATCCCGTACGGAGGCGCTGCGGAGCGCCCGGGACGGAAGGCCGCAGGCTTTGATGCGCCAGGAAGGATTCTCCCCTTCCGGAATCTCCACGCGGGCGATGGCCACGTCCCGGTCCAGGACGACCGGCACTTGCCGGTGATGAACCTGGACGGCCACAGAGAGCAGAAGCGATAGCAAAAACATAGGTCAATAATCTTTAAAGTATTCTATATCGGCCGGCCGCTTGCCGTCCGGCGTAGTGAGAGCGCAGGTGAACATCCACTTTACCAGGCGGGTCTCCGGGGTCCGGAACTCCCCTACCGGCAGTTTGATGAGCACCGTATTCCAACCCTTTTCCAAACGAAGGAGCCCGGCCGGAGGCAAAATTTCCTCCCCGTTGAGCCAGATGCGGCTGTGCCGATGGTCCCAGGCCCCTTCCGGCGCCGGAAGATCCCGCTCCGAGCGGCTGTGGTTCTGCGTCTGGAAGAAAAGGCCCGCCTCCCGGGCTTTCCGGCTGTATATCCGGGCCGATGCATACACCGTGCTGTTGGGCTTCGGATCTTCCAGCAGTCCTTTCACGATGGAAGGCCCCCAGACATGGCGGAAATAGACGCTGGAGCCCGTAATGGTGCGGGCGGTTTCCCACTTTCCCTCTTCCGGCGGAAAAACGGCCTCCAGATTTCCGCCGTTGGGGTAAACGGGCGAAATGGCCCAGCAGGCGTCTCCCTGCCGCTGATAAGGGAACGGGACATCGAGCGTTTCCCGGAAAGACAGCATCCTCTCTTCGAAATCGAGGAAATCCTCCCGGGCGGGGCCTTCCGCCGGAAGGACGGTTCCGAAATCGTCAAAATACTGATATCCTCCCCCGCGCCAAGCCCTGTCGGCCAGTGCCAGCGCATGGGGATAAAGGCCGTTTTCCCACAGGAGGGACTCTTCGTCCCGGTACACGTCGTTCCAAAGGCACAGGATGCTGCCGGCTATGTCGCCGGACCCCTCGGGCACATCGTAAATCCGGCTGGTATGAAGGCCGATGATATCTCCGAAGAAATCGTAATGGTTGATGTAGTGAAGCCGGCAGTCAACGGCGGGAATCCCCTTCTGCGCCCTGCCCCGGTAACTCCAAAGTTGCAGACCGTCTATTGCTCCGGGGCCGTAGGTCCAGCCCGGATTCCAGGACAAGGCCTTGCGGCCTTTCGAGCGCACGAAAGCCACTACTTCCGGCACAAATTCCGGCAGGGTGAACTGTACCTCGTCCGTGCCGATATGGATATACTCCGACGAAAACACCTCCATCAACTCTTCGAGCAGGTCTTTCACCACCGAAAGCCCCTTCTCCGACTGCATGCCGAAGCCGAAAGCCCGCTCGAAGGCTGCGCTGTGCCCGGGCATGTCCAGTTCCGGGACAAGGGTGACGCCCCGCTCCCGGCAATAGCGGTCCAGCGCCTGCATCTGCTCCCGGGTATAGAAAAGCCCCGGCTGCCGGGTCATGAACTCCGGGGCATTGAGTTGCGGATACTTCCTGCTTTCCAGTCTCCAGGCTTCGTTCTCGGTCAGATGCAGGTGGAAAACGTTCAGTTTGAACTGCGAAAACACCTCCACTTCGCGGTAAAGTTCCTCCATCGAAACATAGGTGCGCCCTACATCCATCATCCAGCCCCGGACGCGGAAAGCGGGCCAATCCCGGATTTCGCAGCAGGGAATCCGGCCGCCTGCCGACAACTGCCGGAGGGTCTTCCTCCCGTTGGCAAGGCCTTTTTCGGTAAGCGCTTCCAGCACAACGCCTTCCCGCAGGACCGTGAGCCGATAGGCCTCCTCCCCATTCAGGGCGGCCTCCGGGAGGCTTTCCACCAATCTTTCCGTCACGGGCGCATCGGCCTTGACGGAGCCCTTCAGCCAGGTGATTTCCTGCGGCAAGGGCAATAAAACAGGCTTCTCCGCCTGCCCGCAGGCAAACAGAAGGAGGAGGGCCGACAGCAGGGCCGCCATCGGCCGGGGGGATATGCGTTGCAGTCTCCTCATGCTAACAAATGTAACATATATCGTTGAAATAATCAAGTCACTTTTTCGTATCTTTGCCAAAACACGATTCCCATGAAACGATTTTTCGCCCTGGCCATTCTGCTGCTTGCCCTCCTGCCCCTGGAAGCCCGCAAACCCATCAAGGTTGCCTGCATCGGAGACAGCATCACCTATGGATCGAAACTGGAAAACAGGGAATAAAAAAAGAGACCTGATGGAATTCAGGCCTCTTGGAGTACTGGGTAGGAGAATCGAACTCCTATTGCGAGATTGAGAATCTCGAGTACTAACCGTTATACGAACCCAGCAAGTGGAATGCAAAGGTACGATAAAAATCCGAATCTCCAAATTTTTATTTCAAAAACACGAAGAAAACAGCCATAATCATGCAGAAAAAGGCGGCCAGATGGTTCCATTGGACCGGCTGTCCCTTGAACAGGAACGTGACGATGACGGTGAAAATGGTCAGGGAAATCACTTCCTGGATCACCTTCAGTTGCATCAGGTTGAAAGGGCCGCCGTTCCCGACAAAGCCGATGCGGTTGGCCGGAACGGTGAGACAGTATTCGAAAAAGGCAATTCCCCAGGAAAAGAGGATAATCAGGATGAGCGGCCAGCCCGTGGAGATTTTCATCTCCTGGAGCTTCAGATGGCCGTACCAGGCGAACGTCATGAAAACGTTCGAAAACACAAGCATTAAGATGGTCCAGAAACCTTGCATGGCAATTTGTAATTGGGCTGCAAAAATAGTAACTTTGCACGAACAAATGAAGTAAAATCTACAATAATATGACACTCATCAAATCCATTTCCGGTATCCGCGGCACCATCGGCGGAAATCCCGGCGAAGCCCTCACGCCCGTTGACATCGTGAAATTCACGGCGGCCTATGCCTCCACCCTTCCCCAGCGCAAGCCCGCGCCCAATGGAGACCGATACAAAATCGTCGTCGGCAAGGACGCCCGCATGTCCGGAGACATGGTGGAACAACTGGTGGTCGGCACGCTCATCGGCTGCGGAATCGATGTCGTGAAATGCGGCTTCGCATCCACGCCCACCACGGAAATGGCCGTTCTGTTTGCCCAGGCCGACGGGGGCATCATCCTCACCGCCAGCCACAATCCCCGCCAGTGGAACGCCCTCAAACTCCTCAACGACAAGGGCGAATTCCTGACGGCCGCCGAGGGACAGGCCGTCCTGGACCTGGCCGCCGCCGAGGATTTCCATTTTGCCGAAGTGGACCAGTTGGGCACCATCGAGGAGGAGGATTTCACGGACAAGCACCTGGATGCCGTCCTGGCCCTTCCGGCCGTGGACGTGGAAGCCGTCAAGGCCGCCCGCTTCACCGTCGTGGTGGACGCCGTCAATTCCGTAGGCGGCATCATCATGCCCCGCCTCCTGAAGCGCCTGGGCGTCAAATGCATCGGCCTGAACTGCAACCCGACCGGAGACTTCGCCCACAATCCGGAACCCCTTCCCGCCAACCTTGTAGATCTCTGCGAAACAGTGAAGAAGGAAAAGGCCGACCTGGGCGTTTCCGTGGACCCGGATGTGGACCGCCTGGCCTTCATCTGCGAAAACGGAGAGCCTTTCGTGGAAGAATATACGCTGGTGAGCGTGGCCGATTATCTGTGTGAACTGGCCCGGAAGGAAGGAAAGCCCATCGCGACGGTCTCCAACCTCAGTTCGACCCGCGCCCTTCGCGATGTGACGGAAAAACACGGTGGAAAATACTATGCCGCGGCAGTGGGTGAGGTGAATGTCACCACCAAGATGCACGAGGTGGGCGCCCTCATCGGCGGCGAAGGCAACGGCGGCGTCATCTATCCGGCCATCCATGCAGGCCGCGATGCCATGGTGGGCGTGGCCCTGTTCCTGTCGAACCTCGCCCATAAGAAGATGAAGGTCAGCGAGCTCAAGAAGACCTATCCGCAGTACTTCATCGCCAAGAACAAGATCCAGCTCAGCGATCCGGCCCTCATCGACCGCATCCTCGGCGAGCTCAAGAAGGTCTATGCGAAGGAAGATATCAACGACATCGACGG
>JAFSMS010000104.1 GCA_017447815.1 Bacteroidales bacterium | reverse complement strand
TGATGTCCATTCTGGCGGGGGTAGATGAAGCCGACTTCACCTATCTCAAAAAGCAGACAGGCGCTACGTCCGGGAACCTGAGCGTGCAGATAGACAAACTCACCGCTGCCGGCTATATTACGGTGGAAAAGGGCTTCAAAGGGAAGATGCCCCGCACCACCTGCAAGATAACTCCTGCCGGGCAGGATGCATTCAACCAATATGTGGAAGCGCTGAAAGAATACCTTTCGGCGGGTAAATAACCGATTGAAATATGAATAAGATAGCCAAGACCATTTTATGGGGCTTGTTAGCCGCAGCATGGCTTTCCGGAGCCAATGCATGGGCACAGGCCGACCCGCTTGAACAGGGTGCCATGTCCGTCCGGAAACTGGATGACGGACTGTATTACATGGAATACAAAGGAGATGACGGCTTTGCCTCTCTCCTGGAAAACGGAGGCGGACGCAGCGCAGCTGAATTATCGGCGCACGTCACGCGCTTCCTCTCCAAAGGCTTTTACCCGCCGAAGTCCGGAAATCCCGGGCCGATGGATTACGGGTGCTCTGCCCTCACGGTCCGCACGCCGGAAGGCGGCGTCCTGATGGGCCGGAATTTTGATTTCAATTCGGCCACCGGAATCGTCCTTCACACGGTCCCCGAGCAGGGTTATGAGACCTATACCACCTTCAACGCCAACTTCCTCGGATTCGGAGAAGGGTGGCTCCCGGAAGGCTTCAAGAATCAGTATATGGCGCTTTCCGTGCTGTTCTTCGCCCTGGACGGCATCAACGAAAAGGGCCTGGCCGTCGCAGACCTGATGGCGGGCGACAACGCCCAGACGAACCAGGAGAGCGGGAAGCCTGCCCTCACCACCACATCGGCCATCTGCTACCTGCTCAAGAATGCCGCCACGGTGGACGAAGCCCTGGATCTGCTACGGGGAATCGACATGCATTCCGACATCGGCGCAGCCCATCATTATGCCATTTCCGATGCCACCGGCCGAAGCGTGGTGGTGGAGTATGTGGACAATCGGATGGAGGTGGTTGAATCTGCCGCCGTAGCCAATCACTACCTGTGTGAAGCCAAGCTGAACGTCGGCCTGATCGAAGGAGACCGCCGATATGAAGTCCTGTGCAGCCTGTATGATGCCACCGGAGGAACAATGGATAAAATGCAGCTCACGAAGACGATTGTATCCGTTTCCCTTTCGCCGGCGGAAGGTGGCCACATGGGCACCGCTTGGACAATGGTAATGGACCTGACAACCCCCTCTGTTACCTATTACTCCCGCCGCCACTTCGACAAGCCATTTCACTTTGAATTTGAGAGGAAGGACGAATAGAATCAGTGCCCCTCCATTACAGCAAATTCCCGGCACTCCATCAGGAATGTCGGGAATGTACTTCTTTCCGGACCTGGTTTCAGAGGATTCTTAGTTTTCCAGCGAGTCAATCAGACTGTCGCAGGCTTCCATCTTTTTTCTGTACGTTTTAACAGAAAGTAAAATGCCAGCCAAACAAGCAAAGATATAAATGGCTGTCGGTAGCAGCATGTTGTCATCGGAGGCCGATTGCGTGTATATCCGGATGAGCACATAAGCGACCAGAGCCACGGCAGGGATTGCCCCGATCACCATCGACAGGTGATAAAACCTCTTGTAGTCTTTGACGGTCTTCGCCGCAGTGAGAACATCGTCATCAAGCATTTTCTGCGTGTCAAATTTTTTCCTTCCCACAAGCACTGCGACCAGGTCAATCAGTGCCCAGATCGATACGGCGGCGGCAAACCACATCGGCCACCCGACAGCATGGCATGAAACAAATAATGATTTGCCACCGTGACGGGTCATTGATAATGAGCGAGAAGGTTTTCCATTGGAAAATAGGCTCTTCTGAACGCGGGAGTGCATAATGCGGACACACGGGGTGGCTGGCAACCACTGCGGGGTCATCGGCCGGGGAGGGAGCCGCTTAGCGGAAGCGGAGTTCGAAGACGGTTTGGGTGGTGTCGCTGCGGACGAGGTCGATGCTGCCGTTATGCTGCCGCATGATTTGCCGGGCCAGCGACAGGCCGATGCCGGACCCCTCTTTCTTGGTGGTGAAGAAGGGGATGAAAATCTGCTCCTGGGCCGATACCGGAATGGGCTCGCCGTCGTTGGCCACCTGGACGATCACCTCGTCGTCCTTCCCCATCCCGGCGGTGATGTCGATATGCTTTGCACCGGCCTGGAGGGCGTTTTTGATCAGGTTGATGAGAATCTGTGAGATTTGCCCCTCATCGGCATAAATCATCAGGTCCGGCTCCTTGGGGCGATAGGTGCAGACGGCGCCGAGGCCGGCGGCGAACTCGCTGTTCAGCGAGATGACGCTGTCCATCAGTTCCTGCAGGTCGATGGCCTTTCGCACCGGCCGGGCCACGCCGGAGAGTTGCCGGTAGGTTTCCACGAACTTGATGAGATTCTTGGACGAGTCGCTGATGGTGTCCAGCCCTGTCTTTACGTCCAGTTCGCTGTGGCCGGTTTCGTCCATGGAGCGCGAGAGCGCATCGGAAAGCGATGCGATGGGCGACACCGTGTTCATGATTTCGTGCGTGAGCACCCGGATGAGCCGGGTCCAGGAATCCTGTTCGTGGGCCTGCCGCTGCTTTTCGAAAATGGTGCGGATGCGGTTCAGCGTCCGGTTGAAGCGGTCGGTCTCCTGAAAGCGGAAGTTCAGTTCCCCGTCTTCCAGGGCGTCCATCATGTAGGCTACTTTCTTGATATCCTTGTGGCGGGTCCTGAGCGTAGCAATCACCGCCGTGACAATGGCGACGATGAAAACGAGCACTATGATTTGCCAGACAGACATAGATTCTTCGCTTCGCTCAGAATGACATTACAGCCCGTATTTTTTCAATTTCGCATACAGGGTGGGCCGACTCACGCCCAGCCGCTTGGCGGCGGCGGAAATGTTACCGCCGGACCGTTCCATGGCATCCCGCACCAGCCGCTCTTCCTCGGCCTCGCCGACAGCCCTGAGCGTACCCGTGCCCGCTGCCGCCTTGAGGGCGGAGCCCGAAGGATCTGTCTGGAGGTCCTTCGCCGTCAGATTCTTCGCTTCGCTCAGAATGACAGGAGAGTCGCTCAGAATGACAGCCTTTTCGATCACGTTCTGCAGTTCCCGGATGTTGCCGCTCCAGCGTCCGCCTTCCAAAACGGCCTTGGCCGAATCGTCCAGCCCGGTCAGCGGCCGATGATACTTCTGCGCAAACTGGCCGATGAAACGCTCGGCGAGCGGAACGATATCCTCGCGGCGCTCCCGGAGTGCGGGGAGGGCGATGTGTACGGTATTGATGCGGTAGTAAAGGTCTTCGCGGAAGCGTCCTTCCCGGATCAGTTGCTCCAGGTCCATGTTGGTGGCGCAGATCAGACGGATGTTCACGGGGATGGCCTGGGAGCCGCCGACCCGCACGATGCTCCGGCTCTGGATGGCCCGCAGGAGTTTGGCCTGCAGATGGAGCGGGATGTTGCCGATTTCGTCCAGGAAGAGCGTGCCGCCGTCGGCCTGCTCGAATTTACCGGCGTGGTCGGTATGTGCGTCCGTGAAGGCGCCTTTGACGTGGCCGAAAAGTTCGCTTTCGAACAGCGTTTCCGTAATGGCGCCGGCATCGACCGCCACCATGGGCTTGCCGCTGCGGAGGCTCCGGGCATGGATTTCCCGCGCCAGGACGTCTTTGCCGGTACCGTTTTCGCCGGTAATGAGCACCGTGGCGTCGGTGGGGGCGATTTTCTGAACCGTCTTCTGGATGGCGGCCATGGGCTTGGACGTGCCCCAGAACATAGACGCTTCACTTCGTTCAGCACAACCTGTCATTCTGAGGCCGGAGGCCGAAGAATCTCTCCCCATCGCCTTCCGGGCCTTGTCCCGGGCCGCCGTGAGCGTGGCCACCAGTTTCTCGTTGTCCCAGGGCTTCACGATGAAATCGAAGGCCCCCCGCTTCATTCCCTCCACGGCCAGTTGGATATCGGCATAGGCGGTAAAGAGGACGACTTCTACGTCCGGGGCCATCTTTTTGATTTCTCCGGCCCAGAAAAGGCCTTCGTTGCCGGTATTGATGCTGGTGTTGAAGTTCATGTCCAGCAGGACGACATCCGGGCGGAAACGCTCGAGCGTCGCCACTAGGGTAGCCGGGGAAGGGATGGCCTCCACCGCCTCGAAGGACATCGGCAGAAGAATCTTCAGCGCCTGCCGGATTCCTGCGTTGTCGTCCACAATCAGTATCTTTCCTTTCTTTGATGCCATAATATCAAGCGAATTTACATATTTTTCCCGAACCAGCAAGTGCAAGCACCGTACCGATGGTTATATGTGATTATGTATCAGGTATTTGCTTGTTATCGGCCCGCTGTAAAAGTGTAAAGCCTTCCGGCCGGATTGTAAGGTTTCTTTACAGTTTTGCCGGCTTTCGGCTCGATCGTGATCTCCACGCCGCCGGATGTTTCCCGGTAGTGGAGCACCGTGGCTCCGTTCTGTGAAAAGATCGCAACAATCTCGGAGGTGTCAAGGCTGTCCGGGACTTTCACGGAGAAATAGCCCTCGGCATCCGTGGAGGTGATGCTCTTGTGGGCGGGGTTCTCTTTGTTCATTACGACCATTTTCACGCCCTCTACCGGATTTCCGTCCCGGTCGGTCACATAGCCGCGCACGGTTTTGGCCTCGGCAAAAATACTCATCAGGGCAAGCGTCAAAAGAATCAATACACGTTTCATCATGCAGAAAAAGTTAATTGTTAAACATTCATTTTGGGTTTGCCCTGTGGAGAATCATCCCCCGTGCCAAACTCGTAATACATTGACAATTAACCGTTTCCGCGCATTGCGTCCGTGTAAAAGGCCTTTACATTTTACAATTGTTTACGTAAAATCGCGCCGGTGGCAATTTCTTGTTAAATGGAAATTATTCAATATCTTTGCAAAAGACCAAACTATTCCTCGCATGAAACTGGACAAGGAACAGAAAAGAATCCTCAAGGCTATCTGGCCGATATGCCTCGCACTCAGTGTCGTCAATCCCCTGGTAAACTGGATGATGGGAAAAATGGATTCCTGGAAAGATGTCCTGCTCAGCATGGCCGGATTTCTGGCTTTTTCCATCCTGTTTGGTGCCATTTACGTGCTCGGGGCCAAGATTCCCACAAAAGATCAGTAGCATGGAACAAAAGGGGTTGACAAAGAAACAGTTCTGGATTCAGTTGGCTCCCTGCCCGCTCTACCTGCTGACCGGCATCTGGTGGGTGGTGTCCGGGATTTCCAAAAAAGACTGGCTTTCCCTGATTTTGGGCGCGGCTTTTCTGGTGCTTGTCGTCGCCATGGTCATCTACAGCGTCGTCCAGCGAAAGCGTTACCCCCTGGAAGACCCCGATTTGGACAAACAGGTGACCCACAATTTCAAGGAAGGCATAAAGGGTGGCGGAATCACCTTCCTGATCATCGGCATCGGCTTCCTGCTGGCCTTCGGCCTGGCCATGCTTCTTACCTGAGAAAGTCTCGTGGCTGCTTTGACGCGCCCCCTGTAGCAGCATCGGCTTCCGGCGGGGCGATTCCTTCCACTTACTCCGTGTTCGAGAAACGGACGGGGATGAGGTAGGTGCCGGCGCTGTCCGTCTTCAGGACGGCCGTGAACCGGAAATCCCCCACTTGGCCGATGCTGCGGTCCAGTTGGAACCAGAGTTTCAGCGAGGATTGGAACTGGCCGTTGGCGACGAAATTCAGGCCCGGGTAAGTCTCTCCCCCGATGACCTTTGTCAGGACCGAGAACTGGACGGGGTCGTCCGTTTCGGCCGTCACGTCAATCTCGGCAGACACCGGGGCGGTGGATCGGGAAACGGAACCGGTTCCGAAATCGATTTCCTGCCGCCCGAGGACCAGATGGTTCCGGCAGCGCTCCAGGGACAGGTCGATCTCGATTTCATCCCGGACATAATTCTTGAATTCGGACTCCTTCCACTGATAGAACTCGGAAAAGGCGATGACGCGGACCTGGCTCAGGTAAGGAAGGTCGTCAAAACTATAGCGTCCGTCTTCGTCCGTCAGGACGACCGTATCCGTGCAATTGCAATAGACAGAGATATCCTTGAGCGGATGTCCCTGCCCGTCGGTGACCCGGCCGACGAGGTTGCCATATAAATCCCGGCTTGTCGTTTCAATGACCAGGGGAAGGGAGGAAAGGCGCATGCCGTCTATCTCGACGACCAGGGAGCCTTCCAGGAGGCTCTCTTTGCCGTCATGCTGGATTTCGACGGTGAGGACCCTGGTTTCGCCCGCTTCAAGCCGGCCCTGCCAGCCGAGGACTTGGTTCATTCTCTGCAAGCCGGAAATATTCCGCACCAACAATGCGACGGTGTCATCGGGAAGCAGGCTCAGGTAAACCGATTTATCCATGAGGTTCGTAATGGTGAACTCCCGGGTTGTCACCCTTGAAGCGAAACGGAGTTCCGCAACGTCCAGGCTGAACAGGGAAAGCGGCTTCATGGTTACGTCCAGCGTCTTGTCGGCCCGCAGGGACAGCGGATACTCCGCCGGCTCGTAATAGGGGCTTGAAAACGAGAGCACGTAGTCGCCGGAAGGAAGGTTTTCCACGGAATAGCGGCAAGTGACCTCATCTTCCGTGCCGACGGTCCCCGCATAGGTTTTGCCGGCCGATTTGTCCGTGGCGCTCACGCGCATGCCGTCGATCGAACGGCCCAGGCAGCCGTCCGGGTCGATGATCCGGCCGGTGATACAAAAGGTCTCCTCCTTCCGGGCGGAAGGGTTGCATCCGGAAAAAACGGCCAGCGCGGCCAGTATCGCAGCAATTCTCCTAATCATTATCGTACTTCCGTTTTTTTGACAGGTCCCTTCCTGTTGTCAGTCGATGTAAATGTACTCATATTTTATCTTTCTCCAAAATCTTTCTATCCGGATGCGGCCCTTTGCCCGGCCACGGCCGGGCTGGATAAGCCCACCACCAAAACCTATTTCATCGGGAACGAACGATGCGATGTTACGCTTCCGCTTTACGAAAGGATATCAACCCATGTCGGGCGCAAGACGTTCGTGGTTACAGGCCTTTCCAGCGGACTTAGTCCATACACCATCACCCAGTGGACCGGGCACTCTTCCCTCAAGGCCATGAAACCCTACATGGCCCTTGCCGACAAGGTCAAAAAAGAGTCCATGAAAAAGTTTGATGAGGTGTAGGCGGAATGATTTCCTTTGATTATCTTTGACAAAATATGATTTGAGGCTATGGCAAAGAAGGGAATAATTGTAATCAGTCAGGAACCTCTCGCAAATTGCGATAGGTTTAGCGGAGGTGAAGTTGAAAACCGTATTTTTACGCTTCGCGGAGAGCAGGTCATTTTAGATAGTGACCTCGCAAAACTATATAGTACTGAAACTAAACGGTTTAACGAACAGGTTCAGCGTAATATCAATCGGTTCCCCGCAACGTTTATGTTCCAGCTCACCAAAGAAGAATGGGCGTCTTTAAGGTCGCAAATTGCGACCATAAACGGAAGAGGGCAGCACAGGAAGTATTTACCCTATGCTTTTACAGAGCATGGCGTCATCATGGCTGCCGCAATACTAAAGAGTGAAATTGCAGATAAGGCAAGCGTAAAGGTTGTCGAGGCCTTTGTTGCCATGAGACGATTCCTCTCGGCCAATTCACAAGTATTTCAACGTCTGGAGACAATCGAGTACAAACTGCTGGAGTCTGATCAGAAGTTTGAGGATATATATGCAAAGCTGGAAGAAAAATCATTGAAGCCCCAGCATGGTATCTTCTTCGATGGTCAGGTGTACGACGCATACCAACTCATTTGTGAACTCATCAAATCCGCAACATCCAGAATCATTCTCATAGACAACTATGTGGACGAGAGTGTCCTCACAATGCTGGATAAGCGTCCAGCCGGAGTGAGCGCGTCCATCTTTACTCAGAAAATATCCCGGCAACTATCCTTGGATATCGCCAAGCACGATGCGCAGTACCCGCCCATCCCGGTACACGTATTCAGCAAATCTCATGACCGGTTCCTTATCATCGACAATCGGGTATATCATGTAGGTGCATCCCTCAAGGATTTGGGCAAGAAGTGGTTCGCCATCCTTGAAATGAAGGATCAGAACCCGGACGAATTGATTTCCAGGCTTTAGTCAGCCAAGAAACACCTGGTTTACCTCTAGTTTCTTCGCCGAATTCCGGAGATAATTTGGAATTCTCATAAAAAGCATTTTACTCTGCGGTTGAAATCACATCAACTGCTGCGCGGTCATTGAACCGTGAGGAGAGAGATTGAAGAGAGAGAAAAGGTTCAAATGCCGCTATTTTTGTGCAGTTTTTTTGTATGTAACATTGTATGTTAAAAAGAAAACAGCCTTGTAATCAATCAATTACAAGGCTGTTGGCGGAGGGGACGAGATTCGAACTCGTGGTACAGAATAACCCGTACGGCAGTTTAGCAAACTGCTGGTTTCAGCCACTCACCCACCCCTCCGGGCTTAAAGCGTTTGAAACTCCGTCACAAGGGACGGGACTGCAAAGATACGGATTTTTTGACAAATCACAAGACAAGCGGATTATTTTTCTTATTTTTGTAAAAACAAGTACCTTAAGCATGAAAACAAAATCCACCTCCTGGCTCATTCCCGGCGTGTTTTTCCTTCTTTGCGCCTGCTTTAACCTGATGGGGAAAATCACGGGAAACGCCCCCATGGCCAACTTTACCAAACCTGCTCTGCTGCCCTTGCTGGCCCTTACGTCCCTGGCCGCCGCCGGAACGCTGGAAAACCGGAACATCCGGCTTCTCATCACGGCCCAACTCCTGGGATGCACCGGTGATATCCTCTTGCTGTTCAACGGTTTCTACCCTTTCATCGGCGGCATGGTGGCCTTCCTGGCCGGGCATGTCTTTTACATGACCCTGTTTGGCGGAAAGTCCTGGAAAGGCCTGGGCTGGAAGACCTGGATTCCCGTCATCCTGCTCATGATGGGCCTGGTAGCGGGGCTCATTGCCGCGATTGGCGTTGAGGGAGACCTGCTGGTTCCCATGTGCGTTTACGGACTGGTGCTGATGATGCTCATCTTCAGCGGCCTGGCGGGTGTCATCCGGCTCAAGGACCGCTCCTGGTGGCTGATCTTCTGCGGCGCCCTCATCTTCACGGTCTCCGATGCCCTCATTGCCGTGGAAACCTTCCAGGAAGAACCCTCGGCCTGGATTCCCTTCGCCGTTATGTTCACCTATCTCGTCGCCCAGTGCCTGCTGGCCACCGGCGCCATCAAACTGAGCAAGGAAGCATGAAAAGGCTGAGCTGTATCGCCGTGGCGCTGCTATTGGCCGGCGTCGCGGAAGCCCTCGCCTGCACCAACATACTGGTGGGGAAGAAGGCTTCGGCCGACGGGTCGGTCCTGTGCAGTTACAACTGTGACACCTTTGGCTATACGGGCTGGCTCACCCAGTCCAAAGCCGGCCGACACGAGCCCGGGGAAAAGATTGCCATCCGAAACTTCTGGCATCCCGGCGAAATCAAGGGCTATGTAGACCAGGTGGCCTACACCTATAACGTCATCGGCTACATGAACGAGCACCAACTCACCATCCTGGAAACCACCTTCGAAGGCCGGGAAGAACTGGTGAACCCGGAAGGAATCCTGGGTTACGACAACGTGATGCAACTGGCCCTGCAGCGCTGCCGCACCGCCCGGGAAGCCATCCTGGAGATGGGGCGGCTGATGGACGAATACGGCTACTGCGACAGTGGCGAAACCTTCTCGGTATGCGACCCCGACGAGGCCTGGATCATGGAGGTGATCGGCAAAGGCCCCGGCCGGGAGGGCGCCGTATGGGTGGCCCTCCGTGTGCCGGATGACGCCCTCTGCGCCCACGCCAACCAGAGCCGCATCCGAAAGATCCCTTTTAAGGACAAGGAGAACTGCCTGTATTCCAAAGACGTGGTGTCGTTTGCCCGTGAAATGGGGTATTTTAGTGGTGAACAACAGGATTTCAGCTTCCGGGAGGCCTATTGTCCCTTTGATTTCGAGCACATGCGCCTGTGCGAGCCCCGGGTGTGGAGTATCTTTCGGCACCACACCGACCCGGCCTACATGGACAGTTTCCTCCCCTATCTGAACGGACAGTTTGACGTGTGCGACGAGCTTCCGCTGTGGATCAAACCCGACAAGCCCGTGACCCTGCAGGAGGTGATGGCCGACATGCGCGACCACTTCGAAGGGACGCCGCTGGATATGACCCAGGATGTGATGGCCGGCCCCTGGAGTTCCCCCATCCGTCCCCGGGCCAAGAACTTTACCTCTGAGGGGAAAAGGTACTTCCGGGAACGCCCCGTGTCCACCCAGCAGGCCGGCTTTGCCGTGGTGGCGCAGATGCGCTCCTGGCTGCCGGACGCCGTGGGCGGCGTGTATTATTTCAATTGCGATGACCCCGGCATGGTGGCCTACGTCCCCGTCTATTGCGGCGTTACGCAGATTCCCGAAGCCTTCGACGCCCGGCACAACCAAAACGGCATTTTTGACGAAAAAGGGGCCTTCTGGCTGTGCAACTGGGTGTCCAACATGGTGTATCCGCGCTACAGCGCCATGATGCCCGCACTGCTGGAAGCCCGGAAGGAACTGGAGCGCTACTTTGCCGCCGACCAGGCCGCGGTAGAAGCTCAGGCACAAGCGCTTACCCCCGGAGAGCAAATCACCTTCCTGAACGCCCGCACCGCTGCTTATACGGAAAAGATGATGGACCGCTGGAGCCGCCTGGCCCGGGAACTGATTGTCCGCTTCAACGACCAGCCCGGCAGCTATGACCAAACCTTCTGGGATGCGGTGGCCCGGGACACCGGCGACCGCTACCGGATTCCGGAATAACTATTCTTCCTGCCGGGCCAGATTGACCGGGATGTTGCGGCCGTCCCGGTAAGCCATGATGCGCGCCTGAGGGAAGCCCAGGCTGCGGACCGCGTTCAAATCCAGCAAGGCGCTTATGTAGGTGGGATACGTGCCCACGGAATAGGTGTATTGCAACTGGGAAGAAAGGCGCTCATACACCGGCGTAAGGCCGTGGATGTCGTCCAGCGTGGCGTGCCGGGGCGATGTGAACAGTTCGATCTGGTACACGATGCCCGGCGGCAGGGTGAGGTCCCGGGCGAATCGGCCCACGGGCGCCACCCGGTAGGAGGCGCGGGACGGATGCCGGCCCACTTTCATCTTCAGGCGGCCTCCCATGGCGTTTTTGGCAAAGGTATAGCCCTGGTCGGCCCCGACGACCTCGCGGTCTTCGGCACTGGTGACCACGCCGCTCTGCAGGAAGGTCTGCTCCACCAGGCGAAGTTCCAGGTTCACCTCTTCCAGGAGGGCCCGCAGCGAGTCCAGCCTGGCGGGCGAGCGGGTGGCGGAAATGGAGTCCAGCAGCACGCGGGCCTCTTCCATTTTGCGGATATACAGCCGCGTATTGGCGTTTCCCACGGAGCCCGACTGTACGGCTGAGCCGTTGTCGATGCGGGAAGGACGGGCCGACGGGCGGAGGGAGGTGATGCGCAGGAGGTCTTCCTGCTTGTGCACGGGCTTCCGCTGCCGGGAAGAGCCATAGTCCAATACATAAATATAGACGCTGTCCCGGGAGCAATCGCGGTTGGAGGCGAAGAGGGTGTATTTGCCGTCGGCCGTGTCCACCAGGAGGAAATCATCGGCCGGGGAACTGAAGGGGAAGCCCATGTTCACGGGCTCGCCCCAGGTGCCGCTTTCCTCGTCCCAGGCCGAGGAGTAAAGGTCGAACCCGCCCATGCCGATAAGGCCGTCCGAAGCGAAATAGAGCGTTTTGCCGTCCGGGGAAAGCATGGGGAAAATCTCGCTGCCCATCGACAGTTGCCCTTCCCCGACCGGCCGGGGTGCGCGCCAGAGGCTGTCCAGGTTTTCCGTCACGAAGAGGCTGCGGCTGCCGGAACGGTCGGCGGCCGAGAAGTAAAGGATGTCGGCCCCCTTGGGATAGTAGAGCGGATAGCCCTCCAGGGAATCCAGCGGGTTGGGCGCGGCATGCCAGGCGTGCGGCTCCAGCGGATAGTACAGGAAGAAATCCTTGCGGGAGAAGCGCTGGCGGGCCACCACGTGGGGGTCGGCGCAGAAATCGGTCATGTTCAGCGCATGCTGCGAGGCGGCCGCCTTCTTCTCCTCTCCCAGGGAAAGGTACAGGCCGATGGCGTCTTCGAAACAGTAGGCCCGGTGAAGGCTGTCGGCCCGGGCGAGAATCTCGTCGGGGGACAAGCGCGCCGGAGCGACGGGCATGGAAATGGGGACCGGATCATCGATGACATGCTGGGCCTGCAGGGGAATGGACCCGGCCGATATCAGGAAAAATATGCCCGTCAAGATGCGCTTCATTTGTCAGTAGCCTGCAAAATTACGAATTTGTTCTGACATAGCCGGGAAAAAGGTCAAAAATTTCTTTAATCAGAAAAATTTCGTAAATTTGCAACCTATTTTGCGGTAGTGTCTATTGACGCCGCCTCAAACGTTGACAAAATATATTTATAAAACATAAACAAAATGCAAAGCAAAGGTTGGATTCGATTCGTAGCGATTCTGCTCGCCATCGCCAGCATTTGGCAGCTTTCCTTCACGGCGGTAACCCGCCTGCAGGAGAAAAAGGCCGCCAAATACGCTGAGCAGCAGGCTCTGCAGTTCGTAGAATCAAACAATGTGCCCGCCGATGTCCGTGAATTTGTACAGGACTCCGTGGCCAACATCAGAAACAGAGCCTATATTGACTCCATCAGTGCAGAGAAAGTGTTCCTCGGATACACTTTCAAGAGCGTCAAGGAAAAGGAAATCAACCTGGGTCTGGACCTCAAGGGCGGTATGAACGTCATGCTGCAGGTTCAGCTCGAGGACCTCGTGAAAGCCCTGTCCGGCAACAGCACGGACCCGGATTTCGTGGCCGCCCTCGAACAGGCGAAGCGCAACAACGTGAACTCCAGCCAGGATTTCATCGGCCTGTTCGCAGACGCCTGGAACCAGATTGCCCCCCAGCGCCGCATGGCCGAGATTTTCGCCACCTACGAACTGCGTGACAAGGTGTCCAACGACGCCACCAACGCACAGGTCGTGGACGTCATCCGCAACGAGGCCAAGAGCGCCGTTGACAATTCCTTCAACGTGCTCCGCAACCGTATCGACCGCTTCGGCGTCACCCAGCCCAACATCCAGCAGGTAGGCAACTCCGGCAAGATTCTCATCGAACTGCCGGGCGTGAAGGATCCCGAGCGTGTGCGCAAACTCCTGCAGGGTACCGCCTCCCTCGAATTCTGGCCCACTTATCAGGGCAACGAGGTGGACCTCTATGCCGTGGATGCGCGCGTGAGCGAGATTCTGCGCAACCCTGGTGACACCACCACCGTTGCCAACCCGCTCTTCGAGGTGCTCTCCCCCTCCGGTTGGAACAACGCCTGCATCGGCTTCGCCCAGGGCGTGGATACCGTGAAGGTGAACCAGTACCTGGCCATGGCCGCTGATGTCCTTCCGGCCGGTTTCCGCGGTCTGTGGTCTGTAAAGCCCACCGACTTCGTGCAGGGAACCAACCTGTATGAACTGGTTGCCATCAAGGTGAACTCCCGTGACGGCAAGGCTCCGCTTGACGGCGGTGTCGTGACCGACGCCCGCGTGAACTTCAACGGTGCACAGCAGGGCGGCAACGGCGCCCCTTCCGTCTCCATGACCATGAACGCCGAGGGCGCCTCCATCTGGGCCCGCCTCACCAAGGACAACATCGGCAAGCAGGTCGCCATCGTCCTCGACGGTCTGGTGTACTCCTATCCTACCGTCAACACCGAAATCACCGGCGGTTCCTCTGAAATCACCGGCAACTTCGACGTTCAGGAAGCCGAAGACTTGGCCAACGTGCTCAAATCCGGTAAACTCCCCGCCCCTGCCACCATCATTCAGGAGCAGGTCGTAGGTCCTTCCCTGGGTTCCGCCTCCATCAGGGCCGGTCTCATCTCCTTCGTCATCGCCTTCTGCCTGGTGCTCATCTACATGGTGTTATTCTACCAGGGTGCCGGCCTCATCGCAGACTTCGCGCTGCTGTGCAACGTGCTGCTGCTGTTCGGTGTGCTGGTT
>JAFSMS010000103.1 GCA_017447815.1 Bacteroidales bacterium | reverse complement strand
TGTTAACTTTCGTTTCGACAGGATGCGACAGAATGCGATAAAATGAGGATGGGCACCATTCGCTAAAATGGCACCCATCCGAGTTAATTCTCTGTATTTCAGTCAGTTAAGCCCCTAATATTCTTCCTCATTCCACATGAAGTCCTCCTTCGTGGGATAGTCGGGCCAGATGTCTTCGATGGATTCGTAGATCTCGGTGTTGTCGTCGTCCAACTCCTCGAGGTTTTCAATGACCTCGTCGGGAGCGCAGGTGCGGGTGGCGTAATCAATCAGTTCTTCTTTGGTTGCAGGCCACGGAGCATCGTCCAGGCTACTTGCAAGTTCGAGTGTCCAAAACATAGCGTATCGTGTTTATTCTTTTAATAGTCAACTGTTTAGGGCGCGCCCATCTCTATTGAGGATGCAAAGATAGAAAAAAAAACGATAGAATGATTTTTTTTCGCTAATTTTGCAGTCCTAATTCGCAGGATATCTGCTACAAAGAATAGACCATGGCGTACAAAAAGATAGAAGAATACGACGAAAAGACCACCCGGGAGATTGCCGGCCACATCGAAGCCATCCTGGGGCTGCTGGGAGAGGATCCCACACGCGAGGGTTTGCAAAAGACACCGGAACGTGTGGCCAAGGCCATGCAGTTCCTTACGCAGGGGTATTTCCAGAACGGGGAGGCCATCGTCAAAAGCGCCCTTTTCCAGGAGCCCTACAACCACATGGTCATCGTCAAGGACATCGAACTCTTCTCCCTCTGCGAGCACCATATGCTCCCCTTCATCGGCAAGGCGCATGTGGCATATATCCCCAAGGGAGAGATTACCGGCCTGAGCAAAATCGCCCGCGTCGTGGAAACCTATGCCCGCCGGCTGCAGGTCCAGGAGCGTCTTACGGAACAAATCCGAGACTGCATCCAGAATTCCCTGCACCCGCTGGGCGTGGCCGTAGTCATCGAAGCCATGCACACCTGCATGTCCATGCGCGGCGTACAAAAATCCAACGCCATCACCACTACGTCGGCCTTCTCCGGCATTTTCCTGAGGAGCGACAAAACCCGCAACGAATTTCTGGAACTGATCGGCCGATAAAGACTGCCAAAATGACAGGCAGAGTGCCTTGGCTTGCTATTTGAGTATTAAGATACCGGCCCCGGTGAGGGACCGGTGTTTTGATATTTAAACAAATCAGATATGGCAAATAAAGGACAAATCGGAGTAACCACCGAGAACATATTCCCGGTCATCAAACAGTTTCTGTATTCGGACCACGAGATTTTCTTGCGTGAACTTGTCGCCAACGCAGTGGACGCCACGCAGAAAATGAAGGCGCTGGCCGCCTCGGGAGACTACAAACAGGAAATCGGCGCGCTGCAGGTTCACCTGGAATTGGACAGCAAGGAGAACACCCTGAAAATCATAGACAACGGTATCGGCATGACGGAAGAGGAGGTTGACAAGTACATCAACCAGATTGCCTTTTCATCGGCCGGTGAATTCCTGGAAAAGTACAAGGACCAGATTGGCAATATCATCGGCCACTTCGGCCTGGGCTTCTACAGCGCCTTCATGGTTTCCAAGAAAGTGACGATTGAAACGCTGTCCTGGAAAGAAGGCGCCGAGGCCGTGAAATGGACCTGCGACGGCTCGCCGGAATACACCATGGAGCCCTGCGAAAAGGCCGACCGCGGCACCGTCATCACCCTGTACCTGGACGACGATTCGAAAGAATACGCAGAGAAATCCCGCATCGAGGCCCTTCTGCAGAAATACTGCAAGTTCATGCCGGTTCCCATCGTTTTCGGCAAGGAGCAGGAATGGAAGGACGGCAAGTATGTGGACACCGACAAAGACAAGATTATCAATGCAGTAGAGCCGCTTTGGACCAAGGCCCCTTCAGAGCTCAAGGACGAAGACTACCTGAGTTTCTACCGCACCCTCTTTCCCATGAACGAAGAGCCCCTGTTCTGGATTCACCTCAACGTGGACTATCCGTTCAACCTGACCGGCATCCTGTACTTCCCCAAGCTGAAAGACCGCGTAGCCGTAGAGCGCAACAAGATCTCCCTCTATTGCAACCAGATGTTCGTTACGGACCACGTTGACAACATCGTCCCGGATTTCATGACCCTGCTTCACGGTGTCATCGACTCCCCCGACATTCCGCTCAATGTCTCCCGCAGTTACTTGCAGAGCGACGCCGCCGTCAAGAAAATCTCCACCTACATCACCAAGAAAGTGGCCGACCGCCTGGAAGGCATCTTCAAGGAGCAGCGCGCCCAGTTGGAGCAGAAGTGGGACAACCTCAAACTCTTTATCGAATACGGCATGCTGTCGGACGAGAAATTCTGCGAAAGGGCCCTCAAGTTCGCCCTCTTCAAGAACGTGGACGGCAAGTACTTCAGTTTTGACGAGTACCGGGAAGCCGTCAAGGACCAGCAGACAGACAAGGACAAGAAACTTGTGTACCTGTACGCGACAAAGGCCGACGACCAGTACACTTACATCCAGGCAGCCAAGGACAAAGGCTACGACGTGCTGCTGATGGACTGCGAACTGGACGCCCACTATGTGAACCTCCTGGAACAGAAACTCACCGACATCCGCTTTGCCAGAGTAGATGCCGATGCGGTGGAAAACCTCATCCCCAAAGAGGAAAAGGTGAAACTCGAGATGAAGGAAGACGAGCGCTACGACCTCGAAAACCTCTTCAAGGCTGTCCTTCCCGCCGGGAACGACTACTTCGTCCAGGGCGACAACCTGGGAGCCGACACGGCCCCTATCCTGATTACCCAGAACGAATTCATGCGCCGCTACCGCGAAATGAGCGCCCTGGGCGGCGGAATGAACTTCTACGGCTCCATGCCCGAAAGTTACAATATCACCGTCAACATGGAGAACCCGCTGGTCGCCAGAATCTGGTCGGCCAAACAATCGGAAGTAAAGCCCCAGGCCGAACTCCCCGCAGAAGCCCCAGCCGATGCGCCGGAAGAAGAAAAGACCAAAGCCCGCGAGGCCAGGGACGCCGTCAGAAAAGCCCACAGGGCCGATGTGGAGGCCTTTGCCGATAGCAATGAACTCCTCCACCAGATCGTTGACCTGGCACTGCTCGGAAACGGCATGCTCAAGGGGAAAGCCCTGTCCGATTTCATCTCCCGCAGTTACTCCCTTATCAAATAACGGAGCCCGTCAAACACAAAAAAGGGGTGCGCATCACAGAAAGCGCACCCCTTTTTGATGATAATCGGCCCCTACTTATACAGGAAGCGACGGATGGACATCTTCGGGGTTTTCTCGAAGGGCTTGTCCATGATTTCCACTTTGGCGATCTGGCTGTAGGACGGAAGCTGGCGGTTGGAGCCGAGCTTGATGTTCTCCGGAATTTCGGCCTTGGCTTCGGCGTCCAGGAGAGACTTGGCGACGGCCTGCTCGTCCAGGAACACCAGGGCGACCAGTTTGCCGCCGCGGTCCACCACAACGCTTTCCATCACGAAAGGCTGGTTGTTCACCACGGCCTCCAGTTCCTCAGGATAGATATTCTGTCCGGAAGGCCCCAGGATCATATTCTTGGAACGGCCGCGGATGAAGATGTTGCCATCGGCATCGATGATGCCCAGGTCTCCGGTACGGAGCCAACCGTCCTCGGTGAAAGCGTTGGCCGTTGCCTCGGGATTTTTGTAATAGCCGATGGTGATATTCTCGCCGCGGGCCTGGATTTCACCCACCACGTGCTGGGGGTCGTCGGAATCGATGCGGACCTCGGCCACATCCACGGCCTTGCCGCAGGAACCGGCCACATACTTGGTCCAGTGCTCATAGGCCAGCAGCGGGCAGGCTTCCGTCATGCCATAGCCCACCAGATAGGGGAACTTGATGCGCTTGAACAGACGCTCCACCTCCGGGTTGAGAGCGGCGCCGCCCATGATGAATTCCAGCACATTGCCGCCGAACGCCTGCACCAGGCCGTCCTTCACCTTCTTGTAGATGATATTGTTGATGCCGGGAATCTTCAGCAGCAACTTGATGAGGGGCTTGTCCAGCGTAGGCTTCACCTTGCTCTTGTAGATTTTTTCCATCACCAGCGGAACGGTGATCAGGAGATAAGGCTTCACATCGGCAAAAGCCTTGAGGAGGGATGCCGGCGTAGGGGCCTTGGCCATCCAGTAGATGGACGTACCGTTGCACAGCGGATACAGGAATTCGATTACAAGGCCGTACATATGGGCCATGGGCAGCATGGACACCATCTTGTCTCCGGCGGGAACGTTGCGCTGGCTGAAGTCCACGTTGGCGGAGAAATTGCGGTAAGTGAGCATCACGCCCTTCGGGTCTCCCGTGGAGCCGGAGGTGTAGTTGATGGTGGACAAGTCGTCCCAGTTGTCGGTGGGGAACACTACGTCTTCCGGGCCGAATCCGTCCGGATACTTCTCTGCGAAGAGTTTGTCGAGATTGTCAACCGCCTCCTGAATCTTGGGATTGCGGCAGAACAGAACCTTCCAACTGTCCACGTCAAAGACGACCTGCAAGGCAGGCATCTTCTCCGGATCCATCTTGGCCCAACGGGCGGTGTTGGTGAAAAGGGCGATGCTGTCCGAATGGTTCACCAGGCCCATGACGCTTTCGGGGGTGAAATCGGCCAGGATGGGGACGATGACCGTCTCGAACGTGTTGACGGCGAGGTAGGCAAAGCCCCACTTGGCTCCGTTGTTGGCGCAAAGGGCAATCTTGTCTCCTTTCTTGAAGCCGGCTTTCTCGAATACAATGTGGAAACGGGCGATATCGGTTGCCATCTGCGAATAGGTGAAGGAATCTCCGCCGATGGTGTTCAGGGCAGGTTTGTCCCAGAATTTACGCGTTGCATCCTGCAGGCGCTGGAGATAATGAGGATAGACTTTATTTTCCATATTCTCTTGTTAAGGTTTTTCGTACAATCTACAAATATAATGATTTTTTCCAGAAAAATTATTGCTACCTTTGCAATCTACAATAGCCGATTATGAGACTGCCCGCAGAATGGGAAAAACAAGGATTCGTGCAACTCACCTGGCCGCACGAAGAAACCGCCTGGTACGAACTCCCCAAAGTATTGGACTGCTACGTAGAGGTGGCCAAAGCCATTGCACGCTATGAGCCGCTTCTGATCGTATGCCGTGATATCGCCGAATGCAAGGCCGACATGGCCGCCCGCCACTATACCCCCGCCCCCGACATCCGTTTCGTGGAAGCGCCCATCAACGACACCTGGGCCCGCGACCACGGCGCCATCTCCGTTTTCGGAGACCGGGGGGAAAAATGCATCGAAGACTTCGTCTTCAATGGCTGGGGCCTGAAATTCGGGGCCGACCTGGACAACCAGATCACCCGCAACATCTATCGGGCCGGCGCTTTCGCGGAAGACGTCAAATATCTGGATATGAGGCCGTTCGTCCTCGAAGGCGGCAGCATCGACACCGACGGTGCCGGCACGCTCATGGCCACATCCGAGTGCCTGTGCTCCTTGAACCGCAACGAATACCTGGCCCAGGAAGAAATTGAGGAGCAGCTGAAGACAGCCTTCGGCCTGGAGAGAATCCTGTGGGTGGACCATGGCTGCATCGCCGGCGACGACACCGACAGCCACATCGACATCCTGGCCCGCTTCTGCGCGCCCGATACCATTGCCTACACGTCCTGCGACAATCCGGCCGACGAAAATTACGGGCCGCTCAAGGCCATGGAAGAGCAGTTGAAATCCTTCCGCACCCTGGAGGGAAAGCCCTACCGGCTCATTCCCCTGCCCCTCCCGGAGCCCCTTTACCTGGACGACTACCGCCTCCCGGCCTCCTATGCCAACTTCCTCATCGTGAATGGCGCCGTCCTCATGCCCGGAGCCGGTTCCGAACTGGATAAAAAAGCGGCCGGGCAGCTTCAGAAAGCTTTCCCGGACCGTAAAATAGAAATCATTGACTGCAGGGCGCTCCTTTCCGGTCACGGCGGCCTCCACTGCATCACCATGAACTACCCCTTCGGCTGGTAAGGTTCCCGGAACCTACTTCCCGAAGCGTTTCAGGAGAATGTCATAGGCATCGATACGGCGGTCCCTCAGGAAGGGCCAGCCGCGGCGGACGTATTCACACTGGTCCATGTCGATTTCCACCACATGAACGCCCTCTTCGGCCTTTTCAAACTCCGTGAGGAGTTCTCCCTGGGCACCGGTCGCGAAAGAATGGCCCCAGAAATCGATTCCCGTCGAATGGCCGGTGGGATCCGCTTCCACGCCGGTGCGGTTGACCGTAATCACCGGCAGTCCGTTAGCCACACTGTGGCCGCGCTGGACCAACTGCCAGGCCCGGCGCTGCTGCGCCTGCTCCCAGTCCGGGTCGGTGGGCACACCGCCGATGGCCGTGGGATAGATGAGAACCTCGGCCCCGTTCAGGGCCATGGCGCGGGCGGCTTCCGGATACCACTGATCCCAGCAGACCAGTACGCCCAGCGTTCCGACAGAGGTCTTGACGGGCTCGAAGCCCAGGTCTCCGGGGGTGAAATAGAACTTCTCGTAGAAGAGAGGGTCGTCCGGGATGTGCATCTTGCGGTACTTGCCGGCGATGGTTCCGTCCTTTTCCAGCACCACGGCCGTATTGTGATAGATGCCGGGGGTTCTGCGCTCGAAAAGGGACAGGACGATCACAACGCCCAGTTCCTTGGCCAGGGCGCCGAAACTGTCTGTGGAAGGCCCCGGAATGGGTTCTGCCAAATCGCAGAGCCGGGCATTCTCTTCCTGGCAGAAGTACAGGCTGTTGTGCAATTCCTGCAGCACCACAAGCTGGGCGCCTTGGGCAGCCGCCTCACGGATATGGGCCTGCAAGCGGCTGATATTTCCGGGAATGTCTGCGGTGCAGCGCTGCTGCACCATCCCGATACGAAGTGTTCTCATGGCTATTTGTAACGGGTAAATTGTCGTAATTCGTTGTCGGCCTTGATTTTGTCGATGATGGCGCACACCAGGCGGAAGGTTCTGGAATCCTTGGTGTAGTTGGCGGGCGTAATGAAATTCACCCGGCCCTGGCGGAGCAGTTTCTGCGCCGTTGCCTTCTTGGCCGGACGGGAGGGATCGAACACAGCGATGGCGTTGCCCCCGAACATGTTCACCAGTTTCATGGAAGGGACATCGGTGTCACCGTCCCCGAAATAAATCATATTGGTGAAAGGCAGCCTCTTGGCCTCGTCGGCCAGGGATTCATTCACCTTCTGCGCATCGCGGGAGGAGAAAATGCCTTTCTGGATTTTAAACAGGTACTGGGTCTTGGCGGTGAAGTCCACGGCGATGCCGGGCCATTCGGCCTCGCCCTTTTCGTCATAGATGAAACTGCCGGCGAAGATGTGCTTGAACTCCCCTGCGATAGGCGACCCTTCGATGATTTCCGTAAGGCCGGAAGAATTGATATAATGCTCTACGATTACCCCGTGCTCTTTTCCGTATTCGTCCACATTCCGGAACCATTCACGGACACCGTCATACAACTTGATGTCGGCGCCATAGCGGCGGAAATCGGCCCGCGTGAGTTTGATATGGTTCCTTTTGGCCTCATCGAACATGAGTTTCATGTAGGCCAGGATGTTGGAGGCATCCTGCCCTTTGGCAATGCCGTCACTCTTGGCCCAGAATTCTTCCGGTGTCTGGCCGATGGCCTGGATGAAACCGAACTCCTGCATATTCCCCGGCGAGAGCGTGCCGTCGAAATCGTAAATGAGGCCTACAATGGGTTTCCGTCTCATGTCAATTCTGTTTTACGCCACAAAGGTAATAAAAAAAGAGACATCCCCGAAGGAATGTCTCTCATTATCGATTTTGTAAGGGAAACTTACTTGATCTCGATGGTGACTACGCGGTTCTTGTAGGCAGGAGTGTTGAAGATGTCAACACCACCGTTGGCCTTGCACTCGATGTTGCTCTCAGGCATGCCAGCCTTCTTGAGGAGATCGACAACAGCCTTGGCGCGCTTCTCGGAGAGAGCCTGGTTGGTCTTGACGGAACCGGTGGCCTTGTCGGCGTAACCGTTAACCTCGACCTTGGTGTCGGCGGTAGCGATGTTGTTGGTGAAGTACTCGAGGTGAGCCTTTTCACGAGCGGAGATCTTGGCGGAACCCAGGTCGAAATAGATGGAGATGGGGGCACCGGCCTTCACGTCAACAGCGGTGAAGGTACCGTTCTCGTAGAGGTAGGTCTGACCGTTGACGAGTTTGCGCAGAGGAGCAACTTCCTTCTCGAGGAGTGCGATCTTGTCCTTGAGGGCGGCATTCTCTTTCTCCAGGGCAGCAACCTTGTCCTTCAGAGCGTTGTACTGCTCGGTGGTGAAAGGAACAGGGATCACGACAGGAGTGATGGTGCTGTGACGGTCGAAGTTGGTCTTACCAAGATTGAACTGCAGACCGGCGGTAGCGGAAGGGAAGACAATGAGACGACCGGCGCCATTGGTGTAGGCAGCAGCCTTTCCGACGAGGGCCATGAGGTCGATGGTGAGGTTCACTCGGTTGCTCAGACGCAGAACGTTGATGAGACCGGCACCGGCAGCATACTCAAAGTTGTTGGAAGCACCCTTTTTGAAGGGGTTGACACCCTTGCAAACATCGAGAACACCCATGGTGGCATAAGGAACGAAATCCCAGAAGCGGGTCTCTTTGTAACCACCGATGGTGTTGGAGATATTCCAAAGGAGGTCTCCATGAATATAGTGGAAACCGAACTTGTCACCAGTCTTGGTACCGTTGATGGCATTGGCCTTGGCTACATCCCAAAGACCATGGTAACCCAGACGCATACCGATGGCGGGAGTCCACCATTTGCCGAAGTTAAGGTCGGCAGCGAGGCCGATCTTGCCCCAGTTTTTGGGAGCGGTGATAGAAGGAACAACAGTGTTGATACCGGCACCGATGCCGATGAAAGTGTTGTCGAAGGCCTTGTTGGTCTCATAAGCGCCACGAACGACCTTGCCGTTCTCGTCGCGATTGTTGTTCTCCTGAGCAAAAGCGTTTGCGGAGAACAGGAGGCTTGCGATAGCAAGAACTCCAAAGATTTTGATACCTTTCATATTACAATAATAAGTTAAATGTTTCTCAATATCACATCTCGCCTATTAGCGATTGTCGGGGCAAATTTAAATAATTTTTTCATCATCTCAAAATTTCCCATATAATTTTTAATTCCTTTCAAAACTCTTTATCTTTGCAAACCAAGAAAATACCATGAATTTCAGGCTCCATTCAGATTATCAACCCTCCGGAGACCAGCCGGAAGCCATCGACCAACTCTGCCATGCACTGCAACAAGGCGTTCAGGACGTCACCCTCCTGGGGGTGACGGGCTCCGGAAAAACCTTCACCATGGCCAATGTGATCCAGCGGCTGCAACGGCCGGCCCTCATCCTGAGCCACAACAAGACGCTGGCAGCCCAGCTTTACGGAGAATTCAAGGCCTTTTTCCCGGAAAACGCCGTAGAGTATTTCGTCTCGTACTACGACTACTACCAGCCCGAAGCCTACATTCCCACCACAGACACCTATATAGAAAAAGACCTCAGCATCAACGACAAGATTGACGAACTGCGGGTCAGCGCCGCATCGGCCCTGATGAGCGGCCGGCGGGACGTGATCGTCATCTCGTCCGTGAGTTGCCTCTACGGCATCGGCAACCCGGACGACTTCCACGACCAGACGGTGACGGTGCGCCGGGGAGAGCAGATGTCCATGACGCGCCTCCTCTACAAGATCGTGGACGCCCTGTACTACCGCACGGAAACCGACTTCAAGCGCGGCTCGTTCCGCGTGCGCGGGGATACGGTGGACATCTTCCTGGGCGGAGCCGATTATGCCGCCCGCATCGAGTTTTTCGGCGACGAGGTGGACCGCATCGCCCTCATCGACCCGGTCAGCGGGGCCATCTTCGAGGAGATGGAGAAAATCGACCTCTACCCCGCCAAGAATTTCGTCACTTCCAAGGAAAAGGGAGCAAAAGCCGTGAGCCAGATCCAGGACGACCTGGTGAAACAGGTGGACTATTTCGAATCCATCGGCAAGTTCCTGGAAGCCAAACGCTTGAAACAGCGGGTGGAATACGATATCGAGATGATCAAGGAGATGGGCTACTGTCCCGGCGTGGAAAACTACTCCCGCTATTTCGACGGCCGGAAGCCCGGCCAGCGGCCCTTTACCCTGATCGATTATTTCCCGGACGATTTTCTGGTGTTCATCGACGAAAGCCATGTCACCCTCCCCCAGATCCGGGCCATGTACGGCGGAGACCATTCCCGCAAGGAGACGCTGGTGGAATACGGATTCCGCCTTCCCGCCGCCAGCGACAACCGCCCCCTCACCTTCGACGAATTCGAAGCCGTCACCCACCAGACCGTCTATGTGAGCGCCACCCCGGCCGACTATGAACTGGAGAAATCCGAAGGCCTGGTGGTGGAGCAGATCGTCCGGCCCACCGGCCTGCTGGATCCGCCCATCGAGGTGCGGCCGACCAAGAACCAGGTGGACGACCTCATGGAAGAAATCCGCCGCAGGGCCGAGAAGGACGAACGGGTGCTCGTGACCACCCTCACCAAGCGCATGGCCGAAGAACTGGACTCCTACTTCACCAGGGCCGGCGTCCGCTGCCGCTATATCCACTCCGACGTGGACACCGCCGAGCGCGTGGAAATCATCGAGGATTTCAAGAACGGCCTCTTCGACGTCCTCATCGGCGTCAACCTTCTCCGGGAAGGCCTGGACATCCCCACAGTCTCGCTGGTGGCCATCCTGGATGCCGACAAGGAAGGGTTCCTCCGCAGCGGCCGGGCCCTCACCCAGACCGCCGGCCGTGCCGCCCGCAACATCAACGGCCTGGTCATCATGTATGCCGACTCCATCACCCAGAGCATGGACGAGACCATCCGCGAAACCGCCCGCCGTCGTGCCAAACAGCAGGAGTACAACAAACTGCACGGCATCACGCCCAAACAGGTACAGGTACGGGCCAATATCCTCATGAGCGAACTGGTCAAGTCCGGAGAGGACACCACCCACGTGAGCGGCTTCCTGAACCCGAACCTGCGCAACAGCGTCACCGGCCATGTGAGCGCCCCCGACAGCGTATCCGACCCCACCTATGTTCCCAGCGCCTCCGAACTGGGCCGGGGCGACGTCTCCGTGGGCCTGGGCCACGACGCCAGGCGCGAAAGCACCTCGGCCTATGTGGACGGATACATCCAGGCCGACCTTGCCGCCGTCCTCCAGGACCCCGTGATCCGTTCCATGTCCCGCGCTCAGGTGGAAAAAGCCGCCGAGGAAGCCAAGCGCAAGATGCAGAAAGCGGCTGCGGACCTCGACTTCACCGCAGCCGCCCGTTATCGCGACGAGATGTGGGCCCTCCAGGAGTACCTGAAGGTCTGGAAGGATTAATACCGCGACACTTTCACCACGTGTTTGGCAATCCGCAATTGGGAGAGGACTTTGTCCAACTCCAGGTTGGAGGGGACGGAGAGTTTGATGTTCACCTCCCAGGTGCCGTTCCGGGGGTTCTCCGTGACGGTGAAACTGCGGATGGAGGCCTTGAACTGGCCGATAATCTCCAGGATACGCCCGCTGGCACTTTCTTCGTCGGCCACAATCCTGAGACCCACCTGGAAGGAACCGCTGGAGGGCGAATCGGCCCAACGGACCTTTTGGATGCGGTACGGGAACATCTCCAGCAGCCGGGCAGCGTTGGGACAGGTGATGCGGTGAATCTTGATTCCGTCGGTGCGGGTGACAAAGCCGAAGACATCGTCCCCGAAAACCGGGTTGCAGCACTTGGACATCTTGTAATCCAAGCCCTTGACATTCTTGGCATTCAACACCAGAATGTCGTCTTTCGACTCCGGACGGCGGTTGGCCCTGGCCTGTGACTGCACCGATTCCGCCGCCTCGACGGATGCGGCGTGACGCCCGGCCTCTCCCAGGATGAATTCCTTGATGGTATTGACATCCAGCGTCTGTTCACCGATGGCGGCATAGAAGGCCGTCAGCGTGGAGAAATTCAGTTTCTTGCGCAATTCGGTGAGCATGTCGTCCGGGAGTTCCAGTTTCCAGTTCTTGAGCCGGCGTTCCAGAAGTTCCTTGCCGTCGGCCGCACGGGAGAGTTCCTGCGCCGCCAGGGCCTGCTTCACCTTGGAACGGGCCTTGGACGTAACCATCCAGCCCAGCCAGTCCTGATTGGGACGCTGGTTCTTGGAGGTCTGGATTTCCACCACGTCTCCCGTGGCGAGTTTCTCACGGATGGATACGGCCTTGCCGTTCACGCGCGCGCCGACGCAGTGCGCGCCGATATTGGTATGGATGCCGAAAGCGAAGTCCAGCACCGTGGAACCGGCCGACAGGATGCGGAGTTCGCCGGTAGGCGTGAAGACAAAGATCTCGCGGGAAGGAGGCTGGGGAAGGTCTTCCGCGGCATCGGAGCCCGGATGCTCCAGGGCATAACGCACACTCTTGAGCCAGGTGTCCAGCGTCTCTTCCCGTTTGATGCCCTTATAGGCCCAGTGGGAGGCAAAGCCGTTCTCGGCCACATCGTCCATGCGCTTGGTGCGGATCTGCACCTCCACATAGGCTCCGTCGCGGTTTTTGACCGTGATGTGCAGGCTTTCGTAACCGTTGGGCTTGGGATTGGTGACCCAGTCGCGCAGACGTCGGGTGTCCGCTTCGTACTGCTCCGTCACAAAGGAATAGACCTGCCAGCAGAGGTCTTTCTCCTGCTTATGGTCTTCTCCGTCGCAGTCGATGATGAAGCGGATGGCAAAGACGTCGTACACGCCTTCGAAAGGCACTTTCTGCTTCTGCATCTTCTGCCAGATGGAGTAGGCGGCCTTGGTACGGATTTTCAGTTTGTAGCGGATTCCGGCCTCGGAGAGTTTCAACTTGAGCGGCTCGATGAATTCGGCCATCAGTTTTTCGCGGTCCTTCTCCCCGGCTTTCAGTTTGTTGGTGATGAGCCGGTACTGTTCCGGCTCGGCATATTTCAGGTAGATGTCCTCCATCTCCTGCTTCATGTTGTACAGGCCCAACTGGTGCGCCAGGGGGATGTACAGCATGAGGGTTTCCAGAATTTTCTGGTCCCGGTTGGATTTCGGAAACATCTTCAGGTTCCGCATCACCTCCAGGCGGTCGGCCAGTTTGAGAACCGTCACGCGCGGGTCACGGGAGTACTGAATGATCAGTTTCTTGTAATTCTCCGCCTCCAGCCGGGTGTCCTTGGGCTTGATGGTGGCAATTTTGTCGAGTCCGTCCACGAGGGTGCACACCGTTTCTCCCCACTCACCGGCCTTTACCACATAGTCTCCCATGCGGCTGGCCTCATGCAGGTAAACGGCCACGATGCACTCTTCGGGAAGGCCGATTTCGTCGGCCACGATGCCGGCCACCGCGTCAGGATGGCCGATGAAGGGCGATCCGTCATAGCGGGTGCGGTCTTTCAGGATGGCGGCGGCCGTTTCACGGGCCCGGGATATGAGACTACTTTTTTCCACGTTGGCGTTCGGTCAGGGCAGTTTGGAAAGCGCGCGCATTCGCAAGGTGCTCGCTGTAAGTGGAGGCGAAACGATGGGTACCGTTGAAGGCAGGGTCGGCACAGAAGAAAATGTAATTGTGAGAATCCGGGTGAAGGACCGCCTCCAGGCAAGTCTTGGGCGGGCAGGAAATAGGGCCCGGAGGAAGGCCGGCATGCTGGTAGGTATTGTACGGAGAATCCACCAGGAGATGAGACTTGAGGATGCGGTTCAGCCGGTAATCAAAGCAATAGGCGACGGTAGGGTCGGCCTGAAGGCGCATGCCGCTGTTCAGGCGGTTCAGATAGACCGCGGCGATGGAAGGCTGCTCGGGGACGTACTTGGTTTCCCCGTCCACGATGGAAGCCAGGACGCTTACCTCGCGGGGAGTCAGGCGCTGCGCCTTGGCGGCCGAAAGGCGCTCCGGCGTCCACCAGGCGTCCTTTTCCCGGGCGAAGCGGTCGAAAATCTCCCGCACGGAAGCGGTCCAGAGGAACTGGTAAGTGTCCGGAATGATCATCGTGAAAAGTTGCTGCCGGTCCACGCCGTACTTCCGCAGGGAATCCTCGGAGGCGATGAAGGAAGCCACCGTGGCCGAATCGGCCAGCATCTGCGAGCCGATTTTCCGGGCCAGGTCTGACGGACGGCGGATGGAGCCGGAGAGGGTGAGGTTCACGGGCGTCTGCCAGCCTTTGTGCAGCATGCGGGAAACATACATGCTGGAGCAGGTGGAATCGATCAGGTAATGCCCGGCCTCGATGCTCTCCACATCCTTGAAAACACGCCTGAGGCTGCCTTCACTGCGCACGATGCCGGAAGCGAGGATGGAATCCCTCACCTGGTCCGCGTCCATCCAGGGATAGACATAGAGATCCATTTCGTCCGTAAAGTTGGGCACCTTGCGGTCGAACCAGGCATGCCATGCCATAACGCCGGCCACCGCAAGGGCAGCCACGGCAAGGGCGACGAACAGGCCGATGACAGACTTTTTCATAGGCTAACGAAGTTTGATTTCATCCCCTTCCAGGAGTTGGACCGGAGCCTCCAGGCCGTTCAGTTTGAGAATGGCCTTCTCCTTCACGCCGAAGCGCTGGCAGATGGTGTGGAAGTCTTCCCCGTCTTCGGAAACGATATACTTCTCCAGGCCTTCCGGAGCCTGGTTTTTCTTGGACTGCAGATAGACGACCGTACCGGCATCCAGCACCGTGTCCTTGGAGACATCGTTGTAACGGAGAATCTCCCACTTGAAAAGATGATAGTACTTGGCCAGGGAGCCGTAACTCTCCCCTTCCATGGCATATACGAAGGGAACGCCGTTGAGCGAATACAGCGCACGGGTAAGCGGGAAGTGGAAATCTTCGCGGGGCTGGACAGGGTCCTCCCCCGGGGCGGCGGAGCGGACGGAAGACACGGCCACCGGCTCCTCGATTTTGTGCGGGGCTTCCGGAAGCGCGGCCTCCTCCTCGACAGAGACGATGTCAAAGCGGCTCAGGTTGTAATCCTCGATGTATTTGATGAGTTTGCCGGCATATTTGGGATCGGTGGCATAGCCGGCCTGCTTGAGGCCGTAAGCCCATCCCTGGTAGTCCGTCCGTTCCAGGTCGAAAAGGAACTTGTAGCGGTCCCGGTAGCGGAGAAAATCCGAATGGTCCCGGAAACTCTGCTCCGGGGAATCGTACACGCGGAAGCATTCGTTGCGGGCATCGTCGTCATGCTTCATGCTCCGGCCCGTCCAGCCCTTGTGGCACTTGATGCCGAAATGGTTGTTCCCTTCCGTCGCCAGGCGGGACTGGCCCGACCCCGACTCCAGAAGGCCCTGCGCAAGGGTGATGCTGGCCGGGACACCGCTGCGGAGCATTTCCTCCACGGCGACCTGCGAATAGGTATCGATGTATTTCTCCTGGGGCGTCTGGGCCAAGAGCACCGCCGCAGGCAGCAGCAAAGACAAAAGCGATATTAACTTTTTCACCATAGCACTTGTCATTCTGAGGGCAAAGCCCGACGAATCTCAAGATGCTAAGTTAAGAAGAAAAAATCAAATTTCGTAACGGTCGCCGTCAGATGTGGCGAAAGTTTCCGGGAAAACGCTGCGGCACTCCGCCTCGTAGGCGCGCACCTCGCTGCTGCGCGAAGAATAATGGCCGATGAGCAGTTTCTGCACGCCGGCCTCGGCGGCCAGCCGGGCCGCCTGCAGCGTAGTGGAATGATGCCGGAGGGCGCCCTGGTCGGCGAATTCCTCCTGATAGGTGGCCTCGTGATAGAGGACCGTGGTGCCGCGAAGCCAGCCGGCCTCCTCCGGGAAAGGAGCCGTGTCGGAACAATAGGCGTAACTGCGGGGGACAAAAGGTTTGTAAGCAGCCTCGGCGGCCGGAATCACACAGCCGTCCTCCCGCAACACGTCCTCTCCCCTTTTGAGCGTTCCGATCTCCGTGAGGGTGAGGCCGTACCGCTCAATCGCATCCTTGTGCACATTGAACGGGGGCTCCTTCTCCGCAAAGCGGAAACCGAAGGTCTCGATGCCATGGTTCAGCGGGAAAGCCTGGACGGCGACGCTCTTGGTTTCCAGGATGGTCTCCGGCTCTTTCATCTTCAAGGGCGTGAAACGGATTTCATATGCCAGCCCGTCTCCATAATAACTGAGGAAGAATTTGAGGATGGGGCCGAAATTCACCGGCGCGAAGATGTTCAGCGGCGTCTGCCGGCCCTTCATGCCCAGGGTGGACAACAGGCCGAAGATTCCGAAGACATGGTCTCCGTGGACGTGGCTCAGGAAAACGGAATCCAGTTTCATCATGGGGATTTTCTGCTCCACCATCCTGTACTGGGTCCCTTCGCCACAATCGATAAGGAACAAGCGCCCATGCACAAGAAGTGCCTGGGCGCTTTGATTCCGACCCTTGACGGGCATGGCCGAAGCCGTGCCCAGCAAGGTCAGTGTAAATGTATTCGGGTTATTACTCACCCTTTTCCAGCTGCTCCTTCAAGGCGGCCAGGGCGGAGATGTCACCGAGGGTGGTCTTCTCTACATTGCTCTGGACCTTCTTGATGGCCTTCTTGGCGGATTCGGCCTCGGCGTTTTCACGGGCGGCTTTCACCTCCTGATAGGTGCGGACATGGGACACGCGGATGGTACGGGTGCTGCGGCGCAGATCCACAACCTTCACGGGCAGGGTCTCACCGACGATGGCCTGCTTGCCATCTTCCTTCACCATCTCACGGTTGAAGGCGGTAGCCTCGGTGCCGTCTGCGAAGGTGACGGTGGTGTTCTTGTCGCTCACGGCAGCCACGGTAGCATCGGCCACGGTGCCTACAGGATACTTGGCCTCAAGTTCGTCCCAAGGGTTGGGGGTGAGCTGCTTGTGGCCGAGGGACAGTTTGTGGCTGTTCTCGTCGAAGTCCAGGATGACGACGTCGATGACGTCACCGCTCTGAACCATCTCGGCGGGATGCTTGATCTTGTTCCAGGAGAGGTCGGAGATGTGGATGAGACCTTCTACGCCGTCCTCCAGTTCAGCGAACACGCCGAAGTTGGTGATGTTGCGAACGGTAGCCTTGTGCTGGGAACCGACGGGATACTTCTCGCGGATGCTCTCCCAAGGGTTGGTGGTGAGCTGCTTGATGCCGAGGGACATCTTGCGGGCCTCACGGTCGAGGGTGAGGATAACGGCCTCCACCTCGTCACCCATCTTGAGGAATTCCTGAGCGCTGTGGAGACGGGGGCTCCAGCTCATTTCGCTCACGTGGACCAGGCCTTCTACGCCGGGTTCAACCTCTACGAAAGCGCCGTAATCGGCCACGGCGACCACCTTACCCTTCACGGTGTCACCCACCTTGAGGTCGGGGGAAAGAGCCTCCCACGGGTGCGGGGTGAGCTGCTTGAGACCGAGGGCGATGCGCTTCTGCTGCTCGTTGAAGTCCAGGACGACCACGTTGATCTTCTGGTCCAGGGCGACCACCTCTTCCGGATGGGAGATGCGGCCCCAACTGAGGTCGGTGATGTGGATGAGACCGTCCACACCGCCCAGATCTACGAACACGCCGTAGTTGGTGATGTTCTTGACGACGCCTTCCAGCACCTGGCCCTTCTCCAGCTTGGAGATGAGTTCTGCGCGCTTGAGTTCCTGCTCGGCCTCGAGGAGTGCCTTGTGGGAAACGACGACGTTGCGGAATTCCTGATTGATCTTGACGATCTTGAAGTCCATGGTAGTGTCCACGAACACATCGTAGTCACGGATGGGCTTGATGTCGATCTGGGAGCCGGGGAGGAAGGCCTCGATGCCGAACACATCCACGATCATGCCACCCTTGGTGCGGGTCTTCACATAACCCTTCACCACTTCACCGCTCTCGTAAGCGGCGTTGACCATATCCCAAGACTTGAGCTGACGGGCTTTCTTATGGGAGATGACGAGCTGACCCTTGCGGTCCTCGGTGCTTTCCACGAGCACTTCCACCTTGTCACCGACCTTGAGGTCCGGGTTGTAACGGAATTCGGGGGCGGAGATGACACCTTCGCTCTTGGCGCCGATGTTCACCACGACCTCACGCTTGTTAATGGAGGTGACCACACCTTCCACGACCTCGTTCTCGGAGATCTTGGAGAGGGTCTGCTCGTACTTGTTCAGGGTCTCTTCCTTGGAGCCCTTCTCTACGCCTTCATTCTCAAAGGCATCCCAGTCGAAATCTTCGGGAGCCACAGAGGCGTTGAGCACAGCCTTCTTGGTTTCTTTCTGGACAGGAGCCTCGTTCTGGAGTTCTTCTGTCACGTTCTTAATTTCTTCAGACATAAAAATTTGACTAAAATAAACTAGTAGTTAAACATTATTTTTTGAGCCGTTTCCCCCTTGCGGGCGGAAAAAAGCGCGCAAATATACTGATTATAATTTGATTTTGCAAAAAAGTCGTATCTTCGCACGAAAACTCCTACAGCCATGAGAAAATCCTTCCTCCTTCTGTGCTCCCTGCTGTTTGTCGCCTGGACGGTCCAGGCCCAGAAAGTGAAGCCCTACCTGACCGCCAGCCAACTGCCAGACGCCACCCGCTTCCTCCCGGCTCCGCCGGAAGACGGCTCGCCCGTCTTCATGCAGGATTCGGCCATGTATTTCTATGCCATGAGCCATCTGCGCGCCGGGGAAAGAGGCCTCCGGGCCATCCGGGAAGGGACGACGAAGGTGGATACCATGGCCCTTCTTTTCAGCGGGGCCTTCGGCCGGGAACTGTCCCGGGAAAAGACGCCCCGGACATTGTACCTGCTGGACCGCTCCATCCGCACCTTCCGGCTCGCCGCGACCGCACCCAAAGCGGCTTACATGCGCCTGCGTCCCTTTGTCTTTTACCGGGAAGGGACGCTGATTCCGGAAGATGAAGAGCGCGAGCGTCCTACGGGATCTTATCCTTCGGGGCACTCCGTCCGCGGCTGGGGCATGGCCCTGGTCCTGTCGGCCCTGAATCCGGAAAGGCAGGACACCCTCCTGCGGGCCGGCTACGAATGGGGACAGAGCCGCGTCATCTCCGGTTATCACTGGCAGAGCGACGTGGACGCTTCCCGGCACCTGGCGGCCGCCTGCTTCGCCCGTCTGCAGGACTGTGAGGAATACCGGAGCGATTTTGCAGCGGCCTGGGAGGAACTGTACGGCGGCAAGGCCCCGGGAACCGGCGACGAGCGGCTGCTCCGTAACTGGATTCGCACCATCGCCTCCGACAAGTTCGGCGGCCGAAAGCCGATGACCCCTTACGAGGACCTCACGGTGGATTACCTGGCCGGCGAACTGGAGAAACTGGGCCTGGAGCCCGCCTTCGGCGGCAGTTGGTTCCAGCCTTTCGGCATGATTTCCGTCACCGCCAGACCCGAGGGGTCGAAGATTCCGGTCAAAGGGAAGAAGCGGACCGTACTCAACTATCCGGAAGACGTGGTCGTCTGGACCGCGCAAGCCCGCGAAAAAATCGAACTCAAGGCCGCGGAATACGTTTTCTGCGGATTCGGCATCGATGCGCCCGAATACGGCTGGAACGACTTTGACGGCATCGATGTCAAGGGGAAAATCGTCATCGCCATGGTAAACGACCCCGGTTATTACGACCCTTCCCTTTTCCGGGGCCGGAACATGACCTATTACGGCCGATGGGTCTATAAGTTAGAGGAAGCCCGGCGCCAGGGAGCCGCAGGCTGCCTGGTGCTCCACAATACCGCAGCGGCCAGTTACGGCTGGCACGTGTGCGCGAACGGCCACATGGAGAACAACCTGGCCCTCTACAACCCGGAGACGCACAATGCCGACCAGCTGGCCGTCAAGGGCTGGCTGCACGAGGACGGCGCCCGGAAACTGTTCACCGCCGCCGGCGTCGATTTCGACAAGGCCCTGGAAGCGGCCGGCAAGCCCGGCTTCCGGAGCATCCCGCTCAAGGTCCGCAGCGACATCCGCATGGATGTCACCTATGACATCCGGGAAACCCGCAATGTGGGAGCCTTCCTGCGCGGAGCCGGAGACGCCGACGAAGTGGTGGTGGTGAATGCGCACTGGGACCATCTGGGAATCGGCACGCCGGACGAAAAAGGCGATGCCATCTACAACGGGGCGGCCGACAATGCCACCGGCATGGCCGGGGCCCTGCTCCTGGCCAAGAGGTTCAGCGAAATGCCCGTCCGGCCCAACCGGAGCGTGCTTTTCCTTTTCCCTTCCTCGGAGGAGAGCGGGCTCTTCGGCTCGGAATATTACTGCGCCCATCCGGCCTTTCCGCTGGAAAAGACCGTCGCCTGCCTCAACTTTGAAAGCATCGGCCCGGCCGAACTCACCCGGGATGTGGTGATTCTGGGCGGCGGAGAAAGCAAACTGGACCGCTACTACGAAGCGGCCGCAGCCGCGCAGGGCCGCTACATTTACTATGACGACGACAACTCCGACGGCTGGTTCTTCCGCTCGGACCACTACAATTTCGTGAAAAAAGGCGTGCCGGCCGTTGTCATGGAAAACGGCTTGCACCCGGTGAATCCGGAAAAGCCCAACCGCTATCCGTTCCAACTGTGGTATCACAAGCCTTCGGACGAATACCGGGAAGACTGGGACCTCAGCGGAACGATGGCCAACGTGAATCTCGTTTTCAGCGTCGCCCTGTCCCTGGCCAATGCCGACGATGATCTATAAGGTTTTCGCTTGTCTTTTCATATTTTTTATGTATTTTTGCAGGCTGACTTTTCCGTAATGTCAGCTGGTTTATAGGGTAAGGGGCCTGCGGCCCGCGAAATTTCAAACTCCATCCGGTGCGACTGGCCCGGAGCTAAAACATAAAAAGATATGCTGAGTATCTTCTACAGAGAAAACGGAAAAATTCTCCTCTCCCAGTCGGAGAAAGACTTCCTGAAGATCAAACTGGAGGAAACCGTATGGATAGACCTGGTGGATCCCACCGGGGCCGAGAAACGTGCGGTGGAGGCCTTCATGGGCACGGAGATCCAGAGCCGGGCGCAAGCGGAAGAAATTGAGTCATCGTCCCGTTATTTCGAGACCGACGACGCCATATTCGCCAACACGAACTTCCTCACGCCGGGTCCGGACGAATACATGATGCAGGCCGTGTCGTTCACCATCGTGGACGATACCCTGGCCACGCTCCGCGAGGTTCCGCTGCGGTCTTTCACCGAACTGCAGCGCCGCCTGCAGGTGAATCCCAGGCAATACCCCTCCGGCTTCAGCGTCTTCGCCAGCATCCTGGACCAACGTGTCGACCTGGATGCCGATATGATCGAGCTCCTTTCCAAGGAAATCTCCCAGTACGCCAAGCAGATCAACGACCAGGAAGACATCGACCAGGAACTCCTCATCGACATTTCCCAGATGCAGGAAAACACCATGATCGTCCGTGAGAACGTCGTGGACAAGCAGCGCCTCATCTCCAATCTGATGCGTTCCACCAAAGTGCCCCGCACCCTGGAGAACCGCCTCAACGTACTCCTGCAGGATATCAGTTCCCTCCTCAACCACACCAACTTCTGCTTCGAGCGTCTGGAATACCTCCAGGACACCGTGGTGGGTCTGATCAACCTGGAGCAGAACAAAATCATGAAAATCCTGGCCGTCGTGAGCGTATTCCTCATGCCGCCCACCCTCATCGCGGGCTTCTACGGCATGAACGTGCGCCTTCCCATCCTCAATTCCGGAGACCCCAACGCCAACTTCTGGAACTGGGTCATCATCCTGGTTCTGATGGGCCTCAGCTGCCTTGTCGTCTGGTATCTCTTCCGCCGTAAGAAACTGCTGTAATCCTTACGCCTCGTACTCCGTGGGGTCAAAGCCTTCCAGGGCTTCCTTGCGCTCGGTGCAGGTGCCGCACTTGCCGCAGTGCTTCTCTCCGCCCTTGTAACAGGAATAAGTAAGGGAATAGTCCAGGCCGATGGCCCTGCCCCGAAGGGCGATGTCGCGCTTGGTGATGTCGCAGTACGGGGACACGACGCGGATGCCTTCATAAGTGCCGGCCTTCACGGCCGCGTCCATCGCCTCCACAAACTCCGGACGGCAGTCCGGGTAAATCGCATGGTCACCGCTGTGGTTGGCCAGAAGGACCGTATCCAGGCCGTAACTTTCGGCCAGACCCGCCGCCACAGCCAGCATAATGCCGTTGCGGAAAGGCACCACGGTGCTTTTCATGTTCTCCTCGGCATAACCGCCCTCCGGAATCGCTCCCCCACTGAGCAGGAGGTCGCTCTTGAAATACTGGCCGATGAAGCCCAGGGGTATCACCATGTGCTTGATTCCCAATCGCTTGCAATTTTCCTCGGCATAGGAAATCTCCCGGGCGTTGTGCTTGGAGCCATAGTCGAAGGTGACAGCCAGCGCAATGCTGTCCTTATATTCATACAGCAGCGTGGTGCTGTCCAGCCCGCCGGAGTATATCAGTAACGCTTTCATAGTGGCAAACAACTATCTATAAATCAATCACTTCCGTACAATCCTCTGCGCATTTTGCGCAGAGGATTGTACGGAACTTACTCATTGTCAAGGGGTTTAGAATCACCGGCAAGGGAGAGGAGGATGGAGGAGACGGCACTGCGGGCCGATGCGACGGCTTCCACGACGGTCTTGGGGCCCAGGACGAAGTCTCCGGCCATCCAGACATTGCTGAATCCTTCCACCCGGCCGCCCTCGGAGGTAACGGGCCAGCCTTCCCCGTTCACGACAGCCGCCGTTCCTTCGAAAAGGGAAAAGTCCGGCTTCTCGCTGATGGCGGTCAGGAGCGTGTCACACTCCACGAAATGGTCGGTGCCTTCGATGATGCGCGTGACCACGCGGCCGCCGTCTTCCGGCTGCACGTTCTCGCAGTCACGGAATACCACGCCGCCTTCCTTCACCGCTACCGGAGCCTGGAATACGCGGAACTGCACCCCGTCGGCCTTCGCCAGGTCCACTTCCAAAGGATTGGCAGGCATGTTCTCGTAGGTTTTGCGGTAATAGACCCAGGTTTCGGCACCTTGCCGCACGGCTGTCCGGCAGGCGTCCATGGCCACGTTGCCGCCGCCGATGACAATCACCTTCCGGCCCAGTTGGAAAGCGGAAGGATTCTTCAGAAAAGGCAGGGCCTGGACGGCCTTCTCCTCCCCGGGAATATGCAGGGAGGCGGGATGCTCGGCCCCGGCGCCCAGAAGAACGGCGTCATAGGAGGCCGACAGTTGCGCCAGCGTGACATCCTGTCCCACTTTCGTGGAGCCTTTGAAAACGATGCCGGCCTTCTCGAACATGGCCTCGAAGGCATCGCAGTATTTCTTGTCCAGACGGAAGGCCGGGATGCCGTAACGGAGCACGCCGCCCATTCCGGGATTTGCGTCGATGAGGGTGACGTCGGCCCCGGCCTCATAGAGCCAGACAGCCGCGGCGATGCCCGCCGGGCCGGCCCCCACGAGGGCGATGCGCCTGCCTTCCAACTCTGCGCTGCGGCGCTGGAGTTGATGGCGGAAAAGGTATTGCCCGGAAATTTCCTGCTCAATCTCGTACCAGCGTACCGGAACCTGCTTTACATTGAGGACACAGTGGCCGTAGCAGAACTGCTTCCAGTCGCAGACCAGGGAGGTAACGGCACTCAGGGGGTTGTTCCGGAAAAGCATCTCTCCGGCTTCATCCAACTTTCCCTGCCGGTACAGGAACATGCACTCCGGCACCGGCGTATGGACAGGGCACCCTTGAAGGGCGCATTTGGGCTTTTTGCACAGCAGGCAGCGCCGTGCTTCGTCATTAATCATGGTTTAAACAATTGGCGGTTAGTAAGAGAACGGCCGAGGGTGAGGGCATCGGCATATTCCAAATCGTCGCCGAAACCGAGTCCTCTGGCGAGGGAGGTGATCCGGATACCGGTCGCCTCAATTTGTCTGTAAATGTAAAAGGCCGTGGTTTCCCCTTCCACGTCTCCGCTGAGGGCGAGGATGACCTCGGCTCCGGCGGGGTCATCGAGTTGGGCTACCCGGTCTGTCAATTCCTTGATGCTCAGGTCGGAAGGGCCGACACCCGCGATGGGCGAAATGATGCCGCCCAGCACATGGTACACGCCATGGTACTGGCCGGTGGCCTCGATGCTCATCACGTCCCGCACACTTTCCACTACGCAGATGGTGCGCTGGTCACGGCTGCGGTCTCCGCAGATGGCGCAAATCTCGTCGTCCGAAATCATGCGGCAGCGCTTGCAGTAGCAAACCTTGTCCCGGAGTTCATTGATGGCCGATGTGAAGTGATGGACGTTCTCGGCCGGCTGCTTCAGCAGATGCAGGGCCAGGCGGAGGGCGCTCCTTCTTCCCACGCCGGGAAGGGAACTGATGGCATCGACAGCCTCCGACAGAAGGACGGAAGGGTAATTCTCTTTATACGGCATGGTATTTCAGAAGGCCTTCCAGCGGAGAGGCCAGAATGGTTATGTTTTCAATATCGTATTCCCGGCCGATACGAAGCAGGATCTCCCGGCAGGCATAACCGAAGCCGCCCACAATCCCGACGGGGAGGCAGTCGTAGCGGCAGATCGTGCGTTCGAAAAAGGCTCGGAAGTTCTTGTCAACCAGTTCCTTCACGTACTCCTCGGAATCATAGTGCGAAAGGAGGAACGGCGCAAAGCCGCCCAGGTAGCGGGCCGGGGCTCCCCCACCATAGACGTTCTTGACCAAAGTGGGATAATCGGCCCGGAATTCCAGGGTGAAAGCGGCGGACAGGCTTTCCGGGACAAGACCTTTGATATAATCGGTGATGAAAAGACGGCCCAGCACGGAGGCGGAACCTTCGTCGCCGAGGATGAAGCCGCCGCAGTCGATCTTGCGGGCGATCCGGCTGCCGTCATACTGGCAGGTATTGGCGCCGGTTCCCACGATGGCGGCGATTCCGGGAGTCCGGCCGCAGACGGCGCGGGCGGCTCCCAGCATGTCGGAGGCATACTCGATGGCGGCTCCGGGGAACCAGCGGGCCAGGTCCACGGGCGGTTCTCCGACGAGGCCGGCGGCATAGAAATGGATACGGGAGATACCGGGGCCGACCTTTTGCGCCGCCTCTTTCAGGATGGCATCCAAGCGGTCTGCCGGCGTATGGGCCAGGTTGAAGCCGGGCGTACGGACGGTCTTTCCGCCCGCGAGCGCCCAGTCAGTCTTGGTGGCACCACAGTCAACAATGAGTTTCATGGCCCTAATTTACGACTTTTCCGCGCGTTTTCCAATGGAAATAGCCATAGACGGCACCGGCGGTGTAGGCGACATACATGAGCGCCAGCCAGTACTGTCCGGTGGACAGGCAGAGGATGACCGTGAGGGTATCGGCCACAATCCACAGAATCCACTGATGCAGGTAACTCTGGGCCAGCCACCAGGTGGCGATGACGCTGAGCACGGTGGCCGATGCGTCCAGCACCGGCGCACTGTCTCCGGCGGTGCGGAGAATCGCCGTAAACAGCAGCGAGCCAGCCACAAAGGCCAGGGCGCTGTACAGCATCACGCGCGGGGGCAGCGTACGCAGGTGGATGACATTCTCCCCGGCCTGCTGCCCGGCCTTTTTCCAGGCGCGCAGCCCATAGAAAGAAACCAGCACATAATAGAGATTCAGCACCATGGAGGCCCAGACATGCTGTACGCCGAAACTGACGGCGCACGCCGCGCCGGTCAGGATGCCCACCACCCACATGGCGTTCTTCTGAAGGATTTCCAGCACCACGTATGCGATGCCGGTCACCATGGCGAATATCTCAATGGCCTTTATCCAATCCATAAGCCGTACCCGGCCGACCGGGTATTTTCTACCGCACTTCGATCAGTTCCACCACAAATTTGAGGGCGCTGCACGGCGGGATGCCGCGGGTACCGGATTCACCGTAAGCCAGGTGGTAGGGCAGGTACAGTTCGTACTTGGAGCCCTCGCTCATGAGTTGCAGGCCTTCCGTCCAGCCCTTGATCACCTGATTGAGGCCGAACTCGATGGGTTCTCCGCGCTTGTAGGAACTGTCGAACACCTGTCCGTCGGGGAAAGTGCCCTCATAGTGGCAGTACACCTTGTCCGTAGCCTTGGGCTTGCGGCCGGTGCCCTCCTTGATGACCTTATACATAAGGCCGCTTCCGGTGGCTTTCACGGCGGGATCCTTGGCCATCTTGGCCAGGAACTTCTCCCCTTCTTCCTTGGCGGCGGCGCCGGCTGCGGCGGCGCGCTCGGAAGTTTCCTCTTCCAGTTCTTTGTAGAAGGCTTCCAGAGCCTCTCCGGCCTCTTCCAGGCTAATGGCCGGCTGGGTGCCGGTGAGCATGGCCTTCAGACCGGCCACGAAGTCGTCCACGTTGGGAACGCGAATGCCC
>JAFSMS010000102.1 GCA_017447815.1 Bacteroidales bacterium | reverse complement strand
TCGTCGTCTTCATCGTCGCTGCGGTCGGCGAAAACCGGGCCGAGGGCTTTGATGGCATCGACATACTTCTGGGCGAATTCCTTTTTGAAGTTGAAGGAGAAGAAATCGCCTCCGTTATAGACGGGGATGCCGTCGGTGATGATTTCGGTGCCGTGCGCAAGCGGGAGGCTGGTGCTGGCGATGGACTTGGGGATCTGCTCTTCCAACTCCGTCACATAGAGGTTCTGGAGGATGTGCCGCTGGGACTCATCGGCCAGGGAAACCGTATCGGCCTCGAAATAGAGGGTGAACGTGACGGCCTTGGGGTTGGTTCCCAGATCTACGGTGTCTTTCTGGGGGACGAGCGTGAAGGCGGCTTCCCGGGTGGTGAGGCCGAACACGGGGTCCTGGATGGCGCCGATGGTGAGGTGGGAGTCCGAGAAGGCCGACAGGTCGCTCGAGTGCTCCATGGTGATTTCTTCCAGGGGGAATTCTACGGTATAGGTGTCGAACAGGAGGCTTTTGTCCACCAGTCCTTTTCCGAGGCTGTTGTCCACTTTCACGCAGCCCGGAGCCAGGAGGGCTGCCGCCAGACACAGTGCTAGGTATTTCTTCATTTCAAAAGGTCGTCGTAAAATGCGTTGTAACGGTCCATGTAACTTCCGTCGGCAAAACTGGCCTCCTCATATTCCAGCAGAGGAAGGCCGCTCTTGCGGCAGTGTTCGGCCAGGGCGGGAGCCACGTCCGGGCTGCCCAGGATGACGCCGTCGGAATACTGCACGGCAAGTTTTGCAAGTTCTATGCCGTCCGGCTGCCCGCCTAGGGGGATATCGGCCTCTTTCACCGGGCCGAAGGCGAGGGTGCCGGCAAAACCGGGGGCGAATTTCTCCGTGGGCGTGTCCTCGAACAGGGAGAGCACGACCTTGGCGTTGGAGAAGATGGGATCGTCCTTGTAGGCTTTCTTGAGATACAGGGGGAGTACGTGGGAAATCCAGCCGGAGCAGTGGATGATGTCCGGTGCCCAGCGCAGTTTTTTCACCGTTTCCAGGACGCCGCGGGCAAAGAAGATGGCGCGCTCTCCGTTGTCGGCAAAGAATATTCCCGCCTCGTCGTGGTATATCTGCTTGCGGCGGAAATAATCTTCATTGTCGATGAAATAGACCTGGATGCGGGCCGATGAGATGGACGCCACCTTGATGACGAGCGGGCGGTCCACATCGCCGATGATGATGTTCATTCCCGAGAGGCGGATTACCTCGTGGAGTTGATTCTTCCTTTCGTTGATGCAGCCGTAACGCGGCATGAAGGCGCGGATTTCCTTGCGGCGCTCCTGAATGCCCTGGGGCAGTTCGCGGCACACATTGGCAATCCGGCTTTCCGGAAGGTACGGAAACATCTCTGAATTGACGAACAGAATCTTCTTGGCGGAATCTCCCATAATAAAAACATTTAGCCTACAAATTTACGAAATTTTTTTGAGTTTTTCGGGGGTTTCCGTAACTTTGAAGCGAAATTAGGTGTGTTATGTCGTCTCCCAAACGTAATTCGGCTATGCGCAGGCGCCTTGTCAGTGCCTGGATTTCAACGGTTATCAGCCTGGCGCTGGTGCTGTTGCTGGTGGGCGTAGGAACCCTCCTGATGGTCAACGCCAAGGCCGTGAGCGACTATTTCAAGGAGAACATGCAGGTCTCCGTGCTCCTGAAAGAGCAGGTGCAGGAGGAGGAGGCTCTCCGGTACGAAACCCGCGTGGCCGCCCTGCCGGGCGTTCGCTCCACGCACTTCGTCTCCCGGGAGCAGGGCGTGGAAGAGATGTCCCGCCTGCTGGGCCAGGATTTCCTGGACGTGTTCGAAACCGCTCCGGTGCCCATTTCCATCGACGTGAACCTGGAGGCGGCCTATGTTTCCACCGACAGCCTGGAGGTGATGAAGGCCACGCTGGCCCAGTCGCCGCTGGTGGAGGAAGTGGTGTACCAAACCTCCCTGGTGGACGCCCTCAACGCCAACCTGCAGAAGATTTCCCTGGGCCTGGCCATCCTGGTGGCCCTGCTGCTGTTCATCTCCTTCGTCCTGATCGCCAATACCATCCGGCTGGAACTGTTCTCCCGCCGCTTCAGCATCCATACCATGCACCTGGTGGGTGCCACCAAGGCGTACATCCGGGCCCCGTTTGTGGGCCGGGCGGCCCTGCAGGGCCTTTTTGCCGCCCTGCTGGCCATCCTGCTGCTGGTGGGCGGCCTGTTCGTGCTCAAGGATGAATTCGCCCAACTGTTCCAGATTTTCCAACTGGATTCGCTCCTTCTCACGATGGGGGTGATGGTGGTGGCCGGCGTGGGCATCTGTGCCGTCAGCACGTTCTTCGTGGTGGGCCGCATGGTGGGATATAACCGTGACAAACTCTACGCTTATTGATATGACGAATCAAGATAAGATGGCCGTGACGGCCAAAAACATCAAACTGATGATTGCCGGCCTGCTGGTGATGGCGGCCGGTTTCCTGCTGCTTTCCGGCGGCGGGTCCGACGACCCCCAGGTATTCAATTACGCCATGTTCGACTGGCGCCGCCTGGTGGCCGCCCCCATTGTCATCATTGCCGGCATCGTGGTGGAAGTCATCGCCATCATGGGACAGTTTAAAGAAAAGGAGTAGGCGATGGATTGGTGGCAGGCGATTATCCTGGGTATCGTCCAGGGTCTTACGGAATTTCTCCCGGTTTCCAGTTCCGGGCATCTGATGATTTTCAAGGAGGTGGTAGGGGCCGATGCCGAGGGCTTCCTGGACTTTACCGTCACCGTACACTTCGCTACGGTGCTGGCCACGATCGTGGTGTTCTGGAGCGTCATCTGGAACCTTCTCAAGGGCTTTTTCAAGTTCAAGTATAACGACGAGACCGACTACGTCTGCAAAATCCTGGTTTCCTTGATTCCGGTGGCCCTGGTGGGCTTCCTCCTCAAGGACCAGGTGGATGCCCTGTTCAGCGGGTCGCTCAGGCAGGTGGCCGTGGGCCTATGCATCACGGCGGCCCTCCTGTGGGTGTCGGACAATGCCGGTCGGCGCTTCAAGGTGCCGGCCGCCAAGGACACCCGCAACGGGATCTCCTACTGGCAGGCCTTCGTGGTGGGTCTGGCCCAGGCGTTCGCCGTCATTCCGGGCGTGTCCCGCAGCGGCAGCACCATTTCCACCGGCCTTCTGATCGGCGTCAAACGCGAGTCCATGGCCCAGTTCTCTTTCCTGATGGTGCTCATTCCCATCATCGGGGAGCAGAGCCTGGATCTTCTCAAGGTGGCCTTGGGAAGTGAGTCTTTCGGCGGCGGCGTGGGCTCCCTGGCCCTGTGCCTCGGCTTCGTGTCGGCTTTCGTGAGCGGGCTTTTCGCCTGCAAGTGGATGATTGCCATCGTGAAGAAGGCCAAACTCATGTGGTTTGCCCTGTACTGCCTGCTGGTGGCCGCCGTCCTTTTCATTTTTGCGTAAATTGGACCGCTCCCTGACATACTTTGTCTCCGACGTCCACCTGGGTCTGCAGGTGGGCGATGCGGCAGCCCGGGAAAAGGCTTTCGTGGACTTTCTGCGGGGGATCGACCCCGCCCGCACGTCGGCCCTTTACCTGCTGGGAGACATCTGGGATTTCTGGTACGAGTACCGCGATGTGGTGCCCAAAGGCTACGTGCGGGTGTTTTCGGCCCTGACGGCGCTGATGGACGCAGGGGTGCAGGTGTATTTCTTCCAGGGGAACCACGACATCTGGACCTACCGTTATTTCGAGGATCTGGGCATGAAGCGCCTTGTGCAGCCGTATGTGACCGCGATCGGCCCGCGGAAGTTCTGCCTGGGCCACGGTGACGGCCTGGGTCCCGGAAACCGGGGCTACAAGTTCATGCGCTGGATTTTCCACAACCGTTTCTTCCAGGCGTGTTTCAGCACTTTGCACCCCTGGCTGGCCTTCCGCCTCGGAAACGGCTGGAGCCGTCATTCCCGGCTGGGAAAAAATATCTCCTACCACTTCCGCGGGGCCGATGAGCCCTTGTACCGGTTCTGCGCCGCCTTCCCGGAAAAGGTGGACTTTTTCATCTTCGGCCATTATCACGCCCGCGTGGACACGCCCGTCGTCCGGGCCGACGGCAGTGCATCGGCCCGCCTGCTCCTGCTCGGAGACTGGATCACCGCCCCCAACTGGCTGGTCTATGACAGCGAGGCCGGCACGTTGTCACCGTCAAGGCGATAGCCATAGAGATGCTGTTTTTTTTGAGAACCATTTGATTTCAAGATTTTTGATTATCTTTGTCGATGTCTGAAAACAATAAGCAAGTCTTTTATTCTTTTCAGATTCTAACTGGAAATAAATACATCTTTTGCGAATAATGAAAATTGGAGTTCTTTTTTTATCCGGAGCCTGTCTTTTCTTTTTTTCTTGTCAAAAAGGAAATGTTTTGTCGAGTCAACGCGCAGTTACGTCCGACTTGATAACGAAAAGCAATTATTCTTCCGAGGAAGATTTTTTTGTGTCAACTGAAGATATGGAGTGTTATTCGGAATTTATGAGCCATTTAAAAGGAAAAAAACAAAAGGGTCAAGTTATCGAGGTAACACCTGTTTCTTATAGAGGTGAAGTGACCGGCTACGTGGTTAATTATGAAGATGGCTGGCAAGTGATATCTTCAGATAAGAGAGGCCCGATTATCTTGGCCGAATCGTCCCAAGGATTATTTAATTTCCAAGACGCCCCTAAAGGGGTACAAGTTTGGTTAAATATCCTTTTTGACGATATATTTGTCAGGAAATTTTATCTGAAAGAATACTATGAGTCGATAACGAAAGAAGGGGTTGAGGAGGAAGCGCTTTCTTGTAATATGTGGCGTTTATTTGTTGCAGGTCCAGATGCGAAGAATAATAATGAGACAAAAGGACCGCCGACCGAGCCACCTGGGAGGCATCAATATTCTTATACATATACTACGACCGAATATGTGGACGGTGTAAGTCATTTGTTGCAGACAAGTTGGCGTCAAAATAGCCCATATAATAGTTTGTGCCCTTTTGTTTCTACGACAAGTTCGAACCACTGTCTAGTAGGGTGTACGGCGCTGGCAGGAGCTCAAGTCTTATATTATTTGCATTATTTTACGGGAATGCCTACAGCTAGCCCCACGTCGTGTTCATTTATAGATAATTATCCCATTTTTAGTGCATATTCTCCTTACGCATGGAACTACATTGATCAACCAAATGATTCATTCGACTATAGAGGTATGTTTATAGCCTCAGTAGCGTGTGAGGCCGAGACAAATTTTGGCGAAGAAGAATCTGGGACAACGGTTTTAAAGTTAAAAAATGGTGCTTTTACCCACTATGGTGTACAGTGTGATTATTCAACCACGTACATAAGAGATACCGTTTTTCACAACATAAAGTCGCATCTTCCTGTAATCTTTGGCGCAAATCGTTATGTTGACTTATTCAATTATCCTGGACATACTTGGGTAATAGATGGGTATGTTAACGAGGTGATTACTTATCACGATGTATATGAATGGGTTTATCTCACAGAACCCACTGGACCTGTTGCTGCTCCCCCTCCTCCTTATGAAATTTTATCACAGTCCTCAAGTTTAAAATATTTTCTTATGAATTGGGGCTATGGTAACAATCATGGAGAAGATGATGCATATTATGCTACCGACGGGTCGTGGTGTAATCCATTAATCCCAAACAGTAACCCATATGTATATGCGAAAGAAATTCTTACACGTTATCGTTAGGGTTATATCTCTGTCATTAGTGCTTGTTGTGACGGTATGTTGCAAACCGTCCTCGTTGAGACCTGACGACAGGACAGTGTTTGAACAAGTGTTATTGGCGGCGCCTGACAATTTGGTCAGTTGGGATATATCCATGATAGACAATGCATCTGTCAACTGGGACAGTAGTGTTTCGCCGGTGCCGGTTGAGTCGGTTGCTGCCGAAAAGCTTGCTTTTTTAGTTCGACAAGAGCGCAGGTCCAATCTGCTCAATAAAGGAGGTCACGATGAGGCGGCTCGAGAAGCGTATGCAAGTTACCTGACCGAAAGAGTTTCTTCCTTGCAGGATTTCGTATTGTCGGATCCCAACATCCCTCAAAAGTATTATGCGCCAGGGTTCTTTGATTGTGGCATAGCCGATGATATATCCATATTTGCCGATTGCCCCTTGTTTGGGAAGCCTGCCGGCACTGACATTTCGGAGCAATTTATGGTTCTGAATACCGATAAACGTGTCCGGTTTTCCTGTCTATATCCTTCGTTGGAACTGGTTCAGGTTTGGACTCGCCCCACTCCGCTGCCAGACTACTTAAAAAAAGGTCAAATCGTTCCGAACGGAGACTTTTTTGTCATCGCGTGGGAGTCTCTCCCGGAAGATATGCCATCCGTGTTCCATCTGACGCTTCGTGTCCCTGTTTCTTATGAGTCGTGGCTTCGATTTACATGGATAGAGAAAAGCGGTGAGTATGAACGGCTACCTGAAAAGAGGAACATAGAGGGCACAGTCGAGGTCCGGGCAGGTAACATCGCCCAATAAAGAAGTCGGATCAGCAAAGAGTCGTTTTGGTAGAATTTTTGCAAGGATTATCTTTGCATCCATGAAAGTCCGTCTTCATATCCTCGTGGCCATGCTGCTGCTTTCGGTGCCGATGGTTTCGTCGGCCCAGAACCATGTGCGCAGGGCCATGGAACGGGCGCGGGACCGGCAGGAGGCCATGGCCCGCATGCAGATTGACAGCGAGCGGGGCCGGGGCGGCGGTTCGGGCAACATGCGCATGCTGGTGGAAAACGGAGACACCACCTTCCTGGACCGGCTGCCCGCCGTCTATATCTTCGGCCGGGGCCGGCATTCCAGCGAGAAAGGCTGGCGCGATTACTACCGCCTGGTGTGGCGTTTTGCGCGTGTGTACCCGTACGCGCAGGCGTCCGGTAAATTGGTCAAGCAGGTGGACAGCACCCTGGATGCCGAGCACTACGGCTTCATCCGCAAGGAGCGGTACATATCGGCCATCCAGAAACAACTTTTCAAGGACTTCGAGGGGTCGTTCCGCGAAATGAGCATCCAGCAGGGCGCCGTGATGCTGAAATTGATCGACCGCGAGACGGGCATCACTTCCTACGACCTCATCAAAAACTACAAGAGCGGCATTGCCGCCGGCTTCTGGCAGGGCGTGGCCAAACTCTTCGACAACGACCTCAAATCCCAGTACGACCCCGAAGGGGCCGACCGCCAGTTGGAAGAGTTGGTGCAAATCTGGCAGCGGGGAGAATTCCCCAACCTTTACTGGTCCGTCTTCTGGGAAGACCCTCCGCAGGTAGTGATTCCGGAAGCCTACCTGTAGCGCCGGTCGAAAACGAAGGGAAGTTTTTTTCGATACATTGCGTAACTTGCGTTAAAATCAGGTAGTTAACCATCAAATTTGTCGGTCGAAAATGTTCAAAAAACTCGCAAAAACATTTGCGGGTTTGATTTTTTTTTGTAACTTTGCAATCCCGAAATTGGAGCAAAATGCACCCAACCAGCTGAGTTTCAATGAGTTAGGGAATTTATAAGGAAAATTTAAAGCATTTAAGAAATGTTACAGCCTAAAAGAACCAAATTCAGAAGGGAACAGAAAAACCGCATGAAGGGCAATTCCGGTCGTGGAAATCAGCTCGCATTCGGTTCTTTCGGCCTCAAGAACCTTGAAAATTGCTGGCTCACTGCCCAGCAGATCGAGGCTGCCCGTCAGGCTATCTCCCGTCGTATGAACCGTGAAGGTCAGATCTGGATCCGTGTCTTCCCTGTGAAGCCGTTCACTGCCAAGCCGCTGGATACCCGTATGGGTAAAGGTAAGGGTGATCCCCAGGGCTTTGTCGCTCCTATCACTCCGGGCCGTATCCTCTTCGAGGCCGAGGGTGTTTCCCTCGCCACCGCCAAAGAGGCTATGCGTCTTGCCGCCAACAAACTTCCCGTTGCCACCAAGTTCGTGGTCCGCAGGGATTATGTAGAAGAATAATTAACGGAGGAGAAGAAAATGAAAGTATCCGAAGTACGTGAGATGTCCGTCGCCGACCTTCGCGACCGCATCGAAGTCGAGAAGAACAACCTCGACACCATGAAACTCAATCATGCGATCTCTCCCCTGGAGGACACCTCCAAGATTCGCAAGACCCGTCAGGACATCGCCCGCATGATCACGATCCTGGCCGAGAAAGAGAAACAGCAGAACTAAAGTAGCATCGACCTATGGAAAGAAATCTTCGTAAGGAAAGAGTAGGTATCGTGGTCAGCAACAAGATGGACAAAACCATCGTCGTGGCCGTTGAAACACACGAAAAGCACCCTATTTACGGCAAGTTCGTAAAGAAGACCACCAAGTTCGTTGCACAGGACGAAAAGAACGAGTGCTCCGAGGGCGATACCGTCCGCATCATGGAAACCCGTCCCCTGAGCAAGACCAAGAACTGGAGATTAGTTGAAATCGTAGAAAAAGTGAAGTAATTATGATACAGCAGGAATCACGTTTAACGGTTGCCGACAACAGCGGAGCTAAGGAAGTCCTTTGCATCCGTGTGCTGGGCGGTACCCGTCACCGTTACGCCACCATCGGCGAAACCATCGTCGTGACCGTCAAGAGCGCCATCCCCGGTGGTGAAATCAAGAAGGGCACTGTCACCAAGGCTGTCGTCGTCCGCACCAAGAAGGAAATCCGCCGTCCCGACGGTTCCTATATCCGCTTCGACGAAAATGCATGCGTTCTGCTGAACGGCGCAGGCGAACTCCGCGGCACCCGTATCTTCGGCCCCGTCGCCCGCGAACTCCGCGAGAACTACATGAAAATCGTTTCACTGGCACCGGAGGTCCTTTAAAGAATAGAGAGTTATGAAAAAGTTCAATATCAAGAAAGGCGATACCGTGTATGTAAATGCCGGTAACGACAAGGGCAAAACCGGTAAGGTCCTCGAGGTCCTGCGCGACAAAGACCGCGTGATCGTTGAGGGCGTGAACATGGTGTCCAAGCATACCAAGCCCAACCCGAAGAACCCCCAGGGCGGTATTGTAAAACAGGAAGCAGGCATTCACATCTCCAACGTCAACCTGGTTGACAACGCCGGCAAGCCCACCCGCATTGCCCACAAAGAGGTAGATGGCAAGAAGGTCCGCATCGCTAAAACAACCGGAGAGGAGATTAAGTAATTATGGCAAAGAAAGCAAACAAACCCGCAGAAGTCCAGGCACTTCCCAAGGGTTATACCCCCGACCTCAAGAAGGTTTACAAAGAGGAAATCGTTCCCGCACTGGTGAAGCAGTTCTCTTACACCACCGTGATGCAGGTTCCCAGGCTCGTCAAGATCACCCTCAATGAAGGTGTTGGCGACGCTACCCAGGACAAGAAAATGGTTGAGGAAGCTGCTGAAGAACTCTCCATCATCGCCGGCCAGAAGGCTGTCATCACCTCTTCCCGCAAGGATATCTCCAACTTCAAACTCCGTAAGGGTATGCCCATCGGCGCCAAAGTGACCCTGCGTGACGTCCGCATGTACGAGTTCCTGGAGCGCCTCATCCGTGTCGCCCTCCCTCGTATCCGCGACTTCAACGGTATCTCCGAGAAGATGGACGGCCAGGGCAACTACACCCTCGGTATCAAGGAGCAGATCATCTTCCCTGAAATCGAAATCGACAAGAACCCGCGCATCCACGGTGTCGAGATCACCTTCGTGACCACCGCCAAGACTGATGAAGAAGCCCACGCTCTTCTGAAGGCTTTCGGTCTCCCGTTCAAGAAACATAATAACTAATATAGTAGCATGGCAAAGGAATCAATGAAAGCACGCGAAGTAAAACGCGCGAAATTAGTTGCTAAGTACGCCGCCAAGCGGGCCGCCCTGAAAGAGGCCGGTGATTACGCCGCCCTCGACAAACTGCCCAAGAACGCCAGCCCCGTACGTCTCCACAACCGCTGCTCTCTGACCGGTCGTCCCAAGGGTTACATGCGCGAATTCGGCCTCAGCCGTATCCAGTTCCGCGAGATGGCTTCCCAGGGTCTCATCCCCGGTGTCAAGAAGGCCAGCTGGTAATCGATAGACAACAACACAGTAGTATTTTATAATTAACAATCGGATATCGGGCGTACCTGGTGCGCCGGTCCACAAAAAGACAAAACAATGACTGATCCTATTGCAGATTATCTGACCAGAATCCGTAACGCTTACCTCGCCGGTAAGAAAGTGGTGGAAATCCCCGCTTCCAACATGAAGCTCGCCATCACCAAGATTCTGTGCGAAAAGGGTTATATCCTCACCTACAAAGTGGTGGAGGGTACCCCGTACAACACCATCAAGATCGCTCTGAAGTATCACCCCGAGACCAAGGCCGCCGCCATCAAGAGCATTGTGCGCGTGAGCACCCCCGGTCTGCGGAAATACGCCGATGTGGCCAACATGCCCCGCGTCCTCAACGGCCTGGGTATCGCTATCCTGTCCACGTCCAAGGGTGTCATCACCGACAAGGAAGCCAAGGAGCTGAACGTGGGTGGTGAAGTTATTTGCTATGTATACTAATCGAAAAAATTATGTCAAGAATTGGTAAATTACCTGTAGTCCTTCCGGCCGGTACCAAGGCAGAACTCCTGGACGGCAATATCGTGAAGGTGAAAGGCCCCCTTGGCGAGATGTGCCAGAAAGTAGATCCGGACATCACCGTGACCATCGAGGGAAATGAAATCAAATTCACCCGCCCGAGCGACCTTCCCCGTTTCCGCTCCATCCACGGCCTTTATCGCGCCCTCGTCCACAACATGGTGGTCGGTGTGAGCGAAGGCTTCACCATCAAGCAGGAATTCGTCGGTGTCGGTTACCGTGTAGCCGCACAGGGCCAGCTTCTGACCATGTCCCTGGGTTATTCCCACGACATCCAGATCATGCTCCCCAAGGAAATCACCGCTGAAACTCCTCAGGTGCGCAAAGGTGAGAACCCTATCCTCATCCTCAAGAGCGCAGACAAGCAGTTGGTCGGCCAGGTGGCCGCCAAGATCCGTTCGTTCCGCCGTCCTGAGCCTTATAAGGGCAAGGGTATCAAGTTTGCCGGTGAGCAGCTCCGTCGCAAGGCCGGTAAGACCGCTTCGGCCAAATAATTAGGAGGAAACAGTTATGGCATTGAATAGAATTGAAAGAAGAAGAAGGATTCACTACAGAATCCGCAAGCATGTCAATGGCACCGCCGAGCGTCCCCGCATGGTCGTGTTCCGCTCCAACAAGCAGATCTATGTCCAGGTGGTGAACGACCTCGAAGGCAAGACCCTCGTGGCTGCCGCCTCCAATGACAAGGCCCTGGCCGCCCAGACCAAGGGAAAGAGCGGTATTGAGGCCGCTGCCATCGTCGGCAAGGCTATCGCCGAGCGCGCCCTGGCCGCCGGTATCTCCCAGGTGGCATTCGACCGCGGAGGTTATCTCTTCCACGGCAGAGTTAAATCTTTGGCAGACGCTGCCCGTGAAGGCGGCCTTGCTTTCTAATCATTGAGACTACTATGGCAAATTCTAACGTAAAAAGAGTAAAGACCTCTGACCTTGAACTCAAGGACAGACTGGTAGCCATCAACCGCGTGACCAAGGTCACCAAGGGTGGTCGTCACTTCCGCTTTGCCGCTATCGTCGTCGTCGGCGATGAGAACGGTGTGGTAGGTTACGGCCTGGGCAAGGCCAATGAAGTTACCGCTGCTATCGCAAAGGGCGTGGAGGATGCCAAGAAGAACCTCGTGAAGGTTCCCGTCATCAACACCACCATCCCGCACGAGCAGGTATTTCGCTTCGGTGGCGCCGAGGTGTTCATGAAACCCGCCGCTCCCGGTACCGGTGTAAAGGCCGGTGGCGCTATGCGTGCCGTGTTCGAGAGCGCCGGCGTACAGAACGTGCTGGCCAAGAGCAAGGGTTCTTCCAACCCTCACAACCTGGTGAAGGCAACCATCGCCGCTCTGACCGAGATGCGCGACGCCTATACCGTGGCCGGTCTCCGTGGCATTCCTATGAGCAAAGTTTTTAACGGTTAATTCGAGAGAGACTATGGCAAAGCTTAAGATTACCCAGGTCCGCTCCAAGAATGGAGAGACCAAGCGACAGATCGCAAACCTCAAGACTCTCGGTATCCGCCGGATGCACCAGACCGTGGAAGTGGAAGATACTCCCATCACCCGCGGCATGCTGGCCAAAGTGGCCCATCTGGTTTCTTATGAAGTAATTGACTAAGGAGGAACTAAGAGATGAAACTTGAAAATCTGAAGCCCGCAAAGGGCGCAACCCATAACAGCAAGCGCGTAGGTCGCGGTCAGGGTTCCGGTAAGGGTGGCACTGCTACCCGTGGTACCAAGGGTGCCCAGGCCCGTGCAGGTTACGAGCACAAGATCGGTTTCGAAGGTGGCCAGATGCCTATCCAGCGCCGTCTTCCCAAATTCGGCTTCAAGAACCCTACCCGCGTAGAATTCAAGGCTGTGAACGTCGCCACCCTCCAGGCCCTCAGTGAAAAACTGGGTGTGAAGGAGTTCGACGTGGACACCCTGATCGCTGCCGGTATCGCCTCCAAGGGTGAACTGGTAAAGGTTCTCGGCAACGGTGAGATCACCGCCGCCATCGAGGTGAAGGCCAACGCCTTCTCCGCTTCCGCAACTAAGAAGATTGAGGCTGCCGGTGGTAAAGCAATCGTTATCGAATAAGAACTGCGATGAAGAAGTTTATTGAAACAATTCGCAACATCTACAACATCGAGGAACTGCGCAAGCGGATCGGTTACACGATCCTGCTTGTGCTGGTTTACCGACTGGGTAGCTTTATCCTTCTCCCGGGCCTGGATCCCGAGGTTCTGAAGGGTGGTATCAGCGGAACCCAGGAAGGCCTCGTCGGACTTCTCAATATGTTCTCCGGCGGTGCTTTCGGTAACGCCTCCATCTTCGCTCTGGGTGTGATGCCGTACATCTCGGCATCCATCGTGGTCCAGCTTCTGGGCATGTTC
>JAFSMS010000101.1 GCA_017447815.1 Bacteroidales bacterium | reverse complement strand
TAATACTGAGAAGGGTAAAAAGAAGCGGTGACGCCACCTCGCATTACCAGGCTCGGTGGCTACGGCTCGACGCTGCGGTGGGCTCTGGAAAATGGCCCTCCTCGCGGCGGCCGTCACCAACTGTTTTTTGCATCATTACCGAGAAACGAAAACGGCAGCCGTCTGGCTGCCGTAGTTTCGTTTCGTAGCGGAGGCAGGACTCGAAATATTTCCGTGGCTATCCTGTGGCGTGCGAAGGTGTCCAGCCGCCGCCGTTCCGTAAATCGCTGATAATCAACACTTGCAACAATCCAGCGCCCGGGCCCGATGGCCGAACAGACCGACACCGCGGGACACATACGGACAAATAACACGCCAAAAAGTTGTAAAATTGGCGTGCTTTTCCTACCTTTGTAGTGCGTTATTGATACTACATTATGGCTACTCTTTACTATTCCCTTTCCAAGAAGGCTGACAAGGGCACCGGCCTGCACGAAATCCTGACCCGCTTTGTAGTTGGCAGCCGGATCAACCAGCGAGCCAAAACCAATGTATATGCACCCGCAGAGTATTGGAACGCCGACACCCAGGCGGTGAAGGTCCCCGGCTGGCGGCTGATGAACGAGGAACAAAGGCGGCTTGTGGAATCCCTCAACGAGATAAACACCCGCCTGCAAGGCCTGCGGGCTGCGGTGATGGAGGCCTTTTTGCAGGCCGGTGCCGGTAAAAAGGCGCTCCCCGCCGATTGGCTGGCCTCCACGGTGGACCGCTACAATTTCCCTGAAAAGTACGAGGATCTGCGGCGCACGGTGTACCTGGCCGATGCCTTCGCCGACTACCTGGCCGGCCTGCAGGTGTCGCAGCAGCGCAAGAGGATGGCCGCAACCGTGCAGCGCTGCCTGTTGCGTTACGAAGCCTTCACCGGCTCCCGGCTGCAGTTGGACACCCTCACCCCGGACGATCTGCGGGCCTTCGATGCTTACCTGCGGAGCGAAAACGAGATAATAGCCCAGCACCCCGAATTGTTGGCCGTGTGCCCGGAGGCCCGCCCCGTAGTCAAGCGCAGCAGCAACACGGTAATAGACCGTATGCACATTGTGCGGGCGGTTGTTTCCCACGCGGTCAAAAATGGCAACACGGACAATGACCCGTTTTTGCGTTTCAGTATCGGTGCGCCCGTCTATGGAACGCCCTATTATATCACCGTAGAGGAAAGAAACGCCCTTTATCGGTTTGACCTTTCCAAGCGCCCCGGGCTGGCCGTCCAGCGGGATATTTTCGTATTTCAGTGCCTGATCGGCTGCCGGGTGTCGGACCTGTTGAAACTGACCCGGGAAAACCTTGTGGCCGGCGGCGTGGAGTATGTGCCCAGCAAAACGAAGGACGAACGCGGCGATATTGTCCGGGTCCCCCTCAATAGCATAGCCGCCGAGATCGTGGAGCGCTACGCCGACCCCAACCGGGCCGCCCTGTTGCCCTTCGTGTCCTGCCAAAAGTACAACGATGCAATAAAAGAGGTCTTCACCATGGCCGGCCTCACCCGCCCCGTTACGATCCTGGACCCTATGACCCGCAAAGAGGTGCAGCGCCCCCTGAACGAGATCGCAAGCAGCCACCTGGCCCGCCGTACCTTCGTGGGCAACCTCTACAAGCAGGTAAAAGACCCGAATTTGATCGCCAAACTTTCAGGCCATTGTGAGGGCTCCCGGGCCTTTGCCCGATACAGGGACATCGATGAGGATATGAGGCGGGAATTGGTGGACATGTTGGTGTAAGACTTTGACAACCAAAATTCAACGATATGGACAAGAACAAACCCACCATCGGGCCGGTGACCGAAAAGATGTTGCAGGCCCTTAAATCCCTGGAAACGGCCAAACAACTCTATTTTGATGCCCTTGTGGCCCGGGGTGGCAAATCCTATGCGGAACAAACGATGGAATCCAATGCCGAAAAATGGGGTTCCGTTGCCGGGATGTTGAACAACGAAATAGCCTATTCCGTTGAGGTGTGGGCCGTTGGAGGGAGTGACCAACTTTGACCATGAAACCCATTGAAACCGTCACCAGGTCGTTGCGATGTGTACTATATACGCCACAAGGCCAACACTATTTGAGCCAGGGGTTCACCGATGAGGTGGGGCCACCACCGACCGAACCGGAACGGGCCTATTTGTTGCGGGCGTTGAGGACCACGGCCGACACCCTCCAAGCCAACCGGCAACCCGTCCGGGACATGTTGGAGGCGTTGTTTGTCCAGGGATCACCGGCCACCCCCGGTGTTGTTCACCTGGTGTCCATGCTGTCCAGGGTGGCAAGGATTTGCCACCAGGCCGGGCACGAATGGCCCGACATCCCGGATGATCCAGGACGGCCGGGTGTGGAGTGGGGGACCATGGAGGACTATTTCACCAGTTTGGCGCTCATGGTGAGCGAGTATTTCCCCGACCTATCCATCCCACCGGTGGTTCCGGTCCGGGCCACCAGCGAGCCCGCAGAGGCCACCAGCGAGCCCGCAGAGGCCGCAACGGGCGCAGGGATAGGAAAACCCCCGTATAGCCTCCAAACCTCCCACAATCGCCAAGAATTGGCCCGGATATACGTCGCCCTTGTGGATGCCGGCTACATTGACGGCAGCGCCCCGGATGCCGCCCAGGATTTTTGCAACGCCTTTGACCCGGCGGCTGACCGACAGGGCCGTATTTCCTGGATATGGACCGACAAGCGCAACCGGGAGGTATGCCCCCGGCAGATCCTGGACTTTGTGGCCCAAATGGGCGGGAGCACCACCATTGACGGAATCACCCGGGAAATGTGCGAAAAGGTGGCCCCGGCGGTATTCGGCCTGGCAATAGACCCCACCATATTGTCAAAATTCCGCACCCGCTGGAATCGCGAGAAGTATTGCGACACGCACGCCGATATTGGCGCAATTCTTTCCGGGGTATAGTCCATTTTTCACCTTTGACCAACAAGAGGGGCAACAATTCGCGTTGCCCCTCCTTTATTGTAGCCGCCCCCGTTGAGGATTAGGGGCAATAATTCCAGGTTGCCGCCTGTTGCCTCTTTTTTATTGTTGCGGATTGTACAACCTTTGTCACGCCGGGGGCCGGCATAGTGGCCGCCGGGATAGGTAAAACAACGCAATTACGCAACCGATGGAAACGAACATTTTGGAAATCGCAAAGCAGTACCCGCAAGTGAGTATTACGGTACAGGCGGCCGACCTGTTGGCCCTGGGGTCCTCGATCGTTACCGACACGATGGCAAGATACCGGGCGGAGATTGAGGCCCGGGAACGGGCGGAGAAAGAGGAAAAGATGCTCACCGCACAAGAGGCCGGGAAGATGCTGGGAGTATGCGATAGGACCCTTTACCGCTGGCGGAGGGCCGGCTACATTGAGGGGGTACGCATTGGCGGAGCAGTTAAGTACCGGCGGAGCGACTGCCGGGCAATCCTTGCCAATGGAAAACCCGAATAACGGCGGCGCGATATGGACACCAAGCCCGGATATATCAAACTACCGCGGGGGTTGCTGGATATGCCGTTGAGCCGGAAGCCTCAACAATTAGCCTTGTTTATCCACCTCCTTTTGCGGGCCAACAGGGAGCCGAAAGTCTGGAACGGGATTCGGATAGAACGGGGGCAAGTTGTGGCCTCAATCCGTTCACTATCAACCGCTTGCGGCCTGTCTTTGTGGCAAGTCCGTTCCTCCCTGGACACCCTCAAAAGGGACGGCCTCACACACGAAACCACACACGGACCCGCACGCCGTCAAGGGGAGCAAACCGCACACGACCCCGCACGCGGCTTTACTATCATAACGATTTGTGAATTTGATAGTTACGAGGGCCAGCCAGCGGAGGGCCACACACGAAACCGCACACGGGAAACGGCGGAGGCCACACACGAAACCGCACACAATCCCACAACACCAAGAGAAGATATAAATATATTATTATCTATCATTGAGGACCCGCGATTCCTGGATATAGTCCGGGACTGGATCGAGTACAAGCGGGAGCTGAAACAGGCGTACAAGGGCCGCAAGGGGCTTACGCAATTTTACAACCGATTGAAGGAACTATCCAACGGTGACCCGGACACGGCCCGCCGGATCGTGTCGGAGGCGATGGCCGCCAACTATGCGACAATCTACCCGCCGAAAGCGCCCAGGCCGGCAACTGCGAGTCCCTCGACCCGCGCCCGTACCGATATCCCCGAGTATGACCAAAACAATTTCAAATCTACCATGTTTTAAGCCTATGGAGAGCCTAGAAACAATACTGAATCGTGCCGTAGATGCCTGCGCGGTGGACCTTCGCAACGAGAGGCCCGCCCGCCGGCGCTTTTGCTACCCGATCAACAAGGAAACAGCCGCCCGGCTCCTTACTGATGCCTACCGCGTTGAGGTGGAAAGAGGCCAATACGCCTTCACACCGACCCCGGACACCCTGGCCCAAATTGGCGGCGTAGCGGAGTGGCTGACCAACCCCACCCGCAAGTATTCTTTATTGCTCTACGGCCGCCCAGGGACCGGGAAAACCACGATGGCGCGGGCCCTTCAAACGATGGCCAAACGCCTGCGGGAATCCTTCGGCCCAGCTGGCCGCGAGCGCCTGCAACGGGAGGCCCAGGCCTTTTTCCCGCCCGAGGTTGTGCGAGAGTTTGAGCGCAAGGAAAACGCCGTGATAGTGCCCACCTATACAACAGCCATGGCGGTTGCCACGATGGCGAAGGATCACCGCGACCAATTCAACCAAATTTGTGAAATATCCTTCCTGATCCTGGACGATATAGGCCCGGAGCCCAAGCGGGTGAACAGTTTCGGAACGGAGTACCTGCCTATCGCCGACCTGATCCAAAGGCGCTATGATCGCGCCCTGCCTACGGTGATAACTACCAACCTGGGCGATGCAGAGATAGCCGGAACGACCCAATTTCCAGGCTACGGCCCACGGATTATGGACCGCCTCAACGAAATGTGCGAGAAGATCCCCTACGGTGCAAGATCGTTCCGCGTATGATGCCCAGGGGGTGCGTATGTGATACACCGCCAACCGAACAGGAAACGATGGCAGAAGAAAGAGATATCCCGGAGCCCGAATACAGGGCCGACCTGGAAAAAGGCCTCAACGAGATAGCCGAAAAGATAGCCCGTTCCGGCCTCAATATCGCAGAGATCGCAAGGGCCACAGGCTGCCATTGGGGGACGGTTTACAACGCTGCGAACGGGGTGCAGATCCGTTTCGACAATGCTCGCCGCCTTGTGTATTTCCTGGATCGGTGGAATAGCAACAATTTGCCATATACGCCGCCCCCTGGACCGTTACAAAAGTAGTAAGTTTTAGTATTGCCCAAGATATGCCAAGATCCAAAAATGACGGCCGCGGCCGGCTGGGAGGCCGTGCCAAAGGCACCCCCAACAAAGCCACCTCCACCGTGAAAGAGTGGCTAACGCAGTTGGTGGATGCCAACCGCAAGCAGATAGAAAAGGACCTCAAAGGGATGGAGCCGGGGGAACGGGTGAAATTGTTTGCCCTGTTGCTCAACTACATTGTACCCAAGCAGCAGGCCGTTTCCGTGGAGGCCTCGATACAAGCGGAGTACAACGAAATGACCAAACTACTGCAAACGGCCCCCGATGAGGTTATAGACAGGATTGCCGACAGGATCAGGGAGATAGAGAGATACAACAATGAAAGACGCGGAGAGAATCAGTAACAGGCAGTATTTGGCCTTTATCCTGGCGGGAGGGTCTGGGAAATCCCCTTTTCGCTTGATATCGTGCGCCGTAGATGAGGCCGGGCAAGTGGTATTCTCCCAGGCCGTAGAACGATACGGGGAGGCCGGCGTCGGCTATGATATCAGCATAAGCGCCCCCGGCGGAAAGCTTGAAAGATGGATGGGAAACGGTAGCGATTATGTGGCAATCCGTTTCGCCGAAATACCCGTGGAGGGGGAGGCCGACACCGTGCCGGCAATACCTTTGACCCCGGCGGAGGTCCTGGAATCGTTCCAGCGCTGGAAATCCGGCCCAGGTGTACGGGAAACAATGACCGACACCGGCGGGGGAATAGTCCGGGAGTATTGGCCAGCGATCGAGGCGGAGCAGCCGGCTCCAGTATCAACTACTAAACAATGATTCGCACCTCGGACCGGATAACAAAGTGTTGCTATTTACCGCCTGGTGGGAAACATTTATATTTGCCATGTCTTCACTTGTTTAATTGATAACAAACCAGCTTAAAGAAATGAAAATCGGAGATTTGTTTGTAAAACTCGGGCTGAAAAAGGATGAATTCAGCCGGGGAATGAAGGAAGCAGGGGGCGAATCAAAGTCTCTGCTTTCCGCCATTAAGGGCATCGGCGGAGGCGCAAAGATAGCCTTTGCTGCCGTCAGCGCAGCCGTAGTAGGGGCAATCGCCACAGTAAAAGAACTCTCCAAGCAGAACCAGGTCCTCGGAGACACTATCGGGAGGTTTACCGCTGGTATGTCGGCAATGTTCGACACCCTCAAGACGTCCATCGCTTCCCTTAACTTTTCCAACTTGATATCGGACCTCCGTGAGGCAAACAGGCTTGCACGGGACCTATATGATGCCCAAGATGCCATGGGCGAAATCAATACAAGCTATAACATATCGCTCTCCAGGCAACTAAAGCACATCAATGAACTGCGGGTAGGTCTTAGGAACCAGAATCTTACGGATGACGAACGTATCGCAAAGGGCAAGGAACTGCTCAGGATTTACGAGCAGTTAGAGAAAAACCCCACAAGGGGCCGAGAGCGGATAAAGGATGCCACGCTGGACTACTATATGCAGCGCGTAGGTGTCAACATGAAGGACCGGACGGATAGCCAACTCAAGGCCATGCGGAACAAATTCACTGAATTCTTCGAGTGGCTGGGAACCAAAGAGGGAGAACAATACCTTCAAGCGGCCGAGCAGGTCAATAAAAACGGGGGGCTGAACGGCTATTTTGGCCGGACGATGATGGCCAACGCCACCAAGGCTGGGAAAGGTGATTTTGCACGCCTGGCAATTGGATATTCTGCAAAAATCGGCGATGAGAACCGCCTTCAAGTGGAGAAGGCCATCGCTGATTACTACCATCAGGAAGCCCGGTACTCCGAAGAGACGCTCCGCATTCAACAAGAAATCAACAGCATAAAGGCCCAGAGGGACCGCGGTTCCGGAGGGGGCGGTGGCTCTTCTCAAGGCCGCGACACTCTCCAGATGACCCTCGACCGGGCACTGTACCGGATTGAAGAGGTTACAGAGCAGCAGATGGAGAAGTTGGAACAAGATCTCTCCGACATGTATAAGTCCATCAAACTGGAGCCCATCGAGATTGTTCCTCCGGACATGTCCGAATGGGATGAGTTTTATGGAGAATACGAGGAAGGTCTAAATAGAGCAAAAGAACTGGCCGCTGAATTCACACAGTCGGTCGTCGGCGGATTTACAGACGGCATCCAGGAACTGTTCGACCAGATGGCGGGCTTGGAGGACTTCAATCCCGGCCGCATCATCTCGGTTCTTCTCACTCCACTTGCCGACATGGCCATCCATGAAGGTGAAATCCTCATGGCATCCGGCCTTGGTATCGAGACTTTGAAAGACGCTCTCGGTTCTCTGCAAGGCATCGGCCTTGTAGCAGCCGGTGCCAGCCTTATTGCTATCGGAGCGGCGGCCAAATCCGGCCTCTCTGCCCTGGCGCAGACCGGCGGCCGCAGCACAAGCACCAGCACAGCCTCCGCCAGCAGCGGATCCAGCGGCGTTTCCACGCAAGACTTCAACACGGAACTGACCGTCTATGTCAAGGGAACCATCCGGGGCTCCGACATCGTTCTTTCCGGACAGAAAACCATGAACAATTGGGGGAGATAGGCGGCGTTTCTTATACACCATGGTAGCAAGATGAAAGAGACTGATAGTCAAAACAATAACGAAAAAAAATCAATATGGAAAAGACGAAGAATAAAGGCGGATGGGATAGGGTAGAATCAAATATCGAGAAATTACCACCCTTCGCCGCACCAATAGTGAGAAAATACATGCCGCAGTATAAGGCCGCCAGCGACAAGGCTTACAAGGTGATGGCGGATGCTGCTCTGCAATTTGCCAAAGAAGGTGAGAGTATAATACTCCAAATGCTTGACGAACTGAAAAAAGAGGCAGATAGATGCGGGTACGGTTTTGCAGCCATCATGAGAAAAGAGGCCGAAATGAGAGCCAGGCTTGCAGCAACTCGAAACAAAATGGCTGCTTGGATAGGGGCCAATTCCCCGAAAAATTAGCGCCATCCGGTTTTTTCTTCTTACCTTTGAGGCACTGGATATTGTTTGCTCATTTCCCGAATAAGTTCTACCTTTGCATAGACGAATATACCCCTACGACAATTTGGATCCCCACCACACAGCAGCGGCACCTGCTCCGGGGAAGGACGGACGGAACAAAACCCGCCCGTCCTTTTCCGTTTCAGGGCCGGCTCTTGCGGAATCAAATCTTTTTCCTACCTTTGTGTTGTCTTCCCTATGAGGTAGTACAATAACGCAACAAACCGCCTCGATCCGGCCCCCATGGCAATACCCTGGATTCGGGCGGTTTTTGCGTGCAAAAAGTAGTAACACGCCATTTGCACGCCAATTATCCAAAATGAAAAACACCAACCGCTTGAAATTCAAGTGATTGGCGCTTTATTGTAGTAGCGGAGGCAGGACTCGAACCTGCGACCTCCGGGTTATGAGCCCGACGAGCTACCAACTGCTCTACTCCGCGATGTGGATTGCAAAGGTATGAACTTTTTCAGAAAAAACCAAATCCTATGCAATGAAATTGAGAATTCCTTCCATGTCGGACAAACTAAACGACTGCTGCTGACCGCTTTCCAAGTTTTTCAAATTGACGGTCCCGGAGGCGGTTTCATTGGAGCCGTTGATGGAAATGAAGGGAATGGACTTCCTGTCGGCATAGTCGAACTGCTTCTTCAGTTTGGTGGCTTCGGGATAAATCTCTACGGATATGCCCTTTTCCCGGAGCGACTTGGCAATGGGCAGGACATACTTCATCTCCTCCTCTCCCATCACGGCGAAAAGCAGGCGTGTGGACGTTTCCAGCGACACCGGGAACAGATCCAGCCCGGTCAGAACATCGTAGATGCGGTCCGCGCCGAAGGAAATCCCCACGCCGGAAAGGTCCGGAAGGCCGAAAATGCCGGTGAGGTTGTCGTAGCGGCCGCCGCCGCAGATGCTGCCGATCTCCCAGTCCAGCGCCTTCACCTCGAAGATGGCGCCGGTATAATAATTAAGGCCGCGGGCCAGCGAGAGGTCCATCTCCACGGGAGCGGAAACGCCGGCGGCGTCGATGAGGCCGAAGAGTTCGGCCAGTTCTTCCAGACCGCGGAGCCCCGTCTCGGAGACGATGCCGGAAGCACTGCCGCCGTTGAAAAGGGCTTTCATGGCAGCCTGTTTCTCCTCAAAACCGCCCTGCAGAGAAAGGATTTGCTCAATGACAGCGATTCCCCGGGCATCCAGCCCCTTTTCGGCCATCTCTTCCTTTACCTTCTCCAGGCCGATCTTATCCAGTTTGTCGATCGCCACGGTGATGTCCACCACCTTGTCGGGAGCGCCGGCAATCTCGGCAAAGCCGGTGAGCAGTTTGCGGTTGTTGATGTGGATGCCCACACGGACATTCAGTTTGCCGAATACGGCATCCACCATCTGCACCAGTTCCAGTTCATTCAATTGGGAACGGGAGCCGATGACATCCACGTCGCACTGATAAAACTCACGGTAGCGGCCCTTCTGGGGACGGTCGGCCCGCCAGACCGGCTGGATTTGGAAACGCTTGAACGGGAAGGAAATCTCGTTCTGATGCTGGACGACGTAACGGGCGAAAGGGACGGTGAGGTCGTACCGGAGGCCCTTTTCACACACCTGCGAAGCAAGCGGCTTCTGGAAATCCACCTTCGCAAACGCATCTCCGGAATTGAGGATGCGGAAAAGAAGTTTGTCTCCCTCTTCCCCGTATTTGCCCAGCAGCGTGGAAAGATTTTCCAGGGCCGGAGTCTCGATTTGCTGGTAACCGTAGGTGCGGAAAACACTGCGGATGGTATCGAATATGTAATTGCGGCGGGCCATTTCCTTCTGGCCGAAATCGCGCGTTCCCTTGGGAATGGAGGGTTTTTGAACAGACATCTTTGAAAATTTTTACAAAAATAATAAAAAATGTGTATATTTGTAGTCCGCAAGCGAGATTAGCTCAGTTGGTAGAGCGTTGGCTTCCCAAGCCGAAGGTCGCGAGTTCGAGCCTCGTATCTCGCTCAACAAAAAAAACAGCCCGTCGGTCACCGATATTGGCGCTTACACGTGCAGTTTCCAGCCAGGCATAATAATGCGCCTCGTCAAAAGTCTTCCCAATTTCACAAATCACGACATCACCTGCCTCATTCATCGAATAAGGATGCCCGTAAAGCCACTTTTCTAAAACATTAGAAGGAATTTTTTGCTGTCATCGTCCCATTTATTGAACCCATGACAGCACTTGGGCGATGTTTTTTCACGCAAAAAGCGTATCTTTGAGGAAATGAATGCACTGCTTCAGACCATGCTCAGCCATGCCGACCCTGCCCAGGTGCCGGGGTTGGCCCGCTTCTTCAAAACCGGCCCCGGCCAGTATGGGGAAGGAGATGTGTTTCTGGGCATTAAGGTCCCGGTTACCCGTGAAGTAGTGAAAGCCTGCTGGCGGAATGTGACCCCGGATCAGTTGGAAGAATGCATCGCCAGCGAGTACCATGAGGTCCGGCTGGCTGCGCTGCTCACCCTGGTGGAAATCTTTTCCCATCCTGCAAAGTGGAGCGATGCCGGGAACTGCACATCTGTTCAGCAGTTCTGCATTGACTTTTATCTCTCTCATACAGACCGGATTAACAACTGGGACCTGGTGGACCTGTCCTGTTATCCGTTGCTGGGGCAGTGGCTCCTTCCGCAGGAGGACCGCAGCCTTCTACACCACCTGGCCCGGGACGGCCGCACCCTGTGGGAGCAACGGATAGGCATTGTAAGCACCATGACCTTTGTCCGTCACGGTCAGTTGAACGATACGTTTGCCATCTCCGACATGCTTCTTCATCACCCCCACGACCTCATTCACAAAGCCGTAGGCTGGTTGCTGCGAGAAGCGGGAAAGCGAGACCGTGAAGCGCTGAAAGCATTCCTGACGCTCCGCATCCCAACCATGCCCCGCACCATGTTGCGGTATGCGATTGAAAAATTTCCACCGGAAGAGCGGGCTAAATACCTGAAAATGTAAAATTTGGCGGGATAATTGCAGCGCAAAAGCAAGATTAATTGAGAGATTTTGTGCTGCTATGAGAAAATGCTATCTGGTCTCTACAGACCATCTGGAAGAAGGATTGTGGTTTCGGGACGATGAAGACTTTATCACCGGGATGAACTATGTCGCCATTCAGGCCGTCCGGGGACGGGTTACTGTCTTGGCATTTATTCTTATGTCCAACCATCTGCACTTTGTGGTGAATGGGCGATGGGAAGATGTAAAAGTCTTTATCGACGCGCTCAAGTGCCGATATTCACGCTACTTGCGCAACAAGTACGGTGAGAAGGAGTTCCTTCGCCGCAACAGCGTGGACATTCAGGAAGTGGAGGATGTGGAAGACGCGGTCCGGCGGGTAATAGCCTATGTGCAAATGAACTGCGTGGCGGCCAATATTTGCCTGGCACCCAGCCAGTACCCCTGGGGCACGGGAGATGTGTTCTTTTCATCGACAGGCAAGACCAGTGGAACCCGTGTAGACCAACTGTCAAAACGGAAACTGATTAAACTCATGCATACCAACGATGTAGATGCACTTCCTGCGGACTGGCTCATCGGACCGGGTGGCTATATCCTGCCAGAATGCTATGTGAATACCCGATATGTAGAGCAGCTATATGGCACGCCCGGCCGGATGAATTATTTCCTGAACACCTCATCCAAAGCGCAAAAGCGCCTGGAAAACCAGCATCTGCCTTCCTTCAGGGATCAGAATATTCTGGCTGCCCTTCCGGACCTATACAGAACGCTGTTCGGGAAAAAGCATTTTGGAGACCTAAATGCCGACGAGCAGGCCGAGTGTCTGCGGCAAATTCGCTACAGGTTCAGTGCCGACCCCAAGCAAATCGCGCGCGTGGTAGGCATCACGTATGCCGATGCCGCCCAACTTCTGGATCGTGCGTGAGCCGCCACCTGGGCTCTGAAGTGCTGTCATGGGTCCAATATATGTGACGATGACAGCAAAATCGGCCAAAAATGCTGTCTGGGGTCCAGCAGGTGGGACGATGACAGCACTTGCAGCCTTCGGAGCGAAGCGACTGCGCCTGCAGGCGCACGGCCGGCCCGGGATTTTGCGCGCAGCGGAAAATACGGGAAGGGGTTAAGGCCGCGGGGGGCTCGAGGGGCTGCCCCTCGATGGTTGAAGGGTATTGACAAATCGGCAAAGATTGGGTATCTTTGTTGCCCTAACCACTGAACCATGGATAAAAACATTGCACTAAATCCCAACGAAGTGGTGTCTTTTCTCGAAAAGCACCCCGAAGACTTCACCCGCGAAGATATGCTCACCTTCATCTGCGAGAAAAACATCCGGATGATCGACTTTATGTATCCTGCCGAAGACGGCCGGGTAAAAACCCTCAATTTCACCGTGAACAGCCTCGCCTATGCCGAGACCATCCTCACGGAAGGCGAGCGGGTGGACGGTTCCAGCCTCTTCCCCTCCTTTATCGAAGCCGGAAACAGTGATCTCTACGTTGTTCCGCGCTACCGCACGGCCTTCGTGGACCCGTTCAACGAGATCCCCACCCTGTGCTTCCTCTGCGGATTTTTCAACAAGGACGGTGAGCCCTTCGACTGCGCTCCCCATGCCACGCTCATGCGGGCCGAAAAGGCCTTCGAGAAATCCACGGGCCTGCAGTTCGAGGCCATGGGAGAACTGGAATATTACGTGATCTGCGAAGAAGACAAACTCTTCCCCGCCACCGACCAGAAAGGCTACCACGAAAGCGAGCCCTTCGCCAAACTGAACGATTTCCGCCGCGAATGCATGGACCACGTCGCCAAGACCGGCGGTCAGATCAAGTACGGCCACTCCGAAGTGGGCAACTTCACCCTGGACGGAAAAGTTTACGAGCAGAACGAGATCGAATTCCTCCCCTGCCCGGTCGAAACGGCGGCCGACCAGCTTCTGCTGGCCAAATGGGTGATCCGCAACCTTGCATACCGCTATAATCTGGACGTGAGTTTCGCCCCCAAGATCACCACCGGCAAGGCCGGTTCCGGCATGCATATCCACATGCGCCTGATGCGGGGCGGGAAGAACGTTACGCTGGGTCCCGACGGCAAACTTTCCAAGGAAGCCCGCCGCGCCATCGCAGGCCTCATGACCATGGCCCCGTCCATCACGGCCTTCGGCAACAAGAACCCCACCTCCTACTTCCGGCTGGTCCCCCATCAGGAAGCACCCACCAACGTATGCTGGGGAGACTGCAACCGCAGCGCCCTGGTCCGCGTTCCGCTGGGCTGGAGCGCCGGCACCGACATGTGCTCCAAGGCCAATCCCAACGAAAAGCCCACCGACCACGACACCACCGGCAAGCAAACCTTCGAGATGCGCAGCCCCGACTGCTCGGCCGATATCTACCAGCTCATGGCCGGTCTCTGCGTAGCCGCCCGCATCGGCTTGGAAATGCCCGAAGAAAAAGCCCTGAAAATTGCAGAAGACACCTACGTGGACATGGACATCCATAAAAGCGAAAATGCCGGCCGCCTGGCAACCCTGGCCCAACTGCCCACCTGTTGTACAGAATCCGCCCATTGTCTGGAAGAAAGCCGGAGCGTTTACGAACAGGCCGACGTTTTCCGTCCCCGGATGATCGACGGCATTTTGAAGGCCCTCTACGCGCATCATGACGAGAATTTGCACAAAGAAGCCCGCAATGACACGAAACTGATGCGAAAGCTTGTCGCCCAGTATTTCTACTGCGGATAGGACTTTTTATCCCTAAACAGCACCCGAAACATTAAATTAACCGGCCCCTCGCATCACTGCGAAGGGCCGATAACTTAACCTAAACTTAAACTATGAAAAACTTCACTGCAAAGATAGTGATAAATATTGATTATCAAAACTTTTTATGACGAATTTTCGCAAATTTTAGCAAAAGAAGTTTTTCACCGTACTTTTCGAAGAGAATTTTTGCCTTTAAATCGGGCACCTGACCACTTATTTCAAGGACTTTTCCTGCCCCGAACCGATTGTGTTCAATTTCCTCCCCCACCCGGAAGGAAGACATGGGTTCAGGGACAAAATCGGCGTCGATCAAAGGCGGGCGCTCCACCGCGGGAGCCGAAGGAATCCGCGGGCTGGCATGACTGGCCGAAGGGGCCGGAGCCGAGGGATACCGGCGCTCCTCGGAACGGAAGCGGCGGGGAGAAGACCAGCGGAAACCGCCGGAGTCCGGCTCTTCGGACGCGGCCTGCATGTCCTCCCGGCGCAGCGGGTGGTCCAGATACTGGGGGGCCAGTTCCCGCAGGAAACGGCTGGGCGCATTGGACTCGTGCTTGCCGTTTCGCATCCGGGTCTCGGCATAGGAGAGCGAAACCGCCCGCTTGGCCCGCGTCAGGGCCACATAGAAGAGCCGGCGTTCTTCCTCCAGTTCATTCGGCGTGACCATCCAGCCGCCGGAGGGAAACAGGTTCTCTTCCATGCCGGCCACAAACACATAGGGAAACTCCAGACCCTTGGCGGTGTGCACCGTCATCAGCGCCACCTTGTTGTTGGTCTCGTCGTCGGCCACGTCGGCATTGGAAAGAAGCGAGACATTTTCCAGATAATCGGCCAGGGACACCCGGGGAAGGTCTGCATCGGGGACCAGGGAGGCATCCTGTACGGCTCCGTCCTCCACGAGCGAATTCCGGTAATCTCCCTGCACGTCCTCCACGTAGGCCTTCACGGAGTTCAGCAGTTCCTCGATGTTGGCGAAGCGGCTCTGCCCCTCCACGGAATTGTCGGCCTTATAGAAAAGGTAGAGCCCGCTGTCGGAGGCCAGCGAACGGGCCACGTCGAAGGCGTCTCCCGCCACCGCTTCCTGGGCGGTCTTTTCCATCAGGGTACAGAAAGCCCGGATTTTGCCGATGGCGGCGCTCTTGAGGCCGAACTGCTCCAGATCGGGCAGGGCAGCCGCCTTGAAAAGGGACAGCCGGGAGGCTTGCGCCGCCGTCACGAGGGCATTCAGGGAAGTGTCGCCGATGCCCCGGGCCGGTTTGTTCACCACCCGCTTGAACGATTCGTCGTCGTTCAGATTGACTGCCAGTTTGAAATAGGCCATCATGTCCTTCACCTCCGCCCGCTCGAAGAAGGAATTGCCCGAATAAATCATATAGGGGATGTTGCGGCGGCGAAGCTGCTCTTCCAGCGCGCGCGACTGGGAATTGGTCCGGTACAGGACGGCAAAGTCCTCATACTCGGCCTGTTCGGCCCGCATGCGCGTCAGGATGGCCGATGCGATCTGCATGGCTTCCTCCTGCTCGGTATAGGCGCGGACAAGGTGGATGACCTCTCCCTTCTCCCCCATGGACACGCACTGTTTGGGAATGCGGCCTTCGTTGTGGGCGATGAGGGAATTGGCCGCGTTGACGATGGTCTGCGTGCTGCGGTAATTGCGCTCCAGCCGGAAAGTCCGGGCCTCCGGGAAATCCTTGCGGAAATTGAGGATATTCTGGATCTGTGCCCCGCGGAAGCCATAGATGGACTGGGAATCGTCACCCACCACACAGAGGTTCTGGTGATCCGAGGCCAGTTTTTTCAGGATCAGGTACTGGGCCATGTTGGTGTCCTGGTACTCGTCCACCAGGATATGGCTGAACCGGGCCGATATGGCCTGCAGGGCGTCCGGGCTCTGCTTGAGCAGGATATTCAGGTACAGGAGGATATCGTCGAAATCCATCACGCCCGCCTGCCGGCACAGTTGGCAGTACTGGGCATAGATGCGGTAGATTTCCGGCTTCTTGTGCCGGCCGTCCTCTTCCCGGTAGCCGCCGGCGCCGTTCCTGTAGGGCGTCGGGGTTACGAGGTCGTTCTTGGCCTTGGAGATGCGGGAGAGCACCTCCTTGGGCTTGTACAGTTTGTCATCCAGATTCAGTTGCCGGATGCACGTCTTGACGGCGCTCACCGAATCGGCCGTATCGTATATGGTAAACGTCTGGGGGAAGCCGATGACACCGGCATACTCCCGGAGAAAACGGATGAAGACGGAATGGAAGGTTCCCATCCAGATGCGGCGGGCCTGGCGCTCCCCCACCATGAGGGCGATGCGCTCTTTCATCTCCCCGGCCGCCTTCTTCGTAAAAGTAAGGGAAAGAATGCGCTCCGGAGCGATTCCTTTCTCTATCAGATAGGCTATTCTGGAAGTTAATACACGGGTCTTCCCCGACCCCGCTCCCGCCACAATGAGCACGGGACCTTCCGTGCAGGTGACGGCCTTCTTCTGCTCATCGTTCAAATCCTTCAAAATCTCGCTCATATTGACCCATATTTATAACGCGAAATTAGTAAAAATTTCGTAACTTCGCGAAGTTTTTTGCAAATACACAAAACTGTATCAATAATGTCTAACAATCTCGCTTTGAAAAAGGGACTCGACATTCCCATCAAGGGTGCCGCCGTCCCGGAAGTCATCAAAACCGTGAGTCCTGACGTTGTTGCCGTAAAGCCCACCGATTTCAAAGGCCTGGTTCCCAGGCTGCTGGTCAAGGAAGGCGATGCGGTGAAGGCAGGCTCCCCCGTGATGGCCGACAAACAGCGTCCCGAGATTCTGTTCACCTCCCCCGTCAGCGGTACGGTGCAGCAGATCGTCCGGGGCGAAAAGAGAAAATTGCTTGCAGTTCTCGTGAAGGCCGATGCCCAACAGGACTATGTGGACTTCGGTTCCAAGGCCCCGGCTTCGGCGGCTGAAACCAAAGACCTCCTCCTCAAGAGCGGCCTCTGGGGTTCGCTGGTCCAGCGCCCTTACGGCGTCATGGCCCATCCCGAAGAAACGCCCAAGGCAATTTTCGTTTCCTCTTTCAGCACGGCTCCGCTTGCAGCAGACAGTGCCTTCGTACTCGGTGATGCCCTGAAGGACATCCAGGCCGGCATCGATGTGCTGGCCAAGATCGCCCCCGTGCACATCGGCGTGGCCAAGGGCTCTCCGTTTGCCGGCGTGTCCAACGCTTCCGTTTACACCGTTTCCGGTCCCCATCCGGCCGGCAACGTCGGCGTCCAGATCAGCCACATCGCCCCCATCCGGAAGGGTGAACTTGTCTGGACGGTCTCTCTCCTGCATCTGGCCGCCATCGGCCACGTGGTCAACACCGGCAAACTGGACCTCACCCGCAAGGTGGCCGTCACCGGCCCCGCCGCTCCCAAGACCGGCTATGTAACGGCCCTTCCCGGCACGCCCGTGAAATCCCTCACCGAGGTCGGTGAAGGCGTCCGCGTCATCGGCGGAGACGTCCTCACCGGCGAATGCCTCGGCGCGGAAGGCTGCCTCGGCTTCTTCGACAACCAGGTCACCCTCCTCCGCGAGGGCTATGACCGGGAGTGGTTCGGCTGGGCCAAGCCCATCCGTCCCAAAGTGTACAGTTCGTCCTGGAGCTACTTCTCCTGGCTCACCCCCCGAAAGAAGTACGACATGGACACCAACATGCACGGCGGCCCGCGCGCCTTCGTGGAAACCAAATGCTTCGAAGATGTCACTCCCATGGACATCTTCCCCATCTACCTCATCAAGGCCTGCCTGGCCGGTGACATCGAAAAGATGGAGAAATTCGGCATTTACGAGGTGCTCCCCGAAGACCTCGCCCTCTGTGACTACGTTGACCCTTCCAAGAACGAGATCCAGGCCATCATCGGCCAGGGTATCGATCTCATGATCAAAGAAATGGCATAAGACTATGGCAGAAGAGAAAAAACCCTGGTGGTATTCCACCTATGACGCTTTCGACACCTTCCTGCGTGTTCCCGGAACGGTAACCCGCAAGGGCGCCCATGTGCGTGACGGTATCGACCTCAAGCGCGTGATGATCATGGTTGTGATCGCGCTGGTTCCCGCTGCCCTCTTTGGCATGTACAACGTGGGTCTCCAGACCGCAACCCTTTACGGCCTCGAATGGGGCTTCTGGCGGATGTTCTTCTACGGACTCCTCCGCATGCTCCCGCTGTTCGTGGTCTCCTATGTAGTGGGCCTTGCCATCGAATTCGCAAGTTCCCAGATCCGTGGTGAAGAAGTGAACGAAGGTTACCTCGTCACCGGTTTCCTGATTCCGCTGATCGTCCCCGTGGACGTTCCCCTGTGGATGCTCGCCCTCGCCGTCGCTTTCTCCGTCATCTTCGTGAAGGAGGTCTTCGGCGGCACCGGCATGAACATCTGGAATCCGGCCCTGGTGGCCCGCGCCTTCCTGTTCTTCTCCTATCCCTCCAGCATGTCCGGCTCCAGCGTATGGGTGTCCAAGACATGGGCCGGTCTCGGTGACGTGGACGCCATCAGCGCCGCCACGCCCCTGGCCATCGCCCACGACGGCGGCTTCGACGCCGCCACCGGTGCCGTGGGTTCCTATTCCTTCATGGACATGTTCTATGGCTTCATCCCCGGCAGTACCGGTGAAACCAGCGTGATCGCCATCCTCATCGGCGCCCTCCTGCTGGTCTGGTCCGGCGTAGCCTCCTGGAAGATCATGGTTTCCTCCGTCGCCGGCGGCCTCCTCGTGGGCTGGCTGGGTCAGATGGCCGGTGCCACCGCCGTTCCCTGCTACTACCAGCTGGTGATGGGCGGCTTCCTCTTCGGCTCCGTCTTCATGGCCACCGACCCTGTCACCGCCGCCCAGACCGAGACCGGCAAGTGGATCTACGGCTTCCTCGTAGGCGCCCTGGCCGTTGTCGTACGCCTGTGGAACCCCGGTTACATGGAAGGCATGATGCTCGCCATCCTGTTCATGAACACCATGGCTCCGCTCATCGACCACTGCGTCGTGTCCGTGCACACCAGCCGCAGGGCCAAGAAAGCCTTAAACGCTTAAAGGAATCGCGCTATGAATACAAATAACAATGTATATACAGTCATCTACACCACCATCATCGTGGTGGTCGTAGCAGCGCTCCTGGCTTTCGTATCCCAGAGCCTCAAGGCCAAGCAGGACGCCAACGAAAAGGCCGAGACCATCTCCCAGATGCTCACCGCCGCCCAGTATGGCACCAAGGCCGAAATGGACAAACTCAGCAACACCGCCAAACTGGAAAAGTACGCCCAGGAAATCGACGAGGCCTACACCATCAATCTCAAGGGTGAAAAGGTCAGCGACCTGCCCCTGGACAAAGTGTACAGCCCCGGCGAACTCAAGCGTCAGAATTACAACATCAAAGGCGGCGCCAACAAAACCGGAGAGCCCGAACTGCCCGTCTTCCTGTTCAAGAACGGAACGGTGGTGGTGCCCATCTACGGCGCCGGCCTCTGGGGCCCCATCTGGGGTTACATCGCCTTCGAACAGGGAACCCCTGTCATCAAGGGCGCATACTTCGACCACGAGTCGGAGACCGCCGGCCTGGGTGCCAAAATCAAGGATGACCCTGCTTTCCAAAACGAATTCGTAGGCGAAAAGGTCGATTTCTCCAACGCCAACGTCTTTGAAATCGTGAAAGGCGGCGCTCCCAAGGACGCCGAAGGCAAGTCCCTGATCGACAACAAGATTGACGCCATTACCGGCGCCACCATGACTTCCCAGGGCCTTGATGCCGCCATCGACACCTGGCTGGGCGCCTATGCCAACCACTTCGGGGTTGCCATTCTTCTTGGCTCCACCGACATGCAGAAAAACCCCTGCAAATGCGCATCCTGCCCCTGCGAAGACTGCCCTTGCGACTGTCATTGCACTCCCGGTCAGGACGGCTGCCACTGCCCCGGTTGCGAATGCCCCGAATGTAGCGGAAACATGAAACACAAGGAGGACTAAGTTATGGATGCAAAACTGAAAGAAACCATTCTGAACCCCATTTTCAAGGGGAACCCCATTACCGTCCTGGTGCTGGGCATTTGCTCCTCCCTGGCGGTTACCGTTACCATGAAGGGTGCCCTGGTGATGGCCCTCTCCGTCATTGTTGTCACGGGCATTTCCAGTCTCATCCTTTCCCTGCTGCGTAACACCATTCCCGGCCGCGTGCGTATCATCGTCCAGTTGGTGGTGGTGGCCATGATGGTAATCCTCGTGGACCAGATTCTCAAATCCTTCGAGGCCACCTACGCCATCGACAAGCAGTTGTCCGTCTATATCGGCCTCATCATCACCAACTGTATCGTGATGGGCCGCATCGAAGCGTTCGCCCTGGGCAACAAGCCCTGGCCTTCCTTCCTCGACGGACTCGCCAACGGTGCCGGCTACGGCATGATTCTCCTCGTCGTCGCCTTCTTCCGCGAACTTCTGGGCAGCGGAACCCTGTTCGGCATCGATATCCTGAACCGCTTCGGCTATGTACCTAACAACCTGGTCATCCTGCCGCCCTTCGCCCTCATCCTCCTGGGATGCATCGTGTGGGTGCAGCGCTCTATCCAGAAAGATCTCCAGGAAAAGTAAACTGTAACGCCTTATGGAATATCTTAGCTTATTCACCAAGTCCATCTTTGTGGACAACATGATCTTCGCTTACTTCCTGGGAATGTGCTCGTTCCTGGCGGTATCGAAGAATGTCAAAACGGCAGCTGGCCTGGGTGTCGCGGTTATCGCCGTGCTCCTGATCACGCTTCCCGTGAACTATCTTCTCAACACCTATGTACTGGCTCCGGACGCCCTCATCGAAGGGGTTGACCTGAGTTTCCTCAGTTTCATCGTCTTCATCGCCGTCATCGCCGCCATCGTACAGATCGTAGAAATGCTGGTGGAGAAGTTCTCTCCCGAACTCTATTCCGCACTGGGTATCTTCCTGCCCCTGATCGCCGTGAACTGCGCCATCCTGGGCGGTTCCCTGTTCATGCAGCAGAAAGACTTCATCAATATCGGTGAAGCCACCGTTTACGCCCTGGGTTCCGGCATCGGCTGGTTCCTGGCTATCGTATCCCTGGCAGCCATCCGCGAGAAAATGAGTTACTCCAATGTCCCGGACGCCCTCAAGGGCCTGGGTATCACCTTCATCACCGTGGGTCTGATGGGTATCGCCTTCATGACCTTCATGGGCATTTCATTGTAGGAGGAACGCACTATGGGTAATACAATTATCTTCTCGATCATCGTCATCACAGTGGTGACCCTGATTCTGGTCGCTCTCCTGCTCATCATCAAGGCCGCCGTCACCCCTTCCGGCACCGTCAAGATCAACATCAACAACGGCACCAAGGAACTGGAAGTCACTCCCGGCGGTGACGTGATGCACACCCTGGCCGACCACGGCATCTTCCTCCCCTCCGCCTGCGGCGGCAAGGCCAACTGCGGCCAGTGCAAACTGCAGGTCCTGGAAGGCGGCGGCACCATCCTTCCCACTGAAACGGGTTTCTTCTCCCGCAAGCAGATCAAGGAAGGCTGGCGTCTGGGCTGCCAGGTGAAAGTGAAGGACAACATCCAGATTGCCGTTCCGGAAAGCGCCCTCAGCGTCAAGAAACTCGAATGCGAGGTCATTTCCAACGAGAACGTGGCCACCTTCATCAAGGAATTCACCGTGCGCCTGCCCAAAGGCGAGCATATCGACTTCAAGTCCGGTGAATACATCCAGATCGACATTCCCGAATACGAGGCCGACTTCGCCGACATGGGCGTGGCCGATATCTACAAGGGTGACTGGGAGAAGTACGGCATCACTTCCCTGAAGTTCAAGAACACCGTACCTACCATCAGGGCCTACTCCATGGCCTCGTATCCTGCCGAAAAAGACCTCATCAAACTGAACGTACGTATCGCAACCCCGCCGTTCGACCGTACCCAGCCCAAGGGCGTGTTCAAGTTTGTCCCCGGTGTTCCTCCGGGAATCGCCTCCACCTACGTGTTCTCCCGCAAGCCGGGTGACAAGGTGATGATTTCCGGCCCTTACGGCGAGTTCCTTCTCCCGAAGGACGACCCCGACACCCAGGAATACATCTTCGTGGGCGGTGGCGCCGGTATGGCACCTCTGCGCAGCCACATCATGCACCTGTTCAAGACCCTGAAGACCAAAAAGCCCGTGCGCTTCTTCTATGGCGCCCGCGCCCTGGTGGAAGCCTTCTACCTGGAAGACTTCGCGGAAATCGAGAAGGAATTCCCGAATTTCCACTTCACCCTGGCCCTGGACCGTCCGGACCCTGCCGCCGACGCCGCCGGTGTCAAGTACACGCCCGGCTTCGTGCACAACGTGATGTACGAGACCTACCTCAAGAACCACGAGGCTCCCGAGGACATCAAATACTTCATGTGCGGCCCGCCGATGATGGTCAAGTGCGTGAACGAACTGCTGGACTCCCTGGGCGTAGCCCCCGAGAGCATCCTCTACGACAACTTCGGCGGTTAATCCCCGGGGTATCTTCCCAAAACCGGTTCTGGTATTCCAGGACCGGTTTTCTTTTGCATCGCGCCCCATCGTAAAAAACAGGATTCTTTTTTTACGATTGACCGTAAAAAACAGGCGGCGAAAGGCTGAAAACACCTGAAACAACACTTTCTTTTTTACGATTCTTGGATTTCTGGACCTCCTGTGCGTAGTTTTGCTTCCGAAACAATCGCATCTGCACATGTCACGAAGCACAAATACAGGCCGGAATTCTCAGTTACCACATCACCACATCTTCTCGGGGCGTTTCGCTCGCTGCGCGTCTGCGGCTTCACTCTCTGCCATCCTGCAGGGTCCGGCCTTTTTGGCTTCGTGCGCACGGGAAACGGTTTCGCAACCCATCGAGATTACCGTTGCGTGCGCGACGAAAGGAGCGGTGCCGGACGCCATCGACCTCTTCTTCTTCGATACGCCCCCGGGAGCGCAACTCCTGGACTCCTATCAGCAGCTCCTCCTGCCGCAGGGCAAGGCCTTCGGCGTCTCAACCTCCGGCCCCAAACACCTGGTGGCCCTGTCGGGGAAGGCCGGCGAGAAAAGCCAGTGGGCCCGGATCCGCACCTACGGCAACCTCTGCAAACATACCTTCTCCCTGGACAGGGAAAGCAGCGGCACTCCGCTTCTTTGCGGAGAAATCCTGCTGCCGGCGGGCAATTCCCGCCAGGCGAAACTCCAACTCCGCCCTATGCTCACGGCAATCCGGCTCCGCTCCGTCTCCTGTGATTTCAGCGGCAGGCCCTACGCCCAATCCCGGTTCGTTAACACGCAAACTTTTTTATCCTATGCAGGGTCCGAATACCGGCCGCTGGGAGAAGAAGGCGGAGAGCCGGTTTCCTGGATGAACCCGGGGTTTCTGGACACCCTGGCCGTCCGGGCACTTCCGGAGCCGGATATGCTGTGGCAAAAAGGCATCGGCGAGGTAGGGAAAACACGCCTCTATCCCCAACAGACATTCTACTGTTATCCGGGCGCCCCCACGCACCTGGTCCTGGAAGGACGCATCGGCGACAAGCCCTGCTTCTATCCCATTCCGCTCCCCTCCCTTGCACCGGACACCCGGATCGACCTGGACATCACCCTGCGAAGGATGGGATCCCCGGCGCCGGACATCCCTGCGGAAAGCGGAGCCGTCATCCTGGAACTCCACTGCCTTCCCTGGGAGGAAGAAACCCCGAAAACCGAAATCTTCGGATGAAAAAGTTCACCATCATACCGCTTCTGATCCTGGCCGCCTGCACGCGCATGCCGATGCCTGAACGCTGCCCGGCAACGATCGTTCTGAAAACTCAGACTCCGGCAACGCGTGCAGCCGACCCGGACGAGGAGCACATCTCCGACTACAACCTTCTCATCTTCAACCCGCTCGGAGAACTTGAAGAGAAGGTCTTCGTTTCCGGCCGGCAGATGGAATACCGGGGCGGTGCCGTCTGCCACCGGACATACCTCCTGAAGGGTGTTCCCTACACTTTCCTGGCAGCCGCCAACCTGGGCTACGAACTCCCCTGCCGGACGCTGGAAGAAGCACGGGCCTACCGCTACCACATGGCCTACCCGGACGAGTTCCGGTCCGGAATCCCCATGGTGTCCATCCTGGAGAATCAGGAAACGACGGAACAAATGGAAATACCGCTGGAAAGACTGATGGCGAAAGTGGTTCTGTCAGTGGACCGGCGGGCGCTGGATGAGGACGTGCAACTGGTTGTGCGGCAAGTGAAAGTAGGGAGTTGCCCGTCCTCCGTCCAGTTGTCCGGGGAGAGCCGGGGCCTGCACTTTTTCGCCAACGGCTATCTGAAGGACTGGTCCCAGGTGAGAGCCCTGAACGAAGGCGGCAGCCTGGGGGTTTATTTGTTGGAAAACGCCCAGGGAGAGCGTCCGGAGCCGTCCCGGGCCGACTGCTCCTACATCGAAATCAAGATGGAATACCACTCGGACTCTTTCCACACGAGAGCCGGCGAATACCTGGTTTACCGCTTCTTCCTGCAAGAAAGCCCCGGCGTCTATACGGTGCGCCGAAACGTTCTCTACCGCATTACGGTAAAGCCGGAAGGGGACGGACTGGAAGAGGACGGCTGGCGCGTGGACCAAAGCGCCCTGGCAAGGAACGGCTACTGAGCCAGGAGGTTCCGGAGGCAGACTTGCAGGGAATCGGTCCAGTACGGGATGCGAAGGCCCAGATGCTCCTTGATCTTGCTCTTGTCCAGCACGGAATAGGCGGGCCGATGCACCTTGGACGGGAACTCATCGCTGTGGCAGGGTTGGATATCGCAGCCCGTATGGCCGGCATAAGCCGCAATGGCCTTGGCAAAGTCGTACCACGAGCACACGCCCTCATTGCTGTAGTGAAAGATTTCGCTTTGCCCGGGGACGCGGGAAAGGAGGATGCCGACGGCGGCCGCCAGGTCTCCGGCGTAGGTGGGAGTGCCCACCTGGTCGAAGACCACCTTCAGGGAAGGCTTTTCCGCCGTGAGACGGAGCATGGTCTTCACGAAATTCTTGCCATATTCGCTATACAGCCAGCCGGTGCGGATGATGACATGGCGCACCCCGGAAGAGAGCACAGCCTGCTCCCCATGCAGCTTGGTGAGGCCGTACACGCCCGTAGGCGTCCCTTTCTGGTCTTCCCGGCAGGGACGGTTATAGGGTTCGGTCCCGAAGACATAGTCCGTGGAAATGTGCACCAGAAGCCCGTCCACGGCTTTCAGGGCCAGGGCCAGGTTCTCCACCGCCCGGGCATTGAGTTTTTCGGCCAGTTCGACGTGGTCCTCGGCCGCTTCCACGTTGGTGTAGGCCGCACAGTTGACGATGCAGTCCACTTTCTCCTCCGCCACCAGGGAACGGACGGCCCCGGGATCGGTGATATCCAGATAACGGGGAGCCCCCGGCGCAACGTCGGTATAGACCGTCCCTTCCGGAAGGACGGAACGAAGGCTCATGCCCAGTTGCCCGCAGGCGCCGGTAACGAGGATTTTCATAGGGCGTAATAATCTGTATGATAGTCGAAAAGACCTTCCGCCCGGGAAAGGGGCAAGTGATGACGGTCTTTCTCCGACAGGATGATATCGGCCTCGGGGAGGCCCCAGTCGATGCCGAGGGCGGGGTCATCCCAGGCGATGGCGCCTTCCGCCGAGGGCACATAGGGATTGTCGCACTTGTACTGGAAGAGGGCCTCGCCGCTGAGGACGGAAAAACCGTGGGCAAAACCGCGGGGGATGAAGAACTGCCGATGATTCTCTCCCGACAGTTCGCAGGCTACGTGCCGGCCGAAGGTGGGCGACCCCACACGGATATCCACCGCGATGTCCAGCACCCGGCCGCACACTACGCGCACCAGTTTGCTCTGCGAATACCTTCCCTTCTGGAAATGCAGGCCCCGGAGCACACCGTAGCGGCTTTTGCTTTCGTTGTCCTGCACAAAAAGGATGGGGCGCACGGCGGCATCGAAATCCCGCTGACTCCAACTTTCCATAAAATATCCCCTTTCATCTCCGAACACCTGAGGCTCAAGGATGAAAACGCCGGGAATCTCTGTTTCGATGACTTTAATCATGATTGCTTGCGCGCCAGTACTTTTTTACACTGCAAAAATAGTGATAATTCTCTTATTTCGCCATACGGAGCCAGCGTTTCACCCGCCAGAAGCGAAGCGGATGCTCCGGAGCCGAAGGGAGCGCCAGCACACGGGCGGCGAGTTCGGGATAATCGGCCGGAAGGGAACGGTCGTAGCGATAGGCCGCCCAGCCGGCGCGCGCATACAGAAGCGGCAGTGACCCGGCAAAGGGAATTTCCTTCTCCCCTTCCCAGAAACGGATCATCTCCAAGAAGTTACGGGCCGATTCCGCATCCCTTGCCGCCTTTCCCCGGTGGGAGATGGAGGCGGCATTGTCGCAGCGGTAGTGATACAGCGGATCCTCTACCCGGACCAGTTTCCGGGCTCCGGGCAGGATTTGGCAAAGAAGGACCATGTCATCGTGCATGCCATAGCGCGGACAACAGTAGCGGCTTTCGAAAAGAGAGCGGCGGAGGAGTTTGTTCCAGAGATAGCCATAGGCGCGGTAGGCCAGCATGTCACGGGAAAACTCCTTTCCGGAGGAGAACAGGCGGTCCCGGCACACGCGCGAACCCTTGTAAAAAGCGCAGTAAGCCATGTCGGCATCGGCCTCCGTAGCGGCAAGGGCCAGTTTTTCCACCATTCCGGGCTCGAGAAAATCATCGGCATCGGCATAAAGGATATAATCCCCTGTGGCGGCTTCCAGGCCCTTCTGCCGTGCCAGCGGAGCCCCTTCGTTGGCTTTCTCGAGGATACGGACATCCTTTCCCGGGAATTCCCGGCCGATCACCTCCCTGAGGATTTCCATGCTCCGGTCCGGGGTGCCGTCGTTCACGAAGAGGAACTCGGTGTTGTCCCAGGTCTGGCCCAGGACGGAACGGGCGCACTGCGCGATATAGGCTTCGGCCCCATAGACAGGGACAATCACCGACACTTTCACCATAGGAGCCACAGTTTGAGAATCAACTGTTCCGCAAGCAGAACCCGGTGGAAAGGCATCAGGGGAAGATGGCGGGCCATCTCTTTCAGGTAAGGACGCTCCCGGAACAGGTCCCGGTCCAGCGAGAAGCCCACATAGGCCGCCCTCAGGAGCAGGTCATTCAGCACGGGCTCCACCGGAGACCCCGCCAGCGAGTCGCGGTAATGCTCATACAGGTCCAGATAATTCCGGGCCATCTGCCCGCGGCGGATCTTCCTGGCCACCCGCGTCGAGGCGGACGGATTGTTGCGCCGATAATGCACCAGCGGCTGCCGCAGATGCACGAAACTGGCGGCACGGAAGATAAGTTGGGTGGAGAAGACCACGTCTTCGTGCATGGTGTGGCGAGGGACAAAAATGCCCTCGTAAAGGCTTTTCCGGGCCATTTTGCACCAGACATAGCCATAGGCGCCGTCCCGGTACAGGCGGCGCATCCAGCCGGTCTTGCCGGCCGGGGTGAAATCCCTTTCCCGGTCCAGTTTGCTGCGGGTTCCGTACTCTTTCCAGAAATCGTAGTAGATGAGGTCGGCCCCGGTGGTGCGGGCCTCGGTGCAAAGGCGTTCCAGGGCGCCGGCTTCCAGCCAGTCGTCCGCGTCCAGATGCATGATATACTCCCCTTCTGCGGCACGGATACCGGCCATGCGGGCCTGCGGCAGGCCGGCATTGGCCTGGTTGATGATTTTCACCGCGCGGCCGGGACAGGCGTCCAGCACCTGGGAAAGCACCTCCATGGAGCGGTCCCGGGTACCGTCGTTTACAAAGATAAACTCCACATTGTCAGATGGCTGCGCCAAGAGGGAACGGGCGCACTCGCCGATATAGGCCTCCACCCCATAGATGGGGACGACAACGGATATGAGGGGTTCTTCCATATTCAGAGCACAGAGGCAAAACGGTCCGGAATACGAACCACAATTTTCAGGCCGAACATGGCCGGCTTGTTCCAGGCATAGGGCGGACGGACCAGCGTTTGGCACAGGCGTGCAAAACGGGTCCAGAAGGCAAAGGAACGGGGCTTTTTCCGGCTCACCGTCCGGATCACGCGGGTGCGCTTGAGAAGATGCCGCTCCCAGCCCTGTTCGCGGCGGGAAGAATCGGCGAAGCGCGCCTCGATGCGGGCCTTGTCAAAATAGCCCAGGTGGAAAAGATACAAATCCGGAGCGATCTGGAAATTCCGTCCTTTCACCCGGTGGAAACCGCTTCCCCACTCCAGGGGTTCCGAAAGGATGGAAGCCTTGGTATAGCGCGTGCCCAGGAGGGCATAGTGCCGCTGCGAAAGGAACGGGGCGTCTTCCCGGATGTCGTCCTCTTCGCCCAGTTTCTGCCCCACATCCAGCCCCAGGGCCGACAGGCACCCCTTCACGGGCATCCCTTCCAGATAGGCCGCCAGCCCCTTGCCGAGGGCCGGATCCGGCACCAGGAACTCGTCGGCGTCGGTGCCGATTACCCGCTCATAGCCGGCCGCCAGGAGTTCCGCGGCCTTGGCGCTCATCACCGCCACGCGCCCCTTGTCATTGGACACCACATCCGTGCCGATCTTCTCCAGCACCTCACAGTGGGTGCCTTCGCAGAAGGGCGGCACCGCCTGGTCCTTGCCGTCGAAGAAGATATAGAGGTTGTCCCGCCCCAGTTCACGGCCGTAATATTCCACCCACTTGCGAAGGTAGAAATCGTCGTTGCGAACCATGGTGAGGACGGCTGTTTTCATGCTTTGAGATACTGTGCGGTAAAGGTTTTACCATTTTTAACAAGGTCTTCCGGAGTGCCGGCAAAGACCACCTCGCCGCCTTTGTCGCCGGCGTCTGGGCCCAGGTCGATGACCCAGTCGGCACTGCGGATCACATCCACGTTGTGCTCTACGACCACCACGGTGTGTCCCTTGCCGATGAGCACGTCGAAGGCCTTCAGGAGTTTCTCCACATCGTAGAAATGCAGGCCGGTGGTGGGTTCGTCGAAGATGAAAAGAATCTTTTCGCGGCCGCCTTCGGCCAGCGAGAGGAAATACGCCAGTTTGATGCGCTGGCTCTCACCGCCGGAAAGCGTGCTGGAGGGCTGTCCCAACTTGATATAGCCCAGCCCTACGTCGGCCAGCGGCTGCAGTTTGGCGGCAATGGTCCGGGCCGCCTCCTCCTTCTGCGCGCCGAAGAAGGCCATGGCCTCCTCCACGCTCATGTTCAGGATATCATCGACATTCTTGTCGCGGTATTTCACTTCCAGGATCTCCGGCTTGAAGCGCTTGCCGCCGCAGGATTCGCAAACCATGGTGACATCGGCCATGAACTGCATCCCGATCTTCACGAATCCGTCTCCCTGGCACTCGGGACAGCGCCCGCCGTCCTGGTTGAAGGAGAAGTAGGAAGGCGTAAAGCCGTTGATTTTGGCATACTGCTGCTCGGAGAGGAGTTTGCGGATGTCGTCGTAAACCTTGAGGTAGGTGACGGCATTGGAACGGCTGCTCTTGCCGATGGGATTCTGGTCCACATACTCCACGCGGGTGATGCGGCTGAGGTCTCCGGCGAGTCCCTTGAAGGTTCCCGGGAGGTCTCCGGTCTCATTGAGGCGGCGGTGCAGGGCCGGATACAGGATATCGCCCACCAGCGAACTCTTGCCGCTGCCGGAAACGCCCGTCACGACGGTCAACACATTCAGCGGGAAGCGGACGTCGATGTCCTTGAGATTGTTCTGCATGGCCCCCTGCACCGTAATGGAATAGTGCCAGGGGTTCTTCTCCCGCAGATACGGCTTCCGGATGCCCTTGAGGTACTGGAGGGTGAGGGAACGCTCCGTCTGGGCCGTGCTTTCCTCCCCTACCACGCCCTGGAAGACCACCTCGCCGCCGTTCACGCCGGCCCTGGGGCCCAGGTCGATGAGGCAGTCGGCCGCCCGGATGATCTCGGGGTCATGCTCCACCACCACAACGGTATTGCCGATGTCCCTGAGGCGCCGGAGCACGGCGATGAGCCGCTCCGTATCCCGGGGATGCAGGCCGATGGACGGCTCGTCCAGAATGTACATGGACCCCACCAGCGAACTGCCGAGGGCCGTCACCAGGTTCACCCGCTGGCTCTCTCCGCCGGAGAGGGTGTTCATGGTCCGGCTCAGCGTCAGATAGCCCAAGCCCACATCCTGGATGCACTGGAGCCGGTAAGTGATTTCCTCGACGGCTTTTCCCGCCACGTCCCGCTCATACTCGGTGAGCGGGACCTCCCGGAACCAGCGGAGAAGACTCTCCACGGTCATGGAAAGGAGGTCATGGATGGTTTTTCCGCCGATTTTCACATACAGGGCCTCTTTCCGGAGCCGGCTGCCGCCGCAGGAATGGCAGGTAGTCCGGCCGGAATAGCGGCTGAGCATGTATTTATACTGGATTTTATAACGATTGGCTTCCACCCACTCGAAGAACTCGTTGATGCCCACGATGGTGCTTTCGTCGCCCATGGTGGCGCGAGACTCCCAGAGGGTGCGTTTCTGCGCTTCAGTGAGTTTGCAATAGGGTTCGAAGATGGGAATGCCGTATTTTTCCGAGTTCTTGATGACCAGGTCCCTGAACCAACTCATCTTCTCTCCCCGCCAGCAGGCGATGGCGCCGTCGTAGATGCTCTTGGTCTTGTCGGGGACCACCAGGTCCTCGCTCACGCCCACGATCTTTCCCAGGCCGCCGCACACCGGGCAGGCGCCCAGCGGGCTGTTGAAGGAGAAAAGGTACTCGTCCGGCTGCCGGAACACCAGCCCGTCTTTTTCAAAGCGCGAAGAAAAGCGCAGGAGTCCGGCTTCCGCCTCCGGGCTCCAAAGGGCCATGTCTCCGTTGCCTTTGTCGAAGGCCGCCTGGACGGAGGCGTTCAGACGGGTGCGCAGATCGGCATCCAGGGCAGCGGACGTTTTTACGCGGTCCACCAGGAGCCAGAGGCCTTCGGGGTAGTCGCCGTCCATCTTCAGGACATCTTCTATCTGGAAGATGGTGCCCTGCTGCGGGGAGAACAGGCGGCCGTACCCTTCTTCCTTGAGGCCGAGCATCAGTTCCACCCGGTCCTGGCGGCTGTCCCAGCAGAGGTCGGCCAGGATGTACAGGGCGTGCGGCTTACCGTCGTCGATGGCGTCCAGCACATCCTTCACCGTGTGGGCTTTCACCTCCTCCCCGCTCACGGGCGAATAGGTGCGTCCGATCCTGGCGAACAGGATGCGCAGGTAGTCATAGATTTCCGTCGTGGTGGCCACGGTGGAGCGGGGGTTCCGGATATTCACCTTCTGCTCGATGGCGATGGCCGGCGGAATGCCCTCGATGACATCCACGTCGGGCTTCACCATGCGGCCCAGGAACTGGCGGGCATAAGAGGAAAGGCTTTCCGCAAAGCGGCGCTGCCCTTCGGCAAAAAGCGTGTCGAAGGCGAGGGAACTTTTTCCGCTGCCGGAGACGCCCGTCACCACCACCAGGCGGTTCCGGGGGATTTCCACGGTGATGTCCTTCAGGTTGTTGACCCGGGCTTTTCGGATGATGATATTTCCTTCTGCAGGCATAACTCTTCTTCTATAATATCCAGGTTCTCCGGCGGGATGTAGGATGTGGCCACGGCGATGACGCCTTCGATGCACACCAGCAGCCGGCGGTCTTTCCGGATGCGCTTGATGTAGCCCTCGGCCCCTTTGAGCGGCCCTTCCTTCACGCGAACCTTGCTCCCCTTCTTGAAACGGGTGAAATCGTCATCGGCAAAAAACTCCAGCCCGCCGGCGCCGGACTCCACGACCAGTTTGAAAATCTCCATCTCCCGGGCCGATATGGTGGCGTAACTCTCCTTGTCGGCGCTCCGGTAAATGAATCCCTTCACGCGGCCGAAGGCATCCTTCTCATTCAGAAGCGCCTGAATCTCATTGATTTCCTCCAAGTCGGCCTTCACGAAGAGAAGGGAGGTCACGAGCGGCTTCCGCTCATAGATCACCGGTCCGTCCTCGATGTAGCGCATGTCTTTCCGCGCGGTCTCCCCGGCCAGCCTTTTCCTGGCAGCCAGATGCGCCGCGCCCTTCAACTGCACTTTCTGCACGGCCAGATAGGTCTCAAGGCCTTTGTCTTCCAGAAGGCCTTCCCAGTTGAAGACCTTGTTATAGAAGATTTTGAGGGCATACCAATGCAGCATCTTGATGGATTTTGGGGGTTACAAAAGTACAATTTATTTCTTGGATTTCTTCACGCGCGCGTGTGAATAACGCCAATTTTACAGTTTTTACTGCCATTCTGGCAACATTTTGCGACATTTTGTCAACCTTTTGACCATTTTTCGTCACTGGTCCCGGATTTGCCTTTCCTTATGCCGAACGCCGGTCAGCGGATCGGCCCGAAAAGAAAAAGAAAAACAAAAACTTAAAATAGGAGATTACTACTATGGTACCTGCAAAACATAATCAGAATTGGATGCCCGACATCTTCAACGATTTCTTCGACAACACTTGGATGGAACGCCCGAAGGCCACCGCCCCGGCCATCAATGTTTTAGAAACCCCGGAAGCCTATCAGTTGGAACTGGCCGCCCCCGGTATGACCAAGGCCGATTTTGACATCCATCTGGATGAAGACGGAGACCTCGTCATCAACATGGAGAAAAAGAGCAGCGAGAACGAGAAGCAGAAAGGCCACTATGTGCGCCGCGAGTTCTCTTACACCAAGTTCCAGCAGACGATGCTGCTCCCGGAAGACACCGACCGCGAAGCCATCGCCGCCAAGGTAGAGAACGGTGTCCTCACCGTGAACCTGCCCAAGATCAAGAAAGCGGAGGCAGAAAAAGCCCGCAAACAGATCACCGTGGAGTAATTCCGCCTGCGGGCCGAGTTAAAAGGCTATTTCATGCACATTTGGAAGATGTTCAGCACATCTTCCTTTTTTAATGTCCTGAAGCCGTCGATGGCGCCGCCCTGCACGGCCTTTTCGGCCATGCTGTCGAAATGGCTTTCGTCGATGCCCACCTCCGGGAACGTCCGCTGGAGGCCGAAGGAATCGAAGAGGACGGATGCGAAACGCTCAATGGCCTCGTTGGCAATGTCCATCGGGGCCTTTTCGGGACTGATGCCCAGCACGTTGACCCCGAACTGGACATACTTGGAAACGGTGCTTTCGTCCAGGCAGTATTTCATCCAGCGGGGCGTGAGAATGGCCAGCCCCAGACCGTGGGTGATATCATAGACGGCCGACAGTTCGTGTTCCATCGGATGGCAGCTCCACGCCTGCTGCTTGCCGCCGTCCACAAAGCCGTTGATGGCCCAGGAAGACGCCCACATCAGGTTGGCACGGGCCTCGTAGTTGTCCGGCTCCCGGATGGCGACGGGCGTGTACTTGATGATGGTTTTCATCAGGCCCTCCATCACGCAGTCCAGCATGTAGAGGTCCTGGTCCATGTTGAAGTACACCTCGATGATGTGCGAGAGCATATCGGCACTGCCGCAGGCCGTCTGGTAAGCGCTGACGCTGAAGGTCGTGGACGGGTCCAGGAAGGAGACCTTCGGGAGCAGCAGCGGATGCATGCGGCCGTGCTTGTCCCGGGTGTCCGGATTGGAGATGACGCCGCCGCTGTCCATCTCCGAGCCGGTCGCGGAGAGGGTGAGGATATCCAACACGGGCAGGGCCTTCTCCACGGGCGCCCAGATCTTATAGTCGAAAAAATCCCAGGCATCGTGGTCCACGCAGGCCGCCGCCGCAATCCACTTGGTGGCGTCGATGGTGGAACCGCCGCCCACGGCCAGCAGCACGTCGATCCGGTGCTCCTTGCACAGGCGCGCGCCTTCCCGCACGGAAGCGACCCGCGGATTGGGTTCGATGCCGGAAAGTTCGTACAGTTCCAGCCCCGCATCGCGGATTTCCTTCACCACGCGGTCGTACAGGCCGATTCGTTTGATGGATCCTCCCCCGTAGGTCATCAGCACCCGCGTGCCATACTTCCTGAGTTCAGGGCCCAAATTCTTCAGTTGTTCCGTGCCAAAGTACACCTTGACCGGGATGTCATAAACAAAATCGTGAATCATATCGTGTGCATTTCAAATCTGACTGTTGCAAAAATAACATTTTTTGCCGATAAAAATGATTAAATTTGCCCCTGACGGATTGATAAACAGTATGCGCGCAGTAATCCAAAGAGTATCTTCCGCATCCGTCGCCATCGGCGGGGCGGTGAAATCGGCCATCGGCCCGGGACTGCTGATCCTCCTTGGAATCGGCCATGAGGATGGCCGGGAGGATATCGACTGGCTGGTGAAAAAGATTGCGGGGCTCCGCATCTTCAACGACGAAGCGGGCGTAATGAACCGCAGCGTGACCGATGTGGAAGGCGAAGCCCTGGTTGTCAGTCAGTTCACGCTGATGGCCTCTACCCGGAAAGGCAACCGGCCCTCCTATATCGGAGCGGCCGGGCACGATATGGCCATTCCGCTCTACGGGCAGTTCTGCGAAGCGCTGTCGGCCGCCATCGGCCATCCGGTGGGAACCGGGGAATTCGGCGCCGACATGCAAGTCTCCCTCGTAAACGACGGCCCAGTGACCATCTGCATCGACACGAAAAACAGGGAATAATCAAAAAGAAGCCTCGCAGGTGTCTGTGAGGCTTCTTTAAGCGGTGCGGACGAGGCTCGAACTCGCGACCCCCGGCGTGACAGGCCGGTATTCTAAACCGACTGAACTACCGCACCAAGTTTTCAGTGAACTTCCCTTTCGGGATTGCAAAGGTACAAACTATTTTTGAATCTGCAAGGGGTGCCGACAATTTTTTTTAATTTTTTTACATATCTCCGGCCGGCCGCCTCTTCCCCGCCCCTCCACCACCCTCAAACCACTGGCAAGTAAGCCCTTGCAACACAATCAATTACGTACAATCCTCTGCGCAAAAAGCGCAGAGGATTGTACGTAAACAACTCAGTGACAGCGGGTTGGCTGCCACGGGGAGACTAGTAGGTAACTACCGGTTCGAGTTCTTTGGCGAGGTCGATGTACTTCTGGATTTCCTTTTCCACGGGGGTACGCTTGCAAAGGTGCTTGGCCTCGTTCACTTCCAGCATCTTGGCGGCGAGGTTGGCGGCGTTGCGGTTGCGGAGTTCCTTCACGGTGTCAACACCGGCGGCCTCCAGAAGTTCGGAGAACTGGGGGCCTACGCCTTTGATGCGGAACAGGTCGGCATGGTTCACCCAGGTGAGAATGAGGTCACCGCGGATGCCGGTCTTTTCTTCCAGAGCCTTGCGGCCCTTGGCGGAAGCGCCTTCCACGAGGAGCTGGTCGACAGTTTCGATACCGACGGCGATGAGTTTTTCGGCATAGACGGGGCCGATTCCTTGGATGTCAATGATTTTGTAAGCCATGGTTTATAAAAATTAAGGGATTAAGTTCACTTTTCATCTTCAAAGATAAAAAAAATCACTGAAAAAAGAAAAAAAATTCTTATATTTGCTGCGTAGCCGCCAAAAAATGGAAAATTTTCCCCTGGATAGCGAAAAGATTTACCTCTCTTCGGACATGTTAACCCTGGACTGTGAAAATGGTCCGGAGACTTATTCCCTTACCGAATGGCTACACAAGGACCCTGTTCGCATCCACCGGATGATCGTGAAGGAAAAAATCCTGCAAGTAGATCAATATGAAGTGTTTGCCCCACTCGTTTCCAAGTTGCGCAGAGCCGATTACGAGTACTACAAACGCATCACCGGCCTCAAGATGATCATCGATTTTCCCGGCTACACCTCGGAGATTGAAGCCCGTATTCCCTACGACACAGACCCCATCGCCTTTTATAAATGGTGGCGGAAGGGCAAGAACGAGCACAGGGTCTATCTTTCTCCCGCCTACCAGTTCAAACTTTTCCAGAAAGTGTCCAAGATGGAGCCCAAAGTAATGCTCAAAAAGGACATTGACTTCGTAAAAAATTTCTAGCCCCATGAACACAGCCGCCACGCCGGAAGAGCTTGCCCGGGATATCTGGGACAGCGAGAACTGCCTTAGTTATTCGGCCGATGGAAAACGCCTTCTGGATGCGGAGAATTTCCCCGGCGAAGTAAGCGTACAGGAAGGCTGTGAAGTCATCTGCGACAACGTTTTCGCCTTTCAGGACTACATGGCCGGGCTCAAGATCGGAGAGGAAGTCCCGCTGGAGGACCGATCGTCCTACCTGGAAAAAATCCACCTGCCCAATACCGTCACCCATATCGGCGCCAATGCCTTTGCCGAATGCGGGGAACTGCTCACCATCAAACTGCCCACCTCCCTGGTGGAAATCGGGGAATCGGCCTTTGTGGACTGCTGGCAGTTGGAAAGGGTGAGCATGCCTGCGAAACTCCGCACCATCGGCCCCAGGGCCTTCCAGGGCTGCATCAACCTGTATCAGGTGAAACTGAACAAAGGGCTGCAGGAGATTGGCGAGGACGCCTTCGACGACTGCGAGTCCCTGGAAACCATCCTCATCCCGCACGGCACGCTGGATCACTTCATGAGCCTGCTGCCCAAAGACTTACACAATTGTTTGGAAGAATTATGACCCAGTATAAAGTAGCGCACGAGGGCGCCCTGCTCGCCTATCTCTTCGAGATACTGCCCCAGCAGTCCCGCACCAGCGTCAAGAACATGCTGTCCAAAGGCCAGATAACCCTGAACGGCAAGCCCGTCACGGCCTTCGACCAACCCCTCCGGAAAGGCGACACGCTCCAGATTCTGCCCAAAGGCGTCTCCATTGCCCGCGCCACCCGCAGCGACGCCCGCGAGGAAGTGGAGAAAGCCGGCGTGAAAATCCTCTTCGAGGACGAGCATTACCTGGTGGTGGACAAACCCTCCGGCATGCTCTCCGTCTCCACCGCCCACGGCTCCCAGGCCAAGAGCGGCCACCGCGAAAAAACCCTCTACGCCCTCCTGAACGCCTACGTGAAAATCAACGCCCGCATGCAGCGCAAGGAAGACCTGCTCACCGGCAAGGAGCCCGACCGCAGCACCGCCAAGGTGTGGATTGTCCACCGTCTGGACAAAGGCACCTCCGGCGCCGTGATCTTCGCCAAGGACGAGCGCGCCAAGGACCTCCTGCAGAGCAAGTGGAAAGAACTGGTGCTGGAGCGCAAATACGTTGCCTGGCTGGAAGGGAACGTGGAAAAGGACGGCGGCGCCGTACAGAGCTGGCTCCTGGAAAGCCCCAAATCCCTCAAAATGTACTCCTACCCCAAGGAGGTGAAAGACGGCCAACTGGCCATCACGCACTACAAGGTGCTCCAGCGCAGCCGCCATTACACCCAGGTGGAGTTCTCCCTGGAAACCGGCCGGAAGAACCAGATCCGCGTCCATGCCGCCGACCTGGGCCATCCCGTGGCCGGAGACGACAAATACGGGGCCGAGACCGACCCCATCCGCCGGCTCGCCCTGCATGCGCAGACCCTGGTCTTCCGCAATCCCTACAGCCAGAAAATCGTGCGCTGCCTCTCCCCTCTCCCCGAATCCTTTGACCGTTTTGTCCGATGAAAACCTTCCCCATCCCCGCTCCTGACGGCCTGCAACTGGCCGCCGCCCTCGAAACTCCCGAAACCCCGCAAGCCGTCCTGGTTCTGGTACACGGCATGGCCGAGCACAAGGAGCGTTACTTCCCCTTCATGACCTACCTGGCCGAGAAGGGCTTCGCCTGCCTCATCACCGACCTCCGCGGCCATGGCGCCACGGTGACCGACAAGGCCGACCTGGGGCACTTCGACAAGAAAGGAGACGAGTTGCTGGTAGCGGACACGCTGGCCGTCGTCCGGTATGCAAAAGATCTGTATCCCGGGAAAAAGGTGTTCCTGATGGGCCACAGCATGGGGTCCCTCATCGTCCGCTGCTTTACCAAGCGCTACGACAGCGAGATTGACGGCCTGGTGGTCTGCGGCTCCCCGTCCCGCAACGGCGCCGCCGGCACGGGCATCCTCCTCACCCGGCTCATCGCCCTATTCAAAGGCAGGCGCTACCGTTCCAAATTCCTGGAAAACATGGCCACGGGCGGGTACAACAAGCGTTTCGCCCAGGAAGGCGACAATGCCTGGCTCTCCACCAACAAAGCCAACGTCCAGGCCTACAACAACGACACCCTCTGCGGCTTCCCCTTCACCGTCCTCGGCTACCAGGGCCTGCTGGGCCTGATGGAAGAAACCTACGACGTGGACGACTGGAACGTCACCCGGCCGGAACTGCCCATCCACTTCATCGCCGGGGCCGACGACCCCTGCATCGTGAACATCCGGAAGTTCTCCCGGGCCGTGAGTTTCATCCGTGCCCGCGGCTACCGGACCGTCACCAGCAAAGTGTATCCCGGCCTCCGCCACGAAATCCTGAACGAAATCGGCAAAGAGGACGTCTGGAGAGACGTCGCCGCCCTCCTGAAATCCTGGTTATGAACCCCCTTTCCCGCACCGAGCGCCTCGTCGGCACGGAAGCCCTGAAGCGCCTGGCCGATGCCCGCGTCATCCTCTTCGGCGTGGGCGGCGTGGGCAGTTGGTGCGCGGAATCCCTGGTACGGAGCGGGATTGGCCATCTCACCCTGGTTGACCCGGACTGCGTGGACATCACCAACATCAACCGCCAACTCCCCGCCACGCTGGAAACCGTAGGCCGGCCCAAAGTGGAGGTTCTCAAGGAACGCTTCGCCACCATCAACCCCGCCTGCGAAGTGACGGCCCTCCAGGAGCGCTACACCCTCGGGGCCGATTTCCACCTGAGCGGCTACGACGTTATCATCGACGCCATCGATTCCCTGACGGACAAAGCCAACCTCATCCTGGAAGCCAGCGCCACGCAGGCCGGATTCTTCAGCGCCATGGGCGCCGCCTGCAAGATGGATCCCACGAAAATACGGGTGGCGGAATTCTTCGAGGTACGCGGCTGTCCGCTGGGCGCCGCCCTCCGGAAGCGCCTCCGCAAAAACGGCACCCTCCCCGCCAAGCCCTTCCTCTGCGTCTATGACGAAGAAGTCCTCCCTAACCAAGGTCCGGAAATGGACCCGGGGCCGGGAAAAGCGGTGGCCAACGGAACGATGGCCCATATTACGGGAATCTTCGGATTTACGCTGGCCGGACTGGCCCTTCGGCACATGCTGGACAAATCCCTCTGACCAGATAACTGGCCTCTTCGGCCACATAGCCTTCCGGCACCCGGATGGGCGGGATGGGCGTTTCCTCCATGCAGTAGGTCCTGTGGCAGCGCGTGCAGTAAAAATGGACGTGCAGGTCGTCGTCGTGGTCGGCATGGTGGCTGTGGCACAGTTCATAGCGCACGGGGTCCCCTTCCAGCACATGCACCAGATGCACCTCCTTGAAGGCCACCAGCGCCCGGAAGATATTGCTCTTGTCGATGGAATCGATCTCCTGCTCCAGTTCCATGAGCGAGAGCGGACGGCCCGCCTGCTCCAGCGCCCGGGCGATGAGCAGCCGGTTGGCCGTAACCTTTACGCCATGATGCTCCAGCAAGTGTTCCAGACTCATAGCAGCGCCTCCAAAAGGGCCTTGTGACGACCCGGCAGAATGATATGATGGTTGCCGATGGGGTCGGTCAGGAAATAGCGCGCATCGGCCGGAGAGAGTTGGAGCATCACCTGCGTCCGGCAGAGATGATCCTCATACTGATTGTAGATCAGTTCGCCCTCGGCCACGAAATGGCGCTCCAGATTGCCGGAGACCTTGAACACCGTCACCGGGCCTTGCAGCAGTTCGCCGTGGATGCCCACGCCGATGCCGGACTCAAAGTGCGTGTCGTAATTCCAGTTGGTGACCATATTGAAAGGAACGGTGCAGTGGGCGAAAAGGATCTGGCCCGTCTCCACATCGATCCGGGCCGGATTGGCCTGGAAGCCCGTTTTTCCGGTAAGCGCCTGGGCGATCATCATGGACAGCAGCGCCGGCACATCCCCTTCGCAGGCCGCAGGGATGCCGTCGGCGTTGAAAGAAGCCAGGGCCAGGCAGCCCGTGTTGCCCACGGCAGTAAGCAGGTCGAAGCAGCGCAGGGTGAAGGCGCCGAGCCCGTAACGCTCCACAATCACCTGCAGGGCATGGTAAATCCGGGTGGCGCCGGGGAAGGCGTCCCGCACCTTGGGAGCCATCTCGTCGGCCGGAGCGGCATCCTGGGGGGCTTTGGCAATCTCCTGCAGAAGTTCCTCCATGGGCACTTCCACCAAGCGGGCGCCCAGGCGGTCCATCACCTTCACGGCATCTGCGTGGCTGGCGATGAGCCAGTCGGAAGGCTGCCCTATGACGCCGATCCGGACGCCGTTGAGCCTGCGGCGGGCATCGGCCACCTTCTCCAGTAGTTTCACCCGCTCTTTCAAATATTCCGGGGAGCCGTGCAGCACCTCTCCCTGGAGGCCCTGCTGCTTCAGGTATGACAGGATTTCCAGCGACGCGGCCAGCGAATTGCTCTTTCCGGAGGTCAGCAGGTAATAGCGCTCGATCCCGCGGGACAGCATCTCCGGAAGAAGGCTTTTGAAGATGCCCTCGGCCCCGCCGGTCCGCACATAAATCAGGTCCAGCGTATGGCTTCCGAAGTCCTGGAAGTTGGAGCCCCGGTAGTCGAATCCGCCTTCGGGAAAGATGCCGTGAAGGAAGGCATCGCTGATTTTGGAGACGGACTGCTCGTCATGCAGGCCGGAAGTGATGGTATAAATTGCGATCATAAAAAAAAATTGCTACCTTTGTACCCGGGAAAGTCTTACACGACCAGCTCCCTCTGAATCCCCCCAGGACAGGAATGTAGCAAGGGTAAGAGGTCGTAGCGGTGCGATGTAAGGGGCTTTCCCTTTTTTTATTCCACTTTCAGGCTGTCAAAAATGAAGGGCAGAATATCTTCCACCTTGTAGAATTTGCGGATTCTCTTGCTTCCCACCAGAATGATTTTGAGCGGCTTGCCGAATTTTTTCTGATACTCCGCCATCACTTGCCGGCAGGCTCCGCAGGGCGAGGCCGGGCTTTCGCACAGCACGCCATGGTCGCTTCCGGCGATGGCAAGGCACTCCAGGGGAACGTCCGGATAATTGGCTCCGGCGGCGAACAGGGCCGTGCGCTCTGCACAGAGGCCGGAGGGATAGGCGGCGTTCTCCTGGTTGGCGCCCTTGATGATGGTTCCGTCGGCCAGAAGAAGAGCGGCACCTACCTGGAAATGAGAATAAGGGGAATACGATCCCTTCTGGGCTTCCAACGCCAGGCCGACCAGTTTCCGGTCTTCGGGCGTCATCTCATCCACAGAGGCAAATTCCTCATAGTCAATAGTCAGTCTTTTCTTACTCATGGCCGAAAGTTATAAAAAATCCCGCTATTCTCCAAGTGTTGCCACCATCACAGCCTTGATGGTGTGCAAACGGTTCTCGGCCTCGTCAAAGACAATGCTCTGCGGGCCCTCGAACACCTCTTCGGTGACTTCCACGCCGTCCAGGCCGAACTTCTGGTACACCTGTTCGCCGGCCTTGGTGTCACGGTTGTGATAGGACGGGAGGCAGTGCATGAACTTGCAGTCGGGGTTGCCGGTGCGCTCCATCAGACTGGCGTTCACCTGGTACGGGAGCAGCAGGTCGATGCGCTCTTTCCACACGCTGTCGGGCTCACCCATGGACACCCAGATATCCGTGTAGATAAAGTCACAGTCCTTCACGCCGGCATCCACATCGTCGGTGATGGTGATGCGGGCACCCGTCTGGGCGGCCACTTTCAGGCACTCGGCCTGCAGCTGTTCCCCGGGCTGGAGGGCTTTCGGGGCCACGATGCGCACGTCCATGCCCATCTTGGCGCCGCCCACCAGGAGCGAATTGCCCATGTTGAAGCGGGCGTCTCCAAGATAAGCGAACTTAATCTGGTTGAGCGGTTTGGTGGAGTGTTCCTGCATGGTGAGGAGATCGGCCAGGATTTGCGTGGGATGGAATTCGTTGGTGAGGCCGTTCCACACCGGCACGCCGGAATAGCGGGCCAGTTCCTCCACCGTAGCCTGGGCGAAGCCGCGGTACTCGATGCCGTCATACATCCGGCCCAGCACACGGGCGGTGTCCTTCATCGTCTCCTTGATGCCGATCTGCGAGCCCGTAGGGCCCAGGTAGGTGACATGGGCACCCTGGTCGTGCGCCGCCACCTCGAAGGAGCAGCGGGTGCGCGTAGAAGTCTTCTCAAAGATGAGCGCGATATTCTTGCCCTTGAGATGTTGTACTTCCATGTCGGTTTTCTTGGCCTTCTTGAGGTCGCGGGCCAAATCCAGCAGATAACGGATTTCTTCCGGGGTAAAGTCCAGCAGTTTCAGGAAACTGCGATTCTTGAGGTTTTGTTCCATAATTATTGTGTGATTCTGGTTCCGCAGGAGGGATTGCCTAACTCCCCTGCCTCAGTTATGATACACTGTTTTCCGCCTTTTTCGATAAAATAGATGCCGGCGCGGACCTTGGGGGCCATGGAGCCCTCGGCGAACTGTCCCTCGGCCAGGTAGCGGCGGGCCTCCGCCACGGTGAGGGTGTCCAGGGCCTTCTCGTCTTCGCGGCGGAAGTTGATATACACTTTGGGCACGTCGGTGAGGATGTAGAACTCATCGGCCCCGATGGCATGGGCGCAGAGGGCCGATGCGAGGTCCTTGTCGATGACGGCCTCGACCCCCTTCAGGGCCACCTTCCCTCCCGGCCCGGCCGGGCACTGCCCGTCCCGGACCACCGGGATGCCGCCGCCGCCCACCGTGACGACGATATAGCCTTCCCGGGCCAGGCGGCCCACCAGGTCCACATTCTGGATGGCGACGGGGACGGGCGAAGCCACCACTCGGCGCCAACCGCGGCCCTTCGGGTCTTCACGGAAGGTGCCTTCTGCGGCCGGTTTCTCCGGATAGAACGGGCCGATCGGCTTGGTGGGATTCTGAAAACCGGGGTCGTCGGCCCTGACCTCTACACGGGTAAAAAGACTCACCACCCGGCGGTCTATTCCGTGGGCGGCCATCACGCGATCCAAGTCCGTCTCGATGAGGTAGGCGATGGCGCCCTGCGTCTCGGCGCCGCAGAAATCCAGCGGCTGAGCGGGAAGCCCGTACTGGCATTCGCCCGCCTGATGCCGCAGGAGGCCGTTTCCCACCTGGGGACCGTTTCCGTGTCCGATGACGATATGATAGCCTTGCTTCAACAGCGGAATCAAGTTTTCGCAGGTGCGCTGTATGTTTTCCACCTGCTCGGGGAAAGTTCCTTTTTGCCCGGCGCGAAGAAGTGCATTCCCGCCGAGAGAAATCATAGCCAGTTTAGTCATATTTATTAGTCTCTTCTGAGCGGTAATGTAGAGCAGCGGAGAAGGCCGCCCATCTTGGATATTTCGCGGTAAGGGACCGTTTCTACGGTGAAGCCCCATCTTTCGCGCAAATGCTTGATAAGCCGATAGAAATGCTCTTCCACCACGACCACGTTCTCCGAAATGGAGAAGATGTTGGGGTTCATGGCATACATTTCCTCGGTGGTGATTTCGAAGACATTGTCCCGGCCGAAGATTTCGATCAGGTGGTCGGCATCCCGCGGGTTCATGAAGCCGCGCTTGTAGATGATGGCCTTGTCCGGGCCCACCGGCATGAAGGTGCAGTCCAGGTGAAGGATGCCCTCGTACGGGTCGGTATCACTTTTCAGGAGGTTGAGCGGCAGGATGACGCGGTCCGGGAAAATCATCTTCAGGTAATCGATGGCCAGCCGGTTGGTCCGGGCGGTCTTCACCTGGCTGTAGTCCGGGAAATTGTACTGGCCGACGAAGATATAGTCCTTGTACAGGACCACGTCTCCCCCTTCCACATGCACGGACTCGGGGAGGTTGTAAATCTGCTTGTAATGGATTTGCCGATAGATGTCCTCGTAGGCATCAATCTCTTCCTGGCGGTCGGGGATCACGTTGGCCACGATAATCTTGTCGTCTATCACGAACCCCACGTCCCGGGAGAACACCTGGTTGCAGTCTTTCACGGGCCGGGGCCGATAGACATCCACGTCGTATTTCCGGAGGATTTCCTCGAAGGCGCCCATTTCCCGGATCATATCCTCCTCTTTGGGATAGACCCCGTGCAGAACGGATTCGTAGGATTTGCTGTCGAAAGTCTCTTCCAGCGCGGGCGTAGGGCCCGGAGAGGTTGGAAGCCCCAGCACGACGGCCCTGAGCCTTCCTGTCTCCGATGTTACATGAAGTTCCATAAAAAATCTTTTACCTCCGTAAATATAACACTTTTTGCGCAAAACTCCTCGTTCTGCGCAAAAATATTAAGCAAAAAGATAAAAAATCTTTTTATTTTACAAGAATCGCCGGGCGGGGTTTATTTGTCCAGCACTTCGTACTTGGAGTTGTTGCTCTTGTATTCCGGCACGATCTGCTTCATCTTCCGCACCGTTTCCATGTCGTCGAACTGCTTGGAAATCTCCACCAGTTCTTCGATATCGCGGTTCACCTTGTCATAGTCGTACTCACGGACCTGGGCGATACGGATTTTCTCGTGGAACGTGGGCTTGGTGCCCTCCAGTTCGTTGAGCACTTCCTCGTACAGTTTTTCGCCCTCCCGGAGGCCGGTGTACTTGATTTCCACATTCTTGGCGCCAGACATGGCGATCATGCGCTTGGCCAGGTCGGCAATCTTTACGGGAGCGCCCATGTCGAAGACGAAGATTTCACCGCCGTTGCCCTTGGTTCCGGCTTCCAGCACCAGTTTGCAGGCCTCGGGGATGAGCATGAAGAAGCGGACGATGCGCTCGTCGGTCACCGTGACCGGTCCGCCGTTCTTGATCTGTTCGCGGAACAGCGGAATCACGGACCCGTTGGAACCCAGCACATTGCCGAAACGCGTGGTGACAAACTGGGTGTGTTCTCCGCCTTCCGCCTTGAGTTTGCGGTCCAGGCTCTGGACGTAGATCTCACAGATACGCTTGCTGCAGCCCATCACGTTGGTGGGATTCACCGCCTTGTCGGTAGAAATCATCACGAACTTCTTGGCGCCGTACTTCACGCTCATGTCGGCAATCACCTTGGTGCCGTAAACGTTGTTCATCACCGCTTCGGAGGGGTTGTCCTCCATCATGGGCACATGCTTGTAGGCGGCGGCATGGAACACATAGTCCGGACGGAACGTGCTGAAAACGCTTTCCATGCGCGTACGGCGGCTGATGCTGGTGACCACCACGTCGCAGGGAACATCCGGATAATCCCGGGCCATCATGAGGCGGACGTCGTGCTGCGGGGTTTCGGCCTGATCGATGAGCATCATCTTCTCCGGATGGAAACGGGCCACCTGGCGCACGATTTCCATACCGATGGAGCCGGCCGATCCGGTGATGAGCACCCGCCTGCCGGCGAGGAGTTCGCCTACGGATTTAAGGTCCACGCGGATTTCCTGGCGGGGCAGAAGGTCTTCCACGCTCACCTCACGGAGCTGAACGTCTTCGGACTGGAGTTCGCCGTCCTTGATGTTGGCTTCCGTCACCTCATGGGCCATGTAGATTTTGATGCCGTTGGCGATGAGAATATCCTGGATCTTGGTATTGTCACGGAACTCCTTTACCCGGAGAGGGCTCACGAGGACCGCCTGGATCCGCTGCTTTTTGAAGACGGATTCCAAATCCTCATCCAGCGTGTAAACCGGAAGACCCATCAGCATCATGTCCTTGATGCGGTGTTCGTGGGTGATGAAGCCTTGCAGGTCGAACTGGAGCGGCGACTGCGAACGGACATTCTTGGCCAGCGAAATGCCGCCCGTAAGGGCGCCGTAAATCAGCGAGCGCGGGGCTTTTCCGTCAACGTTGGAACTGTCGAACAGGAGTTTGACCAGAATCCGGATTCCCCACATGGCCAGGGTGGCCAGCAGGAAAGACACGACGGTGTTGGCCGGACTCATGACACTCAGGGCCTCCACATCCAGGTACTTGAACAGGAAATGCGCCCCCAAAGCGACGGCCAGGGAGAGCAGATTGGCATAGACCAGTTTGAGCAGATCCACGAAACTGGAGTACCGGAGAACGCCGGAATACGTCTTGAACACACGGGCGCCGATCCAACTGATGCCGGCATACAACAAAGAGGTATAGAAGAGGGCGGTGTGGTGTTCGTAGGTGATTGGCGTATTATGAGCAATCCAGTAGGTAAAGATGCTGCACACGAACACCGTGAAGGCGTCGGCCAGCAAAATTACCCAGTACGGCAAAACGTTTTTGCTGAAGTACCAGGAAGTGACTTTTTTTAGTACATCCATAAAAAAAGGTTTAAGCTTATGCTTATGCACAGTGGTTAGTAAACGTAAAAAAATAACCTGCTTCATTTTGGAGGCTCATCTATGCGGCTATCGGTAAGCCCATAGAACCGGCCCGAGCGGAAGAATATCCACCACGGCGCGGGTCTCCGAAAAAGCGATAAATAATTGATTTAAT
>JAFSMS010000100.1 GCA_017447815.1 Bacteroidales bacterium | reverse complement strand
CCTCTCCGTCTTCTGCCCCACCATGAGCTATATTTTCGATGGCACCACCTTCCTGCGCCGGCACCTCACAGCCCTCCGGGACAATGTGAATCCGGACGGCGTCTATCCAGCCATCGCACCCATCGGCGGCGGCTTCGGCGCCCCGCTGTGGGAAAGCGTGGGTATCACCATGCCCTGGCGTAATTACCTGCAATATGCCGATACAGATGCCTTGCGGCAACATTATCCTTCCATGGAGCGCTATATGGACCAGCTTCTCTCCACCTATTTTGACCCCGCCGACGGCCATTACCGCGGCCATGGCTCCTGGGCCGACCTTGGCGACTGGCTGGGCTTCGAGGTGAACAAGAATGAGAACCCGCTCATCTTCGACTGCTACCTGGTGTACGAGCTGGAACTGCTGTCCAGGATGGCCGAAGCCATCGGCGAAGACACCTCCCGGTGGAAGGCTGCCCGCGAGGAGCGGAAAGCCTATATCGCAGAACACTATTTCAATGCTGAGGGAACGTCCAAACGCCTGAACGGTAATGCGGTAGATACTCAGACCTCCTATGTGTTACCGCTGGTGTTCGATGTCCTTGATGAACCCTTGAAAGCCAAGGTTATCGAACAGCTGGAGCGCGTGGTAACAGCCCCCGGTCCCGGAGACGACGGCGTCACTTATCCGGCCTATTCCCTCATGACCGGCTTTATCGGCACACCCTGGATTGCCTATGCGCTGTCGGACAATGGGTACACCGACCTGGCCTATAAGATGCTGCTCAACGAGGCCTTCCCGTCCTGGCTCTATCCCGTGACGCAGGGCGCCACCACCATCTGGGAGCGGCTCAATTCCCTCACGGCCGAAAACGGTTTCGGCGGCAACAATTCCATGAATTCGTTCAACCATTATGCCTTCGGTTCTGTCCTTGACTGGATGATGGAACGCTCACTGGGCATTTGTCCCGACGAGGCCGAGCCCGGCTTTCATCACTTCATCCTGCGGCCGGTTCCGGATCCCACGGGCCAGCTGAACCAGGCCTCCGGCTGGTATGATTCCCATTACGGCCGCATCGAAAGCAGCTGGAAACGCAGCGGTGGCCGTATCCGCTATGAGTTCACCATCCCGGCCAATACCTCGGCCACACTCCTCCTTCCGGGCAGTGAGCCCAGGGAACTGGAAGCGGGGCAGTATTATTTCTAAAATCATTATATCGAGATATGAATAGAATTATTACCACTTTAACGGCTCTGAGCCTTTGCCTGGTGGCAGCAGCCTAGCCGGAGCTTCCGGGAAACGTAATCCTTACCCAGCGGGCCAGTTTTACCATTGCTTACGGCGGCCCCACCCAGGCCGAAACTTCCGGCTTCCTCCAGGTGGCCGGTGAGGAGCGTTTCTTTGTGGTGGAGATGGAATGGCAGGGCTCCGTGAACTACCAGGCCATGGGCCACGACGTCGTGGAATCCACGCTCTATCAGCTGTTTGCCAAATATCCCCAGCTGGATCCTTCCCGCGTATATGCCGAAGGCCCGGCGCCGGTTCCATGACGGCCACTGCCCTGGGCATCAAGAAATCCCACCTGTTTGCAGCTGTAGGCGGACATTCCGGAGGCCTGTTCAACCGTGGTGCCATCTGGGACGAGGCCACGCAGAAACGCGGCGCCGTGGAAATGCCCTATTGCTCCGTGCTGGGCACAGCCGACAAAGTGGTTCCGTATATTACTCCGGAAAGATGGAAGGGAAACGGCTACCTGAATGCCTGGAATGCCTATGAGCAGATGAACGGCATGGTGGTAAACGACAAGATGGATTTCTCTGTAGACCCCATCTTCGGTCAGGAACTCAAAGACCGTGAAACCATTGTCACCAACAAAGGAGAAGGTATTGTGATAGAGACAGGCCAGCTGTATAAAGACAAAATACCCTTGATTAAGATTGTGGCCGTGATGGACTATGGCCACTGGAACTTCCAGCCCACCGCCCGTATCATGTGGGACTTCTTCAAACAGTATCGCCGCGATCCCGAGACCAAGAAACTCATTT
>JAFSMS010000099.1 GCA_017447815.1 Bacteroidales bacterium | reverse complement strand
TGCGCGTGGTGCAGATGGAGCCGGGGCCGATACCCACCTTAAGCCCGTCCGCACCAGCGGCAATAAGGTCGCGGGCGGCCTCGGAGGTGGCAATGTTGCCCACTACCATGTCCAGTTCCGGGAAGGCGGCCTTGATGGCCTTCAAGGTGTCTATAACACCCTTGGAATGCCCGTGGGCGGAATCCAGCACCACGGCGTCCACGCCGGCGGCCACCAGGGCCTTCACGCGGTCCAGAGCGTCGGGCGTGATGCCCACGCCGGCAGCCACGCGGGCGCCGCCATCGGCCTTTACCCGGGCCACCTGGGCGGCCTGGGCCTCGATGCCCATGTTCTTATGAATGACGCCGATGCCGCCCGCGAGGGCCATCGCCAGCGCCATGGGGGCCTCCGTCACCGTGTCCATGGCGGCCGATGCGAAGGGCGAATCCAGATAGATGTGCTTGGAGAACCGGCCCCGCAGGGAGACTTCCCGGGGAAGGACCTGGGAATAGGCGGGGACCAGCAGAACGTCGTCAAAGGTGATTCCGTCCGCGATTATTCTGTCTTGGAGGCTCATTATTCGGATTCTTTTACATGAATGACGGATTTGACGGGGGCGATGTCTTCCAGGCGGGAACGGCCGGGAAGGTCGTCAATCTCTACCAGGAACACAAAGTCCTTCACCTTCACCTTGTAGCTTTTTCCGCCAATATGTACCGTCTGGGCATTGAGGCCCAGGGCCAGGCCGCGGGCCGTGCCGCCGGTGGCCAGGATATCGTCAAAGAAGGTTATCTCGATGGTGTCTCCGGAGGGATGGGAGGCCGCCAGGTCCGACTTGCGGAAGTAAACGTGGTCCGGGCCGTACTCCTTCATGATTTCCACCTGGATAAGGTCTCCCTCCTTGAAGGGCAGCTTGCCTTTCTTGCGCAGGGGAATCAGGTTCCTCACAATATTGTTCCCGTAAAGCATGCCGGCGCCGAACAGGAATCCGCGCGCCTCGGGGGCAGCGATGTTGGGGGCGTCGCACATGGCGGTGAGGTCGTCACAAAGGTGCTGGAACAGGGCCTTGTCCTGGAGGAAGGGAATGATGTCCACAAAGTTGACTCCCTTGATGGGAAAGTCCGGATAGAATTTGATGTACTTGCTGTAATCCATATTATTCGACTGAATTCATGTCTATCAGGTTGTTCAGCAGGGCATACACCGTGAGGCCGGCCACCGTCTTGATGCCGGTCTTGCGGGTGATGTTCTTGCGGTGGGTGATCACCGTGTAGATGGAGATGTTGTACAGGTCGGCGATTTCCTTGTTCAGCATGCCCTTGGCCACGCAGATGAGGATTTCCTTTTCCCGCTGGGACAGTTCTTCGCCCTCTGCGCGGGGGGCGTCCGTGTGGTCTTCCAGGGCCGCGCGCACCTTCCGGATAATGGCGGTGGGCGCATCCATGAGGCCGATACTGCCGTCCAGCTGCCTCAGGAGCTCTTCGTCGGCCGGGGCGGTGAAAAAGCCGATGACGGCGGCTTCGGAATACGCTGCGATGCGGGCTTTGATGTGGCTGCGGGAGGCGTAGTCGTAGATGGAAGGGTCCAGGATGATGGCGTCCGGGTCCAGGGAACGGATTTCCGGGCCGGACAGATCCTGCAGGATGGCGCAAACTTCAAATTCTCCGAGGTCCGAGAACACTTGTTCCAACCCTTTTGCCGCAATGGCCGAAGGGACCACGATGAGAATGCGTTTACTCATGGCTTTCCATCCTCCCTACCATGGGCACCAGGATATCGTCCTCGATGAATGTGTGTTTGGCCAGATCGTCCTCCAGCGTGTAGATGTAGAACAGCACCTTGTACACGGCCTGCCGGTCACATTGGCGAGGGATGTACTTCATGACCAGGTTCTTGAGGTCTTCCAGCTTTTCCTCCACGTTGGAGTGGTTTTCCTCATATTCGCCAATGGTGAACTGGCTCTTCTGGGCGCCCAGGACGGCCTCGACATAGGGGAACACCTGGCCTTCTTCGTAGGCAAAGTGCTTGGCCAGCTCCTCCTTGTAATCCAGGAAGAACTTCCAGATTACTTTCTGCTGCCGATCCTCGCAGGGCTGG
>JAFSMS010000098.1 GCA_017447815.1 Bacteroidales bacterium | reverse complement strand
CTTATGACATCAAGCGACCGATTGAAGAATCGTACCAGAAGAGACTTGCCAGGCAGGTCGTCTTCGCTCCGGAACTCGGCAAGTGGAACTACCTCGTCAAACCGGCCAACTGATGCAACTTATTTTTTACACATTACTAAAACGAAGTTGCCGTCCAGTTGGGTCATGGTACCCACTTGGGTGTCTTTGACGAGGATAGAAACTCCCGGAAGGGCTTCTCCATTCTCATCCACGACCGTTCCCCGGACCGTCGAAACTTGTGCGAAGGCCGTCGTGCTCGCGAGCACAATAGACATGATGGCCCCCCACAAAAACTTGATAAGGGATTTTGTGTCCATAAGATGGTAGGTTAAGGATAGAAAAAGAAAATAAGTCCAAGTTAAATTACATTAAGTTTGCTTAAGTGTACGGATGATTTCCGCGTAAAGATACAAATCTTTCTTTACATAAAAAAACCGACCCGGGCCATCAAGGCTCGGATCGGCTTCGTTATGCATGAAAAACTAGAGGTCGTTCATCATGTCCATGGCTTCGGTCTTGGAACCCACCACGATATCCTGGTAACGGGCAAGACCCGTACCGGCCGGAATCAGGTGGCCGCAGATGACATTCTCCTTCAGGCCTTCGAGGTAGTCCACGCGGGCGCGGATGGCAGCCTCGGACAGCACCTTGGTGGTCTCCTGGAAGGAGGCGGCGCTGATGAAGGAGCCGGTCTTGAGGGCGGCGCGGGTGATACCCTGCAGAACCTGGGAGGCGGTAGCGGGCTTGGCGGGACGGGCGGCGACGAGTTTGGCACCCTGGCGCTCCAGGGAGGCGTTCTCGCTGCGCAGGTCTCGGGCGCTGATGATATCGCCTTCCTCGTAACGGACGCTGTCGCCGGCATCTTCCACATAGAACTTGCCGAAGATTTCGTCGTTGCGGTCCATGAACTCCCACTTGTCCACCAGTTCCTCCGGGAGGAATTCGGTGTCTCCGGGGTCTCCGATCTGAACCTTGCGCATCATCTGACGGACGATGATCTCGAAGTGCTTGTCGTTGATCTTCACGCCCTGCAGACGGTACACGGCCTGGATTTCGTTCACGATGTATTCCTGTGCCTTCACCGGACCCAGGATGTTCAGGATGTCGGTAGGCGAAGTGCCGCCGTCGGAAAGACGGGTGCCGGCCTTCACATAGTCGTTCTCCTGCACCAGGATCTGCTTGGTCATGGGAACCTCATAGTGGCATTCCTTGCCGCTGCGGTTCTTCACGATGATTTCGCGCTTGCCGCGCTTTACCTTACCCATCAAGACCTCACCGTTGATCTCGGAGAGGATGGCGGGGTTGGAAGGAGTACGGGCCTCGAAGAGTTCCGTCACACGCGGCAGACCGCCTGTGATATCGGAAGCCTTGCCGATGGCGCGGGGGATCTTGATGACGACATCTCCCACCTTCACCTTGCCGCCGTCGCTCATCATGATGTGAGCGCCCACAGGCAGGTTGTACTGACGCAGGACCACACCGTTTTCATCCACGATGAGTATGGCGGGGTTCTTGGTCTTGTCGCGGCTTTCGATGATCACCTTGTCCGTATTGGTGCCCAGTTCGTCGGCACTTTCCTCGCGGAAGGTCACGCCCTCGATCATGTTCTCGAAGCGGATGGTACCGGCGTTTTCGGCAATGGTGGTGGCGTTGTAGGCATCCCATTCGCAGATGAGGTCTCCCTTCTTGACGGTGTCGCCATCCTTGAAGTAAAGGGTGGAGCCGTAAGGGATGTCATACTGGGAATACGTCATTCCGGTGCGCTCGTCCATGATGCGCAGTTCCGTCATGCGGGACACGACCACCTGCTTCACGGAGCCGTCCTCGTCCACACGGTCGATGGTGCGGAGTTCCTCGAAGGCGAGTTTACCTTCGTACTTGGACTCGATGGAGTTGTCGGCCACGGAACCGGAGGCGGTACCACCGACGTGGAAGGTACGCAGGGTCAGCTGGGTACCGGGTTCGCCGATGGACTGGGCGGCGATAACGCCCACCACTTCACCGGTTTCCACCATGCGGGAGGTAGCCAGGTTGCGGCCGTAGCACTTGGCGCAGACGCCCTTGCGGGATTCGCAAGTGAGGACGGAACGGATTTCCACCTGCTCGATGGGAAGGGAATCGATGAGGGCGGCGGTGTCCTCGCGGATTTCCTCGCCGGCGGCGATGATCAGTTCGCCGGTAAGCGGGTTGAAGATATCGTGCACGGAGGTACGGCCCAGGATTCTTTCGCCCAGGGATTCCACCACCTCATCCTTGTTTTTGATGGCGGTGGCGATGAGGCCGCGGAGGGTACCGCAATCTTCCTCGGTGATGATCACGTCGTGGGACACGTCCACCAGACGTCTTGTCAGGTAACCGGCATCGGCCGTCTTCAGGGCGGTATCGGCCAGACCCTTACGGGCGCCGTGGGTGGAGATGAAGTACTCCAGCACCGTCATACCTTCCTTCAGGTTGGACACGATGGGGTTCTCGATGATTTCCGCACCGGCGGCGCCGCTCTTCTGGGGCTTGGCCATCAGGCCGCGCATGCCGCAGAGCTGCTTGATCTGCTGGGTGGAACCACGGGCGCCGGAATCCAGCATCATGAACACCGGGTTGAAGCCCTGCTGGTCGGCAGAGATCTGCTTCTTCACGATGGAAGTGAGCTGGTTGTCGATGGAAGTCCAAAGGTCGATCACCTTGTTGTAACGTTCGTTGTTGGTGATGAAACCCATGGAGAAGTTGGCCTTGATGCTCTCCACATCGGAATAACCCTTCTCGATGAGGGCGGTCTTCTCTTCCGGGATCAGGACATCTCCGAGGTTGAAGGAGATACCGGCACGGAAGGCCTGGTCGTAACCGAGGTTCTTGATATCGTCCAGGAACTGGGCGGTACGGGTTACGCCGGTGTGCTTGATCACGTTGGTGATGACATTACGCAGGGCCTTCTTGCCCAGCACTTCGTTCACGAACGGGACCTCATCCGGCATGTACTGGTTCACGATGATGCGGCCGGCGGTGGTTTTCACCATCTCGGTGCCCTGGGAAGCGTCCTGCTTGTCCTTGGGCAGGCGGACGTAGATGGGGGCGTGCATGTCGATCACCTTTTCGTCGAAGGCGATGATGACTTCCTCGGGTCCGTAGAACTTGAGGCCGTCACCCTTGGCGCCGGGACGCTCCTTGGTGATATAGTACAGACCCAGCACCATATCCTGGGAAGGAACGGTGATAGGCGAACCGTTGGCGGGGTTCAGGATGTTGTGGGAGCCCAGCATCAGGAGTTGCGCTTCCATGATGGCGGCATTGCCCAGCGGCAGGTGAATGGCCATCTGGTCACCGTCGAAGTCGGCGTTGAAGGCCGTACAGGCAAGCGGATGCAACTGGATGGCCTTGCCCTCGATCATGCGGGGCTGGAAGGCCTGGATACCCAGACGGTGCAGGGTAGGTGCACGGTTCAGGAGCACCGGATGACCCTTCATCACATTCTCCAGGATATCCCAGATAACCGGATCGCGGCGGTCCACAATCTTCTTGGCGCTCTTGACGGTCTTCACGATGCCGCGCTCGATGAGCTTGCGGATCACGAAAGGCTTGTAAAGTTCGGCAGCCATGAATTTCGGGAGACCGCACTCATGCATGTTGAGTTCCGGACCCACGACGATAACCGAACGGGCACTGTAGTCCACACGTTTACCGAGGAGGTTCTGGCGGAAGCGGCCCTGCTTGCCCTTGAGGGAATCGGACAGGGACTTGAGGGCGCGGTTGCTCTCGCTCTTGACGGCCGAAGACTTCTTGGAGTTGTCGAAGAGGCTGTCCACGGCTTCCTGCAGCATACGCTTTTCGTTGCGCAGGATCACTTCCGGAGCCTGGATCTGGATGAGTTTCTTGAGGCGGTTGTTGCGGATGATGACGCGGCGGTAGAGGTCGTTGAGGTCGGAGGTGGCGAAACGGCCGCCATCCAGCGGGACCAGCGGACGCAGGTCCGGAGGCGTGACGGGAATCACCTTCATGATCATCCATTCGGGACGGTTCACGTCCTTGGACTCCTGGAACCACTTCACCACGGACAGGCGCTTGAGGATATCGGCCTTGCGCTGCTGGGAGGCCTCGGAACGCATCTGGCGGCGGAGTTCGCGGCCCAACTGCTCCACGTCGATTTCCTTGAGCAGGTCGTAGATGCCTTCGGCACCCATCTTGGCCACGAAGTTCATCTCATCTTCCCAGACCAGGCCTTCCTCCGTCTTCTTGCGACGGATTTCGGCCAGACGGTCCTGGGCGGTGAAATACTCGTCCTCGGAGAGAAGGTCCATCTTGTGCAGACGGTATTCCTCACTCACTTCGTCAGTTCCCAGGATACCCGGATTCACCACGATGTACTTCTCGTAGTAGATTACGGATTCCAGTTTCTTGGAAGCGACGCCGAGCAGGGCGCTGATCTTGTTGGGAGCGCTCTTGAAGTACCAGATATGGGCGACCGGAACGGTGAGGGTGATGTGACCCATGCGCTCGCGGCGAACCTTCTTCTCCGTCACTTCCACACCGCAGCGGTCGCAGACGATACCGCGGTAGCGGATGCGTTTGTACTTGCCGCAGTAGCACTCGTAGTCCTTGGTGGGGCCGAAAATCTTCTCGCAGAACAGACCTTCACGCTCCGGCTTGTAAGTCCTGTAGTTCACCGTTTCCGGCTTGAGGACCTCGCCGCAGGAACGCTCGGTGATGTCTTCCGGAGAAGCGAGCGAAATGGAAATGCGGGAGAAATTGCTCTTTACCTTGTTTTCCTTATTGTTAAAAGCAGGCATATTCGTTACTTTCTTTTTTGTCCACGATTAGTCCAATGTGACCTTGAGGCCGAGGCCGCGGAGTTCGTGCAGGAGCACGTTCAGGGACTCGGGGATGCCAGGAGTGGGCATCGGGTCTCCCTTGACGATGGCTTCGTAGGTCTTGGACCTGCCGTTCACATCGTCGGACTTCACGGTAAGAATCTCCTGAAGGGCGTTGGCGGCGCCATAGGCCTCGAGGGCCCACACTTCCATTTCACCGAAACGCTGACCGCCGAACTGAGCCTTACCGCCCAGCGGCTGCTGGGTGATGAGGGAGTACGGGCCGATGGAACGGGCGTGCATCTTGTCGTCAACCATGTGGCCCAGTTTGATCATGTAGATCACACCGACAGTGGCGGGCTGGTCGAACCAGTCACCGGTACCACCGTCACGGAGATGGGTCTTACCGAATCTCGGGACACCGGCTTTGTCTGTATAGTCGCAAATCTCGTCGATGGAGGCACCGTCGAAGATCGGGGTGGAGAACTTGAGGCCCAGTTCACGGCCGGCCCAACCGAGCACAGTCTCGTAAATCTGACCCAGGTTCATACGGGAAGGCACGCCCAGCGGGTTGAGGACGATGTCCACCGGAGTGCCATCCTCGAGGAACGGCATATCCTCGCGACGGACGATCTTGGCCACGATACCCTTGTTACCGTGACGGCCGGCCATCTTGTCACCCACCGTGATCTTACGCTTCTTGGCGATGTACACCTTGGCGATCTGCATCACGCCGTTGGGAAGTTCGTCGCCGACCTTGATCTTGTCCAGTTCGCGGCGGGCGCGGGTTTCGGCCTCCTTATAGGCGATGCAGTAACCGGCGATGAGTTCGCGCACCATGGCGGAAGTCTTGGCGTCATTGCACCACTTGGCCGTGGAGATATTCTGGTAATCGGCTTCCTTGATTCCCTGGAGGGTGAACTCCTTGCCTTTGGGGAACACTTCCACGCCGTACAGGTCGCTCACGCCGGCGCTCTTCTTGCCGTTGACGAGGCTCCAGAGTTTCTCGATGAAACCGGCACGGAGTTTCTCGGCAGCCTGCTCGAATTCCTGCTGCTTGATCTCGATACGGGTCTTCTGTTCGCTCTTGGCACCGCGCTTTCCGGTCTCCTTGGAGACTTTGGCATACAGGGCGGTCTTGATGACGGTGCCGCTCAGGGAAGGATTGGCCTTCAGGGAGGCGTCCTTCACGTCACCGGCCTTGTCACCGAAGATGGCCTTGAGGAGTTTCTCTTCCGGAGAAGGATCGCTCTCGCCCTTCGGCGTAATTTTGCCGATCATGATGTCACCGGGCTCAATGTGGGCGCCGATGCGCACGATACCGTCCTTGTCCAGATCCTTGGTGGCGTCCTCGCTCACGTTGGGGATATCGGAGGTGAGTTCCTCCAGGCCGCGCTTGGTTTCGCGCACCTCGGTGAGGTATTCGTCCACATGGATGGAAGTAAGGACATCCCATTTGACCATCTCCTCGCTGAGGACGATGGCGTCCTCATAGTTGTAACCCTTCCAAGGCATGAAAGCGACCATCAGGTTACGGCCCAGGGCGAGTTCGCCGTTCTGGGTGGCATAGCCTTCGGTGAGCACTTCCCCGCCCTTCACGCGGTCTCCCTTGCGGACAAGGGGTTTGAGCATGATGGTGGTACTCTGGTTGGTACGGCGGTAGATGGGAAGTTTGTACACGGTCTCCTCCGGGGAGAAACTGACGAATTTCTCGTCTTCCGTGCGGTCATACTTGACATGGATCTCATTGGCGTCCACGTAGGTGACGGTGCCCTCACGCTCGGCGATGACCTGCGTGCGGGAGTCGATGCAGACACGCTCCTCCAGGCCGGTACCCACGATGGGGCTTTCCGGGCTCAGCAGGGGAACGGCCTGACGCATCATGTTCGCACCCATCAGGGCGCGGTGGGCGTCGTCATGCTCCAGGAACGGAATCAGGGAAGCAGCCACGGAAGCCATCTGGTTGGGGGCTACGTCCATGTAGTTCACCTCTTCCTTGGTCACCAGCGGGAAGTCGGCCTCCAGGCGGCACTGGATGCGTTCATCCAGGAGTTCGCCGCTGTCGGACATGTTCACGTTGGCAAGGGCTACGTGCTGATTCTCCTCTTCCTCGGCGCTCATGTACTTCCAGCCATCGCTTGTCAGGTCCACCTTGCCGTCGTGTACCTCGCGGTACGGGGTTTCGATGAAGCCGAGTCCGTTGATGCGGGCATACACGCACAGGGAGGAAATCAGGCCGATATTCGGACCTTCCGGAGACTCGATCGGGCACAGGCGGCCGTAGTGCGTGTAGTGCACGTCACGGACCTCGAAGCCGGCACGGTCACGGGACAGACCGCCGGGACCGAGGGCGCTGAGACGACGCTTGTGCGTAATCTCGGCCAGGGGGTTGGTCTGGTCCATGAACTGGGACAGCTGGCTGGTGCCGAAGAAGGAGTTGATCACGGAAGACAAGGTCTTCGCATTGATGAGGTCGATGGGGTTGAACTGTTCGCTGTCGCGGACATTCATGCGCTCGCGGATGGTGCGGGCCATGCGGCTCAGGCCGACCGAGAACTGGTTGGCCAACTGCTCGCCCACGGTGCGGACGCGACGGTTGCTCAAGTGGTCGATATCATCCACCGTGGCCCGGCTGTTGATGAGCTGGATCAGGTATTTGATAATCTCGACGATATCGGTGTTGGTGAGCACACGTACACCCGGATCGGTATCCAGGTTCAGTTTCTTGTTGAGACGATAGCGGCCTACGCTGCCAAGGTCATAGCGCTTCTCGGAGAAGAAGAGCTTGTCGATGACGTCGCGGGCGGTGGTCTCATCCGGCGGTTCGGAATTGCGGAGCTGCTTGTAGATATAGTTCACAGCCTCGATTTCCGTATTGGTCGGATCCTTCTGCAGGGTGTTGTAGATAATGCTGTTCTCGGCGGAGACGGCCTCGTCCTTCTGGAGGAGGATGGTCTTCACCTCGGTATCGGTGATGCGGGCGATGGTGTCCTCATTGAGGATTTCGCCGCGCTCCACGATGGGAAGGGTGCGCTCGATGGGAATCAGTTCGCCGGTGTCTTCGTCTTCGAAGTCCTCGAACCAGGTTTTCAGGACGTTGGCAGCCAGTTTGCGGCCCTCGTTCTCCTTGAGCACCTCTTCGGAAGCAGCCACTTCATCGGCCAGGTCGAAACGGTCCAGGATATCCTTGTCGGAACTGTAACCGATGGCACGCAGAAGAGTGGTGACAGGCAGCTTCTTCTTACGGTCGATGTAGGCATACATGACATTGTTGATGTCCGTTGCGAACTCGATCCAGGATCCCTTGAAGGGGATGATGCGGGCGCTGTAGAGCTTGGTGCCGTTGGCATGCATGCTCTGGTCGAAGAATACGCCCGGGGAGCGGTGAAGCTGCGAAACGATAATTCTCTCGGAGCCGTTGATGATGAACGTACCGGCGGGGGTCATGTAAGGGATGTTCCCGAGGTAAACGTCCTGCACGCGGGTATCAAAGTCCTCGTGCTCCGGGTCCGTGCATGAAAGGCGGAGTTTTGCCTTCAGAGGAACGTTGTAGGTGAGTCCTCTCTCAAGACACTCCTCAATCGAATACTGCGGGGGATCGATGAAATAATCGATGAAGGTGAGTTCATAGTTGTTCCGCGTGTCTTCGATCGGGAAAATTTCCTGGAACACCTGATACAGCCCTTCGCTGCGACGGCTGTCCGGGGTGGTCTCCAGCTGGAAGAAATCCCGGAAGGATTTCAGCTGAACCTCCAGAAGGTCAGGGTATTCCAGAATTTTGGAAGTTGCAAAATTAATTCTCGGTTTTCTAGTCTCAGTAGACATGTTCTGCCTTCGTTATGG
>JAFSMS010000097.1 GCA_017447815.1 Bacteroidales bacterium | reverse complement strand
GACGACGCCTTATTTTTGACATATCACAACTTTATTGAAACGCGTTTCAATAAAGTATACATAAATGTAAATATATCAAATGGTTATAAGGTGTTTCACCAACCGAAAATGTCAATTATATCAAGAAAAGCACCTACGTTTCCGTAAGTGCTTGATTCTGAGTTGCTCCCCCTGTTGGACTTGAACCAACGACCCTCTGATTAACAGTCAGATGCTCTAACCAACTGAGCTAAGGAGGAATTTTCCGTTATTTCCGTAACGGGATTGCAAAGGTACAATCTTTTTTGGATTCTCCAAAGCTTTTGCAGAATTTTTTTCAAAAGATTTATCTTGCCGGATTTTTTGTATATTTGTGAATTAAACCAATTATAGCATAAGTAAGATGGATATCGACCTCCTTGCCAAAATGGTGAAAGAAGTGGTGATGGACCATGACAGTGTCACGCTTCCCGGCGTGGGTTGCTTTGTAACAGAGCTTGTTCCGGCCACTTTTGCCGACAGGGGATATACCATCTTGCCCCCGTACCGCCGGCTTTATTTTACGCCCAAACAGGGGGATGACACCCTCCTGGTCGATTTGTATGCCAAGGCCAATTCCGTTCCCAAGGCCGATGCCAACCGCATCCTCACCGATTTCCTCCTGGAGATGAAAGAGGTGCTCAAGGTGAAAAAGACCATCGTCTTCCCGGGTTTGGGCCGTCTGCGGGCCACCCGTGAGAATCATTTCTTCTTCGTGGCCGATGAAGACCTGGACATCTACCCGTCCGGTTTCGGCCTGGAGCCCATTTCTCTCAAGACCCATGAAGAAACCAAGGAAGAAGTGGAGCAGGCCGTGTCCTCCCTCGCCGAAATGCTGGAAGTAAAACCAGACCCCGAACCGGTCGTGGAACCTGAACCCGAACCGGTCGCAGAGTCTGAACCCGAACCGGTCGCAGAGCCTGACCCCGAACCGGTCGTGGAGCCTGACCCCGAACCGGTCGTGGAACCTGAACCTGAACCGGTTGTGGAACCCGCACCTGAACCCGAACCGGTCGTGGAAACTGAACCCGAACCTGAACCGAAGAAGGGGCGGAAAACCGGGAAGATTGTCCTGCGGATTCTGCTGATTCTGCTAATCGTGCTGGTGGTCCTTGTGCTGGCCCTGGCGATACTCGGCCGAGTGGCTCCGGAGTGGCTGGATTCTTATCTTTATTCGCAGGAAGAACTTGAAATTCTCCATAAATAGTGCTAACTTCGCGGTCCCAAAAGTAGTGTGTTATGAAACCCGTGAGCCGTGAAGGATATAAGTTCCGTCAGGATGTCTGCATTCCTTGCTATCAGACCAACGACAAGACCTTTCTGAGACCGTCCGCCTTTATGGACCTGGCCCAGGAAATCGCCTACTGGGCTGCGCAGGATCTGGGCTTCGGCTACGACACGCTGCATATCCACCACACGGCCTGGGTGCTCACCCGGATGCACGTCCGTTTCCATCAGCCTGTTGCCTGGAGGGAAACGGTTTCCCTCTATACCTGGCACAAAGGGGCCTGCGGCCTGTACTATCTCCGCGACTTCGACCTTCGGGGGGAGGACGGAGAATGCCGCATCTCCGCCACCAGTTCCTGGGTGGTCATCAATGAGGAAACCCGCCGTCTGGTCCGCCCGGAAGAGATGGCCCACCTCCTCCAGGTGGATTATGCGGTGGACGACGCCATCGTGGAACCGGCTCCCAAAGTGGTTTTCCCGAAGGGCGCCGAACCGGAGGCCGCCGGAGAGCATACGGTGGCTTATTCGGACATCGACCTTATCGGCCATACCAACAATGCCCGCTACGCGGTCTGGGCCATGGACTGCCTGCCTTTGGAAGAGGCGGAAAAGCCGCTGCGGGATTTGTATATCAATTTTAACAAAGAGACCAAAGCCGGAGAGACGGTGGAACTCTTCCGTCTCCGGGAAGGGAACGCATGGTTCGTGGAGGGCCGTGTGGAGGGAAAGTCCTGCTTTGTGGTAAAAATGGAATTCTAAGATGAAAGATTTGTTTTTCGGATACGGCATCGCTCACTCCATCATGCTGCTTGCCTTCGTGATCGGGGTGGGTATTTTTCTGGGACGATTCAAGGTCAAGGGAATTTCCCTGGGCTCTACCTGGATTCTGTTTCTGGGCATCCTGATGGGCCATCTCGGCTTTTCGGCCGATTTGGACATCCTCCATTTCGTGAAGGAATTCGGCCTGATCCTCTTTGTCTTCTCCATCGGCCTGCAGGTGGGCCCCGGTTTCTTCCATTCGTTCAAGAGCGGCGGCGTGAAAATGAACCTGCTTGCGGCCATGTGCATTTTGCTGGCCGTCGTCGTGACCTGGGCCATCTCCGCCCTGACCGGGGAGGACCTCAGCACCATGACGGGAGTCATGTCCGGTGCCGTGACCAATACGCCCGGCCTGGGTGCCGCCCAGCAAACTTACATCGACGTGGCCGTCTCCGGAGGAACCAGCACACTGGCCGCCGGCTCGGCTTCCGAGCACCTGGCATCGGCCTATGCCGTGGCCTATCCGATGGGCGTGATCGGCGTAATCCTGGTGATTCTGCTGGGCAAGGTGCTGTTCAGGATCGACCCCCAGAAAGAACTGGAAGAACTCAAGGCCCAGGATGATGTCGTTGACAAGGCGCGCCGCATGCATGTGGCGGTGGAGAATCCCGCCATTTTCGGCAAGAAATTGCAGGATGTCCTGAAGGATTTCGGCGGCGATTTCGTGGTTTCCCGCGTCATGAAAGGCGAGGTGATTTCCTTCCCCTCGGCCGATACGGTCCTGGAGGAGGGCGATAAACTGCTGATTGTCACCTCGCAGCACGAGGTGGATAGAATCCGCATCCTCTTCGGCCAGGAGGTGCCCATGCACCAGACGGACTGGCAGGAAAAGGACCACAACATGGTTACGCGGCGCATCGTGGTCACCAAGAGCGACCTTACCGGTAAGAAACTCAAGGAACTGGCTTTCCGCAGCGCCTATGGCGTCAGTGTTACGCGTGTAATCCGCGCCGGCGTGGAACTGGTGGCCAGCCCCAACCTGTATATCCAGATGGGAGACGGCCTCATGTGCGTAGGGACGAAGAAGAATATCGAGAATCTGGCCAAGAAGGTGGGCAACTCCAACGACGCCCTCAACAAGCCCAATCTGGTGCCGATCTTCCTCGGCATCGTCGTGGGAATCATCTTCGGTTCCATTCCCATCCGTTTTCCGGGCATCCCCCAGGCCATTAAACTGGGCCTTGCCGGCGGCCCGCTCATCATCGCCATTCTGCTGGGCCATTTCGGCCCCAAATACAAGATAACCACCTATACCACCACCAGCGCCAACCTGATGCTGCGTGAAATCGGCATTTCGCTGTTCCTGGCGGCCGTCGGCATCGGTGCCGGTGACAATTTCTGGAGTTCCATCGTGAACGGCGGTTACTGGTGGATTCTGTACGGAACGCTCATCACCCTCATTCCGGTGAGCATCACCTTCATTGTGGCCCGCGCCCTCTGTCACCTCAATTTCTATCAGATCTGCGGCCTGATCAGCGGCTCCTGCACCAATCCTCCGGTGCTGGCCTTTGCCCAGGGCATGTATGGAAGTGATTACACTTCGGTGAATTATGCGACGGTTTATCCGCTGTCCATGTTCCTGCGGGTCCTGGTGGCGCAACTGCTGATTCTGATCGCAATAGCGTAGTGCTATGATGGATTTGCTGTATCCGGTAGAACCGGCCCCGTATTATCCCCGGCCTTCCATCCACAGGCCCGGCAGGCAGGCTGTCCCGAGCGGGGAGAAACTTCCCCTGGTGGAGCCTTCCGGCCAGGTGTACGGCCAGGCGACGCGTGATTGGTGCCACGGCGGCTCCAAGGCCCTTCATCCGGTCGTCCATCTGCACATCATCGACCGTTTCGGCCGGATTTATCTGCAAAAGCGTGCTCTCACCAAGGATTTCCTGCCCGGATACTGGGATACGGCCGTCGGAGGGCACATCACTTACGGAGAACAGGCCGAGGAATCGCTCTACCGGGAGGCGGCCGAAGAACTGGGCATTCAGGCTTTCAACGCCATTCCCCTCGAATCCTATGTCTATGAGACGGAAAGGGAGCGTGAACTGATTTTCGTCTATGCCATGGTCGGCCATCCCGAACTGGCCCCGGACAATGGCGAGGTGTCGGAAGGGAAGTGGTGGACCGTCGGGGAACTGGAATCGGCCTGGGACAAAGGCATCCTTACGCCCAACTTTCAGTCGGAATTCCTGCGCATCAAAGGCAGATTGCTGGCGCTCCTATAGGTTTTTCCCCTAAAAAGCCTTAACTTTACAAGGTTATGGCAACAGATATCGACAAATTCGTACACGACCAGTTGTCGGTCTGGCCGGCAGTGGCGGCCAAGTACCGGGCACTAAAGAGCGCCCGTACGCGAACGCTCCCGATGGGAGGCATCCTGGTTACGCTGCAATCCAATCCCGGCCGGCTGCCCATCTTCGATCATGGCTGTCCGCTCTGTGAGGAAAATTACATGGAGCATCAGCACACGCTTCCGTTTGAAGGGCGCAAGGGACGCAAGTACAACATTCTGGTGAACCGGGCTCCCATTTTCCCCAACCACCTGGTCATTACGCGTGATATCCACACTCCGCAAACCATCTGGCACCGTTTCCCCGACATGCTGGACCTGGCCGCCCAGTTGGATAACTATATCGTTTTCTATAACAGTCCCAACAGCGGCACCTCGGTTCCCCAGCACGCACATTTTCAGGCCTGCCCCAAGGGATATATGCCCCTGGAACGGGTGACGGAGCGCCTTCTCAGGACGGTCGCGGCCGGAACCCTCCCGGAAGACCTGGCTTTCATCGACAGCGTCCGGGACGCCCAACTGTACCATTACAAGCGCTTCAACCGGGGCGTTTTCATGCTCCGCGCACAGACTTCCAAGTCGATGGCGAAACTTTTCTACCGCCTTTTGGACTGTCTGAACCTGCTGGCCGAAGAAACCGAGCCGCGTTTCAATGCCTTCGCTTATTGCAGCGAGGGAGAATTCCGCTCGCTCGTCACGCTCCGGAGCGCCTTCCGTCCGCATTTCCCCATCTCCCCGGGTGCGGCCGACATGGCCGGATTCGTCGTGGTTCCGGAAGAAGCCGACTTCGACCGGCTGGACGAGGCCGTCCTGCAGGAAATCTACAACGATGTCACCCTCTCGGAGGCGGAAGAAAGCCGGCTCCTGTGGCGTCTGGTGCGTACCCAGCCCAAGGTGGAGGTCGGCATCTGCGCCGGGCAGGAGATCGTGTTCGAGATCATTTCCGACGGCGCCGGTCCGCAGAAGGTCAGTTACCGGGAAGGGAAGATCGACTACAACGGCGTCCTCTATGACGAACTGGTCTTCGAGGCCGTTACCATCTCCACCCTGTTCGCCGAACCTTCCTTCATCCTGTACGGGGAGGGGAGTCCCCACCGCTATGCCGGAACGCTCAAGTTCATGGCTGTAAATGGCATGGTGGAAGCCGTCAACATCCTGGGCGCGGAGGATTACCTTCTGAGCGTGGTGTCCCTGCTGCCGGAAGAGCGTCGCCGGGAAGAGTCCGTCGCCATCCGCCGCAGCCTGATGGCGCAGATGGCCCGGCGTCGGGAAGGACGCAAGCAGGTTTCCGGCCCGGAACTTGTGAATACTCCGGAGGTGATTACCTGGCTGGAGCACCGGCCCCGGGAAGAACGGCCCTCCCAGGAAGGCCCGGTCCACGCCCATTACGACGTCTGCGCCTCGGAGCATTGCCATCGTTATGAAGGACTGACGCCCGCGGCCGACGCCGGTGCTCGGGCCGTGATAGACGAAACCTGGGGACAGACAGAATAGGGAAGACATGGCTACCATCGGCATATTCGATTCCGGCTGCGGAGGCCTTTCGGTCTATCGGGAACTTGTCAAAGTGCTCCCGAAGGAGCAGTATCACTACTTTTCCGACAATGCCCACTGCCCGTATGGGGAGAAATCGGCCTTGTACATCCAGCGGCGCGGACGTTACATAACCGAATTCCTGCTGGACAAGGGGGCCGATATCATCGTGGTCGCCTGCAATACCGCCACGGCCGCCGCCATCGCCACCCTTCGGGCCGAGTATCCGGACGTCCCCTTCGTAGGGATGGAGCCTGCCGTGAAGCCGGCGGCCCTGGGAACCCGCAGCGGTGTCATCGGCGTCCTGGCGACGGCCGGCACTCTGAAAGGGTCCAAATATCTCAAAACAAGGGGATTATATGAAGATAACGTCACCATTGCCGAGCATGTTGGACAGGGATTTGTGGAACTGGTTGAGGCCGGGAAACTGGACGGACCGGAAGTGGAAGCCACGGTGCAGGCGTCGCTCCGGCCGCTGCTGGATGCCGGGGCCGATACCATCGTCCTGGGATGCACGCACTATCCTTTCCTGCAGCCGGTGATCCAGCGTCTGGCCGGCGCCTCCGTGCGGGTGATCGACCCCGCCCCGGCCGTGGCCCGGCAAACCGTCCACGTCCTGCAGCAGCGCGGCGTCCCGGTCGGCACGGGCCCCTTCTCCGTCTCGCTCCATGCTTCCGGAGACCCCGCCCCCCTGAACCGGATCTTTGCCCAAATAACAGGTGGCTCGGAACTTAATCAGAATCAATAATTTACGTACAATCCTCTGCGCAAAAAGCGCAGAGGAATATAAGCAAGTAACTGATATACAACAACATGCGAATCACTAACATCCTCATCGGTCTTTTCCTGACGGTGTTTCCGGCCGGGGCGCAGGTGCTCACCGGGATCGAAGTCCTGGAACGTGGCGGTTTTGAGCCGTTGAAGGGAAAACGTGTCGGCCTGGTTACCAATCCCAGCGGCGTGGACCGGAATCTCCGTTCCACCATCGACATCCTGTTCGAAGCCCCCGAGGTGCAATTGGTCGCCCTGTACGGACCGGAGCACGGCGTCCGGGGAGACGCCTATGCCGGAGACCATGTGCAAAGCAGCCTGGATTCCAGGACCGGCCTCCCTGTCTATTCGCTTTATGGCAGTACGCGGGAACCCTCGCCGGAGATGCTGAAGGGAATCGACGTCATGGTGTATGACATCCAGGATGTGGGGGTTCGCTGTTATACTTTCATCTCCACCCTCGGCCTTGTGATGCGTGCGTGCGCCAAGGCCGATGTGGAAGTCCTCGTCCTGGACCGTCCCAACCCGCTGGGCGGCAACAAGGTGGAGGGCCCCCTGGTGGAAGACGGATACTACTCCTTCGTGAGCCAGTTCCACATTCCCTTTGTCTATGGCCTGACGGTGGGCGAACTGGCCGTCCTCATCAACGAGGAGGGCTTGAACAAGGGCCAGAAAGGAGACCTCGACCCCCTCAAATGCCGTTTGAATGTGGTCCCGATGCGCGGATGGCACCGCTGGATGAAATTCCGCGACACCGGCCTTCCGTGGATTCTGCCGTCCCCCAATATCCCCTCCATGGAAAGTGCCCTCTGCTACGCCAGTTCCGGCATCTGCGGAGATTACGGCTATCTGAACACGGGCGTAGGATACACCATTCCCTTCCAGACTTTTGCGGCCGAATGGATCGATGCCGACAAACTGAAGGACCGCCTGGACAGTTATGCCCTTCCCGGAGTCGCCTTCCGGACCATCCACTACAAACCCATTTCCGGATCCCTGCAGGGAAAACTCGTCCACGGCGTGCAGTTTTTCTTCACCGACTTCGAGCAGGCCCCGGTTTCGCTGCTGCAGTTTTATGTGATGCAGGCCATTCAGGAACTTTGGCCGTCGCACAATCCATACCCCCTCAAGAAAACCCGGATGCTGGATATTGTTTGTGGTACGGATTATGTAAGAACTACTTTCGGAAAGCGAATGAAAGCAGCCGACATCGTTGATTATTGGAACAAGGATACCGAAGATTTCAAGGCGCTTTCCCAACGCTATTACTTATATCGTTAATCCTAAAAACGAAGATGCTATGAGAAGTTTAACCACCCTTGCCACTTCCATGATGCTGGCGTTTGTCATGCTCATGGCACCTGATATGCTGGCCCAGTCCCGCTCTACGGGCGGCAGTTCTTCCGGCCGGTCCACCACTTCCGGAACCACCACCCGGTCTTCGGGCAGTTCCGTTTCCCGTTCCTCCGGAACCACCACCCGGTCGGCCGGCAGTACGGTTAACCGCTCTTCCGGAACCCCCACCCGGTCTTCCAGCAGCGCAGCCGTGCAGCAGGACCGTCGGAGCACCACTTCGACCAGCCGCTCCTCCGGCAGCGGTCAGGCCACCCGGTCTTCCGGCAGTTCCGTAAGCCGCTCTACCGGCAGCAGCACCAGCGGTAGCGGTACCAGCCGTTCTACCACTGCTACCCGCAGTTCGTCGGCCGCCAAGAGCGCCGGTGTTCCTTCCAGCGGCACTACGGTGCGGTCTTCCGCCCAGTCCCGTTCCAGCCAGAGCGTCAGCCAGCCTGTGCAGAGCACCGGATCGGTGTCCTCTTCCAACACCTCCCGGACTTCGGCCAACGGCGGCACCGCCGTCACCGGCACCACCGTGCGCTCTTCCAATGTGAGCCGCACCGGACTCACCTCCAGTGTCGCCACCAAGGATTCGGCTCCCGTCCAGCCCACCTACAGGGACGATGGCTACAACTACCGTTACAGTGATGACATGCGTGTGGATGACCGGCACAACATGTACCGCATCCCTCCGCGCCAGCGGGACCCCATGCCCTGGGACCGTGCAGGTTATTTCTGGGGAGATCATCCGCACTATTACGGATACCGCATCCACAGCCTGCCTCCGCAGTGGCGCCGCATCAGCCATTGGGGGATCGACTACTACTTCTACAACGGGATCTATTACCGTCCCTTCGGAGGTGCGTATGTCGTTTGCCGTCCTCCTTTCGGCACTCCGCTGGAGGCTGCCATCGACCGGGCCATCTTCCGGGCTGTCACCTTCGCTTATTACTGCGATACCTACCGTACCTATAGCCGTACTTTCGACTATTATAACGTAATCGCCAGGCAGAACCTCATCATTGCCCAGCAGAACGCAAGACTCATCGCCCGGAACAACGATTATGCGCTTAACGCAAACCGTGCCCTTACCGCCTATGAGCTGGCCGAGAAACTGGGCCTTGTCCAGAGTTACGCCTACGCCAACTCCGAGTATTTCTACCAGGACGGCGTGTTCTACACCATCTCCGCCTCCGGCGTGTATTCCACCATCGTGCCTCCTGCAGGCGCCCTGGTCACCTCCCTCCCGGACGACTACGAGATTATCGTGATGAACGGCATCGAGTACTACATGGTGGACAACACCGTATATCGTACCACCCTCTTCGAAGGTGTGCCCTACCTGGAGGTCCTGGGCCAGATGTACGGAAGCCTCTACAACCAGTACAACGTATATCGGTGATTGGTAAGTAATTGTCTGTTAATATTTTACGTATAATCCTCTGCGCATTTTGCGCAGAGGATTATACGTAAGTGGCTGATTGTAAATGGATTCCGTGCCACCGGAAATGCCGGATGATTTGAAAGAGATTATTGCTATCTTTGTACAGAAACCATCTACCCCGGAGAATCATGAGCCCGATCCTGCTTCCTCTGCTCTGTTTCGGCATCATTGCCGGACGTAACGCCACCACCGACGGTTATGTCTATCTCGGCCATAACGAAGACCAGCACGGTGAAACGATGCTGAACATCTACCATGTCCCGGCCGATGACGTGCGCTGTGCCTATCTCTGGTTCGAGTTCCCCGGCCAGGCCGCCGGGGACAGTTATGCCAACGAATACGGCGTGAGCATCGCTTCCAACCAGTGCCTTTCCCGTGAAGACAAGGCTCAGGGCGGCATGGTTTACGAAATTCGCACGACAGCCATCCAGCATGCGCGTTCCGCCCGCGAAGCCGTTCACATCATCGGCTCGCTTGTAGGCCGATACGGTTATGCCGATTCCGGACGCTCTTATCTGGTGGCGGACCAGCGGGAAGGCTGGATTGTCGCGGTGGTCAGGGGCCGGCACTGGGTGGCGCAGCGGGTTCCGGACGACGGGATCGCCACCATCCCCAACTACTACACCATCGGGGAGATTCACCTTGAGGATACCGTTAACTTCCTGGGCAGCAAGGATTTGATAAAGTATGCCCGGAAGCGGGGATGGTATCATCCAAGAAAGGACGGGAACTTTAACTTCCGCAGGGCCTATGCCGATCCCAAGACGCTTGCGGACAGCCACAACCGCGACCGGCACGCCTTGGCGCAGGAGTACTTTTTCGGCGATTTCCAGGCGGAGACCTTTTCCCGGAAGCCTGCACAAAAGTTCCATCGCAGGCATCTTTCACAACTTCTGACCGAACCGCCCATCCGCAACGATGCCACCGCCCTCACCACGGTGTTCACGATGAATCCGTCCTTTCCGCCGGAAAAGGGGACCGTGGTCTGGGTGGGCTTCCCGGGGCAGGATGCGGCAAGCCAAAGCCAGTGGACCGTGTTCATGAGAGTGCCGGAATCCTGCCACCGCTACGCTACGGCCGATGAGGCGCTGGAGCGTCACTTCACGGATGTGGGCAACTACCGTGACCGTTGGCCGGAGCACTTCTACTGGCACTATCTTTATCCTGAAACGGATATCGACGTGGTCCCGCACGACTTTACCGTCTATGTCCCGCGGCAGCCTCGCGTCCAATCGGAACGGGACAAAAACAAGGTGGGAGACACCTTCAACGATCATTTCCATGTGCTGGAAGACCCTGCCCGCGGTCTTCTGTATGCCTTTTGGACGCAAGGGTCCTTCGAGACGGCCGACGATGAGCATGTGGTGTTCTCCAAGAGTTCGGACAAGGGCAGAAGTTGGAGCGAACCGGTAATCCTTGCCGGTTCTCCCACCCTGGCGGACCCCAAACCCGTTGCCGCCTGGCAGCAGCCGATGATTAGCCGGAGCGGGCGCATCTATCTGCTTTGGAATCAGGAAACCACAGTCAAAAAACACCTCCAGGGCATTCTGTGCGGCCGTTATTCCGACGATGCCGGCCAAACCTGGAGCGAGCCGGAAACCGTCCCGTTCCCCATCCGTTTCGAAAGCGACCCCGAGGACCCTTCACTCCCTCCGGTCTGGTGCATGTGGCAGAGACCGCTGCGGCTGGGTGAGGGCGGACGCTATCTGGCGGGCTGCTCCCGATACGACCGCAAAGGCATTGCGCGCGTGGAGTTCTGGCAATATGAGAACATCGATGAAGACCCTCAAGTGCGGGATATCCGCATCTCCTTTTTCAACACGGGAGGGCAGTCGTTCGACTCTTCCACCGTCGCTGCCGAGGAGGATTACCATCCCCGGGAGGGGAAAATAACGGAAGAGGCCTGCATCAGCGGCCTGCCGGACGGGCGGCTGTTCGCCGTGATGCGCACCTCCATCGGCCATCCTGTATGGTCGGTCAGTGCCGATAACGGACGCAGCTGGAGCCGTCCGGAAGTCCTGCGCGAAAAAGACGGAGGCGCCGCCATCCTCCACCCCTGTTCTCCCTGTCCGCTATACGACATCCGCGGCCCCGAAGCCCGCAGCGGCCATTATATGCTTCTGGTGCATGACGCCTTCGATTTCAATTCCCCGACTTCCTACCAGAACCGGGGTCCCCTGTACAGAAGGGACGGCGTTTATGTTCCCGGCGCCCATCAGCCGATATGGTTCGGAGAAGGCTCGGTTTTCTCTCCCCGGGAAACCGGGAACTCATTCTATACAAGTTTTACCGCGCTGGACGGCGAAAGCGTCCTGTGGTTCGGCGACCAGAAATTCTACCTCTTCGGCAAGGTGATCAATCATTAATCCAAGGCATCCGGATCCGTGACGGCGGCGCCCTTACCCATCAGATAGGTTTTCATGAATTCGTTCAGGTCTCCGTCCAGAACGCCCTGCGTGTCGGCCGTATTGTAGCCGGTGCGCAGGTCTTTGACCAGTTTATACGGGTGCAGGACATAATTGCGGATCTGGGAGCCCCACTCGATGCGCATTTTCTGTCCTTCGAGTTCGGCCTGCTTTTCCTGGCGCTTTTTCAGTTCGATATCGTACAGGCGGGACTTCAGGATAAGGAGGGCTCTCTGGCGGTTGTCCTGCTGGGAGCGGGTTTCCGTGTTCTCGACCATGATGCCGGAAGGAATGTGCCTAACACGGACGCCGGTTTCCACTTTATTGACGTTCTGCCCGCCGTGCCCGCCGCTGCGGAAGGTGTCCCATTCCAGGTCGGAGGGGTTGATTTCGATGTTGATGCTGTCATCGACCAGCGGATAAACGAATACGCTGGAGAAGGTGGTCTGGCGCTTCCCCTGGGCGTTGAAAGGAGAGATGCGCACCAGGCGGTGCACGCCGTTTTCGGCCTTCAGATAGCCGTAGGCATAGTCTCCCTCCACCTCGATGGTGCAACTTTTGATGCCGGCCTCTTCGCCTTCCAGCAGGGAGGTGATGGTGTATTTGTAGCCGTTTCGCTCGCACCAGCGGGTGTACATACGCATGAGCATGGCGCTCCAGTCGTTGGCTTCCGTGCCGCCGGCGCCGGAATTGATGGTGAGCACGGCGCCCAGGTTGTCCCCTTCGCCGCCCAGCATATTGCGGAGTTCCAGGGCTTCCACCGATGCGGTGGCCGAGGCAAACGCCTGGTCCAGTTCGCGGGTTTCGGCCGTCTCGACGGCTTCATCATCGGCCCCGGAAAGACTTTCTTTGGCAAAATCGTAGAGGACTTCCAGGTCTTCGACCTCGCCTCTGGCCTTGTCGAAGTCTGTTACCCAGGATTTTACACCGGAAAGCTTTTTCAGGAAAGCCTCTGCTTGCTTGGGGTCGTTCCAGAAGTCCGGAGCCAGGGTCTGCTCCGTTTTGGCCGCAACCTCTTTCCGCTTGCCGGCAATATCCAGACAGGCCTCCAGCGTAGCCATCCGCTCCTGCAGGTCCTTGATTTGTTCAAAAGTAATCATACCTGGCAAAGATACGCAATTTTCTGCTATATTTGTAAAAAATAGTGTTTAGATGAAAGACAGCGCGCTGATTGTCGTAGATATGCTCTACGATTTCATTGACGGCAGCATGGCCTGCCTGGAGGCCGATAAAGCCATGGCCAATACGCTCGACTATCTGAAGAAGATTCCGGACGGTTCGGATTTTCCCATTCTTTTTGTCCGGGACCACCATCCTGCCAACCACTGTTCCTTCCGGGCCCAGGGCGGGCCCTGGCCGCCTCATTGCGTGCAGGGCACCCACGGGGCCGATATCCATGAAGCCCTGGCCCCTTATGCCGACGAAGACCTGAGTTTCTTCAAGGGAGAGGATCCGAACCTGGAGCAGTACAGCGGTTTCGAAGGCAGGAATCCGGCCGGCCAGAGCCTTCGGGAAGTGCTGGAAATACTGGCTGTCCGTCATGTGGTCGTCTGCGGCATCGCCACCGAATTCTGCGTGTACAATACGGCCCGGGATCTGCAGAACGCCGGTTTCAAGGTGAGCGTCCTCAAGGACTGTATCGCCTATGTCACGAAAGAGGGGCATCTGCAAACCCTCGAAACCATGGAAAAAGAAGGCATCGCCCTCATATAATCAGTACCATGAACAAAATCAATATCGCCTACGTATCGGACAAGTACCAGTACACCATGGGAAAGTCCTATCTGGACTGTGGAAAACAAGACCAGATTGCCGTGTTCAACCTCTTTTACCGCAAGGCTCCGGAGAATAACAACTGGGCCGTGGTGAGCGGAACGGAGGAAGTGATTGAAATGGTGAAAAGTCTGGGAACCGAGCCGGAAGGCTTTTACGAGAAATTCCTTCCCGGAGAGGAATACAAGGAGTTTCGCAAGTATCTGAGCACCATGCGGTTCACGGGCGACCTCTACACCATGCGGGAAGGGGAGATCGTGTTTCCCAATCAGCCCGTCGTCACCGTTGTGGCGCCGCTCATCCAGGCCCAGGTGCTGGAAACGCCCATGCTGTGCATCCTGAACCACCAGATGGCCGTGGCCACCAAGGCATCCCGCGTGTGCCGGTCCACCGACAAACCCGTGAGCGAGTTCGGCTCCCGCCGCGCCCACGGTCCCTGGGCGGCGGTCTATGGCGGAAAGGCGGCCCAGATCGCCGGCTGCGCCAGTTCCTCCAACATCCTCACGGGCGCTTTCAACGGCGTCCCTTCCACCGGCACCATGGCCCACAGTTTCATTACCTCCTACGGCAGCACCGTGGAGGGGGAGCACAAGGCGTTTACGGATTATATCAAGACCCATCGCGGGGAAAATATCATCCTCCTCATCGATACCTATGACACGCTCAAGTGCGGTGTCAAGAACGCCATCCGTTCCTTCAGGGAAAACGGCATCGATGACAACTATGCCCCCGGTTACGGCATCCGCCTGGACAGCGGAGACCTTGCCTACCTCTCGCAGGAGGTGCGCCGCATTTTGGACGAACACGGGCTTGCCAAGTGTAAAATCTTCGCCACCAACGGCTTGGATGAATACCTGATTACCGACTTGGAGCGCCAGGGCGCCCGGATCGACAGTTACGGTGTAGGCGACGCCATCGCCACTTCCAAGGCCGCCCCCTGCTTCGGCAATGTGTACAAACTGGTCCAGATAGACGGAGAGCCCGTGCTCAAACGCTCCGAGGACAAGATCAAACTCATCAACCCCGGCTTCCAGATCACCTGGCGCCTGTCGGCCCAGGACAAGGAAAAGGGCGATTCCCTGGACGGCTATGTCTTCAAGGCCGATGTCACCTGCCTCCGGGGAGACGCCATGGACCTGGCCATCCAGCAGGGCAAGACCATCACCGTCCGGGACGAATATGACTCCTTCAAGACCAAGACCTTCGAGGAAGGCCAGTACGATGCCCGTCCGCTCCAGCTGCAGTCGGTAAAAAACGGCGAACGCATCGCCCCGTACTATGACCTCCAGACGAAGAAGGCCTTCTACAAGGACAATCTCCAGCATTTCTCGCCTGCAGAGCGCCGTCTCATCAATCCCCACTATTACAAAGTGGACATCTCCGATGCCCTTTACGACATGAAGATGTCCATCATTGGAAAACTGGTGAAGGAAATCGATTCCTTCGAAATCTAATCTACGAAATTCATCTCGTCGAGGAGATAGTCCGCATGGCCTATCTCCTTTATTATAAACAGGATGTACCGCACGTCCAGGGAGATGTTGCGGCAAATCTCAGGGTCGAAGGCCAGGTCGCTCATCGTCCCTTCCCATACGCGGTCGAAGTTGATGCCGATGAGGTTGCCGTCGGCATTCAGCACCGGCGAGCCGGAGTTTCCGCCGGTGGTGTGGTTGGTGGCCAAAAAGCACACGGGCTGGTTCTCATGGCCGCCCTGGGCATAGATGTCGCGCAGCGTCTGGGGGATATTGTAGTCGAAGATGTCCGGATTGTCCTTCTCGATGATGCCCCGGAGCGTGGAAACAGGGCGGTAGTAAATGGCATCGGCCGGCCGATAGCCTTCCACATGGCCGTAGGCGACGCGAAGGGTGAGGTTGGCGTCCGGGTAGAAGGTGCGTTCACGCTCAAATTCCATCTGGCCTTGCATGTAGTCGCGATACACCAGGTTGATGCTCTGGTTAAGTTGGTTCACCGGCGGGACAATCGCGGTGGAAAAATGGTCGTTCAGCGCATCGGAGAGGGCTTTTGCCTCATTGTCGTCGGCGAATACGGCATCCTTCCAGGCTTCCATGGAGCCGTATTGGGCACGTTTTTCGAGGAAATACGGGGGCTTGTAAACGTCATCCAGGGACTTGTCGAAGGCCGACATCATGGCCACGAAGATTTCTTCGTCGATGGGCTGGTAGTAGTCTTTCGTGTTGAAGCGGGGATTGACGGCCTTCTGAAGCCGCTCGATGGTGAGAACGCTTTCCCGGTAGTACTCATAGGCGCGGTAGAGGGGATTCCGCGCGGCATATAACTGTGTCAGCCGGTCGGTGATGCCTTCATAGCGGGAACCGCGGGCCCACTCCTCGAAGCGGGCTTCGTAGGCTTGCTTCGCCTTTACGATATTGTTTTTCCGCAGGCCTTTTTCTTCGCCCTGCCACTTCTTCCAGGCATTGGCCACGCCGGCATATTTGCTGGAGTACTGGATGCGCACTTTCTGGCTTTGCGTCATATGCTTTTTCATGAGTTCCAGGCGGGTGGTGCGAAGGGCTATCTTTTCCGGGTCGGAGACGTTCGCCACATAGTCCACCAGGGCGGAATGCACGTATTCCTGGGTGCTGCCCGGACAGCCGTAAACAAAGGTGAAATCGCCTTCCTTCACGCCTGCACGGGAGATTTTCAGGGATTTTTTGGGCCGATAGGGGACATTGGCCTCACTGTAATCGGCCGGCATGTTGTCCGCTCCGGCGTAGATGCGGAAGATGGAGAAGTCACCGGTGTGGCGGGGCCACATCCAGTTGTCGGTCTCTCCGCCGAATTTGCCGATGGAGGAGGGGGGAGCGCCCACCAGGCGCACGTCCCTGTACTCGCGGAACACGAAGAGGAAGTACTGGTTGCCATAATAGAGGGCTTCCACACTGGCCTTGAGGCCGTTTCCTCCCTTGACGGCATCGGCCTTCAGTTTGTCGCTGTTTTTCTTGATGAGGGCCTGGCGCTGCTCTTCGTCCATCTTGGCGGGTTTGTAGCCTTTGAGGACGGCGGCGGTCACATCTTCCATCCTTTCCAGGAAACGGACGGTAAGGCCGGGGTTGGGCAGTTCCTCCGAGCGGTTCAGGGCCCAAAAACCGTCCTTCAGGTAGTCGTGCTCCACGGAGGAATGCCGCTGGATGAAACTGTAGCCGCAGTGGTGGTTGGTAAACAGGAGCCCCTCGTCGCTCACCAGTTCTCCGGTGCAGCCGCTGCCGAAGAGCACCACGGCATCTTTCAGGCTGGCCTGATTGACACTGTAAATCTCTTCGGCGCTGATGCGGAGGCCCTTGGCCTGCATGTCTCCGATACGCTGGGAAATCAGGGCCGGCAGCCACATGCCTTCATCGGCCTTCATCGGTTGGAGGACGGCCAGAAGGAGGGCCGCCAGGAGGAAACGTTTTTTCATGGTGTATTGATTAGTGCGTAATAGTTGACAAAGTTACTGTTTTGTATGAAATCAGGGCAAGTCGGCCAGGGAGATGAAGCCGGCGCGCAGTGTCCTGATGGCGCCGCTGTCAAACTGGACGTCGAAACTGGTGTAGTCTTTATTGGCGGCTACGATGACACCCTCCCCGAAGACAGGGTGCGTTACAATGTCTCCCACCTTGAAGGGGGAGGCATAGGCGGCCCGCTCGGCACTGAAATCTTCCTGGTCCAGTACGTGGGTGAGGCCCCGGGTGCCCTTCCAGAGTTCCTCCGGGACTACGCCTTCCGTAACCATCAGGTTCTGTTTGATTTCCGCGAGGAAACGGGAAGGGTACTTGGTCATCTTGGTGGATATGTTGAAGCCTTCCGACTCTGTCAGGAACAGGGCGTTCTGGGCGCGGGTGATGGCCACATACATGAGCCGGCGCTCCTCTTCCTCGCCGTTTTTCTTGCCCTCGCGGATGCTGCGCATGTTGGGGAAAATGCCCTCCGAAAGCCCTGTGACAAAGACATAGGGGAATTCCAACCCCTTGGCCTGGTGGATGGTCATGAGTTTGATGGTGGGGGTGTCCTTGCGGTGGTCGTCGTTGGTGTAGAGGGCGATGTCCTGCAGGTAATCGGCCAGGGTGCTCTCTTCCGGGGTGCGCACGCTCTCGTAGAAGCGGATGCTGGAGAGGAGTTCGTCCAGGTTCTCGAGACGGTCCTCGTCCTGGTCCTCGCGCACCATTTTCTTGTAGCCGGAACGGTCCAGCAGGCGGTTCAGAAGGTCGCTCACCCGGTTTTCCAGCGCAAACCGCTTGGCATCCTCGATAAGTTCCACAAAGGGGGCCGATTTGGCATCGCCGTTCAGTTGGAGGGCGCTGTAGAGCGAGATGCCCCTTTCGTCGGCCAGGGCCCGGATGCCGTCCAGGAACTTGCGGCCCAGCTTGCGCGAAGGCACGTTGATAATGCGCTCGAAGGAGAGGTCGTCGTCCTGGTTGCTTACAAGGCGCAAATAACTGAGCGCATCCTTGATTTCCCGCCGTTCGAAAAAGCGCGTGCCGCCCCAGATGGTGTATTCCAGGTGGGCATTGAGCAGTTCCTGCTCCAGGGCGCGGGAAAGGTAACTGCTGCGGTAGAGGATGGCGATGTCGCTTACGCGGGCGCCGCCTTCCAGCAGGCGCTTGATCTGCGTCACAATCCATTCGGTCTCCTCCTTCTCGCTTTTGCCGTGGAAGTGAATGACGGCCCTGCCCTCGGCCTTGCGGGTGAAGAGGTCTTTGGGGATGCGGTTCTGGTTGTTAGAAATGACGCTGTTGGCTACGTCCAGGATACGGGGCGTAGAGCGGTAGTTCTCGTCCAGGATGATGGTTTTGTCGGCCGCGAAATTGACAAAAAGGTCCGGCCGGGCGCCGCGCCACTCGTAGATGGCCTGGTCGGGGTCTCCCACGATGAAGAGGTTCCGGTGTTTGGCGCTCAGACGCTCGATGAGGTCCCAGTCGTCCAGGTTGCAGTCCTGCGCCTCGTCCACCATGATGTAGTTGAGGCGGGTCTGCCACTCCTCGCAGGCATCCGGAAAACGGTCCAGGATGTACTTGGTGACGTTCATCAGGTCGTCGAAGTCCAGCGCGTAGTTTTTCATCTGGCGGCTCACATAGGCGGCCAGGCGGGAAGTGCGGCGCATTTCATCGGAGACCACACTGCCCGGCAGCATATACGTCTGGATGTAGCCGTTGAGGGCTTTTTCGGCCCCGATGGCATCCAGGAACTGCTTCACCGTCTTTTCCGTGCGCTTGAGTCCCAACTCGTCCATGGCCTGCTTGGCGATGGCCTTGCTGTCTTCCTCGTCCAGCACGGTGAAGGATTTGGGAAAGCCGATGCGGTAAATTTCCTTCCTAAGGAACTTGACGCAGAAGCCGTGCAGGGTGCACACGAAGTCGTTGTAGTCCCCGCTGTGGACCATGGCGGCGATGCGGCTGCGCATTTCGGCCGCAGCCTTGTTGGTGAAGGTGAGGCACAGCAGGTTGGCCGGGTCGATGCCCAGGACATTCACCAAGTAGGCATAGCGGTGCGTCAGGGCCTTGGTTTTGCCCGTCCCGGCACCCGCCACCACGCGGATGCGCCCCTCGGTGGCCTCTACGGCCTCCCGCTGGCGCGAATTCAGTCCCTGGAAAATGTCCGTCATAGTACAAATATAGTCATTTTTTTGCACATCGGACATGGGTGCGGCAGGTATGGGGGTCGATGGAGGGGATATGGGTGCCGCTAGGGGTCCGCGCCGATGGTAGGGTAGGGTCAAAACGGGGCGTTTTCGCCCATACCCTGTCCTGGTTTTGGACCGGTAGGGGCGGGGCAGTCATTGCGAAAATTTTCGTTGCGAAAATTTTCGCAATATAAGTACGCCCGGCTTGAAACTCATTACATGGAGTGGAGAATAGGGGCTCCCGGGGCATGTTCTGCAGAATCATTCCGCATAGAGCTAAATGAACCAATGTGAACTTGATTGACTTACGCCTATGTTTTTTCTTTGTATGCAAAGATTTCATAGCATGGAACTTCTTTTCTTATTGTACTGCAAAAGCGTCCTCGATTTCACCGTTCCGGACTTCGGGTACTACAACAGCATGGCCTTGAGTGTGCTGGATGCTACTTTTTCCGCTCAAGCCAACTATACTTCCGTTATCCATACCATCAATCGGTTTTGCAATCACTATGGACTAGATAGTAGGGCTATTGCAAAATGTCCATCCCGAGACTGTCAGATAACGGTTTCGGAAATGCTTGAGTTGCTTCAGGGTATGTCTCCGGAACAGTTGGCCGATGTTGTCGGTAATCATCAAGAGGTCTCCGGTCGGTTGAAATCCGCCGTTTTCAGTGAATGTCTTCAAGTCTTCCGAAATTGTGGCATTGAGACTTATCAAGATATGCAGGAGCAATTTGATAATCCTGATTTGGAGGCAGCGCTTTCCGGAATTCGGGGAATTGGCCCGGCAACACTTAGTTATCTCTATATGTTGGTGGGCGACAGTAACGATGTCAAGGTAGACCGTCATATCCGTGCGTTCTCTGCAAATGCAACGGGAGAACAGAATCTTTCGGATGAACAGATAAAGGCTCTGTTCCGCCATGCCTCTTCAGAACTGTCCAAAGACTATCCGGGTATGACTCCCCGGCATCTGGATCATATCGTATGGGTCTATCAAAGTAGAAGGACAATTAACCATTCAAATTAACGCATCCCATGAGAAAGAAATACTGTAAAGACTTGAAATTGGTTGCTTTTAACAAAGCCAGGAGGTGGATTAAAATGCAAGCAAAGGAATGCAAACCGGTGAATATCGAGAAATATGGAGGAAGGAGCAAGTATCCATTCCATACTTGGGTTTTTGCTGATGTCATTCTGTCGATGAGTAATGAACATGCAAGAATGCAGTCTCAATATGTACTCTCGGCTGAAAAATGGAATGCATTCTGTAAATATGTAAAAGAGCATCCTGATATGACGATGAGTGAACTTGCCAGTCGCTTCAAAGACTTTGGCTGCACAAATAAACTATTTTGGCCGGCAGTAATTTCTATCAGCAAGGCGGTTTTGCAATCCCTTTAATAGATTTCAAGATGCACCCGGATATTGAAAAGCTGATTGTTTTAGCCGCTAAAGGTGATACGGTTACACCCCGCCAGCGTGAGATCATTCGAAATAAAGCTGTTGCCTTGGGCGAGGATCCCGATGAGGTCGAATTAGTCTTGGATTTAACATATAAAAAGAATCTGAAACAGAAAAAGGAATCTGCCGACAAAAATGATATAGAGGTAACTGCCCCATATCCACATGAAGTTCAAAACGATGGGAAGTGTGAAGCCAAGTCTGATAGCAAAAATGTCTTTGGCCAAATACGCGATGTTGCAAGCTATGCTTTTTCAAATAGCAGGTCGGCGGATTCAACAAAGAGCACAATAACAGAAAGTGGTCCTATAAAGACTCTTTCAGATGCGGTTTCGGAGAATAATAAGAGTAGGTTAGTGGCAAGTCTTCTGGCATTGTTTTTTGGAGGATTAGGGATACATAAGTTTTATCTCGGAAACACTAAGAGCGGCATTCTCTATTTACTTTTTAGTTGGACAATGATTCCTTTGTTTCTAGGCTGGATTGACGCATTAGTATATTTTTTTGAGAGCGATAGCTCATTCCAGAGGCGGATAAGAATTAATCATTAAGGGCATAATCACATTTAATCCATTTTGAAGGTGAAAAAGCTAGATAAACTGACGCCCCAGGATATTACGTACTACCTTTTAATTGCCTATTTCGGGGATGTTGACGATCCGATATATACAGCTGTAAATTCAGCCTATTTGGACTTGAATCGAACTATCAAATATAAGAAGACGCAGGATATTACGGAAGAGAAGAAAGCATTGTTGCGACAGACAAGTGTAAAGATGATAAAAGACCAGATTATAAAGTTGTCCAAACACGGTTTTTTTGACAAAGAAATGTTTGATTCATGGCATTCAGAACTTTGTGAGGCCATTTGTCAAAAATACAATGATTCCGGCATTCATTTCCACTATGGGCAAGCTCAGAAATGGGTTAATATGACTATGAAGTATTTGTCTGTCGTTGATTGTACGCAGACAGAAGGCTATTTTGAATGCCTCCATGTGCCGATTGATTCCATTGTCTTTGATTTGGCGCTCGAGGAATTTGGACTGGAGCGTCCGGCAAATCGATGGAGCCGGATGACCAAGGAAGAGTATATCTCCTACCAAGGGGCATTATGTTCCCGAATCAAAGAGAATACAGGTCTGTCACCCCTTCTTTGGGAGTTCCGCAGTTGGAATCGCTAAACAAATAATAACTATGCACCCTGATATTGAAAAGCTAATTAATCTCGCCAAAGAAAGTGGCGAGTTAACCGATAAGCAAAAAGAAATCATCCTTCGGAAGGCTGAAAAGCTTGGAGAAGATGTAGACGAAATAGAGATGATTCTCGAGACAACATTCTCTAGTCATAGTAATGTTGAACATACGCAAGAAAAGAGGACGAGATGTCCAAACTGCGGGGCTATTATTTCAGACACTTTGTTACAGTGTCCTGAATGTGGGTATATCCTCCAAAAAGAAAATGTGGCGAGTTCAGAAGCTCGAGAATGGATAGCAAGTTTCCAAAAAGCATTGCTGAATGCGACGAATTCGTCTTCCGCTTCCAAACGTAATACAATTGATTCCCTCCTCCAATCAGAAGAAAGAGCTATACATGATAGAAAGTTGAGTGTTATCAACACTTTTACTATGCCGGTTACAAAAGAGGGATTGTCACAAATGCTTGAGTTCTCATACTCAAATTATATTTCTACGGACACATCTGACTGGATGGGGAAGGATATAAAGAAGGCATGGTACGGAAGGTATACTCAAGCATATAATGCTCTACAAAGGATTGCAACAGATGACGCTAGCATAAAAAGCCTACTTGAACAATACTCATTACGGCTGAATAAAGAGAAGAGGAAAATAAGCCATGATACGAAGGTATTTATTGGGTTAATAATCGCGTTTATTCTCATGGGAATTGTTGTTCATAATGGTATCAAGGGCGAGCGAAAGTCGCACGAAATTGTAATACAGTACCTTCAAGAAGGGGACTATCAGGGTGCCAGAAATGCCGCAGAGACATACTCTGACAGAAACCTAGTATCAACGTCTGAAGTATTATATCTAATCTCCATAGGAGATTTCGCTCAAGCCAGAGTAGCCGCTTCAACAATTGAGGACAAGGAGAAGCGAAAAGAAATGCAGAAAGCTATATCAGAAGCAGAGATTAGTACTAAAGATTAATTCAAAGGCAAATAATAACCATGTCAAGACTAAGAGTTGTCCCAACAAGGAATAGAATGGCTTTTGATATTATCGACGGGCCGGCGTATGATTGCAGACATCAAGCGACTGCAGTCTATGTTCAATTTCGTGATTTACGAAAGGAAGGTTGCCTACGTACTTATGCGAATGATTCCAGACCTTTCGGCCCAACAATTCGCCATTATCGAAACATCAGTGAATGCTTTATCGACGCACTTCACCTGGAAATTGGACATGAATATCCTTGTGTTTTTCACCAACTTCCCGGCGGCTCCCATCTTTACGAATTAACAGAAATCTGATATAGGCCTATTCAAATTATACGATTATGTATTATAGATTTTTAAAAAAAGTTTTTGAGTTTATTGGAATAATTGTACTCATTTTTGCTTGTTCTCGCCCAGAAATCGAAAAAGAAGCGCGTCTAAAGAATAAGAATGCATATGAAAAAATCAGTTATGCTAAGATTAATAAGAAAGAAGTAATGCTGTCTTCAACACCAGAATTTGACGGCGTATTTGTTCCCGATAAGACCTTAGGCTTCCCAGGAATTTTTTATATATATGATGGTAAAGTTCATCATGTGTTTGCTGGCCAAAATCATAGAATTGGTGGCTCTACAATCTTCACCATGGATAAGAATGGTGAATGGGCAACTCGTGATACTTATACGGGACTTGTAACGGTTGTTGGAAATAGTCGCTATTTATGGTCTCAAAATAGAGATACATTATATCATGCCCCCGATAAAGACAAGGATAAAATAAGACTGTCTTATCGCAAGTAAAAGATTATCCAAAGTACCCTCCTCTCAGTTCCTATAACTTTCTGATTTTCAACACTACTTTTGATAATATTGTTTTGATAAAAATACTGTTATCTTATGTATGAG
>JAFSMS010000096.1 GCA_017447815.1 Bacteroidales bacterium | reverse complement strand
TTGTGTGAGGTAGTGCCGGACGGTCAGCATCTGGTGGAACTGGCAAAGCTGAACAGGAAGTGGGTAGAGCGCCTTGGCCAGACCTTTCATCCCGTCTATTACGGCACCGTAGATTCTGAACCCGTTGGACTTAAGCCAGTTGTACGAACCCCTGCCGGGGAGCGTCAGCTGAGGCTGCCGGAAGTCTGATGCGGTAGATTGCAAAAAAATACTGATATTGTAATAAAACGGGAACTGCAATTCCATTTTAAACAATATCAGTATGAAAAGACAGTCAAAGATTGCCTCCGCGATGGAGTGCGTACCGTCCTTCGCCGCAAGGTACGAACTTTTTGTGAAAAGATTGCGTGGCGAGCTGAAAAGTCCGCAAACAATCTTCAACTATTCCCACCACTTGGCGCTTTTGTGCCTTCATTTCAGTCGTCTTCCCGAGGAGATTAGTGGCGAGGAGTACACGGACTACTACAACCTGCTGCTGGACAAGAAGGCTTCTGGTTCCCACATGAAGCATGCGGTGTTCTCCGTGCGGAAATACTTCAAGGTGTTCGGTCTGGAATGCCCTTTTGGGGCGAATCCGCCCATCCCGAAGCCGAAGACCCTGCCGGTGGTCTTGTCAGTTCCTGAAGTGCGCGAACTGCTGCGGAATACGCCGGATCTGCGGGACAAGGCGCTCATGGGCGTCCTGTATGACGGCGGATTGCGGAAGGGAGAGGCGTTGGTCCTGGAACTGAGCGACCTGGACTTTGACCGGGGATGCATCCTCATCCGCCAGGCCAAGGGTCGCAAGGACCGGTACGTCCCGTTCTCGGTGAACATGCAGAAGGTCATGCGGCGCTACCTGGAGACCTTCCATCCCGCACGCTATGTCTTCGAAAGGAGCGCTGGTATGCAGATGCCCTATGCATGGCCATCGAAAGTGCTGGAGAAGGCCGTGAAGCGGACTTCCATCATCAAGCACGTCCACTGCCATACCCTGAGGCATTCCTTCGCGACCCACCTGCTTGAGCACGGGATAGACATCCGCAACATCCAGCAGTGGCTGGGCCACACGAACCTGGGCACGACAGCCCGCTACCTGAACGTCGCCACGGTGCCGTATGACACCCGCTGGGTGGGTCCCACGGACCTGATCTTCCCAGTGAAGTAGCCGTGGAGGGCGGCATATCCGAAGCCCTGGTCCGGTTCGGCCCGGACTGGGCCGCGCGGTATCATCCCACCGCGCACGTCGCCACCGTGCTCCAGCACATCCGCGACTGCCGCACGCCCGCCCTCGGCGGGCACGTGACGGTGTGTCCCGAATGTGGCGGGGAGCACACGCTCTACCACAGTTGCCGGGACCGCCACTGTCCCCGCTGCCAATACGCCCAGCGGGAGGCGTGGCTCCTCTCGCGCAAGGAGGAACTCCTTCCGCAGACCTACTTCCACGTGGTGTTCACCGTCCCGGACGTGCTGAACCCGTTCATCTTCAGCCACCAGGAGGAGGCATACGCGGCACTCTTCCACGCCGCATGGGATACGCTGGACGCCTTCGGCGAGAAGGCCGGTGTAAGGCTTGGGATGACGGCCCTGCTGCACACCTGGGGCAGCAACCTGGTGTTCCATCCCCACCTGCACTGCATCGTCCCCGGCGGAGGACGGGACCTGTCCAAGGGGAAGTGGAAGACGCTCCCGCAGGTCAAGGACGGCGGGAAGGAGCCGTTCCTCTTCCCCGTGAAGGCCCTCGGCGACATGTTCAGGGCCAAGTTCATGGCAGCGCTTACGGCCGTGGAGAAGATCCCGGCCCCTGTCCGGGCCAAATGCTTCTCCAAGCC
>JAFSMS010000095.1 GCA_017447815.1 Bacteroidales bacterium | reverse complement strand
CGCAGCTTGTTGTTGCGGATGGAATTATATATCTCTCCGAAAAGGTCTCTCATAACTACTTGATAAGTGCCGAATTCCAGTTGTCATGCTTTACATTCTCCTCCACCTTCCCTATTATGCCGTCGCTGATGTGAATTATCTTGTCGGCTTCGTTGGCGACGCCGCTTTCGTGGGTGACGACGATGATGGTGATGTTTTCCTCCTGGTTCAGGCGCTTGAGGAGTTGCATCACCTCGACGCTGGTCTTCGAATCCAGCGCGCCCGTGGGCTCGTCAGCCAGGATGATCTGCGGGCTGGTTATGAGAGCACGGGCAATGGCGACGCGCTGCTTCTGGCCGCCGGACATCTCGTTGGGAAAATGGGAGGCCCAGGCCGTGAGCCCGAGCTTCTCCAGGTATTCCATGGCCATTTCGTGCCGCTTTTTCCGCGGGACACCCTGGTAGTAGAGGGGAAGCTCCACGTTCTCCACGGCCGTCTTGAAGTTAATGAGGTTGAAGCTCTGGAACACGAAGCCGATCATCCGGTTGCGGTAGTCCGCCGCCTGCTTTTCGGTCAGGTCCTTGATGAGCTTGCCGTCCAGCCAGTATTCGCCGGTGTCGTAATTGTCCAGGATGCCCAGGATGTTGAGGAGGGTGGATTTTCCGGAGCCCGAGGCACCCATGATGGACACGAATTCTCCCCGCTCAATTTGCAGGTTGATGCCTTTGAGCACGTGCAGGGGCTGCCCGTTGTTATAGGTCTTGTTGATGTCTGTGAGCTCGATGAGGGCCATTTTGTACTGTATTAGTATCCTATTACACTGCAAATATAAGGCGGATTTTTCAATCCGCCAAATAATAATGCAAAAAATTTGCCGAGATGTCAGTTATTTGCCTGATCCAGCCCCAGTTCGGGATGCCGGACGGCATTGGCACGGAAGAGGAAGGCCACCAACACGGCCAGCACACAGAGCACGGTGAACATGATTTCCACGTGGACGGGCCCTTCCGCTCCGGTTCCCAGCACCACGCCGGAAATCCATTTGAAGGTAAGGAGACCCAGGTTCTGCACCCAGTTCACCAAGGCAAAAGTGGTTCCCAGCACCTTGTCGGGCACTATCTTGGGGACGGAAGGCCACAGGGCCGCCGGCACCAGGGAGTAGCCGAAGCCCAGGAACACCATGGCCAGATAGCCCCAGAACGGCACGCCCGCCGGAGCAAAGGCCAGCAGAGCATGGGCAATCAGGGCCAGGAAGGCGCCCGCAATCATCCAGCGGGTTCCGTGGCCCACTTTATCCACCAGGATGCCGAACAGCGGGGCGAAGATGACGGTGGAAAAGGGCAGCATGGAAATCATCCAGCCGGCCGTCTGGGCGGGGATGTCAAAGCGGGGGATGAGGATGGCCCCGGCAAACTTCTTGAAGGCAATCACGCTGCTGTAGAACAGCACGCACAGCAGGGCCAGCAGCCAGAAGTTCCGGTTGCCCAGCACCTTCAGGACATCGGAGAAGCGGAAGGTTTCGTCCGGTGCTCCGGCCGGTTCGGAGGCGCTGTCTGGAGTCTTGCCTTTCAGGGCGTCCTGTTCTTCGCGGATTTTTTTACCGGCCGATGCGTCCAAAGCCACAAAGACGGCCCAGAGAATGAGCCCCAGGGCCATCAGTCCCATG
>JAFSMS010000094.1 GCA_017447815.1 Bacteroidales bacterium | reverse complement strand
GGCACGCCGAAGGGCTGGACATCCTGCGCAAAATCAACCCGGCAAGACGCGCATTGGGCCTTCCGCCGCACCCCTTGGTTCCCCCTTGCGCCACCGAAGGGGACCAGAACGGTAAAGTTATTTGCAATTCAGTAGACTAGGTTCCTCCAAGGGATCGCATCCCATAACGCTACACCACTGCGCCTGCGTCACTTCGGTCTTTCCCAGCCAGAAGCCGGAAGACAACGTGACCATGTGAAGGGTTTCGTCTTCGGAGCGCCCCTCTTCGTCTTCAGGACTCCCCATGAGGAAGGTGCCAGATGGACAGTAAATCATGGGCATCTCCGCCCCACCGGGCAAAACGAGAATCCTCTCCTCTCCGGGCAAAGGCCGGGGATGCCGTGGAGTGGTGCAGGCCAAAGCCAGCGGCAACATGATGCAACAACATAACAACAACTGTTGTTTAGCGTTCATTTTCAAACCTTTCATGTCCCTCAATGGCGCCAATATTTCGGATAGCGGCGTGGATAACCTTTCCAGATACGATATTCATTTTCTCGCTCAAGAATAGGATCCACTTGAGGATCGTCAGAATCATATTCATTCCACGGCTCGCGTGGATGCTCCCAAGGTTCTCCTGAAAACCAGAATGCTGTATGCCCAAGTAGTTCATGCATTACACGGACATCAAACGGAGTGTCCACTTCAGGGCCACGATGACCATCATTCTGCATCTCAGGTACGCGTATGACCGCATTCACATCGAAATAGAGGTTTGATACCTTGCGTCCCTCCTCTTCTCTTGCGACAGACGTGGAGCCTCCCCGGCTTTTGACTTCTGTCTGAAATATGTTGACATCATTGGGAGAATCCATCATTCCATCAGATAGGATATCACGCTGCTATTTTGGCAGCAGGGATGATTGTAGTCTACACCAGGTTGATAACGAATTTCAACGACAGTTTTGGAAAACCAAGGGAACAAAGGCTTTTCCGCAATAATATTCAGACATTGCAATGGCATCCCCGTGGAATCACCCGTGTATGTAGCGGCTTTTTGAAAAACATCGAGGATGACATCGACAAAAGCGCTTGTGACGTCCTGGACCAAGGGGCCTTCGCCGGGTGTTATCCGCCGGAACTGGTTGCGCCAGATCTCGGCCTGCTCGACCAAATCCTCCTCGCCAAGCACGACCATGGGTTCGGGGTCATCCGTCAGAGGTTCGTCGTCTCCGCCCGTCGCAAATGCGCCCACCCCGCCCGCGATCACGGCGAGCACCAGCAAAAAGGCAATCATCCACTTCTTCATTTCGCCATCCCTGCCGGCAGGCACAACCACAAGCTCGCCTGGACTCAGCCGATCGCGAGCATGCGATCGATGGGGGTGCGGGCACGCCGGATGGTGTCAGGGTCGAGCTCGACGGTCGGGGCCATGTTGCAGAGGGAGGTCAAGACGTCTTCCAGGGTGATCTTCTTCATGTTCGGACAACACACATCCGGCTTCAGTGGATAAAAAACCTTGTCCGGATTCTCCAGGCGGAGGCGATGGAGCAGTCCGCTTTCGGTGCCGATGATGAACTCCTTGGCATCGGCTGCGTGGACGTATTTGAGCATGCCACCAGTGCTCAGGGCCTGGTCGGCCAGCTCGACGACGGCTGGCAAGCATTCCGGGTGGACCAGAACTTGGGCTCCGGGGTGTGCGGCCCGTGCGGCCTCGATGTGCTTCGGGAGGATGCGGTTGTGGGTCGGGCAGCACCCCGGCCAGAGATTGAGCTTTCGCCCGAGCTTGGCGGCCGTGTTGGCCCCGAGGTTCTGGTCAGGCAGGAAGATGACTTCGCGATCGGCGGGCAGCCCTGAGACGAGTTTTTCAGCGTTGCCAGACGTGCAGCAGATGTCGACTTCGGTCTTGGTGGCGGCGGTGGTGTTGACGTAGGCCACCGTGAGGACGCCCGGATGGGCGCGGCGATAGTCGGCAACCGCTTCCGGGGTCGCCATGTCCGCCATCGGACAGCCCGCGTCAGGCCGCGGGTGCAGCACAATCGAGTCTGGCGACAGGATCTTTGCCGTCTCCGCCATGAAGCGCACCCCGCAGAACACGATGACCGGGGCCTGGCAGGCCGCTGCCTTCCGCGACAGCTCCAGCGAATCCCCAACAAAATCCGCCACGTCCTGCACTTCGCTCCGCGTGTAGTTGTGGGCGAGCAGGATGGCTTGGCGCGCCTTGGCCAGCTTGCGGATTGCTGCGGCGAGGGCCGCGTTGTCATGCGCGTCCCGTATGTTCTGGCTAGTCCGTTCGCTGCTGGTTGTGGCCTCAACTGTCATGTCATCACCTCGTTGGTTCGGTCGATGGCCGAATCTACGTATGCCTATTTGGAAAAGTCAAGGACAATGCGACAGATTTCGTTCGCGCGTGCGCGGCCATCGTGCCTGGAGCGGCCCCATGAAAAGCATAGCCCGACGGACGCACTGAACTGCGTCCCGCGCTGGGGCACAACGGGGGACGCAGTTTACTGCGACCGCCAGCCCAAGCCAATGCCCCCGAAACGGCCACAGATGATTTGGCTCCGCGCTAGAAATGGTGTGGTGGCTTCAGGTGATTGGCGTAGTGCTAGTTTTTTCCGCTGCGGTTGCCTGCAACGGGTGCAAGGCAGTGATGCATCTGGCCCGCATCGCCTCCCAGATGGCGGGCCAAGTGCGGTCGGCGGCATCGACGACCGCCCAGGCCGAAGCCACCGTGTCGGGATAATGGGCATCGGACGCGGCCACCACCGCATAGCCATCGGACCGTAGCCTGTCCACGGTGTCCGCATCGGCATGGCGCGACACTTCGAGCACCGGCCCCGTCCCTTCGGGAATCCGTCCCAGCTGGGAGAGCAGCGAAAAGGCTGGTCGATCGACATGGGCCGGATAGAAAACGCCGCCGGCTCCCTCGATCAGTGGCCTCAGCTGGGAAAAAGGAATATCCGTCGCCACGCCCAGGTAGTTGGGCATGAAGCCAAGAATGTTGTCGTCGGCGTCGACAATGGGCTGGTCGCCCAGCTTTTCTGGATTGTTCGGGAAGGCGGGGAGGTGCGGTTGAAGCACTTGCTCGAAGGCCAAGGCCTCGTCCGGCGTGTCGAAAAGGGCCAGGCAGTGGACTTCCTCCACCGTGGCAACTTCTAGTCCATAGACCCCCAGCAACCCGACCCGGGCGCAGGCCTCCGCAAAGGCCGGCGTGTTGCGGGCGGAATGGTGATCGGTGAGGGCAACGACATCCAATCCCCGCTCCTTCGCCAACTGCGCCAGTCCCGACGGAGACTGGTCAAGCGAGCCGCACGGCGAGAGGCACGAATGGTTGTGGAGGTCGCAGCGGAGGAGCATTGCGGAAGAAAGAAGACGCCAGCATGTTGCCGCGGTGGCAAAACGTGCCCGAACAGGAGAGGGGACAGGCCGTTGTCTCAGGAGGGCTCGACCACCGCCACCGGCGGCTCTTCGACGACCGGTGTCCGGGGCTGCAGGTTGGGTTCCGCCCGGGTGGTCCAAAGCCACCAGGCCAGTCCGCAAAACGCTGACAAGAACACAAGCATGAGGGTGACGTTAATCACGCGAGTGCGTGGGCGGTCGGCATACTTGGCCTTCCGGTAGAGCAGGGGAACCATCAAAATGAGGAGGCCGGCCAGCAATGCCCAGCCGAGAGTGACGAACACATTGAGCAGATGTGAATCCATAGCGCCCAAAGTCTACTCCAGCACGCCTCTGGGAGCAAATGCCAAATTTCGTCTTCCCCAAAGCCGCAGTTGGTCATAGTAACGGACACTCTTTGGCGAATGGGTCGGAAGTGAGACGGGGCCCGTTGGTCAAATACTGGACACTCTGTTAGAATGGAGGAATGAGCAACATGTCGAGAATGGCCACGGCCGAATACATCGGC